>CAVQFM010000020.1:0-339052 GCA_963711705.1 uncultured Actinomycetes bacterium
AGGAACCGGGAACGGTCATCCTCGCCCCGCCCCAGGGGTCCATCTACATCGTGTTCCAGCAGGCAACCGACTACCGGGCCCCTGTCTGGCCGCCGGAGGATGGGGAACAGCGCCCGATGATGCACTTCGATTTCCAGGTCGGCGACCTCGATTCCGCGGTCGCTGAGGCGCTCGCCCTCGGAGCAACGGTGGCGAGGTACCAACCGCAGGAGAATGTCCGAGTGCTCTTCGACCCAGCTGGCCACCCGTTCTGCCTCTGCCGAGAGGAGGACTAGTCGCACGAGCGCTCATCGGTACGGATGTGCGACGGGCGACATGGTCAGGCGTTCGCCCACAAGACGGCAGATAAGTAAACCGTTCGACTCGTGGGTGCGGTGCCAGCAGACTCGGAAGGTGGGGTTGATGGCCGGCGGCTCTGCTGCCCGTGAATTGCCAGGGATCATGAACATCGATCTCGCCAGTGTCACTCCGGCGCAGGCGGTCGTGCTGGTCGAGGGGATCAGCGACGTGGCCGCGCTTGAGGCGCTCGCAGAGCGGCGCGGCCAGATGCCCGGCAGCGGGGGCATCTGCGTGGTGGCGATGGACGGCGCGGCCAACGCCAGCCGGTTCCTGGATCTGCTGGGCCCGCACGGGATCGGCGCCAGGGTAGCTGGCCTGTGTGACGCCGGCGCGGAAGGCTACTTCCGGCTCGCTCTCGAGCGGGCCGGGCTCGGCTCCAGCGTGTCCCGCGCCGGTATGGAGGCACTTGGCTTCTACGTGTGCACCGCCGACCTGGAGGACGAGCTGATCCGCGCTGTTGGCCACGCCGCGGTCGAGCAGATCATCCAGGCTCAAGGCGAGCTCCGGTCATTCCGGACCTTCCAGAAGCAGCCCGCACAGCGATGGCGAAGCTCCGGCGAGCAGCTTCACCGGTTCATGGGAACCCGATCCGGCCGGAAGGCGCAATATGCGCGCCTTCTCGCAGGCGCGCTTGATCTCAACCGGATTCCCCGGCCACTTGACCGCGTGCTCGCCCACGTGTGACCAGTTCAGTAACAGCGATCCCCTTCGGACGCAGGATCGGGATAGCTGACCGCGCTTCATGCAGTGCCCCATACACACGTTGGCCGCGGCAGAATCGGCAGGCGCAACTGAGCGCGGTGGCACTGGACGGCATGCGGGTGATCGTGAGGTATCAGGCAGTAGGAGCCGAGGCAAAGAGATTGAGCCCCAGCGCCTCTGAGAGGTACCTGGTGATGCGTTGCCCCCGCACGCTGTTGCCTGCCGCATCGAGCGGCGGGGAGAATGTGCCGAGGCCCCCTTTGCCCGGCGACACGGTCACGATGCCCCCGGCGACCCCGCTTTTACCGGGCAGACCCACGTCGTATAGCCACTGGCCAGAATGTTCGTAGAGCCCGGCCGTGGCCAGTACGGCCAGCACTCGCTTGCAGTAGCGGGTGTCGATGGCTTGCTCACCGGTTACCGGATTGACTCCGCCGTTCGCCAGCGTGGCCCCCATCACGGCAAGGTCCCGCGCGCTCACCCGCACCGAACACTGGCGGGTGTAGACGTCGGTGGCGAGATCGGGGTCGCAGTACATGCGGCCGTAGCCGTCAAGGAGGTGGGCGATACCCCGATTGCGGTCGTTGGTCGCCGTCTCAGATTCATAAACGTCATCGTCCATCACCAATCGCCGCCCGGCGAATCGCGACATCGCGGCGGCGATGCTCTCGAATTTCTCGTCGGCAGTCGTACCCGGCACGAGGCTTGTGGTGGCCATGGCACCCGCATTTACCAGGGGGTTCATCGTGCGATCGGTGTTGAGTTCGATGGCCATCACCGAGTTGAAGGGCAGCCCGGTGCTGTTGACGCCCAGTTTCCGGCGCGCCTCCTCATGCCCAAGGGCCTGACAGACCAGGGCGAAGACAAACAGCTTGGAGATGCTCTCGATGGCAAACTCCTGGTCAGCGTCGCCGACCGAGAACAGCCGCCCCTGAACCCCGGCAACACATACACCGAAGGCGTCGGGTGAGGCCGCTGCGAGGGCAGGGATATAGTCCGCGACGGCCCCTTCGTCGAGATGGAGATAGCGCTCGTACCCGGCGGTGACGAGAGCCTCGGACGTCGGTATCGGGCGGGAGCACCCCGGTCGATACTCGCTCGGTCTCAGGGCGGTCGTCGGGCAGAGGATCGCGGTCCATGTTCACCCCTAGATCGGCAAATACGTGTCGGCCTCCACCCAATGACCGGGCTCGACCGGACCGATGGTACCGGCCGCCGGTCGCGGGCTTCCGCCGCGAGGCCATCAGCGAACTGGTCGCGCGCCTGGGCGCGGACAAGGGTAGATGACCTAACTGAGACCGCCGTGCGGGAGTGGGTCAAGCAGGCGGGACGGGACAGTGGTGCCCACACTCGCGGTCGCTCAACTGCGCGTGACCTCGCGGCGCCGCCGCCTCGGCGGAGTGGGATTGCGGAGTGGGGATTGATGTCGCAAGTAGATCGCGCGAAAGGTCACACCTGGGGGAGTGACCTGCGAGACCGGGAGTCCCTCAAAGCGGAAGGCCGGCGGTTCGACCCCGCCTCTG
This sequence comes from uncultured Actinomycetes bacterium, assembly GCA_963711705.1. Classification (GTDB taxonomy): domain Bacteria; phylum Actinomycetota; class Actinomycetes; order Streptosporangiales; family Streptosporangiaceae; genus RYN-230. Next base: position 2,565 of record CAVQFM010000020.1, read on the forward strand.
ACCACTCAATTCCGGGCATCTGCGCCGCGAGCTACTCCGTGGCTGGCACTATCTCATCGAGCAGCACCAAACGGCCCTCCTTGCAGTTCAGAGGCAGTTTTCAGGCCGAATGCGATTTGATCTGACGTGTCTATAGTGAGGCCGGGTGCAGATCGTGCGGTCCCCCTGGGCGGTCCGGCGGGAGCGCCGGGAGAAGGGACCGGACATGACCGAGCGCGTTGCAGGGCAGCCGCCAACCGCGGCGCGCCTGCTGGCGGTGCGCACGCCGATGGAGATCGAATTCGCCCCCTGCGGGTCCCGGTTCGCCTTCACCCTGCACGCGGTGGTTTCAGAACATGGGGTAACACAGCCGAGCGACCTGTGGATCGTGGAGGGCGATGCTGACCCGGTTCGGCTCACCGACGGCCCGTGGGCCGACACCCATCCCATCTGGTCGCCGGACGGATCGCGTCTGGCCTGCATCTCGGATCGCGCCCTGGCTGGCCACCACCTCCCCTACACGATGGTGCCCGGACAGGAACCGGCCCTCGCGGCGAGCTTCCCGGGATCGGCCGAGCAGCTGGCATGGTCGGCCGACGGTCACCGGCTGCTGGTCCTCGCCGCCGATCCGGGCTCGTATTCCCGGGAGGTGTCCGGGACATTCGTCACTGGCGGCGCGTCGGAACTCGAGCGCGGGATCCGGCGTTCGAGCGGTGCGTGGCGCCGCCTGCTGATGGTCAACCTGGCAACGGGCGGCGTTACCGAGGTGGGTCCCCCCGGATGGAGCGTGTGGGAGGTCGGCTGGGACGGTGCGGGCGACACAGCCGTCGCCCTCATCGCGGAGAACCCGACGGGCAACGGCTGGTACCGGTCGAGGCTGGCCCGCCTCGATTTCCAGGCCCGCACAGCGGACGTGCTGTACAAGCCCCGGTGGCAGCTCGAGGGACTCGCCCTGTCACCGGATGGACGGCACGCCTCGGTGATCGAGGGCTACTCGAGCGACCCCGCGCTGCTCAACGGGAGCGTCCTGATCGTCGATCTCCCGGGCGGCTCCGTCTCCGACCCTTGGCCGGGGCTCGACACGGTCGGCGTCGCGACCTGGTGCGATGAGGAGTCGCTCGCCTACGGCCGGATGCACGGGACCGGCACGGCCTGGGGACGGATCCGGCTCGATGGAGGGCGCGACGAAGCGTGGGCCGCCGAGGAGTACATCGGCGCCGATGTCTGCAAGCCGCAGGTGGCCGTCACGGACGGCGGCGCCGTCGTCATGACGACCCACGAGGCGCACGGCGTGCCACCGGAACTCGCCCGGTTCGACCCCGGCAGCGGCACCTGGGCCCGTTTCACCTCGTTCAACAACGAGATCGCCGATGGGGTCGAGTTCCCCGACGTCCGCACCATCCGCTGGGCCTCGACGGATGGCCTCCAGATCGAGGGGCGGCTCATGACCCCGGCGGGTGCGACCGGCCCCCTTCCGATGCTCGTGCTCGTGCACGGGGGGCCGACGTGGTGCTGGAACGCCGTGTTCTCCGACTCGGAACCGAACGCGGTCCTGCTCGCTGCGGCCGGGTACGCCGTCCTGCTGCCCAACCCGCGAGGCAGCACAGGCCGGGGCCACGCGTTCGCCCAGGCCGTCATCGGCGATTGCGGCGGGAAGGACTTCGAGGACATCATGTCGGGCGTCGACCGGTGCATCGCCGACGGGGTCGCCGACCCTGATCGGCTTGGCATCTCCGGCCTGTCATACGGCGGCTTCATGTCCGGATGGGCTGTCACCCAGACCGATCGGTTCAAGGCAGCCGTCGCGTTCTCGGTCGTCGCGAACAACCAGTCGTTTTTCCTCACGTCTGAGGTTGCCGGCTATGCCGAGATGATCCTCGACGGCGCCTGGTCCGACCCGGCAGGCCAGTTCCGCGACCGCTCACCGGTCTTCCACGCCCACCGGTGTTCGACGCCGACGCTGGTGATCCAGGGCCAGATGGACCGTTGCACACCGGTGGGGCAGGGGGAGGAACTCTTCGGCGCGATCGCGCGCACCGGCACGGAATGCGAGCTCGTCGTCTACCCGCGGGAGGGCCACGTGCCGGTCGAGCGGGCGCATTTGCTCGACGCACTCCAGCGAACCCAAGCGTGGTTTGACCGGCATCTGATGGCCGGAGGGGCGGCCACGTGACACCGGTGAAGGTCAATCTCGTAGACCCCCTACCTGCCTCCTTCCGCGTGCGGCGCAACGTCGGCCGGGTACGCAACGTCGGCCGGGTACGCAACGTCCGCCGGGTACGTCGCGTGCCGTCGCGCGGCCATGGCGAACGCGCTTGACTTCGAGCACACTCGAAGCGTGAGACTTGGCGTATGACGTCCGCCGAACTGACGATCGCCGAGGTGGCTGAGCGCACCGGCCTGACGCGGCACACGCTGCGCTACTACGAACGCGATGGGCTGATGCTCAATGTCGGCCGGGCCGGCTCTGGGCACCGTCGCTACTCGGAACGCGACCTCGGCTGGATCGAGCTGATAACCAAGCTGCGGGCGACAGGCATGCCGATCCGCGAGGTGCGCCGCTACGCCGAGCTGGTCCGCGCCGGTGACGGCAACGAGGACGGGCGGCTCGCGCTCCTGCGAGCCCACCGCGAGCGGGTCCGCGTGCAGCTCGACACGATGGCGGCCTACCTCGACGCCATCGATATGAAGATCAGCTACTACGCTGCGGCGGTGGGCGCGTGCGAGTCGCCGGACAGTTACCTCAGTTCGCCGCGTCCAGCAGCTGCCTCTGTTCCGCGCTGAGCTGCAGATCGACCGCGGCCAGGCTCTCGTCGAGCTGCGCGACTGAGGATGCGCCAATGAGCGGCACGACCGGCAACTCGCCGCCGATCAGCCACGCCAGCACCACCTGGTTCGCCGTCGCGCCTGTCTCCTTCACGATCTGATCGAGTGCCTCGAGCCGGGCGCGAGTCCCGGGATGATCGTAGGCGCGGTCCAGTTCCTTGTCGGGACGGGTGTACGCGCCGTTGAGCAACGGTGAGTACGCCACCAGCGTCATCCCCGGCTCGGCGCGCAGGTAGCTAAGGATCGACCCGTCCGCGACGCCGATCTCACCGTCCGGTGAGAAACGCAGATCGGGTATGTCGGTGCGCATGCGCAGATACGTGTGGTGATACTGCAGCATGTCGGCTCTCGCCGTCCCGGCCGCGGCCGCCAGGCCCCGGGCCCGTTCCACCTGCCAGGCCCAGTGGTTGCTCAAGCCGAGCAGGCCGACGATGCCGCTGGCCACCAGCTCGCCGAACGCGGCGACCTGCTCGTCCAGCGGAACCCCGCTCTGGTCAGGGACGTGCGCGTAGTAGAGATCGATCCGCTCTGCGCCGAGGCGTTCCCGGCTGCGCTCGCTGGCCTCCCGGATCGCCGCACGTGACAGACCTTCGCGCGGGGTGTGGGCGCCGGTCGCTGGGGCGAGGGGCCGTGCCCCGACCTTCGTCGCAATGACGATCTCATCACCGATACCGCGGCTGGCACGCCACCGGCCGAGCAGGGCTTCACTCTCGCCGCCCTGTGTGCCGTGCACAAAGTACAAGTAGTTGTTCGAGGTGTCGATGAAATTCCCGCCCGCCGCGACGTACCGGTCCAGGATCGCGAACGACGTCGCTTCGTCGGTCGTCGTGCCGAATCGCATCGCGCCGAGGCTGAGCACGCTGACGGTGCGCGCCGACGCCGAGTCGCCTCCGATGGTCGTGTATCGCATCCCCCAACGTTCACAGTTCGCGCGCACTCGAAGTCAAGCACGGCGGCCCTCCACGCGGATGGCGTGCATCCGCTGGGCGTGGCTTTGCTCAGGGGTTCGCCAGCTGGACGGCGCTGTCTTCGCCGTGGATGCGAGCGGGACATCAGGTGGGCGGAGCAGCGTCCAGCGGGCGGAAAATCGCAGGATGGCTGCTAGCCGATGCCGGTAGCCTCTGCGTGTGGCGCGCGATGAACGCGGAGTGACCCCGCAGAGCGAGGACTTCTCCGCCTGGTATAACGAACTCGTCTTCCGGGCTGAACTCGTTGACCGCGGCCCGGTCCGGGGCACGATGGTGATCCGGCCCTACGGTTACCGGATCTGGGAACTGCTGCAGGCCGACCTCGACCGGCGGATCAAGGAGACCGGTCACGTCAACGCCTACTTCCCGCTGCTGATCCCAGAGAGCTACCTGCAGCGCGAGGCCGAGCACATCGAGGGCTTCGCACCCGAGCTCGCGGTCGTCACCCACGCCGGTGGCAAGGAGCTGGAGGAGCCGCTGGTCGTCCGGCCGACCTCGGAGACGGTCATCGGCGAGATGATGGCCAAGTGGATCAGCTCCCACCGGGATCTGCCGCTGCTGCTCAACCAGTGGGCGAACGTGGTCCGGTGGGAGATGCGGCCGCGCATGTTCCTGCGCACCACCGAGTTCCTGTGGCAGGAGGGGCACACCGCCCACGCGGATGAGGCGGACGCCATGCGGGAGACCCTGCTCGCGCTCGACGTTTACGCCCGGGTGTGCACGGACGTCGCCGCCATCCCCGTGATTACCGGCGAGAAGACGCCAGGCGAGCGGTTCCCCGGCGCCCGGCGGACCTACACGCTTGAGGCGATGATGCGCGACGGGCGCGCCCTGCAGGCCGGCACGTCGCACTACATGGGCACGAACTTCGCCAAGGCGTTCAACATCCAGTACGCGGCGGACAGCGGCGAGCTGGAGCTGTGCCACACCACGTCGTGGGGCATGACCACGCGCATGATCGGCGGAGTGATCATGACGCACGGGGACGACAAGGGCCTGATCCTGCCGCCGCTGCTCGCCCCCTACCAGGTGGTGATCGTCCCGATCGGCCGCGGCGAGCAGGCCGGGCAGGTACTCCCGCCTGCCCGGGAACTGGCCGCCCGGCTGCATGAGGCTGGCATCCGTACGCACGTAGACGACCGGCCGCAGCTCTCGCCCGGCTTCAAGTTCAACGACTGGGAGATGCGCGGCGTCCCGATCCGGCTGGAGCTCGGCCCGCGGGACCTGGCCGCCGGCTCCGCGCTCATGTCGACCCGGCTGGGCGAGGGCAAGACACCGGTCCCGCTGGACTCGGCGCCCGCCCGGCTGCAATCCGAGCTCGCGGAGTTCCAGAGCCTGCTGCTGCGCCGGGCTACCGAGTTCCGGGACTCACACACCCGCACGGTGGATTCCTGGCCGGAGTTCGCCGAGGCGGTGCAGACCGGCTGGGCGCGGGCGTTCCACTGCGGCACCCAGCCATGCGAGGACGACATCAAGGCCGCGACCTCGGCCACCCCGCGGGTCATTCCCGCCGGGGGCCCGGCCGAGGAGGGCCGGTGCGTCCGGTGCGATCTGCCGTCCGCGTACGGGAAACGGCTCATCTTCAGCCGGGCGTACTGACCTCTGGTGCCGCGGGCCACCAACCCGGCCAGGGACACCCGCTAAACCAGCCAGCGACACCCGCTAAACCGGCTCGTCGCCGTGCAGCGGCGGAGCGTAGGAGATGCCGACGATCAGCCCGTCCCCGGTGAGCAGCCGGGCCACCGTCTGGCCCCACGGCTCGGTGCGGGCCGGGTGCAGCAGCTCGTAGCCGGCCCGCTGCAGCTCGCTGCCCGCGGCCGCGACCGCTTCCGCGTCCGCCACCTCGACCTCGATTGACGCCTGCGGAATCACCCGGCCGGCGGGCCATTCCGGGGTGCCGAAGCACGCCTGGGCCGCCTCCGAGAGCGGCCATACCCCGAAGTGCTTGCTGCCGGGGATGCTCCCGCTGGAGTAGTAACCATCACCTTCGCCCTCCAGCGGCAGGCCGAGAGCGTCGATGAACAGTCTGCGGCTGGCCGGCGGGTCGGCGGTGACCACCGCCACGCTCGCGATGAAGAGAACGTCCATGTAACCAGCCTAGGGAACGCGGGAAGCCCGCCTGCAGGGTCCGAGGCCAGCGGCCGGGTGTGCGGCTGGCCCGGGCCACACCGGCCAGCCAGGCTCGCAGCCAGGTTCCCGGCCACGACCTCCCGTTTCAGCGCCGCTTCAGCGGCGTTCCAGCGCTCGCTGCCAGAGTGGCTAGACCACGGGGCGGCCGTGCGGCATCCCGCTGCGGCCAGCGGGCAGAGAGCGAGAACAGCGGTGCGGACACGAAGCGGGAGCGCGCGCCGCGGCGTGCGGACGGGGATCACCATGTTCGCGGCGGCGCTCGCGGCCATCGCCGGCACCGCGGCTCCCGCCGCCGCGGCCCCCCAGGCCGCCGCGGCAACCACGGCCACCCAGAACGTCTTCCCAGGCGCCCCCGCCATATCCAGCTGGGGCTGGAACCCGTCGGGCGAGAACGGCGACGGGACGACCACCCCGAAGGCCACCCCAGAACCCGTGCTGGGACTGCCCTCGTCCCACGGACTGCAGGTCCGCGCGAAACAGCTCGCCAGCAGCCCCCTGGCCCAGACCAACGCCGCCCTGCTGACCAACGGTACGGTGTGGGCCTGGGGCCGCAACTCCTTCGGCGAGCTGGGCGACGGGACCACGACCGACCGGCACACCGCGGTCCAGGTAGCCGGGCTGACCGGCATCACCCAGATCGCGCTGGGCACCTTCCACATGATGGCGGTGGGCGCCGGCGGCACGGTGTGGAGCTGGGGTAACAACGATTACGGCCAGCTGGGCAACGGGACCACGACCAGCCGGGACGTCCCCGGACAGGTACCCGGGCTGACCGGGGTCACCCAGCTGGCCGGCGGGGCCAATTACTCGCTCGCGCTCCGCTCTAACGGCACTGTCCTGGCCTGGGGCGACAATTCCGGGGGGCAGCTGGGCGACGGGACCACGACCAGCCGGGACGTCCCCGGGCAGGTACCCGGGCTGACCGGGATCATCCAGGTGGCGGCGGCCGACCGGACCAGCTACGCGCTGCGCTCCGACGGGACCCTGCTGGCCTGGGGCAGCGGTTACCTGGGTAACGGCCAGACGGCCACGACCACGCCGGTGGCCGTGCCGCTGGCCGGGGTGACCCAGGTCGCCACCAGCGGCGGCGACACCCTGGCCATCGTGGGCAGCAGCGGCCAGGTCTGGTCCTGGGGCATCAACTTGAGTGGCGAGATCGGCGACGGCACGGCCAACGTTCCCCGGACCAGCCCGGTCAAGATCAACCTGAGCGGGATCACCCAGGTCAGCGAGGGCCTGGACGCCAGCATGGCGGTGCGCTCCGATGGCTCCCTGTTCGCCTGGGGCGCGAACAGCCTGTTCAACCTGGGCCTCGGCGGCAGCGTGGGCTACGCGCTGGTGCCCACCCTGGTCAGTTACCTGACCAACGTGACCATGGTGGCCGAGGGCCATGAGGGCGGCATCGCCGCGGGCCAGTACGACGCGGCCACCATCCCGAGCGTGATCGGCGACACCCAGTCCGAGGCTTCCACGGCTCTGCAGGCGGCGGGCTTCGCGCTCGGCCGGGTCAGCCAGGTCGTGGACATCACCTGCGAGTTCATCGGCGAAGTAAAGACCCAGAGCCCGGCGGCCGGCACGCTGGCCCGGCTGGGCACCTCGGTCAATGTGGCGATCGGCAAGCCCGGCGGCAAGTGCCTGTGAGCCGCGTTCAGGTAGCGCTCCCCGCTCCCTTCATCAGGCATAACGGCTCGTTCCCGGCACTGCCGCCCAGCTAAGCCGGTGCCGCGCGGTGCGCTGCCGGATCGAGTTTGGCGCGCACCTGATCGCCGTCCGGATGGTCGATCTGGTCGTAGATGCGCAGCGCGGCCGTCCAGGTCTGCTGGGCGGCGGCCGCGTCACCCGCACTGAGCTGGACATCGCCGAGATGGTCCAGCGTGTCGGCCTCGTTGAAGCGGTCGGTGAGCTCCCGGTAGAGGCCGATGGCCCGCTGGTAGCACGCGACCGACTGCTGGTAGTGGCCGAGCTGGTGGTGGATGTAGCCGAGGCTGTCCCAGGTAGCGGCCTCCCAGTTGCGCTCGCCCAGCTGCTGGATCGCGTCCAGCGCCTGCTCGCAGTAGGTGATGGCGTCCTGGTAGTCGCCGAGCAGGGCGCGGCAGTAGCCGATGTCGTTGAGTGCCATGGCCTCCCCGGGCCGGTCCCCGGCCGCCCGGAACAGGTCGAGGGCGCGCATGGCGTGGCTGAGCGCATCGGCCGGGCGCTGGTCCCGCTCGCACAGCCAGGCGAGGCTGTCGTGGATGTGGGCCTGGCTGAAGTGGTCGCCGGCCGTCTCGAAGAGCCCCAGCGCGTGCTGGAACTGCGGGTAGGCGTCGGCGAACCGGCCGGACCGGGCGTACCCGAGGGCGAGACCGTGGCTGGCGTGCGCCTCGCCCGCGGTATCGGCCAGCCGGCGGGCCGCGCCCAGGGCCGCGTGCTGGGCCCGGGCATTGTCGTTCCACGATCCGCGCCGCAGGAACGCGGTGCTCAGGGTCCAGGCCAGCTGCCACGCGTACTGGCCGTAGCCAGCCCCGGCCGCGTGCAGCACAGCCGCGAGCAGCGCGGCGTGCTCGGCGGTGAACCAGGCGAGCGCATCCTCGGCGGTGGCCGGCTCGCCGAGGGTGACCCCGGGCTGGGCCGGGATCAGGGTGAGCGGCGGGGAGTGCGGCTCCAGCAGCATCGCGGCCCGGCCGGCGGTGTGCAGGTAGTGGTCCAGGACCCGGTGTACCGCCGCGTCGCGGGCCTCCTGGCCGTCCTCAGCCAGCGCCTGCTCGGCGGCGTAGGAGCGGAGCAGGTCGTGGAAGGCATACCGGCCCGGGGCGTACTCGGCCAGCAGGTGCGCGCGGGTCAGTTCGGCCAGCGGCACCCGTACCCGGTCCGGGCCGGCCGCAGCCAGGCTGGCCGCCGCGGCGAGGCCGATATCCGGTCCCGGGTGCAGGCCCAGCAGCCGGAACAGCCGCGCCGCGCCTGGGCTGAGCGCGCGGTAGGACCAGGAGAACACCGCCCGGACATCGGTGGCGAGATCACCGCCCTGGAACGGGTCGAGCGCGTGTGTCGCCTCGCGCAGTTCGGTGGCGAGCACGGCCAGCGGGAAGCTGGGGTGGGTGGCGGCCCGGGCGGCGGCGATGGTCAGGGCCAGCGGCAGCCGGGCGCACCGGGCGACGATGTCGGCCACCGCAGCCGGCTCGCTGGCCACCCGGCCCGGCCCCAGGCGCTGGGTGAGCAGGTCACGGGCGTCGGCGGCGGGCAGCAGATCGAGGGTCAGCGGGAAGGCGCCGTCGGTGGCGACCAGCCCGGTGAGCCGGTCGCGGCTGGTCACCACGGCCAGGCAGCCGGGCGAGCCGGGCAGCAGCGGGCGGACCTGCTCGACGTCCCGCGCGTTGTCCAGCACGACCAGGACCCGCTTGCCCGCCAGCAGGCTGCGGTAGAGCGCGGCCTGGGCGGGCAGGGTGGCCGGGATCCGGGACGCGGGCACCCCGAACGCCTCCAGGAACCCACGGGCCGCCTCGCTCGGCTCCAGGGCGGCCCCGCCTGGGTCGAAGCCTTGCAGGTTGACGTACAGCTGCCCGTCCGGGAACCGTGCGGCGACCCGGTGCGCCCAGTGCACGGCCAGGGTGGTCTTGCCCACCCCGGCGGTGCCGGACAGGACCGGGGTGACCGCTTGGCCCGGCCGGGCCGGGCCCGGCTGGGCCGTGGTCGGCAGGAGTGCGTCGAGCCGGGCCAGCTCGGGCCCGCGGCCCGCGAAGGCCGGCACCGCCGGCGGCAGCTGGGCTGGGACCGGTACCGCCGGTGCGGCCTGCGTCATCGTGGCCGCGGCCGCGGGTGCGTCGAGGGCGGGATCCTGCCGGAGGATGGCCGCCTCCAGGTCGCGCAGCTCCAGGCTGGGGTAGATGCCGAGTTCCTCATCGAGCGTGCGGTGCAGCCGCCGGTAGGCGGCCAGCGCGTCGGCCTGCCGGCCGCTGCGGTACAGCGCCAGCATGAGCTGGGCCTGGGCCTGCTCATCCAGCGGCCGGGCGGCCACCAGCTGTTCCAGTTCGGGCAGCAGCGCGGCGTGCTCCCCGGCCGCCAGCCGGGCCTCGAACAGGGCCCGCCGGACCGCCGCGCCGAGCAGTTCCAGGCGCCCGGCCTGCTCCTCCAGCCAGGGCAGCCCGGCCAGGTCGGCCAGGGGCCGCCCGCGCCACAGGGCCAGCGCCGCCCGCAGCCACCGCGCGGCCAGCACCGGATCAGCCGACTGCTGGCCCTGGTGCAGCAGGCGCTCGGCGACCTGCAGGTCGGTCCCGTCTGGGCCGAGATCGAGGACATAGCCCGGCGGCTGGGCGCGGATCGCCAGCTTGCTGCCCAGCACGTGGCGCAGCTGCGACACGTGGCTCTGCAGCGTGTTCAGCACGGTCGGCGGCGCGCTGTCCCCCCACACCACCTCGGCCAGCTGGCTGACGCTGACGATCTGGCCGCTCTGCAAGGCCAGCGTGGCCAGCACCGCCTTGCGCCGCAGCCCGGGCACGGGCCGCCGCTGGCTGTCCGCCATCACATCCACTGGCCCCAGCAGCCGCACCTGCATGACGCCCCGCCTCCACGACCCAACGCCCACGCCGATACGAGTATGAACCGCCTTTACGTTTTCTTTGTGGTTGCCTGGCATCTGATTCGTCTCGGCGCGGACGGTTCCGGCCGCCAGCCAGGAGCACGGCGGAGGGCCGGGCGCCCAGCCGCCCGGCCCTCCGGTCATGCCCGGCGCGCTACTCCCAGCGGAACAGGCGCCGCGCCAGGTAGCCGAACACCAGCGGGTACGCGACCAGGACCAGCAGCGGCCGGACCGGCGGGAACCCCTGCAGCATCGAAGCCTGGATGGCCTGCACCGCCGCCCCGAGCGGGGTGTAGTCGCTGATGGTGTGCAGCACGGGCGGCATGAGCGCCTGCGGCAGCCACAGGCCGGTGAAGAACATGAGCGGGAAGAACGTGAGCCGGCCGATGACACTCGCGCCGGTCGTGGTCCGGGCCGTGGCCGCGATCAGCAGGCCGAGCGGGAACAGCCCGGCGGCGGACAGCAGGAACGAGAGCGCCAGCCCGCCTGGGTTCTTCGGGACCGGCGCGCCGAACGCGGTGATGCTCACGACGATGACCAGCAGGAACGCGGTCAGCGCGAGGCACAGCTGGATGGCCACCTGGGCGCCCAGCAGCCAGGACCGTGGCACCGGGGTCGTGGACAAGCGGCGCAGGATCCCTTGCTCGCGGTAGGTGACGAGCGGCCCGGGCAGCCCCCACAGCGCGATCAGCGCGACCCCGAACACGGCGAGAATCGGCACGTACACATCGAATCCGGTAAGCCCGCCGAACTCGGGTGAGCGTATCTGCATGGCGGGCAGCTCACCGAAGATGATCAGCAGCACCATCGGGATGGCGATGGCGCCGATCAGGCCGACCGGCATCCGCCAGGTGAGCCGGGCCTCGTTGAGCAGGATCTTGCTGAATGCGGCACGCCGTGCCGGGCTCGGCCGTGGCAGGGTGAGCGAGCTCATGCCGATGCTCCTTCCTTGTCCAGGTGCCGTCCGGTGAGCCGGACGAAAGCGTCTTCGAGATTCGACGAGTCGAGCTGCACGTCCTGGGCGGTCACCCCGGCCGCGGCCAGGCTGAGGACGACCACGTTGACCAGCTCGCCGGTCCCGGTGACGACCACGTGCTGGCCCGCGTGCTCCACCCGGGTCACCTCGGGCAGGCCGGTGAGCAGCCGGTCATCGAACGGGGCCGACGGCTGGAACCGCACGCTCTTCCCGCCGCGGGCCTGCGCGGCCAGCTCGGCCGGGGTGCCCAGCGCGGCGACGCGCCCGTGGTCGATGAGCGCCACGCGGTCGCACAGCCGCTCGGCTTCTTCCATGAAGTGGGTGACCAGGAGGATCGTCACGCCGCGGTCGCGGACACCCTCGATCAGTTCCCAGGCGTCGCGGCGGGCCCCCGGGTCCAGGCCGGTGGTCATCTCGTCCAGGACCGCGATCTGCGGCCGCCCGATGAGCGCCAGCGCGACCGACAGCCGCTGCTTCTGCCCGCCGGACAGGGACTTGTAGTAGTCCCCGCGCTTCCCGGCCAGCCCGAGCACCTCGACCAGCTCGCCGACGTCGGCCGGCTCACGGTAGAACGAGCGGTACATGTCGAGGATCTCGCCGACCCTGAGCTTGCCCGGCAGCGCGCTCGTCTGCAGCTGCACCCCGACGATCTCGTGGACCTCGTCCCCGTCGGTCTGCGGGTCCAGGCCCAGCAGCCGGGCCGTCCCCGAGTCCGGAGACCGGAGCCCGATGGCGCACTCGACGGTGGTGGTCTTCCCGGCCCCGTTCGGGCCGAGAACGCCGAAGATCTCGCCTTCCGGTACCGCGAACGACACGTCGTCCACCGCGACCACCGGCCCGTAGGTCTTCCGGAGATGCGATATCTCCACGGCTGGCTGGCGGGCCGGCCGCGTCCTGGCGGTAACCGGCCGGGGGGCGGTAAGGACGCCAGGCCCTCCGGCGGCGGTGGTTCCCGGTACACCCATGACTTCCTCCCTGTCCGCACACCCTGGCCACTGCGTGCTGCCGTCCTGCGGGGCTTTTCCTGACTCAAAAAGTGATATCATAATGATAAGCACTTGGTATCAGAGGAGTCAACCCAGTTGGCCAGGACGGAAAACCGCAAGGGGGCGGGCGGATGAAGCTGGGCAGGCGGGATGGAGCCGAAGGCGAATCCGCGCCGCGCGTGCGGGGAGGCGGGTGCCACCGGGAGCGGGCCCGGCCCGGGTAGGTGTGCGGCGGGCGGCGCGACAGGACGGGCTGCTCCGGGACCCGCAGCGGGCCCCGGCCGGGCGGGTGCGCGGCGCGCGTACGCTACAGGACCGGCTGCTCCGGGACCCGCAGATCGTTGAGCGCCGATTCCAGCGCGGCCAACCGGGCATTCAGGCCCATGCCCTGGGGCGTATTGGCGCCCCCCGGGGTGCGCCGGGCGTTGATCACGTCGGTGACCGCCTCCAGGGCCAGCAGCGAGTTCACCACCTGCGCGCGGCGGGTCTCGGTGGGCGCGGTGTCCCGCATCCCGTACAGCGTCTCGGTCAGGTGGTATATCCGGCGCTGCAGGTCGGAGTTCAGGGCCGCGTCGGTGAACGCGTCCTGCCGGGCCACCGCCCGTACCGACTGGTCGAGCGCCGCGCCCTCGGAGTAGGCCTCGGTGACCTTGGCGTGCCAGCCGGACGTGGGCATCGGCGGCGGGCGGGAGGCCACCGGGGTGCCGCCGCCACCGCCACTGCGGCCGGGGGAGCGGGTCGCCAGCAGGATGATGCCGAGCAGGACCAGGGCCCCGAGGATGACCCACAGCCAGATGAGGTCACCGCTGAACAGGTTGCCAGAACTGGTTGACGTCGGCGACGCCGTGGGCGACGCCGAGGTGGCGGTGGGCGTGGTCGGTTCCGCGGTCGGCGTGGTCGGCAGGGCCGTGGGCGTGGTCGGCAGCGCCGTCGGGGTCGGCGCCGACGGGGTGTCGGACGGCTGCGCGGCCGCCGCCAGGACCGGGGCCGCGCTGGGCCGGGGACTGGTGGCCGCGTGGCCGGAGGGTCCAGGGCTGGTGGCCACGCTCCGGCCGGCCCACGGGCTGGCGACGGTGCCGCTGGCCACCAGCGCGCACGCCATCGTCAGGCACCCGGCAGCCAGAATGGCCCCCGCCAGCAGCACGGTCTTCCCGAGGCGTCGCATCCTGGCACTTCCAGTTGTTCGGTCCAGACGGAATCCGCTAGTGGCATACCTACCACTTGCACCAACGACAACGACTCTCCCGCGCCGGGCGCGCGCAGACCTCACCCCTCAGGAGTGATGCCAGGCGCTGGGCCACCGGCAACCCTGCTGAGGGGTGAGCCCAGCGGCCAGGCGGGGGCAGCTGACCGGAAGGGATCAACGGTGAGCAAGCAGTTCAGCGGCACGATCAACGTCGACATCCGGGATTCGGTGCCCGACTGGTCGCCGTTCGAGCCGCCCAAGGCGCCGGACGGGGCGCCCAGCGTGATCTACATCGTGCTGGACGACGTCGGCTTCTCCGCGATGAGCTGCTACGGCGGGCCGATCGAGACACCGAACATCGACCGGATCGCGGCGCAGGGTGTGCGGTACAGCCAGTGGCATACCACCGCGCTGTGCTCGCCGACCCGCTCCTGCCTGCTGACCGGGCGCAACCACACCCGCAACTCGATGGCCTGCATCACGGAGGCGGCCGCCGGGTTCCCCAACGGCAGCGGCACGATCCCGCCGGAGAACGGCATGATCTCCGAGGTCCTCGGCGAGCGCGGCTGGAACACGTACGCCGTCGGCAAGTGGCACCTGTGCCCGACGGACGAGATGAACCTCGCCTCGACCCGGCGTAACTGGCCGACCGGCCGGGGCTTCGAGCGGTTCTACGGGTTCCTGGGCGCAGAGACGAATCAGTGGTATCCCGATCTCGTCTACGACAACCACCCGGTCGATCAGCCGCGGTCGCCCGAGGAGGGTTACCACCTCACCGTGGACCTGACCGACAAGGCGCTCGAGTTCGTCAAGGACGCGAAGGTGATCGCGCCGGACAAGCCGTTCTTCCTGTATTACGCGCCGGGCGCGGCGCACGCCCCGCACCATGCGCCCAAGGCGTGGATCGAGCGGTATGCCGGGAAGTTCGACATGGGGTACGAGGCGATGCGGGAGCAGACCCTGGCCCGGCAGAAGGAGCTGGGCCTGGTTCCGCCGGACACCGAGCTGCCACCGCTCAACCCGATCGGCACGCCGCAGGCCCGCACCGGGCCGGATGGCAAGCCGTTCCCGGCCGTGGACTACACCAAGCCGTGGGACACGCTGTCCGCCGACGAGAAGCGCCTGTACTGCCGGATGGCCGAGGTGTACGCCGGCTTCCTGTCGCACGCCGACGACCAGATCGGGCGGCTGCTGGACTACCTGGAGGAGTCCGGCCAGCGGGACAACACGCTGGTCATCGTGGTCTCCGACAACGGCGCCAGCGGCGAGGGCGGCCCGGACGGCTCGGTCAACGAGAACAAGCTGTTCAACGGGATCCCCGACGACCTGCAATCCAACCTCGCGATGATCGACGAGCTGGGCAGCCCGACGACCTACAACCACTACCCGACCGGGTGGGCGATGGCCTTCAACACCCCGTTCAAGATGTGGAAGCGCTACGAGTTCAACGGCGGCACGTCCGATCCGTGCATCATCGTCCTGGCCGTCGGTCCTGGGTCACGGCGGGGAGATCCGCCACCAGTACCACCACGCGATCGACATCGTGCCGACGATCCTCGACTGCCTGGGTGTGGACCCGCCGGGCACGATCAAGGGGCACACGCAGAGCCACTTCGACGGGGTCAGCATGCGCTACGCGCTGGAGGACCCATCCGCCGCGTCGGCCCGCCCGACCCAGTTCTTCTCGATGCTGGGCTCCCGGGCCATCTGGCACCAGGGCTGGAAGGCGGTCACCACGCACCCGACGATCAGCGGCTGGAGCCACTTCAACGACGACACCTGGGAGCTGTACCACACCGACACCGACCGGTCGGAAACCCGCGACCTGGCGGACGAGCACCCGGGCAAGCTGCGTGAGCTGATCAGCCTGTGGTTCGCCGAGGCTGGCGCCAACGGGGCCTTCCCGCTGGATGACCGGACCCCGCTGGAAGTGCTCAACACCCCCCGGCCGCAGCTGACCAGCCCCCGCGATCGCTACCTCTACTACCCTGATACCGCGGACGTGCCCGAGACCCAGGCGGTGAACATCCACAACCGCTCTTACACGATCGGGGTCCAGGTGGACATCCCGGCGCCGGGCGCGCAGGGCGTGCTGTTCGCGCACGGCGCGCGGTTCGGCGGGCACGCGCTGTACGTCAAGGACAACCGGCTGCACTACGTGTACAACTTCGTCGGCATGTTCGAGCAGAAGATCGACGCGATCGAGGACCTGCCCACCGGGGAAGACCTGATCCTGTCCGCGTCGTTCGACAAGGAGGGTGAGGACCCGCCGGGTGTTTCCACCGGCGTGCTGTCCCTGTACCACGGCGACCGCAAGGTCGGTGAGGGCCGCATCAAGAACCAGCCCGGCTATTTCGAGCTGGCCGGCGAGGGCCTGTGCATCGGGCGGGACAGCGGGGCGGCGGTCACCGACGACTACCCCGGCGAGCGGCCCTACCGGTTCACCGGCGGGACCATCAAGCGGGCGGCCATCGATGTCAGCGGCCAGCCCTACCTCGACCTCGAGCGCCAGGCCGAAGCCATGCTGGCCCGCGAATAGCCCGTGCGCAGCCGCGGATAGCCGATGAGCGAGGACATGGTGCGGGTGCCGGGCGGCACCTTCGCGATGGGGTCGGAGGACTTCTATCCCGAGGAACGCCCGGTGCGCCAGGTCGCCGTGGACGGGTTCTGGATGGACGATCATCCGGTGACCGTGGCCGAGTTCCGCCAGTTCGTGACGGCCACCGGCTACGCGACGGTGGCCGAGCGCCCGCTCGACCCGGCCGACTACCCGGACGCGGACCCCAGCCTGCTGCATCCGGGCTCCCTCGTCTTCCACCAGCCACCCGGGCCGGTCGACCTGGGCGACCCGGCCCAGTGGTGGCGGTACACCCCGGCGGCCAGCTGGCGCCAGCCGCGCGGGCCAGGCAGCACCCTGGACGGGCTGGACCAGCATCCGGTCACCCACGTCGCCGCCGAGGACGCCGACGCCTACGCGGCCTGGGCGGGCAAGGAACTGCCCACCGAGGCGGAATGGGAGTTCGCCGCCCGCGGCGGCCTGCCCGGGGCCGTCTTCACCTGGGGTGACGAGGCCGCGCCGGGCGGGCGGGTGATGGCCAACACCTGGCAGGGGGAGTTCCCGTGGCGGAACCTCAAGCCCCGCCGGCGGCAGGGCCCGTCACCGGTGCGCAGCTTCCCGCCGAACGGCTACGGGCTTTACGACATGACCGGCAACGTGTGGGAATGGACCAGCGACTATTTCGTCATGCACCCGGCCCAGCCAGCCCCGCGCGGGTGCTGTGCCCCGCGCAACCCGCGGATCACGGCGGCGGCGGACAGCCTGGTCCCGGGTGAGCCCGGGGCGCATATCCCGCGCCGGGTGATCAAGGGTGGCTCGCATCTCTGCGCACCCAACTACTGCCTGCGCTACCGCCCGGCCGCCCGCCAGGGCGAGGCGGTGGACACGTCCACCGTGCACCTGGGCTTCCGCTGCATCCGCCGCGAGCTGGCTTAGCTAAGCCGCTGGCCCGTTCCCCGGCGCCCGGTCCAGCACGATCCCGAACCGGTCCCGGTACGCGGCCAGCAGCGCGTCGTCGGACGCCAGTTCCGTCTCGGTGCGCGATCCGCCGCTGGTCTCGATCAGCGTGCGCCCGCTGATCGTGATCCGGCCGCCGTCGGTCAGCAGGGTGCACACCGGGCCCTGCACGAAGTGCGACTGCGGCGACGTCTGCTGCCACCAGCAGGTCGGCACGAAGTCGGCCAGCGACCGTTCCCGTGGCTCGATCCGGTACTGCGGTTCCCCGTCCTTGAGCACATCCAGGTCCCCGCCGTCCGCGGCGGCGAGCTGGAACCGGCCGGCCGGGTCGTCCTGCTCGTCGCGGCGGCCGAGCCGCAGCGGGTAGTCGCTATGCCGGCCGAATCCCACGTCGGCCAGCCATGGGCCGCTGCCGTCGGCTGGCTGCACGAACAGGGCCAGGTGGTCGAAGGGCGGGCTCAGCTCACCGCCGCCGTACACCCGCGCGGCGACCCGCTGGACCCGCATGCCCAGGGCCTCCAGCAGCAGCGCGAACAGCCCGTTGAGTTCGTAGCAGAAGCCGCCCCGCCGCCGGGTCACGATCTTGCCGAACAGGTCGCCGGGCTCCAGTGAGATCGGCTCACCCAGGTGGATGCTCAGGTTCTCGAACGGCACCGCCCGCTGGTGCGCCTGGTGCAGCGCGTGCAGCGCCGCCGCGTCACCCGCGGCCGGGCGCGCCATCCCGATCCGCCGCAGGTAACCAGCGGCCGCTTCCCCGTCCACGCCGTGAACCCTAGCCGAGCTGCGGGATGACCTGCTCGGCCAGCCGCTCGGCCTGCTCCAGCTGGTCGTACATGGGGGTGAACAGGATGAGCTCCGCGCCGGCCGCGGCCACCTCGCGCAGTTCGCGCACGCAGTCCCCGGCCGGGCCCGCGATCGCGGCCGCCTCGATGGCCGCCACCCGGCGGCCGTAGAGCCGCTCCAGCGCGTCGTTGACCCGCTGGCGGGCCCGGGCGGCGTCCTCGTCCACCGCGATGTACACCCGTTTGGCGATGGGGAAGTCCGCCGCCCGGCGCCCGGCCTCGGCCAGCGCGGCCCGGGCGACCTGGACCTGCCCGGCGAACGCCGCGGTCGGGGTGGACCCGGCACCGAAGAAACCGTCGCCCAGCCGGACGGCCCGGCGTACCGCGGTCGGGCTGCTCCCGCCGAACCAGACCGGCGGGTATGGCTTCTGGGCCGGCTTGGGCTCCATGGCCGCGTCGCGCAGCTGCCAGAATTCCCCGTCGAACGTGACCCTGGGCTCGGTCCACAGCGCCTTCATCAGGGCCAGGCCTTCGGTGAACCGGGCCACGTACCGGTCCGGGTCCACGCCGAACGCGCTGAACATCCGCCCCTTCCCGCCGGTGCCGACCCCGATGTCGGTCCGGCCCCGGCTGAGCTGGTCCAGCGAGCTCAGGCTCTTGGCCAGGTGCACCGGGCTGTACAGGGTGGACACGAATACCACGCAGCCCAGCCGGATCCGCTCGGTGCACGCGGCCGCGTAGGTCATCACCTCGACCGGCCCCAGCTGCGGGGACGGCCCCAGCACCATTTCCTGGGCCCAGGCGCTGGCGTAACCCAGCTCCTCGACCCGGGAGAAGTAGTGGCGGAACGCCGCCGGGTCGAACTCGCCATCGGCATAGAACTGGGGGATCGCGATCGCGAA
Source organism: uncultured Actinomycetes bacterium (assembly GCA_963711705.1). Classification (GTDB taxonomy): domain Bacteria; phylum Actinomycetota; class Actinomycetes; order Streptosporangiales; family Streptosporangiaceae; genus RYN-230. The sequence continues at coordinate 21,369 of CAVQFM010000020.1, forward strand.
CTTCATACGCCGATGCTATCGATGAGGTGTTCGGTCTCCGCCCGGTTCGTGATCATGACTTTGGGCCGAATGTATTAGCCCCAAAGTCATGATCACGATCGCCTCAGGGTGGGCAGCCCGCTGCGCTCAGCGACCGAGCAGGTAGCCTGTCAGGCCTTCCGGCTGGGACAGCGCGATCAGGTGGCCGCCGGGCCGCACATCCGCCGCCAGCCCGAGCCGGTCGCGGGCCACCCGGCGCTGGAACTCGGCCGGGAAGAACCGGTCGCCCGCCCCGGCCAGCACCCGGACCGGCACTGACGGCCACGCCGCGAAGTCACACACCGAGCCGAACACCGCCGCCACCTCGGGGCGTTGCTGCCCGGCGCCGCTGGCCAGCACCTCGGGCGGCACGTCGTGCAGGAAGTAGCTGGGCTCGTCGAACTCGGCCGGGTAGCCGCCCCGCTCGGCCGCGGCGATGCGGGCCTGCTCCCACCCGGTGTCCGCCCACCACGCCCCGGGCGTCTCACCGGGCACCGGGATCATCGCGTTGACCAGGACCAGGCCGCGCAGCGGCAGCCTGGCCGCGGCCAGCGGCGCGGTGAACCCGCCCAGCGACTGGGCGACCAGCACCACGTCGTCATGCCCGGCCGCCGCCTCAGTGACCAGCTGGGCGTACTCGGCCAGGCCCGCTCGCTCGTCGTCGGCGGGCAGGTCCACCGCGATGGCCTGGTGCCCGGCCTTTTCCAGCAGCGGGACGATCCGGTGCCAGTACCAGGCGGCCCCGCCCGCCCCGGGGATCAGCACGTACGCTGTCATAGCCCTACGTTAGAACCCTGATCTGGCTAGCGGCCGATGGCCGCGGCGATCTCGCGGGCGTCGAAGGTCACCCGGATCCGGCTGATCTTGCCGTTCTCGACGTGGCTCCAGTTGGCGGTGGGGCACGGCGGCGCGACCGAGGTGTGCAAGTCGAACCAGGTCAGCACGTCGGGGCCGTCCACGAACATGTGCTGAATGTCGATCTTGGTGATGATCTGGGCCATCCCGCGCAGGCCCTGCAGGCAGGTGTCGCCGTCGTCGGCCTGGCCCAGCGGCCCGCGGAACGTGGCATCATCGGCCAGCACCGAACGCAGCGTGCCGAAGTCCCCGTCCTGCCAAGCGCGGAAGTAGGTAGCGGCCAGCGCCCCCGCATCGGTCGTCATGACTAGCGTCCTTTCCGTTCTGGCGGGCTCTGCCAGGCCGCTACCCGGCCCGGAGCCCGGTATGCCGGGCAGGCCGCCAGGACATGGCCTGGCTCACGGCTGGTAGGAGCCGGGCTCCCAGGCCCGGGTGCTGACCCCGATCGCGTTCCAGGCGTTGATCGTGACGATGAGGCTGACCAGCGCGGCCACCTCGTCCGGGCGGAACTGCGCGGCGACCTCGGCATAGGCCCCGGCCGGCACGTGGTCGCGGGCGAGCAGGGTGACCGACTCGGTAAAGGCCAGCGCGGCGCGCTCCCGCGCGGTGAAGTACGGCGTCTCCCGCCAGGCGGCCAGCCCGTACAGCCGCTGCTCGGTCTCGCCCACCGCCCGGGCGTCCTTGGTGTGCATGTCGATGCAGTACGCGCAGCCGTTGAGCTGGGAGGCGCGGATCCGGACCAGTTCGCGCAGCCGTGGGTCGAAATCGACCTTGTCCAGTTCCTTGGTGGCCGCGTGGTCCAGCTGGGCCAGGGCCCGGGCGAAGCCCGCCGCGTGCGTGTCGAAGTCCAGCCGGGCGGCGATCTGCGGGGTCTCCCGCGTGTCGGTGGTCGTCATGCTCCCGACGCTATCCAGTAATCAGCCCAGAAGTAGGATCCACTTTCGTGACAGAAACATGGGCCACTTCTGGAGTCGATCTGCATCTCGACCTGCTCATCGACCGGACCGGGCACCGGGTGCGGGCCAGCCTGGAGGCGGCGCTGCGCGACGCGGTGCGCACCGGGCGGCTCGGCCCGGGCAGCCGTCTGCCGTCCTCCCGGTCGCTCGCCGCCGACCTGGGCATCGCCCGCAACACCGTGGCCGTCGCGTACGGCCAGCTGGTGGCGGAGGGCTGGCTGGACGCCCAGCGCGGCTCGGCGACCCGGGTGGCCGACCGGCCCGCCCGCCCGGACGAGGAACCAGCTGCCGGCCCGGCGCTGCCCGCCCCGGCCGGGCGCCCCGGTCACCCCCGCTACGACCTGCGCCCGGGCTTCCCCGACCTGTCCGCGTTCCCCCGCCCCGGCTGGCTGGCGGCCGCCCGGCGGGCGCTGGCCGCCGCGCCCTCCGAAGCGCTGGGCTACCCCGACCCGCGGGGCCGCCCGGAACTGCGCACCGCGCTGGCCGGCTACCTGGCCCGGGCCCGCGGCGTCCGGGTGCCGGCCGGCCGCATCGTGGTCTGCTCCGGGTTCACCCACGGGCTCGGGCTGCTCAGCCAGGTGCTGCGGGCCCGGGGCGGGCGGGCCCTGGCGGTCGAGGAATACGGTCACCTGGCGCACCGGTCGGTGGTGACCGCCGCCGGGCTGAGCCTGGCCGTGCTCCCGGTGGACAGCCGGGGCGCGGCCGTGGCTGATGCCGGGCCGGCCTGCGGGCTGCTGCTCACCCCGGCGCACCAGTTCCCGCTGGGCGCGGCGCTCGCCCCGCAGCGCCGCAGCCAGGCCATCGAGTGGGCCCGGAGCCGCGGGGGAGTGGTCATCGAGGACGACTACGACGGCGAGTTCCGCTACGACCGCCAGCCGGTGGGCGCCATGCAGGCCCTCGCCCCGGACCACGTGGTCTACGCGGGCTCGGCCAGCAAGAGCCTGGCCCCCGGCCTGCGCCTGGGCTGGCTGGCCGTGCCCGCCGGGCTGCTGGACGAGGTGGCCGCGGCCAGTTGCCTGGCCGGCCCGTCGCCCAGCAGCCTGGACCAGCTCACGCTGGCCGAGTTCATCACCTCGGGCGGCTACGACCGGCAGATCCGCCGGGCCCGGCTGGCCTACCGGCGCCGCCGCGACCGGCTGGTCACCGCGCTGCGGCGAAGCGCTCCGCAGGTCCGCATCACCGGCATCGCGGCCGGCCTGCACGCGCTGCTCGAACTGCCCGCGGCCCAGCCCGAGGACGAGGTGGTGGCCCGGGCCGCCGCGCACGGCCTGGCCCTGGACGGGCTGGCCGGCTTCCACGCCAGGGGCCGGGTGGCCCGCCCCGCGCTGGTCGTTGGCTACGGCACCCCGCCGGAGCACGCCTTCACCGGCGCGCTCGCCCGGCTCTGCGCCGTTCTTGATGATCGGGCGCCTGCGCGGCTACCGCCCGGCCAGCCTGGTCAGCGGCAACACCGGCCACGGCGTGACCCTGCTCCGCGGCACCCGGCACAACCTGGTGATCGGTAACTTCACCGGGCTCAGCCGGCTGCGCCAGCCGCTGCCCAGCACCGGGCACGGCGTACTGAACCTGGGCCAGCACAACCGGATCACCGGAAACCGGAGCTAGCGGGACAGATAAGGCACCGGGTGGTGCGAAGTCCCCATGCATGGTTAGTATGCGACCGCTGGCGGATCAGCAACCGCCGGGTGAATCGCGGTGCAACGCCGCCCCGCCAGACCGGCGGGCTCCCAGGATCGCCCGGTAAACTGTCCCGCCTCGGGAAGCCAAGGCAGCAGCCCCGCGCTGCCGGCCAGGCCGCTCCCGGCCCCCTTCGGCTGTCGCCGGTGGGTGTCCCCAGCAAACAGCGGACGTGATGGGAGTCGGAATGCGCGTTCTGGTTCTTGGCGGCGATGGCTTCTGTGGCTGGCCGACCTCGCTTTACCTGTCGGACCGCGGTCACGATGTGACCATCATCGACAACCTGAGCCGTCGCAAGATCGACATTGACCTCGAAGTGGAGTCGCTGACCCCGATCCGGCCGATCGGTGAGCGGCTCCGTGCCTGGCAGGAGGTCACCGGCCAGGAGATCGGCTTCATCAACCTCGACCTGGCCACCGAGTACGACAAGCTGGTCGCGGTGCTGTCGCAGCTGCGCCCCGAGGCGATCGTGCACTTCGCCGAGCAGCGCGCCGCGCCGTACTCGATGCGCTCGGACAAGACGAAGCGCTACACGGTGGACAACAACGTCCGGGCCACCCACAACCTGCTGACCGCGCTGGTCGAGACCGGGCTCGACGCCGCCCTGGCGCACCTGGGCACGATGGGCGTGTACGGGTATGGCTGGTCGGGCAGCGCGCCGATCCCGGAGGGCTACCTGACCGTGAAGGTGCCCACGCCCGACGGTGAGCTGGAGCGGGAGATCCTGCACCCGGCCAACCCGGGGTCGGTCTACCACATGACCAAGACCCTGGACCAGCTGATGTTCGCGTTCTACGCCAAGAACGACGGGCTGCGCATCACCGACCTGCACCAGGGCATCGTGTGGGGCACCCAGACCGACCAGACCAGCCGGGACGAGCGGCTGATCAACCGGTTCGACTACGACGGCGACTACGGCACCGTGCTGAACCGGTTCCTGATGCAGGCCGCGATCGGGCACCCGCTGACCGTGCACGGCACCGGCGGGCAGACCCGGGCGTTCATCCACATCCGGGACACCGTCCGGTGCATCGAGATCGCGATCACCTCGCCCATGGAGGACCCGTCCCGGGTGCGCGTGCTCAACCAGATGACCGAGACGCACCGGCTGCTCGACCTGGCCAAGATGATCGCCGACACGATGGGTGCTGAGATCGCCTACGTGCCCAACCCGCGGCGGGAGGCGGACGAGAACGAGCTGATCGTCACCAACGACCAGTTCCTCGCGCTCGGCCTCAACCCGACCACGCTGTCCCAGGGCCTGCTCGAAGAAGGCGTGGACATCGCCGACCGGTTCAAGGACCGGGCCGACGTGACCAAGATCATCGCCCGGTCGGTGTGGAAGGCGGGCATGGAGACCTCGGACGACCTGATGAAAGAGCTGCCCAAGGAGTAGCCTGACCGGCGGTGATCCGCCGGGGCTGGTTCCGTTAGGCAGAAAAGGTGTCGCGTAGCGTTCGGTAGCATGACGACGCGCCGCGAGCGGGGGGAGCAGCGCCAGCGGGAGCCGCGGCCGCGCCCGGCGCTGCCCGCGGGAGAGATATACCGGGCCGTGGGCCGGACCGCCGGGCGCTACCCTTGGCGGATCCTGGTCGTCTCGGTGGCCGTGGCCGCGCTGACCACGCTGGTGGAGTTCGGTGTCGGGGACCTCATCAGCGAGGGCAACTGGGCCGAGGCGCTGTTCGGCTCGGTGTGCCTGACCGGCAGCAGCATGCTGGGCTCGGTGTTCCTGTCCGGGGTCCTGGTCCGGCTGGCCGGCGTGGCCGGGCACGGCCAGCGCGACCCGCGGATCTCCACGGTGCTGCGCGCGCTGCCCTGGGGCGCGCTGATCCTGGCCGACCTGCTGGTCACGCTGGCCTTCGTGGTCGGCGTGGTACTGCTGGTCATCCCCGGGCTGGTCGCGCTGGTCCTGTTCATGCTGGCCGGGCCGGTGATCGAGATCGAGCACCGGCGGGCGGTGGCCGGGCTGCGCCGCTCCGCGCAGCTGGTCCGGCAGCGGTTCTGGAAGGTGGCCCTGATCGCCGGGCTGCCGTTGCTGCTGGCCAACTGGCTGGAGTCCGAGCTGCCCGAACCGCACGGCGCGGAGGGCATCGTGACCGCGCTGATCGTCCGGTCGGTGGGCGAGGGCGTGCTGGAGGCCCTGATCGGCCTGCTGCTGGTGGAGGTGTGCTACCGGCTCATCGCCGCGGAGCGCGAATCGGCCGCCGCGTTAGCGGCGGGCTCGCGGTCGTGGCCACCCAGCATGGCCAGGGTGGCGGCGAACCGGCTGCCGGGCGCCTCCCGGGCCACCCGGGCCGCGTCCTGCGCGGTGTCCACGTCCACGAGTTCTGGCACCTGGCGGACCCGGAGCCGGGCGGCGCGCAGCCGGCCCAGCTGGGCCTGGCCGGTGTGGCCGGCCGACATGGGCACGCCGAGGATCAGCCGCGGGTCCGGCCGGCGCAGCCCGAGCAGCCAGAACCCGCCGTCCGCGGCCGGCCCGAACACCGCGTCGGCCTCCCCGGTGGCCAGCGGCCGCGCCACGGTTTCCAGCAGCCCGGGCGTGACCTGCGGGGTGTCCATGCCGATCAGCACGGCGGGCACCGGCACCGTCGCGTAGGCGTCGTCGAACGCGGCCGCGATCCGCTCGTCCAGCCCGCCGCCGCGCTGCGCGGTGACCTCGAACCGGCCGGGCAGTTCGGCCCGCAGCGTGCCGGGTGCGGCCCACTGGTCGGCCAGGGCCAGCACATGCCGGGCGAACGACGCGCTGGCCCCGGCCTCCAGCGTGTCGGCCAGCGCCGACTCGGCCAGCGCGGCCGCCTCGTGCGGGGTGAACGGCGGGGTCAGCCGGGTCTTCACCCGGCCCGGGACGGGCGCCTTGGCCAGCACGATGAGCTGGGCCGCCAGCGCCGTCATGCGGCCAGCACCCGCCGCATGTCGCGGACCGTGCGCACGGTGCCGGACACCGTGCCAGTGACCTTGGACCGCCCGGACCGGGGCAGGTAGGGGATGTCCACCTCGTCGATCCTCCAATCGGCGGTGGCCGCGGCCATCACCATCTCCAGCGGGTAGCCGAAGCGCCGGTCGGTCAGCCCCAGCCCCAGCAGCCCGCCGCGCCGGGTGCAGCGCATCGGTCCCAGGTCGCGCAGCCGCACCCCGGTACGGCGGCGCAGTTCCGCGGCCAGCACCTTGTTCGCCACCCGGGCGTGCACCGGCCAGTCGGCCAGGCGGCGGGTCAGCCTGCGGCCCAGCACCAGGTCGGCCGGCCGGCCTGCACCGGCCCGGCGACCTGGGGCAGGTGAGCGGGATCGAGCGAGGCGTCCGCGTCCATGAAGCAGATGATGTCGCTGGTCGCGGCCTGCAGCCCGGCGTGGCAGGCGGCGCCGAACCCGCGCTGCGGGACGTGGATGACCGTCGCCCCGTGCCGCCGCGCGATATCGGCCGAACCGTCCGTGGACCCGTTGTCGGCCACGATCGGGTGGAAGCCGGCCGGCATCCGGCGCAGCACCCAGGGCAGCGCGGCCTCCTCGTTCAGGCAGGGCAGGACGACGTCGATGCTCATGGCGCCCGACAGTAGCCCGGAAGGTACCCAGCTGACCCTTACGGAGCTGTGACGGATCGTTGCGCACTGTATGAGACCAGGTGGGCTGCGTGATTCGCTGCTGGCATGCGAATTCTGGTCACCGGGGCCGCGGGGTTCATCGGTTCCCACGCGGTCGATGCCATGCGGGCGGCGGGCCATGAGGTCCAGGGCCTGGACTCGCTGGCCCCGGCCGTGCACACCGGGCGGCCCGACTACCTGCCGGACAACTTCGACCTGGCCGTCGGTGACATCCGCGACCCGGGCCTGGTCCGCCGGGCGGTGGCCGGCGCCGACGTGGTCTGCCACCAGGCCGCGCTGGTCGGGCTGGGCGCCGACCTGGCCGACCTGCCCGCCTACTCCGACGTGAACGTGACCGGCACCGCCGTGCTGCTGGAGGCCATGGGCCGCAGCGGGGTGGGCCGCCTGGTGCTGGCGTCCTCCATGGTGGTGTACGGGGAAGGCGCGTACGACTGTGCCGAGCATGGCCGGGTCCGCCCGGCCCCGCGCTGCGCCGACCACCTGGCCGCGGGCTGGTTCGAGCCGCGCTGCCCGCACTGCTCGCGCGAGCTGAGCACCGCCACGGTGACCGAGGACGCCCCGCTGGACCCGCGCAACGCGTACGCCGCCAGCAAGGTCGCGCAGGAGCACCTCGCGGCCACCTGGGCCCGGATGACCGGCGGGTCCGCGGTCGCGCTGCGCTACCACAACGTGTACGGGCCGCGGATGCCGCGGGACACGCCTTATTCCGGGGTCGCGGCCATCTTCCGGTCCGCGCTGGAGGCGGGCCGGGCCCCGCAGGTGTTCGAGGACGGCCAGCAGCGCCGTGACTTCGTGCACGTCCGCGACGTGGCCCGGGCCAACCTGGCCGCGCTGCGCGCCGGTGCCGGCGGCGAGCTGCGGGCGTTCAACGTGGCCAGCGGCGAGCCGCACACGGTGGGCGAGATGGCTAGCGCGCTGGCCACCGCGTTCGGCGGGCCCGCACCCGAGGTCACCGGCCGGTACCGGCTGGGCGACGTGCGGCACGTGGTGGCCGCGCCGGACGCGGCCGCGGCTGGCCTGGGCTTCCGCGCCGAGACCAGGTTCACCGCGGGGATGGCCGAGTTCGCGCACGCGCCGCTGCGCCGGCCGGCCCGGGGTGGCGGGCTGGCGGTCAGCCTGGCCCAGCCCGCCAGCCGCGCGTCGTAGCCCGCGCTGCTTTGTGGCCGGCTGGTGTGTGCTATTTCCGTAACCGGGCCGCGGTGGCGTAACCGGCGGCGGGTGCCATCTCGGCGGGCGGGGCGCTGCGGCTGAGCGGCAGCCGGATGACGAACTGGCAGCCCCGGTCGATGTTCTGCACGGCGATCTGGCCGGCGTGCGCCTCGACGATGCCGCGGGCGATGCTCAGCCCCAGCCCCGCGTTGTTGTCCGGGCCCGGGGTGCGGGCCGTCTCGGCCCGGAACGCCACGTCGAACACCCGGGGCAGGGCTTCTTCGGGGATCCCGCCGCAGGCGTCCATCACGCTCACGAAGGCCATGCCGCGGTGCACGTCGCCCTGCACCTCGACCAGGCCGTCGGACGGGGTGTGCCGGATCGCGTTGGTGACCAGGTTGCGCAGCGCGCGGCCGAACTCGTCCGCGTCGACCAGCACCGGCAGGCCGCGCACCGAGGAGCCGCGCAGCCGCACGCCCTTGGCCCGGGCCAGCGGCTCGGTGCTGGCCAGCGCCTCGGCCACCAGGTCATCCAGGCCGACCAGGCGGCGGGACAGCCGCAGCGCGCCCGCGTGGATCCGGGCCAGCTCGAACAAGTCGTCGATCATGGCCGACAGCCGGTCGGCCTCCCGGCGGATCTGGGTGTGGTAGGTGCTCACCGTCTCGAAGTCGACGACCACCCCGTCCTCCAGCGCCTCGGCCATGGCCCGCAGCCCGGCCAGCGGGGTGCGCAGGTCGTGGCTGACCCAGGCGACCAGCTCGCGGCGGCTGGCTTCCAGGGCCCGCTCCCGGGTCCGGGATTCCGCGATCTTCTCGTGCGCGGCGCCCAGCTCGTCGGACAGTGTGGCGAACTCGGCGGGCAGGATGGCCTGGGGCGGCTCGTAGTAGCCGACGCTGCCGACGTCGTGCACCGCGCCGAGCAGCACCCGGCTCGCCTTGGTCACCCGGTGGCCGACCAGCAGCGCGACCGCGAAACCGGCGAGCCCGGCGATGACCACCACGGCCAGCACCACGTTGCGGTCCTCGATGGAGATCATCATCTTGTACGCGATGACCCCGACCCCGACCATCGAGCTGACGATCACCACCGCGGCCACCACGAACAGCAGCGTGGCCATGGACCGCCTGGCCAGCAGGCGGACGCTGAGCAGGCCGGCCGCGGCCGAGGCCAGGGCGACCCCCGCGACGGTGTACGCCACCTGCCAGAGGGTGGGCGCGTCGATGCCGGTCATGCTTCCCCCGGTTCGTAGCGGTAGCCAACGCCCCAGACGGTGACGATCCGCCGGGGGGCGGTCGGGTCGGGCTCGATCTTCTCCCGCAGCCGGCGGATGTGCACGGTGACCGTGGAGGTGTCACCGAACGTCCAGCCCCACACGTGCGCGAGCAGCTGTTCCCGGCTGAACGCCTGGCGGGGGCGGCGCATCAGGAACACCAGGAGGTCGTATTCCCGGGAGGTCAGCGCGAGGGTGCTGGACGCCAGCATGACCGAGTGCGCGCCCAGGTCGACCACGAGGTTGCCGTCCTTGATCACGCCCAGCGCGGGCGGGTCGGGCAGCCCGCCGCCCCGGGCCCGGCGCAGCACCGAGCGCACCCGCAGGGCAAGCTCGCGCGGGCTGAACGGCTTGGTGACGTAGTCGTCCGCGCCGGTCTCGAAGCCGACCACCCGGTCGGTCTCCTCGCCCAGCGCGGTCAGCATGACGACCGGGATAGGCCATTGCGCGCGGAGCCGGCGGCAGACCTCCAGGCCGTCGATGCCGGGCAGCATCAGGTCCAGGACGACCAGGTCCGGCGGCTCAGCGGCCACCCGGCGCAGCGCCTCGTAGCCGTCGCCGACGCATTGCACGTGGTGTCCATCGCGCGTCAGGTAACGCCCGACGACATCAGCCAGCGTGGCATCGTCATCCACCACGATGATCCGCCCTGGCCGGTCGGGGTTGGTGTTCACGAATTCCACCGTAGATGCCGAACCTGCTTTGCGTGGCTGACCGGGGCAGATCCGTCATAGGTCCGTAAGGGTCATTCCGGTCCGCCCGCCAATAGGCTCATCGCCGCTGTGACCGATACCGGGCTGGCTGGTTACTGAGCTGGCGGCCCGGCCGCACCCCGGCAGGGAGGGAACCGCGTGCTCGGTGAGCTGTACGAAGACGCCCTGGCCGGCCGGTCGCGGCCGCAGATCGAGCACGCCGACGGCAGCCACACCCCGCTGCGGATCGACGACTGGCTGCAGACCGTCCCGGGCGACTCCTCGATCCTGGACCGCTGCCCCGGGCCCACGCTGGACGTCGGCTCCGGGCCCGGGCGGCTCACCGTGGCCCTGGCCGAGCGCGGGGTGCCCGCGCTCGGCATCGACATCACGCCGACCGCCGTGCAGCTGGCCCGGTCGAGCGGGGCGCTCGCCCTGCACCGCGACGTGTTCGCCACCGTGCCGGGCACCGGGCGGTGGGCCCGGGTGCTGCTGGCCGACGGCAACATCGGCATCGGCGGTGACCCGGAAGCCCTGCTGGGCCGGGTCGCGGAGCTGCTGAAACCACTCGGCCAGGCGCTGGTCGAGGTGGAGCCGCCCGGCTCGCCGCTGGCCCGGGAGATGGTCCGGCTCAGCCACGCGGGCCGGTTCAGCTCCTGGTTCCCGTGGGCGTCCATCGGGGCCGACCAGATCAGCGAGCTGAGCCTCACCGCGGGCCTGGCGGTGACCGAGGTATGGACCGACGCGGGCCGCTGGTTCGCGGCGCTGTCCCGCGGGATCAGCTACTGAGCCATGACGTCAGCGACTGAGCCACCTGGCCCGGGCGGCACGACCGGCTGGGCGGCGGCGCCCCGGATCGCCGCCGCGGCGGCCGCGGCCGCCGTGCTCACCGGCCTGGTCTTCCTGGACGTGCACCCGGACCGGTTCACCGCCCGGGCCGGCGCGGTGCCGCTGACGCTCGCCCTGTGGGCCACGTTCGCCGCCGGGGCGTGGCTGGCCCGGCGGCTGCCGCGGCGCTGGGCGGTGGGGCTCATCGTGGCGGGTGGCATCGCGGTCCAGCTGGCCGCGCTGTCCGCCCCGCCGCGGGGCAGCGACGATCTCTACCGCTACATCTGGGACGGCCGGGTCCAGGCGGCGGGCATCGACCCCTACTCCTACCCACCCGCCGCGCCGCAGCTGGCGGGCTTGCGCGACCCGTTCCTGTGGCCGGCGCACGCCCCGCACTGCGTGGCCGCCGGGGCCCGGCTGGACGGCCCGCCCCGCGAGCTGGCCGCGCCCGGCTGCACCCGGATCAACCGGCCCATCGTGCCCACGATCTACCCGCCGGTGGCCGAGGCGTATTTCGCCGGGCTGCACTACCTGGCCCCACCGGGCAGCGGGAGCACCCCGATCCAGTCGGGCGCGGCTGCCTGCGCGGTCGCCCTGACCATCCTGCTGCTGTATGGCCTGCGGAAACTGGGCCGCGATCCCACCCTGGCCGTGCTCTGGGCCTGGTGCCCGACGGCCGCGCTGGAGGCGGGCAACAACGGCCACGTGGATGTGCTGGCCGCCGGGCTCACCGCGGCCGCGCTCATCATCGTGGCCCGGCCGGGCCACCGGGCCCGCCCGCTGGCCGGCGGCGCGCTGCTCGCCCTGGCTGTCTGGACCAAGGTCACCCCGGTCCTGGCCGGGCCCGCGGTGCTGCGGCGGCGGCCGGTGGCGCTGCTCAGCGCGGCGGCCACCGCGACCGTGGTCGTCTACCTGCCGCACGTGCTCGCGGTGGGCAGCCGGGTCATCGGCTTCCTGCCCGGCTACCTGCACCAGGAGGGGTACGCCGACGGGACCCGGTTCCTGCTGCTGGGCACGGCGTTCCCGGGCAGGTGGGCGTTCCTGGCGGCGTTCGCGGTGCTGGCCGCGGCGGCCCTGGCCGTGCTCTGCCGCGGCGACCCGGACCAGCCCTGGCGCGGCGCGCTGGTGATGACCGGGGTGGCCCTGGCCGTGGCCACGCCCCCGTTCCCCTGGTACGCGATGCTGCTGGTGATGCTGGTCGCCCTGGACGGCCGGGTGGAATGGCTGAGCTTCGCCATGGTCCGCTACGTCGCGGTCGGCGAGCCGCTGCCCGGCGTGCGGATACCCGTGCTGGACGGCGAGCGGGCCGGGTACGCGCTGGCCGTGCTCATCGTCGCCGCGGTGTCCGTGCTCCGCTGGCGGCGCAGCCGTACCCGGCCACAGCCCGCGCTCGCCCCGGCAATGACGTCCCCGCCCGTCCCGGCCCCGCCCGTCCCGGCCCCGCCCGTCCCGGCGCCGGCGGTCCTGGCGCCGGCGCCTGCCCCAGCCAGCCGGTGAGGCAGTGACCCAGGCCGGGCCAGGCCGGCAGCGTGAAGTTGACAGCGCCCGCACGTTCCCTAATACTTAGGTATGTGCCTAAGTATCAGGAACTCGACCGGGTGTTCCACGCGCTCGGCGATTCCAGCCGGCGTGCCATGGTCGAGCGGCTGTCCCGCGGTCCCGCATCAGTCAGCGAGCTGGCCAAGCCGTTCGAGATGGCACTCCCGACGGTCGTCCAGCACCTGGGCGTCCTGGAGAAGGCAGGCATAGTCACCTCAGCCAAGGCCGGCCGGGTCCGCACCTGCCAGCTCGTGCCCGGGTCCCTGGGGCCCGCCACGGACTGGATCAGCCGTCAGCGGCTGCCTGCTGAGCGCCACCTCGACCGCCTCGGCGATCTGCTGAGCCTGCCGGTCACCACCACCAAGGAGTGAGCGACATGAACGACACCATCGAGCGCAGCCAGACCCACGCAACCTTCGTCATTGAGCGCACCTACCCGGTGCCCGTCGAGGCGGTCTGGCACGCGCTGTCGGACAACGACGCACGGGACCAGTGGTTCGGCGGCGGGCCGGTATTCGACGTTGACGAGAAGTCGCACGAGTTCCGGGTCGGCGGGCACGGCAGCGAGGAAGGCCAGTGGCACGGCGGGCCGCGGTCCAGATTCCACTCCACCTACACCGACATCGTGGATCTGCAGCGGATCGTGTTCACCTACGACATGTGGGTTAACGACCGGCACATGTCCACGTCGCTGACCACGATCGCGCTGGAGCCCGCCGGCGGCCAGACCCGGCTGACCTATACCGAGCAGGGTGTCCACTTCGACGGCCTGGACAGCCCCGAGGGCCGGGAACAAGGCACCGCAGGCCTGCTCGATCAGCTCGGCTCCTATCTCGCCCGCAGCCACTGAGGGCAGCAATCCGTTTCCACCGAAAGGCAGAGCTCAGATGACGATCGTGACGGCCCAGATGTCGGTCTCCGTTGACGGCTACTACGCGGGCCCCAAGCACACCGATATGCAGACCTGGCTGGAGGGTCCCGAAGCCGCTGGCTTCTTCCGCGTGACCCGCTGGGTCATCGACGCCGAGGCATGGCGGGAGCGGCTGGGCTTCCAGGGAGGCGAGCAGAACACGAATTCAGAGATCATCGCCGGGACGTTCGGGTCGGCAGGCGCTTACGTGATGGGCCGGCGCATGGCCGATGGCGGCGAGATCCCCTGGGGGGAGGATCCCCCGTTCCGTGCCCCCGTGTTCGTGGTCACCCACCGGCCCAGGCCGGTGCTGCACAGGCAGGGCGGCACCAGCTTCACCTACGTCAGCACCGGAATCCAGCACGCCATCGACCAGGCCCGGGCCGCTGCGAACGGCAAGAACGTGGCCATCGCCGGCGGCGGCACGCTGCTTCGGCAGGTGATCCAGCTCGGGCTGCTGGATGAGCTGGAACTGCATATCGTCCCGGTGATCCTGGGGGACGGCATGCGGTTGCTCAGCCCCGAACTCCGCCTGGGGAGCTCGGAAGCGATCGAGCTCACCCCCGCCCGCGTGATCGCCACCCAGGACGTCACGCACATCCGGTACAAGATCGACGGCCGGCGCGCGCTCGTCCTCGACAACAGGGGGCGGGACGAGGCGCCCACCACCGCCAATCGATGACGCTGCGATCAGCAGGGCTGCGGATACCCGGTCGTGGAGCGCTCTACGACCGGGTACCGGCGTGAGCGGCGCGCAGCGACTCGGCCGCCGTCACGAGGGCGGCGCCGAGGAGCACGGTGTCCTTCAGGAGGGCCTCGCCGAGCGTGGACAGCAGCGGCGCCCCCCGCCCCTTCTGCCACGCTTCCGGCGTCGTGGCCAGGAAGCTGAGCGTGCTGACCATCATCCCCGCGGCCCCGAGGCTGCCAACCGCCGAGGCCCGGGGCGCGACCGGCTTGGCCGCGATCAGCGTGCCCAGGGTTATCTGCGTGACACCGACCAGTCGCGCGAGCTTCTGCGCGCCTAGCTTCTGACGAAGCCGCGAGGTCAGCGGGCTCGCGGTGACCAGAACCTCTGCGTTCTCGACCTCGTAGTCGGTGAATTTCATGGCCCCGATCCACACCAGCGTGGTCACCAGCCCATAGCGCGTGACCGAGACTCCTGCCGAACCCAGGCCGCGAACCGCTGTGTGCCGTGTGCCCATGTTGTGCTCCCTCGTGGCCAGTCGCCGGCAGTAGCGCTGGGAGTGCACCGGCGGGCAGCTCGGGTGCGGACTGACCCGTGCCTTCACGTTAGCCGCAAAGGCCCCAGCCACGCAGCCCTCCGGTCCTGGGGCGGGCCGTGTGGGCCGGGCTGGGTGGCCCTCAGACCGCTTCCTGGCGGGCCCGCATGGCCACGCCCAGCCGGTACAGGGCGGTAGCGAACGCCTGCTGGTCCGCGGCGGAGAACCCCTCGAACAGCTCGGCGATGGCGTCGAGCCGCGGCCCGAGGGCATCCTCGGCCTGCCGCGCGCCCGCGGGGGACAGCTCGACCAGCGTGGCCCGGCGGTCGGTCGGGTGCGGCCGGCGCACCACCAGTTCCGCTTCTTCCAGCGCGTCCACCAGCGCGGTCATGTTGCGCGGGCTGACCCCGAGCTGCTCCCCGAGATCGCGCATGATGGCCGGCCCGCCGCAGTGCAGCGCCTGCATCAGCTGGAGCCGGGTGTAAGACAGCCCGCCGCAGTTCCGCGCCTCGGTCCACCGGGTGAACGCGGCGGTGAACCGCGCGGTCTCGGCCACCAGGGCCCGGCGGCGCTCCGCCTCGGGCAGCCCGTCCAGGGACAGCGCTGGCCGGTCCGGACCGGTACCGGGATCCGCGCAGGCCTCATCGGCCTGCTGCGCCGGCACCTGATCCAGTTCCACGGAATCAGGGTACCCAGACCTCTTCTGCAACACTATTATTTCGTTAAGTATAATTAGATAACCTAACTATGTAAATCACCGAGGGGCCCCGGGTGACCGCGCTGGGCCGGCCGTACCCTAGGTCTGTGCGCGCATGGGTGGTCCACCAGCCCGGGCCGATGGCCACGGGCCCGCTCCAGCTGACCGAGCGCCCGGTCCCCGAGCCGGGGCCGGGCCAGCTGCTGCTCAAGATCCGCTGCTGCGGCGTCTGCCGCACCGACCTGCACCTGGCCGAGGGCGACCTGCCGCCCAAGCACCCGGACACCACGCCCGGCCACGAGGTCGTCGCCGAGGTGGTGGCGGCCGGCCCCGGGACCCGGCGGTTCAGCGTCGGTGACCGGGTCGGCGCGGCCTGGCTGGGCGGCACCGACGGGTCGTGCCGGTTCTGCCGCCGCGGCCAGGAGAACCTGTGCCCGGCGTCGGTGTACACCGGCTGGGACTTCCACGGCGGGTACGCCGAGTACATGCTGGTCGCGGACGCGTTCGCGCACCCGCTGCCCACCGGGTTCAGCGACCAGGAACTGGCCCCGCTGCTGTGCGCGGGCATCATCGGGTACCGCGCGCTGCGCCGGGCCGCGGTGCCGCCCGGCGGCACCCTCGGCATCTGGGGGTTCGGCGGGTCCGCCCATCTCGCCGCGCAGGTCGCGATGGCCGAAGGCGCCGAGGTGCACGTGTTCACCCGGGGCCAGGCCGCGCGGGAACTGGCCCGCTCACTGGGCGTGGCGTCAGCCCAGGATTCCCTCGACCCGCCGCCGGTGCCGCTGGACTCGGCCATCCTGTTCGCCCCGGTCGGCACCCTGGTGCCGCCCGCGCTGGCCGCCCTGGACCGCGGCGGCACGCTGGCCATCGCCGGCATCTACCTGACCGACATCCCCGCGCTGAACTACGACCGGCATCTGTTCCAGGAACGCCAGCTGCGCAGCGTCACCTCGAACACCAGGAACGACGCCACCGAGTTCCTCACCATCGCCGAGCGCATCCGGATCAAGGTGACCACGACGCCGTACCCATTCGAGCAGGCCCAGCAGGCGCTCACCGACCTGGATGCCGAGCGTGTGCACGGCGCGGCGGTGCTGTCCATGCCCGCCGGGGACAGCCGCTGATGGCCGCGGACAGCGCGGGCCAGCTCGCGGTGGCCCGGCAGCTGCTCAGCCAGGTGCCGCTGATCGACGGGCACAACGACCTGCCCTGGGAACTGCGGGAACACGGCGCCCTCGGCCTGGACGGGACGGACCTGGCCCAACCGGTCAGCTTCACGCACACCGACCTGCCGCGGCTGGCCGCGGGCCGGGTCGGCGCGCAGTTCTGGTCGGTGTACGTGCCCGCCACGCTGCCGGGCGAGGCGGCGGTGGCCACCACCCTGGAGCAGATCGACCTGGTCCACCGGATGGTCGAGCGCTACCCCGACGCGCTGGAACTGGCGCTGGGCGCGGCGGACGTGGACCGGATCTTCGCGGCGGGCCGGGTGGCGTCGCTGATCGGCGCGGAGGGCGGCCATTCCATCGCGTCCTCCATGGGCGTACTGCGCGCGCTGTACGCGCTCGGCGTCCGCTACCTGACGCTGACCCACAACGCCAACGTGCCGTGGGCCGATTCGGCCACCGACGAGCCCCGGGCGGGCGGGCTGACCGGGTTCGGCCGCGCCGTGGTCGGCGAGATGCAGCGGCTGGGCATGCTGGTCGACCTGTCGCACGTGTCCGCCGCCACCATGAGCGACGCGCTCGACGTGGCCGAGGCGCCGGTCATCTTCTCCCACTCCAGCGCGCGGGCGCTGTGCGGCCACCCGCGCAACGTGCCGGATGAGATCCTGGCCCGGCTGCCCGGCAACGCCGGGGTCTGCCAGGTCACCTTCGTGCCCGCGTTCGTCTCGCCCGCGTGCAGCGAGTGGGAGGCGGGGCTGACGGCGGAGCTGCAGCGGCGCGGCCTGGACCCGTGGGAGCTGACCACCCGGGCCGAGGTCCGCCGCGAGCTCGCCGCGGCCAGCCCGCCGCCGGAGGCGACTCTGGCCCAGGTCGTCGGGCACATCGAGCATGTGCGGGAGGTAGCGGGCATCGACCACGTCGGGCTGGGCGGCGATTTCGACGGGACCGACCAGCTGCCGGTGGGGCTGGGCGACGTGTCCTGCTACCCGGCGCTCATCGCCGAGCTGCTGCACCGCGGCTGGACCGAGCCGGAGTGCGCCAAGCTGGCCGGCGGCAACGTGCTGCGGGTGCTGCGCGAGGCCGAGGCGGCCGCCGCGGAGATCTCCCGGCGCCGCGGCCCGTGCACGGCCCGGATCGAGGACCTGGACGGCTCGTGAGCGGCGGTCAGAGCAGCTCGCCGAACAGGCCGGCCAGGTAGCGCGCGCCCGCCCCGCCGGGGTCCTTGGCCGGGTTGTAGCAGGCCAGCGACACCCCGGCCAGCCCCGGGCTGGCCAGCAGCGGGCGCATCAGCTCGGCCAGCTCGTCACGGGACAGCCCGCCGGGCATCAGGTAGTCAGTGGCCGGGAACGCCTGCTCGTCCAGCACGTCCACGTCCAGGTGCACCCAGTACCGGCCGGCCGACCGGACCAGCTTGTCCCGGGCCGCGGCGCCGGCCGCGGTCATCCCCTGCTCCCGCAGGCCGGCCGGGCTCAGCTCGGTATCCAGCCCGGCTTCTTCCGGCTGAACGGACCCGTACTCGGCCGCCTCATCCCGGTCGCGCTGGCCGAGCAGGGCGAGCTGATCCGGGCCGACCAGCGGCGCGCTGATTTCGGCCGACCAGGCGGCCGGGCCGTGGCCGGTGATCACGGACATCGGCATGTCGGCCGGCTCGCCGGTGGCCGACGTCTGGCCGTCGTACAGGTCCAGGTGACCGTCCAGGTAGGCCAGCCCGGCCGCGCCGAGCGCGTCCCGCGCCCCGCTGAGCGCGCCGGGCAGCAGCGTGCAGCAGCCGCCGATCAGGAACGGGAGGCGCCCGGCTGCGATCTGCTCACGGGCCAGCGACCGGACCGCGCGGGTGGTGGCCAGCACCGACGGCCAGCCCAGCACCCCAGTAGCCGGGTCGCGGTCCCGGCCGACCAGCCGGACATCGAGATCCCCGTTGTCCGCCGCGCCGACCGCGCCCGGCAGCCCGGCGCGGCGCAGCGCGTCCGGGGACAGTTCGGTGCCGAACAGCGGGCTGTCCGGCGCCTCCGCGGTGATGCAGTCGATCGGCACCCCGGTCGTCACGATGGGCCGGTGCGGCATGGCTGGTTCCCGTCAGCTGAAGTGCGTCTTCGGCCTGGGCTGCAGCTCGCCGTCCAGGTAGACGTCTACTTTCTCGTCATAGAAGCAGGCCAGGCCAGCGATTTTCTGGCTTTCCGGCAGCGGGGTGCGGTAGATCCAGACGATGTCGCGGTGCGGTTCGCCGCCCGCCTGCACCGACCAGTAGCTGGCCGTCCCCTTGTACGGGCAGTGCGACTGGGTGTCGGACGGCAGCAGCAGGTCCATCCGGACCTCGGTCAGCGGCAGGTAGTGCCGGGGCGGCAGCCCGGTCTCGAACAGGATGCGCGGCTGCCGGGACTCGGCCACCGTGACCCCGTCCACCTCGATCCGGACATGCTGCGAGCTGGCCAGGATGTCCACCCGGGAGTAGGGGTCACGCGGGTGGGTGTAGACCGGCTCGTCCTCCTCGAACCACTCCGTCATGGCGTCCCAGTCCAGCCGGACCGCGTCGCGCAATTCGGTCAGCGGGGAGCCGGGGTAGCGCTTGGCCGCGTGCGCCGCGGTGGCCCCGGGCAGTTTCACATCGAAGATCTGCGCGTCGCCACGGCTGGGCGAATGCTCGGTCTGCCCGGTGGGCACCAGCTCAGCCTGGACGTCGGCGGCCGGGAAGTAGTAGGCGGGGAAGTACGGCCATTCCCAGACCAGCAACGGCTGCCGCGTGTCCGCGACCAGGCTGCCCTCCAGGTAGGCACGGACCCGCTTGCGTCCGGTCTCCACGTGGACCCGGCCTGGTGGCTTGGTCATGATGGCCTCCCGTCTGGGTCAGACATGGTGCTGACATCTCGTCCTCGTTGAGTAGCTTCAAGGTATGCGACTCGGTGTCCTGGACGTCGGCTCCAACACAGTGCACTTCCTGGTGGTCGACGCCTTCCGCGGTGCCCGGCCGACGCCGGTGTACTCGCACAAGGCGGAGCTGCGGCTCGGTGATCACCTGGAGGATGGCTCCCAGCTGTCCGACCAGGGCGCGACCCAGCTGCACGCGTTCGTCCTGGAGGCGCTCCAGATCGCTGAGGACAAGGGCGTGGAGGAACTGCTGGCCTTCGCCACCTCCGCGGTCCGCGAGGCGGCCAATGCCGACGAGGTGCTGGCCCGGATCAGGGACGAGACCGGCGCGCACATCCAGGTGCTGTCCGGCCGCGACGAGGCGCGGCTGACGTTCCTGGCCGCCCGGCGCTGGTTCGGCTGGTCCTCGGGGAAGCTGCTGGTCGTGGACATTGGAGGCGGCTCGCTGGAGGTCGCCGAGGGCGTGGACGAGGAACCCGACGTGGCGATCTCGCTGGCGCTGGGCGCGGGCCGGCTGACCCGCGACTGGTTCACCAGCGACCCGCCCAGCCCCAAGGAAGTACGCGAGCTGCGCCGGTATGTCCGGGCCGAGATCGGCCGGGCATGCCCGGCCAGGTGATGCGCGACGGCCAGCCGGACCGTGCGGTGGCCACGTCCAAGACGTTTCGCCAGCTGGCCCGGATCGCCGGGGCCGCGCCGTCCAGCGAGGGGTTCTACGTCCGCCGCCGGCTCAGCCACGCCGACCTGACCAAACTGGCCGACCGGCTGGTGACCATGTCCCTGGACGAGCGCGTACACCTGGCCGGCGTATCCCGGGGGCGGGCTCCGCAGCTCCCCGCGGGCGCGCTGGTGGCAGATGCGGCGATGGACCTGTTCGGGATCGACGAGCTGTTCATCTGTCCGTGGGCGCTTAGGGAAGGCGTGATCTTGCGGCGGCTGGACGCGCTGACGGGGATTGCGGCGGAGTGACGGGGATTGCGGCGGAGTGATGGGGATTGCGGCGGAGTGACGGGGTCTTTCGCGGGGTCGGTGCTGGGGCGGTCGGGGGTACGGCGGGCATGGGCTGGCCCGGGGCCCGTTATGTCATCCGCCCGTACGGCCCGACGGCGCACGCGGCCTGCCGTGCTTTAAAATCACGGTGGCGGCCGGTGTCCTGCTTGCCCTTGCGGCGCTCCCAATTCGGCACTGCCGGGGACCGGTATTTCTTCCCGCCGGGCATGTGGGCGCTTTGAGCACGATTGGCGTCCTGGTCAATTTAAGCCCGCGCCCCGGCGTGCCCAATTCGGTTCGGCCACCCGGCCAGTGGTCTAGACCTCCTGAATGGCTCACGTCCGGGACCCGGGGCTTATCCGCGTCAAGCAGCCCACGCATCCCCGCACGTACTCAGACACCGCCCCGCGCCGTGCCCGGCCCCGTCCCGGCAGGCCCGCCACCCCCCAGCCTCCGTTCCGCGCGCCCGCCACCCCAGCCTCCCTTGCACGCGCCCGCCACCCCCCAGCCTCCGCTGCACGCGCCCCCAGCCCGCCACCCCAGCCCGGCACCGGTCGTGATCATGACTTAAGGTCGAATCTTTTAGCCCCTAAGTCATGATCACGACGGTGAGGCAGGGGGGCGGCGGGTGCGGCGGCCGGGGGCGCGTGCGGCGGAGGCTGGGGGGCGCGGTGGGCGGCCGGGGGTGCGGGGGCCGGGGGGATAAGCGTTACGGCGGGCTGGTGCTACGAGGGCGCCTTGGGCCGTGCGGGCGGATGACACAACGGACCCCGGGCCAGCCCATGCCCGCCGTACCCCCGCCGTCCATGGCACCCGCCCCGCAGAGCAAACAGCGTCAGCACAACCAAACTGCCCGCCCCGGGCGTGGTCGGGGCGGGCAGCGTGGATAGAGCTAGTTAGTCAGTACCGCGAGTGTCCGGGGCGGGGGAGTCCGGCGCCGGGCGGGCGTTGCTGGTCGTCGCGGAGCGGACCGGCTTCGGCGCCGGGCGGCCCGCCGGCTCACTGCGCTCGGACGCGATCGGCGCGCCACGGTGGCTGGTGCTGCGCGGCTGGCTGCCCGGGGCCTCGCTGGGGCCACTGCCGGCGTCGGTGCTGGCCGTGGCCGGGCGGGCGGCGGCCGGGGCGGGCGCGCTGGGGGCGTGCCGGCCCTCGGGCAGCGGGCTCTGCCGGGCCCCGGCCGCGGCCGGGGCCGCCCCGCCGTTGTTGCCGCCGCCGGATACGGCGCTGGCCACCGACCGGGCCACTTCTTCCTCCAGCGAGCCGCGGGCGGCTTCGCCGGCGACCAGGTTGGTGACCACGTCGCGCACTTCGGTCAGCCGGCGGACGGTCTCGGTGTGCCGGGCCACCAGCAGGTTCAGCCGCCGCTCGGCCCCGTCGTGGATGGCCGTGGCCCGGGCGGTCGCCTCGTCCAGCATCTGCTTGGCCTGGGCCTGAGCGGCCGCGACCGCGCTCTCCGACTTCTTCTGCGCATCACTGATCGTGCGCTCTGCCTGGCTCTGCGCCGAGGTGCGGGTCTTGTCCGCCTCGGCCCGCGCGGTCGCGATCGCGTTCTCGGCCTGCTCCTGAGCCGCGGCCAGCATCCGCTCGGTCTGCTCGCGAGCTTCCGCCTTCAGCCGGTCGATCTCCTGCTTGGCCTCGTTGCGCTGCTTGGTGATGTCCTCCAGCGCACGGGACTTCTGCGCCTTGGCCTCGTCGTCGGCCAGCTTCAGGATCTGCGCCATCCGCTCGCTGATGTCTTGATGGACGGGCTTGTCTTCCAGTTCCCGCTGCCGGGAGGCCGCCACCTCCGTCCGCATCCGCTCCACCTCGTCGAGGGAGCGGGACAGCCGCTCCTCGAGATCGCGGGTCTGGCTGCGGGACCGGGCTACGAATTCATTGACCTGACGGCGACTGTAGCCGCGCATCTGCACTTCGAAGGCGTCTTCTGAGTCGAGGTCAGGGATAAGGTCGCTGTGCTGCTCAGTCATGTGTTCACCCGTCAGGTGGCTCAGGCCAGGCTACCGCCCGGCCGGCGGCGGCGCGGGCGGGCTCACCTGTGTGGGAGCGGGTTGGATGCAGGAAGATCTTGGTACAGCAGTACGGACGGGCAAGACTCTCGTCCGTAAGCCCCTCGCGCGCAACCGAAACGAACGAGTATCCCGTTTTGCCCCGATTGTTTCGGACTCCCAGACAACCGGAGACTACACCCGGAGGTGGTGATGAGCAGCTGGATCGGGTCGGTGGGCGGCCACGTTCCGCAGGTCCATCCGGAGGCCTGGATCGCCCCCGGGGCCGTCGTGGTCGGCCGGGTCACGCTGGGCCGGGCGGCCAATATCTGGTACGGCTCGGTGCTGCGCGCGGATGACGATGAGATCGTGATCGGCGCCGAGTGCAACATTCAGGACCTCTGCTGCCTGCACGTGGATGAGGGCGAACCGGCCGTGCTGGGGGACCGGGTCAGTGTGGGGCATCACGCCACGGTGCACGGCGCGCACGTGGGCGAGGATGCGCTGATCGGCATCGGGGCCGTGGTGCTCGGCCGGGCCCGGATCGGCGCGGGCACCCTGGTCGCGGCGGGCACAGTAATCCGGCCCGGCCAGCAGGTCCCGGCCGGGGTGCTGGTGGCTGGGGTGCCAGGGCGGGTCGTCCGCGAGCTGACCGACGCGGACCGGGCCACATTCGCAGATACCCCGGCCCAGTATGTGGCCCGGGCCGCCGGGCACCGCGCGGCGAGCTGGCGGGATGGGCCGGGCCACCCCGGGTGAAACGCCACTGGCCGGCGCTTTGGCAGTCACCCGGGATTCGGCAGCCGTTGCTTCGCCGTCACCCAGTATTCATCAGCCGGTGCTTCAGTGGTCACTGAGGCTTCCTCAGCCGCGTGAGTCCTTTACCGTATCGACAGGCACAGTGGCGTCAGCTTCTTTGAATCGTTACTGGGGTAGTGGGTAAAATCCCACTTGAGGGTGGTCCAGAAATGACCCTGTTGGGTCATGCGGGGGCATAGGGCCGCGTCGTAGCCTTGTGATAAGGCTTCCGCGAATCCGCTTGGCAATGGAGGTGGGCGCGGTGCGCGAGCATCTCGATCTTCGCGTCCCCGATAGGGTCGCGCTCGATGAGATCGAGCTGTACGCGGAGGTCCTCAGTGCGGTTGCAGTGTGTGATCGCCCGCTTACCTCCCAGGAGCTGGACGAGGTTCTCGGTGTCGGCGCGGGCAGCGGCGCCGCCCGGCCCGGCGACTGACCGCCGCGCCGCCCGCTGCCGCTCAGCCACTCAGCTGCCAGCGTCCTGCGGAGGATGGCGGTACATGACGTCGGTGTGCCAGTGGCTGAAGCCCAGTGACTCATACAGCCGGATAGCCGGCGTGTTCGACTCGTCCACGTACAGCATGACGTCCTGCAGCCCGCGCGAGCGCAGGTAGCGCAGCCCTTCCAGGGTGAGCGCGCGGCCCAGCCCGGAGCCGCGCTCCGCTGGGTCCACCCCGACCACGTAGACCTCGCCGATCGCCTCGTGCCCGGGCGCGGGCCCGCCGGGATTCGCGCCGTGGATCTTGGTCCAGTGAAAGCCGGCCAGCTTGCCCGGCCGCTCGGCCAGGAAGAAGCCGGCCGGGTCGAACCAGGGTTCCCGCTCCCGCAGGGACAGGTCCTCCAGGGTCCAGGCGCCCTGCTCCGGGTGGTGGGCGAACGCGCGGCGGTTGAGGTCCGTCCAGGCGGCCTCGTCCTGGCCGACCGAGAACGTCCGTACCGTGATCCCGTCCGGGAACCGCGGGGTGTCCAGTGGCGCCTGCAGGGACCGGCGCATCGTCCACAGGGCACGGATCCGCTCGAAGCCGGCCCGGCCGGCCAGCGCGCCGGCGCCGGGCAGGTCACCGTGCGCCCACAGCCGCAGCGGCCGCGTCCCGGCCTCGGCCAGCACCGCGTTGGTCAGCGCCAGGCCGAGCCCGCGGCGCCGGTGCGCCGGGTGGATGACCAGTTCCCCGCTCGGTCCCTCGGCCGGGTCGGCCGGGTCCAGGTGGGCGTAACCGGCGAGCTCGCCGTGGCGGGTCAGCAGCAGGTTGCGGGCCTGCGGGTCGCCTCCGTAGCGCAGGTGCAGCAGCACGTGCTCGGACAGCGGGCTCACCGAGTCCTGGTCGGTGGCCGCGCTGACCAGCGCGAGCACCTGGGCCGCGGCGGGCTCGGGCAGCGGCCCGGTCACCTCGATGGATATCGCGTCATCACCGGTCGGCTGCTGCGGCACGGGCCTTCCTTTGCCTGCCGGAATCTGGTTCATGATCGTTCAAAGGCACCGGGTCAGCCTCGCTGGCCGGCCTGCCGCCGACCTGGGCCGGGCGGTGGGCCCGGGCCTCGTCGGAGCCCTTGGCCGGCACGAACCGGTAGCCGACGTTGCGCACCGTGCCGATCAGCGCTTCGTACTCGGCGCCGAGCTTGGCCCGGAGCCGGCGTACGTGCACATCCACCGTCCGGGTCCCGCCGAAGTAGTCATAGCCCCAGACCTCCTGGAGCAGGTGCGCCCGGGTGAACACCCGGCCCGGATGCTGGGCCAGGAACTTCAGCAGCTCGAATTCCTTGAACGTCAGGTCCAGGGCGCGAGACCGCAACCGGGCGGTATAGGTGGCCTCGTCGATGGCCAGATCGCCCGAGCGGATCTCGTCCGGCGTGGCCGGGGCCGCGGCCGCCCGGCGCCCGATGGCCAGCCGGAGCCGGGCCTCCACCTCGGCCGGGCCGGCGCCGTGCAGGATCACGTCGTCGGCGCCCCAGTCGGCGGTCACCGCGGCCAGCCCGCCCTCGGTCAGGATGGCCAGCAGCGGCGTATCCAGGCTGGCCGCGCGGAGCAGCAGGCACAGGTTCCTGGCCTGGACCAGGTCGCGCCGCGCGTCGACCAGGATGGCGTCCGCGGGCGGCGCGTCCCCGGGCGGCGGGACTTCGGCCGGGCCGACGCGTACCGGGTGCAGCAGCAGGCCCAGGGCGGGCAGGATCTCGGCGGCGGGCTCCAGGGTGCTGGTGAGCAGCAGCAGGTCACTCACGTGCTGCCACCTCCACCCTGTGGTCTCCTGCGGGAGAAACTACCCATGAACACGCACAAGGACCCGCCGGCGGCGCTGCCCGGATCCGGTGTGAGCGAGAATAGCGGACATGGCCACAGTGACGTTGCGCTACTGGGCTGCGGCGAAGCAGGCCGCGGGAGTTGCCGAGGAGACCCTCAGCGCGGACACCCTCGGCGGCGCGCTCGCGGCCGCATTGCGGGCCCGCGAGCAGGCGGCGGCCAGCGGCCAGGCGGACCGCCAGGCGGCGCTCCGCTCCGTGCTGGCCCGGTCCTCGTTCCTGGTGGACGGCAACCCGGTCGGCGGCCGGGCCCCCGAGGCCGTGCTGCTCGAAGATGCGGCCGTGGTCGAGGTGCTGCCCCCGTTCGCCGGCGGCTGACCTTCGTGCCCATATCCCAGCTAACCAAGGCCAGTGCGGCCGACGCGGTTCCCCGGCGAGTGCCCGGGCGTTTCGGTAGCGTGAGGCCCAATGCGGAAAATACTAATTGCCCTTTTTGTCATGATAATTGTGCTGGTGGTCGCGGACCGTATCGCGCTGCTCATCGCCGAGCGCAAGATCAGTGACCGGGTGGCGAGTGCGTACGACCTGCCCGCCAAGCCGGGGGTGAGTATCGCGGGCTTTCCCTTCCTGACCCAGGTGGTGGCCGGGAAATACCACTCGGTGGATATCAGGGTGCGCAGCGTCACCACGGACGGCGTGCCGGTGACCGGGCTGGACGCCCGGCTGACCGGGGTCCGGGCCTCCATCGCCCAGTTGCTGGGCCGCAGCCCCGAGCCAGTGACCGCGCAGCACGCGTCGGCCACCGCGACCGTGCCGCTGTCGGCGGTCCGCAGCAGGCTGCCCCGCGGCATCACGCTGCGCCCAGACGGCGCTGCGCTGCGGGTCGGCGGCACCGCCCACTACTTCGGCCTGGACCTGCCGGTGTCGGCGACGGTCCGGCCGGCCGCCAGCCCGTCCGGGATCACCCTCGTCCCCCGGCAGGTGCACGTGGGCAAGGTGGTCAGCGTGCCGGCCGCCACTCTCGCCGGGCGGCTGCGCGTTGCCGTCCCGCTGGGCACCCTGCCGTTGCACCTGAAGGTCACCTCGGTCAGGGTGGAACCAGCAGGGCTGCGCATCTCCGCGGCCGGGCAGGACGTGCACTTCGCCGCCACCGGCTGATCCGCCGGGCCGGCAGGCGCAGATACTTGAGCGATGCGAACTTTTGCCCGCAAGACGGTGAACCGGCAGGCCAGGCCGGCCGTTAGGGAAGGATGTGGCACAGCACCGCGGGACCCAGGGGCAGGAGCCTAAGGGAC
Organism: uncultured Actinomycetes bacterium; assembly: GCA_963711705.1. GTDB lineage: Bacteria > Actinomycetota > Actinomycetes > Streptosporangiales > Streptosporangiaceae > RYN-230. Next base: position 48,109 of record CAVQFM010000020.1, read on the forward strand.
GGGTCTCCGACGAGGCACTGGTCCGCGCGCTCTACGACGAGCACGCGGCGCCGCTGCTGCGCTACGCGCTTCGGCTGACCAGCGGCGACCGGCAGCGGGCAGAGGATATCGTTCAGGAGACGCTGCTCCGGGCCTGGCTGCATCCCGAGGCTATCGCCGAGCGCCCGGCGCGCCCGTGGCTGTTCGCGGTGGCGAGAAATCTCGCGGTGGACTCGCACCGGGCGCGTAACGCCCGGCCGCGGGAGGTCGGCGAAGCAGCGCTCGAACTGGTACCTGTGGCCGACGAGGCGGATCGAGTGCTCGAATCGTGGGCGGTGGCCGACGCCCTGCGCGACCTGCGGCCAGAGCACCGCCAGGTGCTCGTGCAGACGTACTATCTCGGCCGGTCGGTGGCGGAGGCCGCCGCGGAGCTCGGCATCCCCGGCGGCACGGTGAAATCACGGACGTTCTACGCGCTCAAAGCGCTCAAACTGGCGCTGGAGGAACGGGGGCTCGCGCCATGACCGGCCCAGCAGACTGCCGCGACATCCGGCACGCGCTCGGTGTCTACGTACTCGGCGCCATTGACCCGGCCGAGCGCGCCGTGGTGGACGCCCACCTGAGCAGCTGCCCGGAGTGCCGCGAGGAACTGGCCGGGCTGGCCGGCCTGCCCGCCCTGCTGCGCCGGGTCCCGATCGGCGAGGCCCAGCAGCTGACCGACGGCACTGACGACGCGCCGCACGACGAGAAGCCCAGCGAGCTCATGCTGCCCTCGCTGCTGTCGCGCACGGCCCACATCCGGCGCACCCGCCGCTGGCGCGGTCTCGCCGCGGCGGCCGCGATAGTGCTGGCCGCGGGCACCGCCGGGGCGATCGGCTACAGCGCCATGCACCAGGCCGGCCCGGAGACCAGCAGCGTGGCCAGCGGCGAGCCGGCCGAGCACTTCACCACGGTATCCGCGAGCAATCCGCAGACTCATGTCTCGGCCACCATCCGGTACACCGCCGAGGACTGGGGCACCGAGGTGAAGACCCTGGTCAAGGGGGTTCCCGCGGGCACCCGGTGCCAGCTCGAGATCACCAACTCCAGCGGGCAGACCACCGTCGTCGGCGGCTGGCAGACCACCTACGACGAGGGCAGCACCTGGTACCCAGGCGGCTCCTCGGTCGCGCTGGACAGCGTGCACAGTTTCCAGGTCACCTCGCACGGCAAGGTCCTGGTCACCGTCCCGGTGCGCTAAGGCGCATCCCGCGGATCACGCCTTGGCGTGTCCGCGCCAGCTGGCCGGCCGGAGCGGCGGGAATGCGCCGGGCTGGCCGCACGCTGTAATCCGCGTGATCGGCGGACTCATCGCATGCCTGGCTGTGCTGGCCGCCGCCGCGGCGTTCGGGCTGGCCCGGCGTTACCGTGACGGCAGGCTGACCGGGCCACGGCGGCACCCGGGCCGGGCCGGCCGGACGGCGGCTCCCGGGTCACCCCGGACCAGCTGGGCCAGCCGCTGGGCAGCCGCGCCACCCTGCTGCAGTTCTCCTCCGAGTTCTGCGCGCCGTGCCGGGCCACCCGGCAGGTGCTGGACGAGGTGGCCTCGGGCGCCGACGGGGTCAGCCACGTGGAAGTGGACGCCGCCGAGCGGGTGGACCTGGTGCGGCTGCTGGATGTGCGGCGCACCCCCACCGTGTTCGTGCTCGGCCCGGACGGCCAGGTGGCCCGGCGCGGCACCGGCCTGATGCGCAAAGCCGAAGTGATCTCCGCCCTGGGCGAGGTCCGGTGACCGGCCAAATCCTACTGAACAAGTGGGAAGTGACACCGGGGCCGCCGGCGCATACCATCGGGGACGTGATTCCCCAGGCCAAGCCGGATGACCGGGCGGGCGGTGGCTGGTCACGGCCGTTGCTGACCAGGCGGCGCGTCGTGGATTACTGCCACGTCGCCACCGCGCTGTGTCCGGGTGTACCGCGCCAGCTGGCGCGTGCCTGAGCCCCGCTCGGCCGGCCAGCGTCCCCCGCGCGTGCCCCGGCCCCAGCCTTGCCCGTCCCCGTTAGCGGAGGTCCCCCCGTGAAAGTCGATCCCCGGGGTCAGCGCTGCAACGCCGCGCTGTCCGCCGTCGTCCTCGCGATCGTGCTGATCACCGGGAGCGTTTGGCTGTTCGCGGCCCAGGCGGTGGTGTTCGGCATCGGGGCGGTGTTCGGCCTGCGATACTCGCCGTACGGCTACCTCTACCGGGCGCTGATCCGGCCCCGTCTCGGCCCGCCCGCCGAGCTGGAAGCCGAGGCGCCGCCGCGGTTCGCGCAAGGAGTTGGCCTGGTCTTCGGCATTATCGGGGTGATCGGGTACGCCACGGGGGTCACCCCGCTGGGCATGGCCGCGGCCGCGGCGGCGCTGGCCGCCGCGTTCCTGAACGCCGCGTTCGGCTTCTGCCTGGGGTGCGAGATGTACGTGCTTATCAAACGAGTCTGGCCCGGCCGCCGCGGGATGGCCGCGCCAGAATCCGACAAGGAGGTTGCTGCATGAGCCGTTCTGACGTCCTGGTGGACGCAGACTGGGTTGACGCCCACAAGAATGACCCCGGTGTGGTCGTCGTCGAGGTGGATGAGGACACCGCCGCCTACGACGCCGGGCACATCGCGGGTGCGATCAAGCTCGACTGGAAGAAGGACCTGCAGGACCCGGTGCGCCGGGACTTCGTGGACCGGGCCGGTTTCGAGGCGCTGCTCTCGGAGCGCGGGATTTCCAACGACGACACCGTGATCCTGTACGGCGGGAACAACAACTGGTTCGCGGCCTATGCCTACTGGTACTTCCGGCTGTACGGGCACCAGAACGTGAAGCTGCTCGACGGCGGGCGCAAGAAGTGGGAGCTGGACTCCCGCGAGCTGGTCAAGGATGTCCCGGACCGGCCGCGCACTTCTTACCACGCCACCAACCAGGACATCGCGATCCGGGCGTTCCGCGACGAGGTGGTGGCCGCGATCGGCAAGCTCAACCTGGTCAACGTGCGGTCCCCGGACGAGTTCGCCGGCCGCCTGCTGGCTCCTGCCCACCTGCCGCAGGAGCAGGCTCAGCGCGGCGGGCACATCCCGACCGCGAAGAACGTGCCCTGGTCCAAGGCGGCCAATGACGATGGCACGTTCAAGTCCGACGACGAGCTGCGCACCCTGTACGGCGACCAGGCCGGGCTGGACTTCGGCCGGGACACCATCGCCTACTGCCGGATCGGCGAGCGGTCCGCGCACACCTGGTTCGTCCTGCACGAGCTGCTCGACCAGCCGAACGTGAAGAACTACGACGGCTCCTGGACCGAGTACGGCTCCCTGGTCGGCGTCCCCATCGAACTGGGGGACGGCCAGTGACCAGCGACGGATGCGGCGCCCCCGCGGGCGGTGCGGCCCTGCCGGCCGACGCGGGCAACCAGGCGGTCGTGCAGGGCCAGGTGACCCGGGACGGGACCGCGGTGCGGACGGGTTACGCCCGGCTGCTCAACGACGGCGGCGAGTTCGTCGCCGAGGTGCCGCTCGGCGCGGACGGCGGGTTCCGCTTCTTCGCCGCGCCCGGCACCTGGACCGTCCGCGTGCTGGCTCCGGGCGGGGTCAGCGTGGACCGGTCGGTGACCGCGGACTTTGGCCAGGTCAGCGAGGTAGCGGTCGCTGTCTGAGGTTAAGTTACGCAGGGTAGCTGAGGGCGGGTGACGGCGTCACCCGCCCTCAGCTGTGCGGGCGGAGCCAGGCGTGTTTCGCGGCCAGTCCCCGTCTTGTTCATCCGCCCGTCAGATTTCTCTCGCCTAGTCGTTCACCTGCCCGTCACCTTGGCTCCCTATCAATGGGTGAGCCAGGCGGGGCGATGGCAGCCTGGCCCGCGATCACCGTCAGCGACCAGGACGGCCTCACCAGTGTCTGTTCAGTTCCGGCTCCCAGGGCCCAGGCTGCCTGGGCCTATCGGCTCGACCAGCGCGGGATGACGCAGGCGCGGGCAGGCGATGACGGCCGGGCGGTCACCCCAGGCCCGCTGGCGGCGAGCGTGCTCGCCGACCGGATGGCGGCGGCGCTGCTGCACCACGAACCGGGCTGGCGGCTGCCCCGGCACACGGCGCTGGCCCGCCGGTACAACGTGACGGTCGCGGAGATCGACACCGCCATTGACCTGCTCGAGCAGCGCCACCTGCTGACCCGGCTGCCGGACGGCCAGGTGTTCCGGGCCAGCCCGGCCGAGTACCGGCTCGCCCTGGAGGGCCTGCCCGGGTTCGCGACCAGCGTGGACCCGATGGGTGGCCAGCTGGCCTGCAAGAGCCGCCACGTGGCCCGGCGGCGCGCGGCGGAAGAGGTGGCCCGGGCCCTGGGCGCGCCGCCCGGCCGGGAACTGCTCACCGTCCGCTGCCTGTGGGCGGTCGGCGGCGAGCCCGCGGCCTACTCGGCCAGCTACCTGCCACCGGAAATGGAGGAGCTGGCCGGCGAGCTGGCGGGCGCGGCCGCGCCCGCCGGGGCAGCGCCCGGGCACAGCCGCGCGGGTGCCGTCCAGATCGACTTCCAGGCGCCGGTGCCGTCGGTGGCCCGCAGCCTGCGGCTGTCCGCGGGTGAGCCGGCCATCACGGTCACCATCCGGCTGGAAGACACCACGCGGCCCGGGGTGAGCGCGCTGACCGTCACCGTGCTGCGGCCGGAACTCTTCCGCATCGTGGTGGAATCCCCGGGTGTGACGGCCCGGGCGCCCGGGCTGGGCGGCCCGCCGGGCGGCTGGACACGTGTTCTGGAGGACTGGGAACCTTAACCGTAGCTGCCTGCCCCGGCCCAGTCGGCCGCCCGCGGCCGGGGCCGGACCTAGGAGGTACTGAACCGTGGTTGAGCACCGGCAGGAATTCCAGCGGGAGCTGGATGACATCGAAGGTAAAGTCATCGAACTGTTCGCCATGGTCGCCGAGGATCTGCCCCGGGCGACCGACGCCCTGCTCAACGGCAACACTGAGGCGCTGCGGGCGGTGACCGAGCGCGAGAAGGTCATCGACGCGCTGTACCCGGAGATCGAGGAACTGGCCAACCGGGAGATCGCGCTGCAGGCGCCAGTCGCCTCCGACCTGCGCTTCCTGCTCTCCGTGCTGCGCATCGTGCCCGAACTGGAACGCTCCCACGACCTGGTGGTCAACATCGCGCACCGGGCCAACCACATCCTCAGCCGGGACCTGTCGCCGCGCACCCGGGGCCTCATCGAGGCCATGGGGCAGCTGGTCTCGGACATGTGGCGGGCGGCGGTGGACTCCTGGTACCAGCGCGACCGCACAGTTGCCGGGATGCTGGACGCGCGGGATGAGGAAATGGACGACCTGCATGCCAGCCTGATCGCCGAACTCGCCTCGGGCGGCATGACCATCCCGGTGACGATGGAGCTGACCCTGGTCGCCCGCTCGTATGAGCGGCTGGCCGCGCATGCCGTGAACATTGCCCGCCGGGTGGTCTACCTGGCCGGGACCCATGCCCCGCAGTAGGTCCCTGCGCCCAGCGGGGTAGCAGGCACTTTCACCCGCCGTCTCCGCATTGTTCACCGCCCCGTTCTTCTTCCGTAACTCGTCAGTACGCGTGGCACGGCAGACTCGCCCAGGTCGTCAGGTCTGGCGGACTGACTTGCTGACCGATTTGGGGGGCTGCTCCCCCTTGCACCCGAGTAATTGCCTATGTCATACCGGAGAATGGGGTATCTGAGATGCAACGTCGGCGCCTACTGCGCACTACGGCCCTGGGGCTAGTCGCCGCCATGGCCACTTTTGCCGCTGCCTGCAGTTCTTCGGGCGGCAGCGGGTCCTCGTCCGGCTCGGGCAGCGGGTCGAGCAGCGCTGCCCTGAACGGCACGCTCAATTCCAGCGGATCGACGTCTCCAGCTCACCTACGAGCAGGCAGCCATCCAGTCGTTCAAGCAGGTCCAGCCGGGCATGACGGTCAACTATGGCGGCGGCGGCTCGGGCAAGGGGCGTACCGATCTGGCCTCCGGGGTGGTCAACTTCGCCGGCTCGGACTCGCCGATCCCACCGGAGGAGACGGCGAACTTCAAGGGCAAGAAGGTGCTGTACTTCCCCATCCTGATCGGCCCGATCACGGTGTCGTACAACCTGTCGGGCGTCAAGAACCTGAAGCTGACGGCCCCGGTCATCGCGGACATCTTCCAGGCTAAGGTCACGAAGTGGAACGACCCGGAGATTAAGTCGCTCAACCCCGGCGTCAGCCTGCCCAGCACCCCAATCACCCTCGCCGTCCGCTCGGACTCCTCGGGCACCACGCAGAACTTCTCCCTGTTCCTCCAGACGGCCGCTAGCAACTGGAAGCTCGGCAGCGACTCGACCATCAACTGGCCCAAGAGCGCGCACGCGGGCAACGGCAACGGCGGGGTGGCGCAGATCGTCAAGAGCACGCCCGGGGCCATCGGGTACGTGGACTACGCGGACGCCAAGGCCGCCGGGCTGAGCTACGCGTCGGTCAAGAACAAGGCCGGCAACTACGTCGCGCCGTCCTCTCCAGCCGCGTCCACGGCCGCGGCCAGGGTCAGCGTCGCGCCGGACCTGACCTTCCACGCGGTCTGGGCTTCGGGTGCGAACGCGTACCCGATCACCGCGCAGTCCTGGGTTCTCGTCTACCAGAAGCAGTCCAGCTCGAACACGGCGAAGTTGCTGCAGGCCTACATCGGGTACCTGCGTCGGGGCCGGGCCAGGCCATCCTGCCTCAGATCGGCTACGCCAAGCTCCCAGCCAGCATCGACCAGAAGGCTAAGGCGCAGCTGAGCCAGATCGGATCGTAGTGAGTAGTGCAGTAACGCGCACGGACCAGGCCGCCCCGGGCAGCGCCCCGGCCGGCGGCCTGGTCGCGCGCCGAGGGCTGGCGGACCGCAGCTTCCAGTGGCTCGCGCTCGGGTGCGGCCTGCTGGTGCTGGTGATCCTGGTCCTGATCGCGGTCACCACCACCCAGAAGGCCTCCTCGTGGTTCACCACCGAGGGCATCAAGATCTTCTCGACCACCTGGGACCCGTCGGCCAACAAGTTCGGCGCGCTGGCGTTCATCTACGGCACGGCCGTCACCGCGGTGATCGCGCTCGTGCTGGCTGTCCCGGTCAGCATCGGTATCGCCCTGCTGCTCACCGAGGTCGTGCCGTACCGGTGGGCCCGGCCGATCGTGTACGTGGTCGACCTGCTGGCGGTCGTCCCGTCCGTGGTCTGGGGCCTGTGGGGGATCCTGGTGTTCGCCCCCTGGGCCCAGCACATCTACGCCTCGATCGGCTCGGGCGTCAACGGCATCCCGGTGCTCGGCTCGCTGTTCGGCCCGCCTACCAGCGGGGCCTCGTTCTTCACCGCCGGCATCATCCTGGCCTTCATGATCACGCCGATCGTGACCTCGCTGTCGCGTGAGGTCATCGCCACCGTGCCGTCGATCGACCGGGAGGGCGCGTACGCGCTGGGTGCCACCCGCTGGGAGATGATCCGCGGCGTCGTCTGGCCGCACAGCCAGGGTGGCGTCGTCGGCTCGGTCCTGCTGGGACTGGGCCGGGCGATGGGCGAGACGATCGCGGTGGCGCTGGTCATCGGCTCATCGGCGACGATCACGTCGCATCTGTTCGCCCCCGGCTACAACATGCCGGCCGTCATCGCGAACCAATTCGGGGAGGCCACCGGCCTCTTCCAGTCCGCGCTCATGGGACTCGGCGTGCTGCTGTTCGCGTTTACCATCATCGTCAACGTCATTGCCCGCGGAATCGTCGGCCGCTCCGCGCGGCGGATGCGAGGTGCCTGATGGCTGCCGTAGCCGAGCGGGGTGGGGCCGACCTGCGGGAGCCGGCGGGCTGGCGGCGGACCAAGAACCGGGTCGCCACCATCCTCATGTACGTCGCGTTCGTGCTCGCGATCATCCCGCTGGGGTTCGTCCTCTACACGGTCGTCGCCAAGGGTGCGTCGATCATCAGCTGGCAGTTCCTGACCGCCGAGATCCCGTTCAACGTGGCGCCCGCCAGCGTCGGCGGCATGGGGCCGGCCGTGCTCGGCACGATCGAGATCACGGCGCTGGCCACGGTCCTGGCCGTGCCGCTCGGCGTGCTCGGGGCCATCTACCTCAACGAGTACGGTGCCAACAACTGGCTGGCCAAGTTCATCGGGTTCATGGCCGACGTGATGACCGGCGTGCCATCGATCATCATGGGCCTGTTCATCTTCACGATCTGGGTGCTGCACTTCGGCTTCTCCGGCCTGGCCGGTGCGTTCGCGCTGGGCTGCCTGATGCTGCCGGTGGTGATCCGGTCCACCGATGAGATGCTCAAGCTGGTGCCGGACGCGCTGCGCGAGGGCAGCTACGCGCTCGGGGCCAGCAAGGCCCGGGTCACGCTGACCGTGGTGCTGCCGGCCGCGCTCGGCGGCATCGTCAGCGGCGTGCTGCTCGCCGTCGCCCGGGCCGCGGGCGAGACGGCGCCGCTGCTGTTCACCATCCTCACCGTGACCGCGGCCAACCCGGACGTGTTCCACGGCCCGAACACCTCGCTGCCGTCGCAGATCTTCGTGAACGCGTCATCGCCGTACACCGGCGCCCAGGCCCGGGGCTGGGGCGCGGCGCTGACACTCATCGCAATTGCCTTCATACTCATGATTACGGCCCGCCTCGTCACCGCACGATTCGCTAAGTACTCGCGCTAGGAACGTCATGGACCAGCCACAGCCCGACATCGCCGCCGCCAAGACCGAGCTGCCCAAGCCCGCTGCCCTGCAGGACCCGCAGCGGCAGGATGTCTCCGCTGCGCCGGGGGAACTGATCTTCGACGTGCAGAACGTGTCTGTGTACTACGGCGCCTTCAAGGCCGTCACGGACGTCACGATGCCCATCTACGAGAACGAGATCACCGCGTTCATCGGCTCGTCCGGCAGCGGCAAGTCAACGGTGCTGCGGTCCTTCAACCGGATGAACGATCTCGTGCCCGGCGCCCGGGTGAACGGCTCAATGTCCTACCGCGGGTCGGCGCTGTACGGCAAGGACGTGTCCGCCGCGGCCGTGCGCCGGCGCATCGGCATGGTCTTCCAGAAGCCGAACCCGTTCCCCAAGTCGATCTACGACAACGTCGCCTACGGCCCCCGCATCAACGGCACGCGCAAGAAGAGCCACCTGGACGACATCGTGGAGAAGTCGCTGCGCAAGGCCGCGCTGTGGGAGGAGGTCAAGAACCGGCTGGGCACCTCCGGCCTGAGCCTGTCCGGCGGGCAGGCCCAGCGGCTGTGCATCGCCCGGACGATCGCCGTGGAGCCCGACGTCGTCCTCATGGATGAGCCCGCCTCGGCGCTCGACCCGATCGCGACCGGGGCCGTCGAGGACCTGATGCTGGAACTCAAGGAGCAGTACACGATCATCGTGGTCACGCACAACATGCAGCAGGCCACCCGGGTCAGCGACCGCACCGCGTTCTTCTACGTGCTCACCGACAGCAAGAGCGACACCCGCACCGGCGTGCTGGTGGAATACGGCCGGACCGCGCAGATCTTCCAGGACCCGCAGGACCCCAGGACCCAGGCCTACGTCACCGGCCGGATGGGCTGAGCCAGCCCCGGCGGCGAGCAACACAACCTGGGGAGTTTCCGCCGGGAGCAACCCGAAGTACCTGAAGCCGATGAACTTCGAGCCGCTGCCGTCTAACGTGCTGACCATCGCCAGACACCTGATCGCCAAGATCCACTGAGCATGGCCGCCCGGCCCGTGACCGGAACACCGCGAGGCGGTGCGGTCGCCGCTGCGCTCGGCGTGCTGACGATCATCGCGCACTTATTGCTCGCCCAGCTCACGCTGGTGCTCACGGCCGCGTTCCGGCTGACCGGCCGGGTGGCCCGGTGGCGGCCGCTGTGGCTGACGGCGCCCGCCGCGGCCGGCTTCGTCTGGGTGCTCGCGATCGGCCCGGCCGCGGCCTGGCGCGGCTTCACCGGCGGCCCGCGCCAGGTGCTCGGGTACTTCGCCGCGGCGGCGGCCGACCCGGCGCACCTGCTCCACCCCGGGCAGGCGTCCGCCGGGCTCACCCAGTGGCTGCCGCGGCAGGCCCCGCTCGCGCTGATCCTGGCCGCGGCCGAGACCGCGGTGGCCGGCTGGTTACGCGCGCGCCGGGCGGGCCCGGATGGCCTTCCGCCGGCCCGCCCGGGACTCATCACGCTGGCCCGGCGGCAGTACACGGCGTGGTTCGTTAAGGCTGGTGGGGTGGTGAGCCGGAGCGGTGCGTGCCTGGGCGTGGACTGGCGCACCGGGCGGGCGGCCGGCGTGCCGTGGGCGGCGGCCAGCGGCGGGGTGCTGGTCGCGGGGGCCGGGCCGGCCGCGGTCTCGGCGGCCAGCTTCCAGCTGGTGCACGCCGCGGTCCGGCGCCGCCAGCCGGCCGTCGTGGTCAACCTGGCCGCCGCCGAGGACCTGGCCGGGGCGCTGGCCGCGGTGTGCGCCGAGGCGGGTGCGCCGCTGCACGTGTTCGGCGCGGCCGGGCCGGGCCGCTATGACCCGCTGCGCGGCGGCCCGGCCACACGGCAGGCGGCCATGGTCATGGGCATGATCGACTGGACCGCCGCGACCGACTTCGCGCGCCGCACCGGCCGCAGTTTCCTTAACGATCTGTTCGCCGTGACGGCCGCCACGCCGGGCGATCCGGCCCGGGCGGTGCTCGACGAGGTGGTGGAGCTGCTCAGCCCGGACGCGCTGTGGGCCCGGCTGCGCCGCGTGCCCGCTGGCGACCCGCGCCGGGAGCCGCTGGCCGAGCGGGTACGGGCGTCGGCCGGGCAGCTGCAGGCCGACCCGGCCACGGCGGCGTTCCTGGCCGGCGAGCTGGCCGGGCTGCGCTCGTCGGCCCTGGGGCGGTGGCTGCGCCCGGCCGGGCCCGGCGCTGGCGGCGGCATGATCAGCCTGGCCGGGGCGGTCCGTGACCGGGCCGTGGTGCTGTTCTCGCTGCCCGCGTCGCGGTACGGCGCCCCGGCGCGGATGATCGCCAACCTGGTCGCGCAGGACCTGGCGGCCACCGCGGCCGAGACGGCGCGGCTCGGCACCGGCGGCGACGGGCTGGCCTGGTTCGGCCCCGGTGAGGTGATCGCGGACGCGACGCTGGACGATTTGCTGGCCACCGGGCCCCGGGCCGGGCTGGCCACCGTGCTCAGCACGCTGTCCCACGGCGCCGCGGAACGCCTGGCGGCCCGGGCCAACGTGCTGGTCATCCGGTGGCTGAACGGCCCGGGCGAAGTGCTGGCCGGGATACCCGGCCCGGGCCGGCCCGATGAGTTCGTGCTGGCCGTCAGGGAGCCGCGGCAGCTGGTGCGCCGCGGCCGGTTCATCGCGGCGGGTATCCGGTGACCGGGCCGCCGCCCGGCGCGGACCAGGTCTATCTGGGCTGGGAGTACGCGCTGCAGTACCTGGATCCGGGCCCGCCGCCCGCCCGCCCCGCGCCGCCTGGCCCGGAGCAGGTCAACCCGGGCTGGGTGGCCGCGCAGTACCGGGAGGAACGCCGGCTCAGCCGGCCCGCCACGGCTGGCGGCGCGCTGGCCCTGGCCCTGGCCGTGCTCTGCGCGGCGCTGGGCGCGGCCGGGCTGCTCAATGCCGCGCTGACCGCGACCGGGCTGACCTGCGGCCTGGTGCTGGCGGCCAGCTGCGCCTGGCCGGTCCGGCGCGGGGCCCGGGACCTGCGCGTCACCCTGGCCCGCGAGGAGCAGCGGGTGGCCCGGGCGCGGGCCGTGTGGAATGGCCAGCTGGCTGGCCAGCAGGAGGAGCACACCCGGCGGCTGCGCGACTGGCAGGCCCGGCGGCGGGCGTTCGGTGCCCAGCCGCAGTGGCACGGCGTCGGGCTGCCCGCCGGGATCGACCGGGTGGACGTGGCCGGCGGCACGCTGGGCGGCTGGTCGGCGCTGCTGGCCATGCTGGGCGGCCTGCGGCTGGCGGCCGGCGGCCGGGTCACCGTGCTGGACTTCTCGGCTGGGGCGGTGGCCCAGGACCTGCTGGCGGCCGCGCGGGCCAGCGGGATCGACCCGCTGGTCTGGGTGCTGCCCGGCGACCTGCCCCGGTTCGACCTGGGCGCCGGGCTGACGGGCCCGGCGCTGGCCGATGTGCTGGCCGAGGCGGCGACCGCGGCCGGTGACCCGGCCGCGGCCACCGATCCGGCCCAGGAGACCGCGATCCTGGAGCGGATCGCCGCGGTCCTCAGCCCGGTGCCCGGCGGGTCAGCAGCGGGTGCGGCCGGGCCCAGCATCGCGCAGCTGGCCGCCGGGCTGCGGGTGCTCGCCCAGGTCGGTGAGCCCAGCGCGGACGTGCGGCGCGGGCTGCTCACCGAGGCCCAGGCCGAGGCGATCGGCGGGCTGTACGGCCGGGCCGCCGCCGACCGGGTCATCACCGAACGGGCGCTGGCCCTGGAGGCGAAACTGGGCAAGCTGGCCAGCCTGGGCTCGGCGCCGGTCCCGCTGCCGCCCGGCGGGCTGCGGGTGGTGGCGGTGGACCGGCTGGCGGGCCGTACCGACGCCCAGGTGCTCGGCAGCTACGTCACGGCCGCCCTGACCCAGCTGCTGCGCGGCGAGCCGCGGCGCGGCGCGGCCAGCCCGCCGTGGCGGCACACGGTGCTGATCGCCGGGGCGGAACAGCTGCGCGGTGACCTGCTCGACCGGCTGAGCGACGCGTGCGAGACCACGGGCACCGGGCTGGTCCTGGCCTACCGCTCGCTGCCCGGGCATGTCCGGGCCCGGCTCGGCCGGGGCAACGCGGCCGTGGCGTTCATGCGGCTCGGCAATGCCGACGACGCCCGGGTGGCCAGCGAGCAGCTCGGGACCGAGCACCGGTTCGTGATCGCCCAGCTCACCGACACGGTCGGCGCGTCGGTCACCGACACGGCGGGCCAGGCGTACACGAGCACGGTCGGCACCGCCTCGTCCGTGTCGCGAGTCCACCACGACCAGCACCACCACCGGGCGCAGCGGGGGGCGCGGGCGGAGCTGGACCGGGTTCGGCGCGTTCGCCCCGCCGGCCGTGTCGGCCCACGGGGAGCGGAGTCATTCGGCCGGGGTCAGCGACGCGGTGTCCGCCGTGGCGGGAGTCAACCAGGCGACGGCGTGGGGCGCGCAGACCGCCCAGGCGATCGGGGCCAACAACTCCCTGGCCCGGACCAGCCAGCGGTCCCGGGAGTTCCTGGTCGAGCCGCACGAGCTGCAGCAGCTCCCGCCGAGCGCGGTCATCGTCAGCTACGCGTCGGCCGCGGGCCGGCGGGTGGTGCTGGCCGACGCCAATCCCGGTATCGGCGGGTTGCCCTCGGCGACGCTGCGCGGCCGGGACGAGCCCGGCCCGGCCGCCGCCGCTGGCTGGGCGGCCGGGACGGCCTGGCCAGCCCCGGCCACTGGGGAGCCGGCGCTGGCCGGCCCGCCGCCGGGCTTCGGATCGGCCGGGCCCGGGCAAGAGTGGACGCAAACCGTCGTGGCCACAGCGGAAACTGACCACATTCGGAGCCGCGACAGCACAGCGCAGAGCGGGAGACGGCCAGGGGCGTCCCGGCCGGCGGCCCCGGCAGCCTGGGGTGGTCCGGTGTCGCCGCCGTCCCGTGACCCGGCCGACGCCCCACTCAGCTGGCGCGACGACAGGGCCTGATGATCAGTGCGTAGGCAGTGGTGGCTGGGTGTGGCCCGTTACCTCCGGGGGAGCGGCCTGGTCCAGCTGGTACCCACGGGGCTGGACCTGGTCGGGCCAGAGGGGATGCTCGCCCACGTAGAAGAGCAGGGCCAGCCACCCGGCCAGGACGGGCATGACCACGATCGGGGTGATGATGGCTGCCAGGATTGATCCGCTCATCGCTGGTGCTCCTTTTCGGCCGTTGCCGCTACCTCCCAGCGTGCGCCCTGGAACGGCGGGCCGGAAGGTGGGCGCCGCATCTTGAACCCTGGCCGGCCGCCCAGGCCGGTAGCATCATCGGCCATGGGCAAGCTTCCGCTGCGGGCCCGGGTCGCGACCACGCTGGGCGGGGCCGCGGGCCGGATGTCGCGGCTGGCCGGCCGCGGCGACGGATCGGTCATCGGCGGGGTCATCGGCCTGCGCGTGGAGCCGGGCCTGCTGTCGCTGCTGGCCGCGGGCCGCCAGGTCGTCCTGGTCACCGGGACCAACGGGAAGACGACCACGACCCGGCTGATCACCTCGGCGCTGAGCGCGCTGGGCCAGGAAGTGGCCTCCAACGCGTTCGGCGCGAACATGGAGGCCGGGCTGGCCGCCGCGCTCGGGGCCGCGCCGGAGGCCCCGTACGCGGTCCTCGAGGTGGACGAGAAGTACATGCCCGCCATGCTCCGGGCGACCAGTGCCCGGGTCGTGACGCTGCTCAACCTCAGCCGTGACCAGATGGACCGGGCCGCGGAGATCTGGCTGGTCGCCCGGCGCTGGCGGGAGGCGTTCGAGGCCGCCCCGGACTGCCACGTGGTGGCCAACGCGGATGACCCGCTGATCGTCTGGGCGGCCAGCGGGGCGCGCAAGGTGACCTGGGTGGCGGCGGGCCAGCGGTGGCACGAAGACTCCTGGTGCTGCCCGCAGTGCGGGTCCCACCTGCGCCGGGACGATGTGAGCTGGCACTGCGCGGAGTGTGGCTTCGCCCGGCCGCGCGTCACCTGGGAGCTGGACGGCGGCAACGTCATCGACCCGGCGGGGCGGGTCGCCGAGCTGGCCCTGGCCCTGCCGGGCCGGGCCAACCGGTCCAACGCCGTGGTGGCCCTGGCCGTGGCCGAAGTGTTCGGGGTGGACCCGGGGCAGGCGCTGGTCAAGATGCGCTCGGTCACCTCGGTGGCAGGCCGCTACACGCAGGTGGAGCGGCACGGCCGCCAGGTGCGGCTGCTGCTGGCCAAGAACCCGGCGGGCTGGCTGGAGGCGTTCGACGTGCTGGAGCCGGCCCCGGTTCCGGTGCTGCTCGCGGTCAACGCCCAGGTCCCGGACGGCCGGGACACGTCGTGGCTGTGGGACGTGGACTACCGGGTAGTCCTCGACCGCCCGGTGCTCGTGTCCGGGGAGCGTGCGCTCGACCTGGCGGTGCGGCTGGAGGCGGACGGTGTCGCCTTCGATCTGGTCCGCGACATCGACGACGCGGTCGGCCGGGTCCGGCCAGGAGGGATCCTCGACGTGATCGCCAACTACACGGCGTTCCAGCAGATCCGGGCGGCGGTCGGCCGTGCCGCGTGAACGCGGCCGGCACCGCAGCACGTCCACGCCCGGCCAGCCGCCGGCGTCCCCCCGCCAGCCGCCGGCGCCACCCGGCCGGCCGGTGACTCCGGCCCCTCCGGGCGCCGCCGGGCTGGGCTCGGCCTGGCAGCCGGCCAGCAGTCACCCCGGCCCCCGGCCCGCGGCTCCGGGCCGCTGCGGCTGGTCTGGATCTACCCTGACCTGCTGAGCACCTATGGCGACCGGGGCAACCTGCTGGTCCTGGAACGCCGTGCCCGGCTGCGCGGCATCGATACCGAGTCCATCCTGGTGAACTCCGACCAGCCGGTGCCCCGGCAGGGCGACATCTACCTGATGGGCGGCGGGGAGGATCTGCCCCAGGTGCTCGCCGCCCGCCGGCTGCGCCAGGACGGCGGGCTGGCCGCCGCGGCCGCCCAGGGCTCGGTGGTCTTCGCCGTCTGCGCCGGTTACCAGTTGCTCGGCACCGAGTTCGGCGGCGAGGAAGGCCAGCCCGTGCCCGGCCTGGAGATCCTCGATATCCGCAGCGGCCGGGGCGAGCGCCGGGGGGTGGGCGAGATCCTGGCCGACGTGGACCCGGCGCTGGGCGTGCCCCAGCTCACCGGCTTCGAGAACCACCAGGGGGTCACCCACGTCGGGCCGGGCGCCCGGCCACTGGCCCGGGTGCTGGTGGGGGTCGGTAACGGGGACGGCACCGAGGGCGCCTTCGCGGGCCGGGTGCTCGGCACCTACCTGCACGGGCCGGCTCTGGTCCGCAACCCCGGCCTGGCCGACCTGCTGCTCACCCTGGCGGCTGGCCCGCTGCCACCCCTCGAGCCGGCCGCCGAGGAATGGACCAGCCGGTTCCGGGAGCAGCGCCTGGCCGCCGTCCCCGGCTGACGCCGGGACCACCGGGCCGCCCAGGACGCGGGCCACCGGGCCGCCCAGGGGGCCACCGGGCCGCCCAGGACGCGGGGCCGCCCAGGACCGTCGGCCGCAGGCCCGCGGTCAGTACACCAGCGCCTGAGCGCCGTCGGCGCAGACCTCCGCGACGAAGGTGGTCGCACCCGCGATCCGGACCCCGTCGATCACGTCGTCCGGGGAGATGTCCCGGCGGGCGGCGCACTGGGTGCACAGCGTCACGCTGCCTCCCGCCAGCACCGCGTCCAGCAGGTCGGCCAGTGGCGGGGCGTGCGGCAGGGTGAAGTCCGCCGCCCGGCCCGGCAGCGCGAACCAGGAAGCCTCGCCGGTCAGCCACAGTGACGTCGGCACACCGCTGGCCAGCGCGGCCGCCGCGACGTTGAAGGCCTGGTTGCAGCGTTCCGGGTCGTCCAGGCCGGCAGTGATCTTGATGACGAGGCTCTGCGCGGTCATGGTCGCACCCTAACCTGGCCGGCCGGAGCCGGCATGGCGGACGATGTGTTCCTGGCCCGGTCCGTACACTGCTGGGACAGGAGGTGACCATGCAGGGACTGGCCAGCGGGCTGCTCCTGGTCGCCGTGTTCGCGGCGGTCGCCGCGCTGGCCGTGTTGCTGGGGCTGCGCCTGCTGCGGGCCACCCGCGGGGCGGCCGGGGAGCCCCCCAGTGACTGACCAGCCAGCCGGGGCCGCCGGCCCGCCGGGCGGCGCGGGCCCACCGGAGCCACATCCCGATATCGCCCCGCTGAGCTTCCTGCTCGGCCGCTGGGAGGGGGCTGGCGTCGGCGGCTACCCGACCATCGACAATTTCCGGTTCGGCCAGGAAATCTCCTTCAGCCACAACGGCAAGCCATACCTCATTTACGCGAGCCGGAGCTGGCTGCTGGACGACGACGGCAACCTGGTCCGGCCGCTGGCCACCGAGACCGGGTACTGGCGCCCGCAGCCCGGCGGCCAGCTCGAGGTGGTGCTGGCCCACCCGACCGGCATCGCCGAGATCTACCTGGGCGAGGTCACCGGCACCAAGATCGAGCTGCGCACCGACATCGTGGCCAGGACCGCCACGGCCAAGGAGGTCACCGCGGGCCAGCGGCTCTACGGGCTGATCGGTGCCGACCTGGGCTGGGCCTTCGACATGGCCGCGATGGACCAGCCGCTGCAGCCTCACCTGTCCGCGCAGCTCAAGCGCACGGCCTAGGCCAGGACACACCCTCGCGGCGGTACCCGTGCACCCGGTAGCCACGCCAACCTGCTCCACGCTGGCGCTGTTCAGCCGGTCGAGGCCGGCCCAGTGCGAGGAATATGAATTCGGCGAGCCGGTGCAGTCGGCGTACGGCACGAAATATGCCGCCCGCACATTACGGAATGAAGCGCCCGTCCGGGCCACCGCGCAGCCGTTCCAGTTGAGCGAATGGATAACCGGGCTGTGCTGCCGCAGGATGCCCGCCATCCGGTGCTGACCTGCGGCGGCGCGCCCCGGCGCGCTGGAACGCCCGAATTTATCGCCCTTTCCGGGGCGCGGAACCTCTCCGTGTCGCGCCGACATTACGCGGCAGGAAGCGTAATGGAAGAGTAAATGCCGCGTCGTGGCCGGTGAACCTGGGGTCAATCCTGCCGGGGCGGCCGATGAATGGCTCTATTCCGGAAGTGAGGCGGCACACTGGAAATAACCCCGTGAAAACGGGAGGCGGCAAATTAAAACCCCCGGGCGGCTCCCGCGCGGCTCGGTGTGAGCCAGGCGGGGACTGGTTGGACAGACCAGTCAGCCCGGGGGTCCGGTGTCTGCCGAGTATTCGCCGGCCGCCGCCTTCGCGGCACACAGGGCGCTGGCACTTGAGATGCGAGCTCCTGGGCACGGCCGGTGACCGCACCGTGAGCATGAGCCCCGGAGGGCAACTGCTCCCAGTACGTCGGCGGGACGGCGGCTAGCGGACAGCCACCTCGCGAGTCCTACTGCTATGCATGCTGTTGGACCACCTCCTTTCCCGCGTTGCCGAAAGGCTATGTCAGCCTGCCGGGGGCAGGCAAATGGGTTACCCGCGGGCTGGCCAGGCGCGCAGCGTGCGCGGCAGGCCGAACGGCGGCAGCAGCGCGTTATCCATGAACCGGGTCAGCGCCGAGATCCGGTCCCCGGCCAGGGTCAGCACGAGCAGGCCGTGCGCGTGCGCGATCGGCGTGCCCGGATCGATCAGGTAGCAGCCGAACGCGGGCTGGCCGTTGGCCCGGGTCGGCACCAGCCGGAACCGGCGGCCATCCCGCAGGGCCACCGTGGACAGGAAGTGGCCGGTGGCCACCAGGCCCTGGTACTCCAGCGGCAGCGGCGGCATGGTCAGCCAGACGTCCTCGGTGAGCAGGGCCAGGATGGCGGCCACGTCACCGTTCTCGAACGCCACGGTGAAGTCCTCGACGAGCTTCCGCTCCCGGGCGGAATGCGGCAGCGGCGCCTGATCGCGGCCGGGCCCGGGCAGCTGGGCGGCGGCGAGGGTGGCGCGGGCCCGCTTGAGCGCGTTGGTCACCGAATGCTCGGTGACGTCCAGCATGCCGGCCACCTCGGCGGCGCGGAAGCCGAGCACGTCGCGGAGCACCAGCACGGCCCGCTGCCGGGGGGGCAGGCGCTGCAGGGCGGCCAGGAAGGCCAGCGACACCGACTCCCTGGCCTCATACCGGGCTTCCGGCCCGGGGGCGATATCCGGCAGCGCATCGAGCAGGACATCCGGGTAGGGCTCCAGCCAGCTGGGATCGCTGCGTCGGGTGGGCTCGGGCAACGGGACCTCCGCGGGGCTGGCCGGCTGCTCCCGCGGCCGGCGGGCACCGTCCCGCAGTGCGTTCAGGCACCGGTTGGTGGCGATCCGGTACAGCCAGGAACGCAGCGACGAACGCCCCTCGAACCCGGGCAGGCCGCGCCAGGCGGCCAGCAGGGTTTCCTGCAGCAGATCCTCGGTGTCCTGGACCGAGCCGAGGATGCGGTAGCAGTGCACCTGAAGCTCGCCCCGGTAGGGCTCGATCAGCTGGCGGAACGCCTGCCCGTCGCCCGAGCGGGCCCGGTCCAGCAGCTCCTCGCCGGGCATGGCACGTCCTTCGTAGTCCGGTCTCACACAGGTATAGACACCAGCCGTGGCCAGAACTGGTCGCGGACCAGTTTCCGGGCGGCCGGGTGTCACTTCTTCCGACGGCGAACGGAAGGGGACAACCGTGCCAGGAACGGCAAGAGCAGTCAGCCCAGGCCGGCCCGGGCCGATGACCGCGGCCCAGCGCTGGGTGATCGGGCTGGCCTCGGTGGGATCGTTCATGGTGGTGCTCGACCTGCTGGTAGTGGCGACCGCGCTCACCTCGATCCACCGGGGCCTGCACGCGTCGATCGAGGACCTGGAGTGGACGGTCAACGCGTACACGCTCAGCTTCGCGGCCCTGCTGATGACCAGTGCGTCGCTGGGCGACCGGTTCGGCCGCCGGCGGCTGCTCGCCACCGGGCTGGCCGTCTTCGCCCTCGGGTCGGTGGCCTGCGCGCTGGCCACCAGCGCCGGCGCGCTGATCGCGGCGCGCACGGTCCAGGGAATCGGCGCGGCGACCATCATGCCGGTCTCGCTCGCCCTGCTGAACTCGGCGTTCCCGGCTCAGCAGCGCGGCCGGGCCCTCGGCATCTACGGCAGCGTCACCGGACTGGCTGCGGTGCTCGGCCCGGTGCTGGGCGGGGTGATCACCCAGGGGCTGGCCTGGCAGTGGATCTTCTGGCTGAACGTGCCGGTCGCGCTGGCCGCGATCCCGCTGGTGCTCACCCGGCTCCAGGAGAGCTTCGGCCCGGGTGCCCGGCTGGATCTGCTGGGCCTGGGCCTGTTCACGCTGGCCACGACCGGGCTGGTCTGGGGCCTGGTGCGGGCGGACTCGGCCGGCTGGGGCAGCGCCGGGGTCATCGGGCCGCTGGCCGCGGGCGTGGCCGGGGTGCTGGCCTTCCTCGGCTGGCAGGCCCGGGCCGCCGCGCCGATGCTGCCACTGCGGCTGTTCCGGTCCCGGGCGTTTTCCGCGGGCAACGCGTCGATCTTCCTGCTCAACGGTTCGATGACCGGCGCCGTGTTCTTCATGACTCAGTACCAGCAGGTCAGTCTGGGGCAGGGGCCGCTGGGCGCGGGGCTGCGCCTGCTGCCGTGGGGAATCGCCCCGTTCCTGATCGCGCCGCGCACCGGCGCGCTGGCCGACCGGCTGGGGGAGCGGCCGCTGGTCGTGACGGGACTGGCCGCGCAGGCGGCCGGGATGGCCTGGATCGCGCTGATCGCCTCGCCCCGGCTGTCCTACGCCCTGCTGGTCGCGCCGATGACGCTGGCCGGCATCGGGTTCGCGCTGGCTATCCCGGCGGTGACCAAGGCGGTGGTGAGCACCAGCGCCCCCGCGGACATCGGCAAGGCGTCCGGGGCGTACTCCACCATGCGCCAGCTCGGCGGCGCGTTCGGCGTGGCCATCCTGGCCGCCGTGTTCGGCGCGGCGGGCAGTTACGCCTCGGCTGCCGCGTTCAGCCGGGGATTCGGGCCGGCGATCGGCGTGGCCGCCGCGCTCGCGCTGGCCGGGGCCGTGGCCGGGATCGCCCTGCCCGCCCGTCGCCCGGCCCGCCGTCTGCGCCCGGGGCCGTCATCCCCGGCCTCCGCCCGCCCGGCCCCAGCGCCCGCCAGCCCCGCCCCGGCCTCCGCCGACCCCGCTCAGGCTTCATGATCGCGGTCAATCTTGGTTCGCATCTGACACAAATCGACCACGATCATGGGAGGCCTCGCTGGGCGACCACGATCGTGGAGGCCCGCTGGGCGGGATCCATCAACGCGGTACATCGGGGGTGCTCGGACGCCCGCAATGCACCGCGCTGGCCAAATGCACCGCAGTGATGCGGGGGCGCAGGTCAGTGGGTCAGTGGGGGCCGGGCGCCGGTCATGGGGGGCCGGGCGCCAGTCATGGGGGGCCGGGCGCCAGTCATGGGGGGCCGGGCGCCAGTCATGGGGGGCTGGGCGCCGGTCAGGGGGGCTGGGCGCCGGTCATGGGGGGCCGGGCGCCAGTCATGGAGGGCATTCCGCCCGCCCCGGCCGGTCCGGTTTCATGATCGCGGTCATTCTTGGTTAGCGGCGAACCAAGAATGACCAGGATCATGACCGGGCGGGCGGCCCGGGCGGCGATGGGGAGCTGGGCGGCGGGGGGCTGAACCGGGGGCGCGGAGGGGTTAGTCTTCGTGCGTGGTCCAGGCGTGGGATGAGGAACTGCGGGCGCGCGGCTACCGGGTCACCCCGCAGCGCCAGCTGGTGCTGGAGGCGGTGACCAAGCTGGAGCACGCCACTCCCGAGGAGATCTGCGCCGACGTCCAGCAGACCGCCCGCGGGGTCAACATCTCCACCATCTACCGGGCGCTGGAGCTGCTCGAAGAGCTCGGCCTGGTCACGCACACCCATCTCGGGCACGGGGCGCCGCGCTACCACCTGGCGGCCGAGGCCGAGCACGTGCACCTGGTCTGCTCGCAGTGCGGCCGGGTCACCCAGATCGGCCCCGAGGAGATCAGCCCGCTGGTCACCGCGCTGGACGGCAAGCACGGCTTCCAGACCGACGTGGGCCACCTGACCGTGTACGGCCGGTGCGCGGACTGCCGTGGCCGGGCGGCCGGATAGCCTGGCGGGCATGGAGAGTCCGCTGCTGAATGCCCCGGGAGCGGTGCCCGCCGAGGGCATCGACGCCGGGGTGGCCGCGCACTACGGGAACCCCTACCTGGAGCAGCGCGCCCTGGCCGAGGCGGCTGGCCTGGTGGACCGGTCGAACCGCGGCGTGGTCCGGGTCACCGGCCCGGACCGGCTGTCCTGGCTGCACAGCCTGACCACCCAGCACCTGGAGCAGCTCCCGCCGGGTGACTCAGCCGAGGCGCTCATCCTCAGCCCGAACGGGCACATCGAGCACCACCTGACGCTCACCGACGACGGCACGTCGGTGTGGATCCACGTGGAGCCGGGCACCGCGCCCGCGCTGGTGGAGTTCCTGGAGTCGATGCGGTTCATGCTCCGGGTCGAGACCGCGGACGTGACCGGCGATTACGCGGTGCTCACGCTCATGGGGCCGGCCGCGGGCGGCACCCCGCCCGACGCGGTGGCCGTCGCGGCGAACGGGCCGTTGGGGCTGGACGTGATTGTCCGGCGGGACCGGCTCGAAGCCGCAGCGGACAGCCTGCGGGAGCGCGGCGTGGTGCTGGCCGGCCTGCAGGCCTACGAGGCGCTGCGGATCGCGGCGCACCGGCCGCGGTTCGGGCTGGACACCGATCACCGGACGATCCCGCACGAGGTGGGCTGGATCGAGTCGGCGGTGCACCTGGACAAGGGCTGCTACCGCGGCCAGGAGACGGTGGCCCGGGTGCACAACCTCGGCCACCCACCGCGGCGGCTGGTGTTCCTGCACCTGGACGGCAGCGAGGACCGGCTGCCTGCCCACGGCGACCCGGTCGAGCTGGACGGGACATGTGGTCGGGTTCGTCGGCTCGGCCGCGCGGCACTACGAGCTGGGCCCGATCGGGCTGGCGCTGGTCAAGCGGACCACGCCGGTGGATGCGACGCTGCTGGCCGGCGGGGTGCCCGCCGCGCAGGAGATCGTGGTGCCGCCGGACACCGGGGCCAACGTCAAGGTCACCCTCAAGCGGCGGACCGGGCTGGTCCGTTAGAACCCCAGGCGGGCGGGGTGCCCGCCGGTGAACCTGTGGAGGTCGGCTGTGCTACGGCGGATGCTGCTGGCCGCGTCGGATAGTGACCGGACGCGCCAGCTGATCACCTCGGCCCCGGTCACCCGGGGCATCGTCGCCCGGTACGTGGCCGGGGACACCGCCGAGCAGGCCCTCCAGGTGACCCAGGGACTACTGAACAGTGGCCTGCTGGTCACCCTGGACCAGCTGGGCGAGGACACCGTGGACCCGGACCAGGCGGCCGCGCGGACCGCCGGGTACTGCGCGCTGCTCGGCCAGCTGGCCACGGCCGGGCTGGCCCAGGGCGGCCAGGCCGAGGTCTCGGTCAAGCCCACCGCGGTCGGCCTGGGCCTGCCCGAGCACGGGGCCAAGACCGCGGCCGAGAACATCCGGCGGATCTGCGCCGCGGCCCGCAACGCGGGCACCACGGTCACCGTGGACATGGAAGATCACACCACGGTGGACGCCACGCTGCGGATCGTGGCCGAGCTGCGGGCGGACTTCCCCGACCTGGGCTGCGTGATCCAGTCCTACCTGCGCCGGGCGGCGGCCGAGTCGGCCGCGCAGGCCCGGCCGGGCCAGCGGGTCCGGCTGTGCAAGGGCGCCTACGACGCGCCGGAGGCCGTCGCGTTCACCTCCCGGGCCGAGGTGGACCGCAGTTACGCGCGGTCGCTGCGGGCGCTGATGGACGGCCCCGGCTACCCGATGATCGCCACCCACGACCCCCGGCTGATCCGGATCGCCGCGGCGCAGGCCGCGCTGGCCGCGCGGGATCCGGGCAGCTTCGAGTTCCAGATGCTCTACGGGATCCGCCCGGCCGAGCAGCAGCGGCTGGCCAGCACCGGGGCGCAGGTCCGGGTGTACGTGCCGTTCGGCAGCGACTGGTACGCCTACCTGGTCCGGCGGCTGGCCGAGCGCCCGGCCAACCTGGCGTTCTTCGTCCGGTCCCTGGCCTCCACCCGGTGACCCCGCCCCCGGTGCCCCGCCACCCGGTGACCGCCGCCCGGCAGCGCGTAGGCTCCACAACGTGACCGGGAGCTTCGGGGCGGGGACATGATCGGGATCTTCGGGGCCGGGAAGATGGGCGAGGCACTCCTCTCCGGGCTGCTGCGCGCCGGGTACGCCCCGGGCGGGGTGGTCGCGGTGGTGCGGCGGGCCGAGCGGGCCGACGAGCTGCGCACCGCCTACGGCGTCGCGGTGCTGCCCGCCGCCGAAGCGGCGAAGAACGTGGACACGCTCATCATCGCGGTGAAGCCGCAGGACATGCTGGCGATGCTGGACGAGATCGCGCCGCACGTGCCCGCGGACAAGCTGGTCATCTCGGTGGCGGCGGGCATCACCACCGAGGAGATCGAGCGCCGGATCGGGGACATCCCGGTGGTCCGGGTCATGTCCAACACCCCGGTCCTGGTGGACGAGGCGATGAGCGTGATCTCGCCGGGCGCGTTCGCCCGCCGGGAGCACCTGGAACGGGCCGAGGAACTGCTCCGCCCGGTCGGCAAGGTGCTGCGCATCCCGGAGTCCCAGCAGGACGCGGCCACCGCGCTGTCCGGCAGCGGCCCGGCCTACCTGTACTTCCTGGTCGAGGCGATGGTGGACGCCGGGATCCTGCTCGGCATGCCGCGCGCCACCGCGCTGGAGATGATCACCCAGGCGGTGTACGGCGCGGCCACCATGCTCCGGGAGACCGGCGAGCACCCAGTCATCCTGCGCGAGGCGGTCACCTCACCGGGCGGCACCACGATCTCGGCCATCCGGGAGCTGGAGCGGCACGGGGTACGGGCCGCGATCCTGGCCGCGATCGAGGCGGCGCGGGACCGCGGCCGGGAACTCGGCGGCGGATGAGGCTGGGCAGCAGATGACCTGTACCTTGCACGTGGCCTGGGATGACAGGCTGACCAGCTACGACTTCGGGCCCGGGCACCCGCTGGCACCGGTCCGGGTGGAACTGACCATGGCGCTGGCCCGCGAGCTCGGCGTGCTGACCGCCGGGGGGGTGAGCACGGCCGTGCCCGAGCCCGCCAGCCAGCAGCAGCTCGAGCTGGTGCACGACCCGGCCTACCTGGACGCGGTGCGGCTCGGCGCGGCCAACCCGGCGTTCGGCCTGGGCACCCCGGACAACCCGGTCTTCCCCGGCATGCACGACGCGTCGGCGCTGGTCGCCGGGGCCACCCTGGCCGCCGCGGCCGCGGTGTGGACCGGGCAGGCCGACCACGGGGCCAACGTGGCCGGCGGGCTGCATCACGCCATGCGCCGGGCGGCCAGCGGGTTCTGCGTGTACAACGACCCGGCCATCGCGATCAGCTGGCTGCTGGCCCAGGGCGCGCAGCGCATCGCGTACGTGGACATCGACGTGCACCACGGCGACGGGGTGCAGGCCGCGTTCTACGACGACCCGCGGGTGCTCACGATCAGCCTGCACGAGCACCCGATGACCCTGTTCCCCGGCACCGGCCTGCCCCGGGAGACGGGCGGCCCGCACGCCGAGGGCATGGCGGTCAACGTGGCGCTGCCCGCGGGCACCGGTGACAGCGGCTGGCTGCGCGCGTTCGACGCGGTCGTGCCGCCGCTGCTGCGCGGGTTCCGCCCGGAGATCCTGGTCAGCCAGCACGGTTGCGACAGCCACCGGCTCGACCCGCTGGCCCACCTGGAAGTGAGCGTGGACGGGCAGCGCACCGCGCATCAGCGGCTGCATCAGCTGGCGCACGAGACCGCGGGCGGCCGCTGGCTGCTCACCGGCGGCGGGGGCTACGCGCTGGTCCAGGTGGTGCCGCGGACCTGGACGCACCTGCTGGCCGAGGCGGCCGGGCGGCCGGTCGACCCGGCCAGCATGACCCCGCCGCCGTGGCGTGCCTACACCCTGGAGCGCACCGGGGTGCCCGCGCCGCAGCAGATGACCGACGGCGCACCAGCCACTTTCACCCCGTTCGACGCGGGGTATGACCCGGCCGATCCGGTGGACCGGACGGTACTGGCCACCCGGACCGCGGTCTTCCCCAGCCACGGGCTGCTGCCCGGGCTCTGACCTGCGCTCCCACCGGACGCGGCGCGGTCCGCCGGGTCCGGTGACCGGGCATTCGGCCGGGCGGCAGCGGCCTGGACGGCCCGCCGTTCCTGTGGTTTGGCACACGATTGGGACAGCAGGGCAGGGTTGCCCTTTTCTGCACAAGACTTACGCTGGGGACGGAGGTGACTGATGCGCTGAATCCGGCCCGGCGCACTCGGCTCCGCGGGGAAGAAGGAAAAACAGATGGCTGCAGGCGAGACTCCGCTCAGCGACGTCAAGTTCCTGACCGTGGCCGAAGTGGCCTCGATCATGCGCGTGTCGAAGATGACCGTCTACCGGCTGGTGCACTCAGGCGAGCTGGAGGCGATCCGGGTTGGCCGGTCCTTCCGCGTTCCCGAGCAGGCGGTAAACCGGTACCTGAAGGGCTCTTTTGTAGCGGCCAGCTGATGGGGGCAGCCCGAGGGGCTTCACCGGGGAGGCTGCCGGACGGGTACCCTGTGTGGTTGGCGTGTGCCCAGCCGGCTGGCATCGGGCGAATACGTCGCATGCCTGGTTGCCTGTTAGCCGAGTGAGGGTGGTTTCGTGGGCTCCGTCATCAAGAAGCGTCGCAAGAGGATGGCCAAGAAGAAGCACCGCAAGCTGCTGCGCAAGACGCGCGTGCAGCGGCGCAACAAGAAGTAGCCACAGCGACCGCAGGGAGGAGCGGCAGCGCGGGTGGGAAATAACCGGCCGAACGCAAACCTGCCCCGCTCGCGACCTCGCCTGGTCCGCGGTTCCGTCCGGATATTGGCCTGGGCCGGGGCAGCGGCCAGGGGGCAGGCCCAGCGTCGCGCGCCTGGCCGGGTAATGCTGGTCGGGTGAGTGCCAACGGCGGACCGCCCGGCGGCTCGGCCAGCCCCGATGGGGACTGGCGGGGCCGGCTGGCTGACGCGGTGGACTTCGCCCGGCGGCAGGTGACCGGTGAGGGCGAGGTCGACGAGTTCGGCTTCGACCCGGAGTTCAACACGCGGGTGCTTATCCCGGTGGCCCGGGTGCTGTACCGGCAATGGTTCCGGGTGCAGATGCACGGGCTGGAGTATGTGCCGTCCACCGGGCCCGCGCTGGTGGTGGCCAACCATTCCGGGGTGCTGCCGCTGGACGCGATCATGCTGCAGGCCGGGATGCACGACGAGCACCCGGCGCACCGCAACCTGCGGCTGCTCGGCGCCGACCTGGTGTACGAGGTGCCGGGGCTGGCCTACCTGGCCCGCCGGGCCGGCCATACCCGGGCCTGCCCGGCCAACGCGCAACGGCTGCTGCTCGACGGCGAGCTGGTCGGCGTGTTCCCGGAGGGGTTCAAGGGCATCGGCAAGCCGTTCCGCGACCGGTACCAGCTGCGCCGGTTCGGCCGCGGCGGCTTCGTGGTCTCCGCCCTCCGGGCCCGGGTGCCGATCGTCCCGTGCGCGATCGTCGGCGCCGAGGAGATCTACCCGATGGTGGGCAACGCCAAGCCACTGGCCCGGCTGCTCGGGCTGCCGTACTTCCCGGTCACGCCGCTGTTCCCGTGGCTCGGCCCGGTCGGTGCGGTGCCGCTGCCCTCGCAGTGGATCATCGAGTTCTGCCCGCCGGTGCCGACCGACGGGTACCCGCACGGCGCGTGGAAGGACCCGGCGGTGATCGCCGAGCTGACCGCGTCGGTCCGCGGCACGATCCAGCAGAAGCTGGACGACGTGCTGGCCGAGCGCGGCCCGGCGTTCGGCTGACCGGCCCGCCCTAGGTTGCCCGGCGGCGGCGCAGGGCGATGCCGGCCGCGATGCCACCGGCCACGGCACCCGCGGCGGCCGCGGTCGGCAGCGCGATCAGCGTGGCCTTGCGGCCCGCGCGGAAGTCGTGCACCGGCCACTGGTTGCGCCGGGCCTCGGCGCGCAGCCCGGCGTCCGGGTTGACCGCGTGCGGGTGCCCGACCAGCTCCAGCATGGGCAGGTCGTTGGCAGAGTCGCTGTACGCGGAGCAGCGGGCCAGGTTCAGCCCCTCGCGCTCGGCCAGCGCGGCCACCGCCGCGGCCTTGGCCTCGCCGTGCAGCAGCCCGCCGACCAGGCGGCCGGTGTACACGCCGTCCACTGTCTCGGCCACCGTGCCCAGCGCGCCGGTCAGCCCGAGCCGCTGGGAGATGATCGTGGCCAGTTCCACCGGGGTCGCGGTGACCAGCCACACCCGCTGGCCGGCCCGCAAGTGGCCCTGGGCCAGTTCCCGGCTTCCCTCCCAGATGCGGTCGGCCATGCTGTCGTCGAAGATCTCCTCGGACAGGCGGACGATGTCGGCCACCTTGTGGCCGGCCACGAAGGCCAGCGCGGCCTGCCGGGCGGCGTCGATGTGCTCGGAGTTCTCCGCCCCGCGGACCCGGAAGTACACCTGCCCCCAGGCCATCCGGGCCAGGTCGCGCGGGCCGAACATCTTGCGCGCGGCCAGGCCGCGGGCGAAGTAGTAGATCGACGCGCCGCGCATCAGCGTGTTGTCCACGTCGAAGAAGGCACCGGCCGAGGGATCGGGCTCGGGCGGTGCCTGGGTAACGGTGGCCACCGCGGCGGATGCGGCCCCGGCGAGGGCGGCTCGCTCCTTGCGGAGGCGGCTCGGGCTGCGCAGGGTCTGCAGCTGCCTCATGGGCGCGAGTCTACAAACCACGGTGCGGGCGGGCCGGGCTGGTCAGTCATCTGGTCCGCATCATCCCGGCTCGTCGGGCACCATAGGTGGCAATGTCGATGTCGCTCCTCGCCGCGCTGGCCGGGACCGTGGCCGCCCTGGGCGGGCTGGTCCTGCTCATCCGGCTGTGCGCGCGGACGCCCAGAATGGACATGGTCGCGTGGGTGGTGGCCATGGCCGGGCTGGTCATCGCGCTGGTCGCGCAGGCCGCGGGCTACCAGCGCGGTTTCGGGCCGACCACGTTCCGGGCCGCGCAGCTCGGCGTGGCCCTGATCACCCCGCTCGCCCTGGCCTGGGGCATGGCCGAGCTGGCCGCCAAGGGCCTGGTCGCCCGGTTCGCGGCCCGGCTCTGCCTGGCCGGCCTGTTCGTGGTGGCCAGCGTGATCCTGGCCACCGACGTGCTGAGCTCGCGGCCGTTCAGCCAGGCGTGGCCGACCGCCCGGATGCATTTCGAGTACCTGCCGCTCGGCCTGCTCGCGCTGATCGCCGTGGTCAGTGTGCTCACCGCGGTCGTGGCGCTGGCCACCGTGGGGCTGCGGACCCGGCATGATGCTGGCTGGCGCCGGGCGCTGCCAGCGGTCGCCTCGGCCGGCGTGGCCGTGCTGGCCGTCCAGGGCCTGCAGGCCAGCCTGCCGGACAACGCGGCGTACCCGGGCCTGTCCGTGGTCATCGTGGTGCTGGCCGCGCTGGCCGGGGAGCGGGCCAGCCGGCTGCCGCTGTCCGCGCTGCGCGCGCCCCACGGCCGGGCCGATGACCACGGCTGGCCGCCGCCGGGCCAGCCCGGCAACGCCGCGGACGATCCGCCCGGCCGGTATGCCGATGGCTACCGCCGCTACGACGACACCGGCGGCTTCGGGGGCGACCGGTACGGAACCGGCGGTCATGCGGGATACCCCGGCGACGGGTACGACGACACGGGCGGCTTCGGCCGGCCACCGGTGACTTCCAGCCCGGCGAGGCGGCCCGCTACGGGCCGGACCAGTACCCGCACACCGGCCAGTTCAGCAGCTACCCGGCCGGTGAATTTGGCGGGCCGCACGGCGGTGCCGCGCCGGAACCGGTGACCGGCGCGTTCGACGCGCTCTACCGGGAGAACGCCGCGGCGGCCCGCCGCCCCGGCCCCGCCGCGGCCGACGGGCCCGGCTCGGGCGTCGAACCGGTGACCGGCATGCAGCTGGCCGCCCTGGAAGAGGCGGTGCTGGAACGGTCGGCCCAGGCCGGCCCCGGGGCCGCCGCTGGCGGCGGCGCCGCGGACGCGCCCCTGGACACCGAACGGCTCTATGGCCAGATCGCCATCTACACGCTGCTGGAAGCGGGGGCGGCGGAATTCGACCGGCTGGCCGGCCGCGTGCTCGACGAGGTCGCCACGGGAGAGCCGGACACGCTGGTGTACGTGGTGCACGGGGTGCCGTCCGCGCCGCTGCAGCGCATCCTCTACCAGGTCTACCGGGACCGGGCCGCGTATGACGAGCACCTGCGGCAGCCCTACGTGGCCGACTTTGACGCCCGGCTGCGGCCGCTGGTGCTGGCCACCAACGTGATCGAACTGGGCGTCCGGCAGGCCAAGGTGACCGCGCTGACCGGGCCGCTGGAGCGGGACGCCATGGCCGGGCGCTCGGGCGGCGCGGCACCGGGCCGGGCCGCCGATGCCGGGTCCCGGCGGGCGGGGCAGGCCCCGTGATCAAGGCGAGTCATCAGATCACGCTGCTGTCCCGGCCGGGCTGCCATCTGTGCGACGCTGCCCGCGAGGTGATCGCCCGGGTCGCGGCCGACCTCGGCGTGGCCTGGTCCGAGCGGGACATCACCCGGTCCGAGGCCGACCTCCGGGAGTACTGGGACAAGATCCCGGTCACCCTCATCGACGGGGTGCAGCACGATTTCTGGAAGGTCAGCGAGAACCGCCTTCGTGCCGCGCTGACCCGCTAAGTTGACCGTCCCTTGACCCGCTGAGCAGGCCACTTGGAGCGGTACCCGGTGGCCTTTACTTTGTGCAAACGTTCACAAGAGCGTACGGTTGAGCCGAACACCGGCGGGCTCTGGGCCGCCCGCACTGCCACAGGTCGATCCCTCAGGAGCGTCGGCGCATGTCTCGCCGTGCAGTGTCCGCGAATGGTAGTCAGGGCATCCCGGAGGCGACCATCGCTCGCCTCCCGATCTACCTGCGTGTCCTGTACGCGTTCGCGGAGCAGGACATCCCCACCGTGTCCAGCGAGGAACTCGCGGCCGCGGCCGGGGTCAACTCGGCCAAGCTCCGCAAGGACCTGTCCCACCTGGGCTCTTACGGCACCCGCGGGGTCGGGTATGACGTGGAGTACCTCGTCTACCAGGTGTCACGGGAACTCGGGCTGACCCAGGACTGGCCGGTCGTCATCGTCGGGGCCGGCAACCTGGGCCGGGCGCTGGCCAACTACGGCGGCTTCGTCTCCCGCGGCTTCCGCATCGCCGCCGTGCTGGACAGCGACCCGGCCGTGGTGGGCACTGAGATCGCCGGGCACGGTGTGCTGGACGCGGCCCAGATGGAGCGGGTGGTGGCCGAGCACGGGGTGTCCATCGGGGTGATCGCCACGCCCGCGGGCACGGCGCAGGCGGTCTGCGACCGGCTGGTCGCCACCGGGGTTACCAGCATCCTTAATTTCGCGCCTGTCGTCCTCAATGTGCCCAATGGCGTTGACGTGCGTAAGGTCGACCTGTCCATCGAGTTGCAGATTCTTGCCTTCCACGCGCAGCGGAGGTCTGTGGTGCGCGTTCCACAGGACGCACAGGTGGTGGGCCGATGAGCGTGCTGGTGGTCGGCCTGAGCCACAAGAGCGCCCCGCTCGGCATTCTGGAGCGGGCCGTGGTCAGCGGCGACAGCCTGGTCAAGCTGCTGCGGGACGTGTCCCAGGCACCGAACGTGGCGGGCGCGTTCATCGTGTCCACCTGCAACCGGGCTGAGGTCTACGCCGAGGTGGACAAGTTCCACGCCGGGGTGTCGGTCATCTGCGACCTGCTGGCCCGGCACTCCGGGATCCCGCACAGTGAGCTGACCCCGCACCTGTACGTGCACTACGAGGACCGCACGGTGCAGCACCTGCTCGCGGTGACCTGCGGGCTGGAATCGATGGTGGTCGGCGAGAGCCAGATCCTCGGGCAGGTCAGGCAGGCCCTGGCCGTCGCCCGTGAGCAGGGCACGCTCAGCCGCGGCCTGGGTGAGCTGGGCGCCCTGGCGCTGCGCACGGCCAAGCGGGCGCACACCGAGACCCGGATTGACCAGGCCGGCGCGAACCTGGTCAGCGTGGGCATCGCAGCCGCGCGGCGGAGACTGGGCGACCCGCCGGACGCGGGGCAGCCCGGCGGCCTGCGCGGGCGGCGGGTGCTGGTGGTCGGGGCCGGGTCGATGAGCTCGCTGGCCGCCACCACCGCGGCCCGGATGGGCGCCGAGCACATCGTGGTGGCCAACCGCAGCGCGGACCGCGCCGGACGGCTGGCCGCCACGGTGGCCGGCAGCACCGCCGACCTGGCCAGCCTGGCTGGCCCGCTGGCCGCCGCTGACCTGGTCATCTCGTGTACCGGCGCGGCCGGGGTGGTGATCACCGCGGACCTGGTGGCCCGGGCCCTGCGGCAGCGGCCGCCCGGACGGCCCCTGGTCCTGCTCGACCTGGCGCTGCCCCGCGACGTGGACCCGGCCGTGGCCAGCCTGCCCGGGGTCAGCGTCGTCGGTCTCGACCGGCTGGGCGGGGCCAGCGAGCCGCAACTGGCCGGGATGGCCAGCCGGGAGCAGGACGTCGCGGCCGTCCGGGCCATCGTGGCCGAGGAATTCGCCACCCGGGCGTCCGCCGTGCAGGCGGCCCGGGTCGCGCCGACGGTGGTCGCGCTGCGGGCCAAGGCGGCGGGTGTGGTGGACGCCGAGCTGGCCCGGCTGGCCGGGCGGCTGCAGCCCGCGGATCACCGTACGCTGAGTGAAGTCGAGCGGGC
The DNA here is from genome assembly GCA_963711705.1 of uncultured Actinomycetes bacterium. Classification (GTDB taxonomy): domain Bacteria; phylum Actinomycetota; class Actinomycetes; order Streptosporangiales; family Streptosporangiaceae; genus RYN-230. The sequence continues at coordinate 80,458 of CAVQFM010000020.1, forward strand.
CATGCGCCGGGTGGTGGATAAGCTGCTGCACGCGCCGACCGTACGGGTCAAGGAGCTGGCCGGGTCACCGGGCGGCGACTCCTACGAGGACGCGCTGCGGGTGCTGTTCGACCTCGACCCGGCGGTGGTGGCCGCGGTCACCGTGGCGGACACGGCCACGGTCAACCCCGACAGCACCGGAGAGGATGCATCGTGAGCAGGCCGCCGCTGCGGCTCGGGACCCGCAAGAGCCCGATGGCCATGACCCAGGCGGGGCAGGTGGCCAGGCTGATCAGCGAGCGTACCGGGACTGCGGTGGAGCTGGTCGGGCTGACCACCTTTGGCGACGTCACCCGGGCCGAGCTGGCGCAGATCGGCGGCACCGGGGTGTTCGTCAGCGCGCTGCGCGAGAGCCTGCTCGCCGGGGACATCGACCTGGCTGTGCATTCACTCAAAGACCTGCCGGTCGGGCTGGTGCCCGGTCTGCTGCTGGGCGCGGTGCCGCCCCGGGACGACCCACGCGACGCGCTGGCCGGCCGGGATGGCGCCAAGCTGGCCGACCTGCGCCCGGGGCCCGCGTCGGCACCGGCTCGCCGCGCCGGGCCGCCCAGCTCCGGCTGCTCCGCCCGGACATCGAGCCGGTGCCGGTCCGGGGCAACGCCGGGACGCGGCTGGGCAAGGTGACCTCCGGTGAGCTCGACGCGGTGCTGCTGGCCTGCGCCGGGCTGGCCCGGATCGGCCATCTGGACGCGGTGTCCCAGGTGTTCGAGCCGGAGGAGATGATGCCCGCACCGGGCCAGGGTGCGCTGGCGGTGGAATGCCGCGCCAGCGACGCCGACCTCGCCGAACTGCTGGCCAGCGTGGACGATCCGGTCAGCCACCGCGCCACCAGCGCGGAACGCGCCGTGCTCGCGGCCCTGCACGCCGGGTGCAGCGCCCCGGTCGGCGCGTATGCTGCCGGGACGGAGTTGCTGCACTTGACCGCCGTGGTCGCGGCCGTCGATGGGGGATCGGCGGTCAGGGCCAGCGCGAGTGGCCCGGCGGGCGAGGCGGCGAGGCTCGGCGCGGACGTCGCGGCCGAGCTGCTGCGCCGGGGCGCAGCGCAGTACATGACAGTGCCTTCGGAACTCATCAGCAGCGGGGACGATGCATTGTGAGCCTGACATCCACGACGAAGAAGGACGGCCCGCAGCCCGGGCGGGCCAGCCGCAGCACTCAGGCCAGCGCGGCCGCCGCGAGCCCGGCCGGGGGCGGCGCCGCGTCCCAGCCGGGCCTGGTCGCGCTGGTCGGCACCGGGCCCGGTAACCCGGAGCTGCTCACGGTCCGGGCCGCTGGGCTGCTCGGCCGGGCCGACCTGGTGGTCGCCGACCCGGAGCTGGCCGGGCCGCTGAGCCACCTGATGCCCGCCAGCGCCGAGGTCCGCGACGCGGCTGACCTGGCCGCCGAGCCCCGCCTGCTGATCAAGGCAGCCCAGGCGGGCAGGCTGGCGGTGGCGCTGTACAGCGGGGACCCGCTGCTGTTCGGCCCGGCGGCGGCGCAGGCCGCGGCGTGCGCCAAGGCCCGGGTCCGGTTCGAGATCGTGCCCGGCATGCCCGCCGCGACCGCGGTGCCCGCCTACGCGGGCATCCCGCTGACCGCCGAGACCAGCGGCGACGTCCGGATCATCGAGGCGGCCGACATCGGCCGGATCTCCGGCGATCAGCCGCCCCCGCGCAGCCTGGTCATCCTGGGCGCCGAGGCCGGGCCCGCCGACCTGGCCAAGACACTGCTCGCCGCGGGCTGGCCGGACAGCACACCGTTCACCATCACCTGGAACGGGACCACCACCGAGCAGCTGACGGTCAGCTGCAAGCTCGGGTCGGTGACCGCGGACCTCAAGGCCGCCGGGGTCAACCTGCTCACCGAGACCGGTCCCGCCGTCGGCGTGGTCGGCGAGGCCGCCGCCGCGCACCAGGACCTGTCCTGGTTCGAGACCAAGCCGCTGTTCGGCTGGCGGGTGCTGGTGCCCAGGACCAAGGAACAGGCCGGGTCGGTCTCCCAGCGGCTGCGCGCGCACGGCGCGGTGCCCGAGGAGGTGCCGACGATCGCGGTCGAGCCGCCGCGCACCCCGCAGCAGATGGAGCGCGCGGTCAAGGGACTGGTCACCGGGCGGTACCAGTGGGTCGCGTTCACCTCGGTCAACGCGGTGCGCGCGGTGCGCGAGAAGCTGGAGGAGTACGGGCTGGACGCCCGCGCTTTCGCCGGGGTCAAGGTGGCCGCGGTCGGCGAGCAGACCGGCCGGGCGCTGCTGGACTTCGGCATCAAGCCCGACCTGGTGCCCGAGGGGGAGCAGTCCGGCGAGGGGCTGGCCGCGGCCTGGCAGCCCTATGACGCCACGCTGGACCCGATCAACCGGGTCCTGCTGCCCCGGGCCGACATCGCCACCGAGGCGCTGGTGGCCCGGCTCACCGAACTGGGCTGGGAAGCGGAAGACGTGACCGCCTACCGCACGGTGCGCGCGGCGCCGCCGCCCGCGCCGATCCGGGAGGCGATCAAGGGCGGCGGTTTCGACGCGGTCCTGTTCACCTCGTCCTCCACGGTGCGGAACCTGATCGGCATCGCCGGGAAACCACACGCGGTGACGGTGATCGCGGTGATCGGGCCGCAGACCGCGCAGACTGCCGCGGAGTTCGGCCTGCGGGTCGATGTGCGGGCGCCCAAGCCGTCCGCGATCGCCCTGGTGGACGCGCTGGCCGAGCACGCGGCCGGGATGCGGGAGGCCTCGATCGCGGCCGGTGAGCCGGTCCGCAAGCCGAGCGAGCGCCGCCGCGGTGCCCGCCGCCGCCTCAGGTAACCGCCGCCGCAGGCAACCGGACAACGCGAGGAGGACCGATGGCCGCTGGGTTCCCGCAGGTCAGGCCGCGCCGGCTGCGCCGCACCGCGGCCATCCGCCGCCTGGTCGCCCAGACCAGCGTGCAGCCATCGGACCTGGTGCTGCCGCTGTTCGTCAAGGAGGGCATCGGCGAGCCGCAGCCGGTGCCGTCCATGCCGGGAGTGGTCCAGCACACCCGGGACAGCCTGCGCAAGGCCGCGGTGGAAGCGACCGCGGCCGGGGTCGGCGGGCTGGTGCTGTTCGGCGTGCCAGCGGTGAAGGACGGCGTGGGCTCCGCGGCCGACGACCCGGCCGGGATCCTCAACCTGGCCCTCGGCGACCTGGCCGCCGAACTGGGTGATGCCACCGTGCTCATGGCCGACCTGTGCCTGGACGAGTACACCGACCATGGCCACTGCGGGGTGCTGACCCCGGCCGGCGAGGTGGACAACGATGCCACCCTGGAGCGGTACGCCGCGATCGCCGTGGCCCAGGCCGCGGCGGGCGCCCACGTGGTCGCGCCGAGCGGGATGATGGACGGGCAGGTGGCCGCGATCCGGGCCGCGCTCGACGCGGGCGGCTACCCCGACGTGGCGATCTGCGCGTACTCGGTGAAGTACGCCTCCGCGTTCTACGGGCCGTTCCGTGACGCGGCTGAGTGCGCCCCGCAGTTCGGTGACCGGGCGTCTTACCAGCAGGATCCGCGGGCCGGTGACGCGCTGCGTGAGGTGCTGCTGGACGTGGCCGAGGGCGCCGACATCGTGATGATCAAACCCGCCCTGCCCTACCTGGATGTCATCGCCGAGGCGGCGGCCAGCGTCCCGGTGCCAGTGGCCGCTTACCAGGTCAGCGGGGAGTTCGCGATGGTGGAGGCGGCGGCGGCCAACGGCTGGCTGGACCGCGACCGGGCCATCATGGAGGCGGTGACCGGGATCCGCCGGGCCGGTGCCAGCATCATCCTCACCTACTGGGCCGCTGAGCTGGCCCGCCGTCTGGGCTGACCTGGACCGCAACGTCTGGGACCAGGGGGAGAAAACCAGCTCAGTGGGTTTCCGTTCGGCAACATGTCGGCATCTGCCGGTGGGGCGGCCTGCGCGCAGCGTGGTTGACCCGGCATCATCGGTAGTGAACATTGCTGCGCACCGACCGGGAAGTGGAGCCTGATGGTCGCACCGGTACTGCGCCGCAGCCGGCGCCGGGAAGGCGGGCGGCTGGCGGCAGCGGCGGCTGGGTATGCCGCCCGGGGCTGGCCGGTCTGCCAGGGCGCCTACCCACCGGGCAACGCGAAGACCACCGGCCGGGCCTGCTCGTGCGACCGGGTCGGCTGCCCGGCCCCGGCCGCGCATCCGATGTCGCCCGCCTGGCAGCTCCAGGCCAGCTGCGACCCCGGGGAAGTCAGCCAGCGCTGGGCGCATCACCCCGCGGCCAACGTGGTGCTGCCCACCGGCCGGGTGTTCGACGTGCTGGACGTGCCGGCCGCGGCCGGCACCGCCGCGCTCGACGCGATGCGGCGGGCCGGGATGCCGCCCGGCCCGGTGGCCACCGGCAGCGGCCGCACCCTGTTCTTCGTGGCCACCCGCGGTGCTCCCGAGGACGAGTACGAGTGGTGGTCGTGCCACCTGGACTGTGCGCCCGAGGACGTGGGTGAGGTGGCCAGCCTGCGCTGGCACTGCCGGAACAGCTACGTGCTGGCCCCGCCGTCGCGGGACCCGGCTGGGCTCGCCGCGCGCTGGATATCCGCGCCGGGCGGGGCCGGGCCGTCCGCGCTGCCCGACGCGGTCCGGCTGCTGGAGTTCCTGGCCGATGCGTGCGAGGAGGAGGCGGCGTTCAGGTGAGCGGTGCGGGCCGGTCCGGGGAACTGTTCAGCCGGGCCACCGCGGTCATCCCGGGCGGGGTGAATTCCCCGGTGCGGGCGTTCGGCGCGGTCGGCGGCGTGCCGGTGTTCATGGCCTCCGGCCAGGGCGCCTACCTCACCGACGTGGACGGCAAGCGGTACGTGGACCTGGTGTGCTCCTGGGGACCGATGATCCTCGGGCACACGCATCCGGCCGTGGTGGCCGCGGTGACCGCGGCCGCGGCCGACGGCACCTCGTTCGGCACCGCGACCGAGGGGGAAGTCGAACTGGCCGAGGAGATGGTGGCGCGGGCCCCGGTGGAAAAGGTCCGCCTGGTCAGCTCGGGTACCGAGGCCACCATGAGCGCGGTCCGGCTGGCCCGCGCGTTCACCGGCCGCCGGGTCGTGGTCAAGTTCGCCGGCTGCTACCACGGGCACGTGGATGCGCTGCTGGCCGCGGCCGGGTCGGGGGTGGCCACGTTCGGGCTGCCTGACTCGCCCGGGGTGACCGGCGCGGCGGCCGCGGACACGGTGGTGCTGCCGTACAACGACGCGCTCGCGGTCCGCCAGGCGTTCGTCGAGCACGGGCCGCAGATCGCCTGCGTGATCACTGAAGCGTGCCCGGCCAACATGGGCGTGGTGCCGCCGGTCGGCGGGTTCAACCAACTGCTCGCCGAGCTGTGCCGGGAGCACGGCGCGCTGCTGATCATGGATGAGGTGCTCACCGGGTTCCGGGTCACCGCCGCGGGCTGGTACGGCCGCGAAGGGGTGGCCGGGGACCTGGTCACGTTCGGCAAGGTGATGGGCGGCGGGCTGCCCGCGGCCGGGTTCGGCGGCCGCGCCGCGATCATGGACCGGCTCGCCCCGACCGGCCCGGTCTACCAGGCGGGCACCCTGTCCGGGAACCCGCTGGCCACCGCGGCGGGCCTGGCCACGCTGCGGGCCTGCACCCCGGAGGTGTACGCCCGGCTGGACGAGGTCGCCGCCACCATCGCCAAGCTGGCCAGCGACAGCCTGGCCGCGGCCGGGGTGCCGTTCCGGCTGCAGGAGGCGGGCAACCTGTTCTCCGTGTTCCTCGGAACCGAGCAGGCGGTCCGTGACTTCGGCGAGGCGCGCGGCCAGTCCGCCCCGGCGTACGCCGCGTTCTTCCACGCCATGCTGGAGCAGGGCGTCTACCTGCCGCCCTCGCCATTCGAGGCGTGGTTCGTGTCGGCCGCCCACGACGACAGGGCGGTGGAGCGGATCGGGGCGGCACTGCCCGCCGCCGCGCGCGCCGCCGCGGTGGCGCTCGGCTGACGCGGGCCGGGCCGGGCGGTAGCCGTCCTGCGGGCGGCACCGGCTGCTGCTGGCCGGCCCGGCTGCTGGCGGGCGCGTCCTGGTCAGCCCACGGCGATGCAGATGATGCCGGCCGCGATGGCCCCGGCCGCGGCCAGCCGCCAGGCGAGCCCCGCCTCGCCCAGCATGGTGCGGCCGAGCAGTACGCCGGCCAGCACGCTGACCTCGCGGGCCGGGGCCACCGCCGCGACCGCGGTGAAGCTCAGCGCGATCAGCACCAGGATGTAGGCCAGCGGGGAGAGCACCGCGGCCCCGGCCACCTGATGCCGGTAGTCCTGCCACACCCGGGTGGTACGGGACCGCTCGCGCAGCGCGAACGGGGCGATCACCAGCACCATCACCGGCAGCGACGCGTAGCCCTGGAGCAGCGGGGGCACGCCGAGCGTGCTCACCGCGTATTTGTCCCACAGCGTGTACGTGGCGATGAACAGCCCGGTGACCAGCGCGAAAGCCAGGGCCCAGGGCCCGGGTCGCGGGGTGGGCCGGGGGCGCTCGCGGGTGATGGTCGCGGCCCGGGCCGTCGCCTGAGCCGCCGCGTCGCCCGGGCTGGCGTCACCCGGGCTGGCGTCAGCAATGCCGGCGCTGCCCAGGCTGGCGTCAGCCGGGCTGGGGTCACCCGGGCTGGCGTCAGCAATGCCGGCGCTGCCCGGGCTGGTATCAGCCGGGCTGGGGTCACCCGGGCTGGCGTCAGCAATGCCGGCACTGCCCGGGCTGGTATCAGTGCGGGCGGCACTCGTCCCGTGGGCACCAAGGATCAGCACGCCCAGCACGACCAGCGCTATCCCGGCCAGGCCGGCCGGGCCGGGTCGTTCGCCGAGCAGGACGATGCCGGCCAGCGCGGCCAGCAGCGCGCCACTGCCCCGGCCCACCGGATAGACCAGCGACAGGTCACCTCGCGCGTACCCGGTCTGCAGGAACAGGAAGTAACCGACCTGGAGCAGGCCGGTGCCAGTCAGGAAGACCCAGGCCTCGGCGGTCAGCCGGGGCGGGCTGAGCAGCAGCGCCACCGCCACCACCGGCGCGTACAGCACCGTGCCCAGCAGGGCCATCAGCCACACGAAGGACGTGGGCCCGGAGACCGAGGCCTGCTTGCTGAACAGATTCCAGGTGGCGTGCGCGATGGCGGCGATGAGGATCAGGACGAGAGCGGTGGCGCTCACTGGGCGGCTCCAGGTCCGGGCCTGGGGTGGCCCGCAGTTTACCGGCCGGCCGCTCGCTGTTCACCCCGCAGGCCGTGCACTGAGGCTGCCTGCCCGGCGGCGCCCGGCCGTCAACTAGGCTGTGGCCGCCATGACTGAGCAGCCGGGGACCAGCACCGACCAGGACGGCGGGCGGCCGTCCGCGCGGCCGGACACCACCGTGGTGCACCTGGTGCGGCACGGTGAGGTCTACAACCCGGGTGGGATCCTGTACGGCCGCCTGCCCGGATTCCACCTGTCCGAAGAGGGCCGCCTGATGGCCAAGGCCGCCGCGGCGTTCCTGGCCGGCCGCGACGTCGTCGTGCTGCGCTCGTCGCCACTGGACCGGGCCCTGGAGACGGCCGCGCCGCTGGCCGCGCAGTTCAGCCTGGACGTGGTCACCGACGAGCGGCTGATCGAGCCGACCAACAAGTTCGAGGGGACCACGTTCGGCGTCGGCTCCGGCGCGCTGCGCCACCTGGCCAACTGGCGCTATCTGTACGATCCGTTCCGCCCGTCGTGGGGTGAGCCGTACCGGGCCATCGCGGCCCGGATGCTGTCCGCGCTGGCCGATGTGGCCCGGGACGCCCGCGGGCACGAGGCCGTCTGTGTCAGCCACCAGCTGCCGATCTGGACCGCCCGCCGGGCGGCCGAGGGCAAGCGGCTGTGGCACCACCCCGGGTACCGGCAGTGCGCGCTGGCCAGCGTGACCAGCTTCCGCTACTCCGGTGACCAGATCACCGGGCTCAGCTACGCCGAGCCGGCCGGGCCGGGCCGCCCGCAGGTGCCGGGGGCGTGAAGCGCCCGCCGCCGGGAAGCCGGCCCGCTGTCCGCGGGCTGGGCGCGGTCCGGCAGAATAGGGCCCGGTACTACTGCCTGTAGGAGATTTCCGCGTGTCCCGTCGCCCCCGCACGCCGTCCCGGATCCGGGTCCGCCCGGGCCGGGCCGTGACCACGGCTGTGCTGGCGGCTGCCTCGGCGCTGGCGCTGGCTGGCTGCGCGGGCGGGGCCATCGCGTCGAACACCCCGGCCAGCAACGGCCAGAGCTTCGTCGCGGGCAGCCCGGGCACCACGCTGTACCGGGCTGGGGCCGGGCCGCAGGCCCCCGCAGTGACGGGCCCGGTGGTCGGCGGCGGCCGGCTCAGCCTGGCGTCCTATCGCGGCCACGTGGTGGTGCTGAACTTCTGGGGTTCCTGGTGCACGCCGTGCCGGGAAGAAGCTCCCGACCTGGCCGCGCTGGCCAATCACTTCCGGCCCGCCGGGGTGCGGTTCGTCGGCATCGACATCCGGGACAGCCCGGCCAGCGCGCAGGCCTTCACCAGTGACTTCCGGATCAGCTACCCGAGCCTGAACGACCCGGGCGACACGATCGCCCTCGATTTCCGTGACACCGTGCCACCCGCCGGGATTCCCACCACACTGGTGGTAGCGCGCGGCGGCCGGATCGCGGCCCGGGTGATCGGCCCGGTGACCTATTCCGGCCTCAAGAGCCTCATCCAGCGGGTGGCGGCGCAGCCCGGATGACCGAGACCTCCCAGATGACCAGTACCTCGCAGGCCGGACCGGCCGGGACCAGCCCGCCGCAGCCCAGTGGCGGCGGGCCCGGGACCGGTGGCCAGGGCACCGGCCGGGTGAGCCCGTTCGGCGCCCAGGGCTGGCTGCGCTGGGTGTGGCGGCAGCTGACCTCGATGCGCACCGCGCTGATCCTGCTGTTCCTGCTGGCGGTAGCCAGCGTGCCCGGCTCGCTGCTGCCGCAGCAGGGCATCGACCCGGCCGCCGTCCAGCAGTACTACACCTCGCATCCGGCCCTGGCCCCGTGGCTGGCCCGGCTGTCCCTGTTCAACGTGTTCGCCGCCCCCTGGTTCGCCGCGATCTACCTGCTGCTGTTCCTCTCGCTGGCGGGCTGCGTGGTTCCGCGCACGTTCCGGCTGGCCCGGTCGGCCCGGGCGCTGCCCCCGCCGGCCCCGCGCCACGTGGCCCGGCTGCCATCCTCGGCCCGGCAGCAGACCGACCGCGATCCGGCGGCCGCGCTGGACGCGGCCGCGGCCGTGCTGCGGCAGCGCAAGTTCCGGCTGCGCACCGGGGACGGCTGGCTGTCCGCGGAAAAGGGCTACCGCCGGGAATTCGGCAACCTGCTCTTCCACCTGGCGCTGCTCGGGCTGCTCGGCGCGGTCGCGCTGGGCGGGCTGTTCGGCTACAAGGCCAACCGGCTGCTGGTGTCCGGTTCGTCGTTCGCGAACACAGTGACCGCCCTGGACACATTCCGCCCGGGCCGGCTGGTGTCCTCCGGCGACCTGCAGCCGTTCAGCCTCACCCTCAACCGGTTCAGCGCCTCCTACGTGACCTCCGGGACGGAGCGGGGCCAGCCGTCCGCGTTCAACGCGGACGTCAGCTACACCGCGCAGCCCGGGGCGCCCGTCCGCCACGACGTGCTGCGGGTAAACCACCCACTGGCGGTGGACGGCGCCAAGGTGTACCTGATCGGGCACGGGTACGCGCCGGTCTTCAAGGTCACCGACGGCACCGGGAAGGTGGTTTTCGACCAGCCGGTGCCGTTCATCTCGGTAGGCAACTCGGGCCTCACTTCCGAGGGGGTCATCAAGGTCCCCGATGCCCAGCCCGACCAGCTCGGGTTCGCGGGCGTGTTCCTGCCCACCGCGGTGGACGTCGGCGGGACGCTGGAGTCCGCCTTCCCGGCCCCGCTGCTGCCCCGGGTCAGCCTGGTCTCCTACAAGGGCAATCTGGGCATGGACAGCGGCCCGCCGCAGTCGGTGTACCAGCTGAACACCGCGCACCTGACCCAGCTGCCGGTCCCGCCGCGGCCGCTGGCGCCAGGCCAGTCGATCAGGCTGCCGGGCGGGGCCGGAACGGTCACCTTCACTGGCTACCGGCAGTGGATCAGCCTGGCCATTACCTATGACCCGGGGCAGCTGCCGGCGCTGATCGCCGGGGCGGCCGCACTGGCCGGCCTGCTGCTGTCCTTCTTCGTCCGGCGCCGCCGGATGTTCGTCCGCGCCTATCCCGGCCCGGACGGGACGACCCGGGTGGATGTGGGCGGACTCGCCCGGTCCGACCCGGCGGGCGGCTTCGACGAAGAGTTCGCCGGCCTGGCCGAAGCGCTCCGCGGCGCGTACGCGGGCACCACCGTGGCCGATGACCCGCAGCTCACCACGACATCACCCGGGGAGCGAGACTGATGCCCATCAACCAGGGGCTGTCCCACTTCAGTGACCACTTCCTGATGGTCGCCCTGCTGCTGTACTTCCTGGCCGTGCTGGCCTTCGCGGCCGACTTCGCTTTCGGCCGGCGCGCTACTGGTGCCACCGGGTCCGCCGAGCCAGCCGAACTGGTGCCGGCCGGCGTGGCCGCGCCGGCCGCCGGGGGAGCCCAGGCCGCAGGGGCGGACGGGGCCGCCGGGCCCCCGGCCGCGACGGCCGCCAGCAGCCCGGCCACGGCCGGCGCGGGGAGCGGTGGCGCCGGGACCGGGACGGCCGGGCCCACCGGCGGCGCCGCGGGCAGGCCGGGGATCCTGGGCCGGCGGGCCTGGCCTGGCCGGGCCGTGGGTACGGGCCGGGCTCGGCCTGGTCATCATCGGGCTGGCGCTGCACATCGTCGGGGTGATCACCCGCGGGCTCGCCGTGCACCGCGTGCCGTGGGGCGACATGTACGAGTTCGTGATCGCCGTCTCGTGCGTCGCGGTCATCTTCTTCGTCGGCCTGATGATCAAGTACCGGCCGTACTACCTGGGCTTGTTCGTGATGGCGCCGATTGTGATCATCATCGGGCTGGCCCAGACGGTGATCTACACGCCGGCCGGGCCGATCGCCGTGGCGCTGAACTCCTACTGGCTGGCCATCCACGTGACCGCGATCACCCTGGCCAGCGGGACCTATGTGGTGGCCGCCGTGCTCGCGGTGGTGTTCCTGTTCGCCGACCGGCACAGCAGGCGGGTCGCGGCCGGGCTGCCGGTCCGCAACGGTGAGGTGTTCCGGCTGCTGCCCAGCCCGGAACGGATCGATCAGCTCGCCTACCGCACGGTGGTGTTCGCCTTCCCGCTGTGGACCTTCGGCATCATGGCCGGGGCGATCTGGGCAGACCAGGCCTGGGGCCGGTACTGGGGCTGGGATCCCACCGAGACCTGGGCCTTCATCACCTGGGTGGTGTACGCGTGCTTCCTGCACGCCCGGGTCACCGCGGGCTGGCGGGGCCGCCGGGCCGCCTACATCCAGCTGGCTGGCTTCGGCTGCCTGCTGTTCAACCTGCTCGGGGTCAGCATCTTCGTCACTGGCCTGCACTCGTATGCCGGGCTGAACTGAGCCGCACCCGGCCGGCCGCGGCCCCGCCGGGCCGTCTGCTTAGTTCTGGTCCGGATCCTGGTCGCCGCGGATGACCCGGTCGAGCTCCTGGAGGAACTCGGGATCGTCGTCCGGGCCCCGGGGGACGGACCACTCCGCAGGCGGCGGTGCACCATCTGGTGACGCCCAGTCATCGCCGGAGGCTTGCCGTGCCCGGCCCGCCGGGTGCCGGCGGTAGGCGGCGTCAGCGGCCGATCCGGCCGGATGCGCCAGCCGCCGTGGACGTCTTGACCAGCACAACCACAGACCCGCCAGGACCAGCGCAGACACCGCTCCGACCAGCCACATGCGCGCAGCTTAGCCGCAGCCGTGCTCAGTTCGTGAGGGATTAAGCCGTGTTGCCGGGTAACCAACCCCGTTCCGTAACCAATTACGTTCAGTAACGAGAGATGACGTTCTCAGTGTTTCGGCATACCCTGGCACCCTGGCACGCGATCGCTGGGAGTGCGACATATGCGGCTGCGGCTTATCGATCGCGTTCGCCGGTTCCTCCGGCCGGGCCGGGGAGGCGCGCGGTCCCCGGGTACGGCCGGATCCGGCGGCCCGGTTAACGGCAGTGCAGCCAGCAGCTACAGCTCCGGCCGCCACCGGCGGGACTACCTGATCCCGGGCCAGCCTGGCCCGGCTCAGCCGGGCCAGGAGCCTCCGTGGGCTGACTGGCCGGGTGAGCCTCCGGCAGCCGAGTGGCCGGGTGAGCCTCCGGCAGCCGGCGGGGTGAGCCCGGGCGGCTGGCTGGCCGGGTGCCACCCAGTCGGCCAGGGACGGGGCACCGCCGCCGTGGGCCCCGCAGCCGCCGCCTGCACCGCCGTCATCCCCACGCCCGGCACTGCCCCGCCGCGCGCCCCGCCGCAAGCCGCGTAACCCGCCGCCCGGGCCGCCGGGTGCGGATTCCCCGGCGGGTGGCCCGGCCGCGCCACCGCCCGGGCCCGGCGGCGGGCTGCTGCCCCGCCGGGTGCCCCGCACCCCAGCCGCCGGGCCCCGCACCCCAGCCGCCGGGCCGCGGACGCCTGCCGCCGAGCCGGGGCCCGACGGCCAGCCGGCCGGGCCAGGCCGCGGCATCGCCCGGCAGGCCGGACCAGACCGGGCCGCCATCCGCCCGGCACCCGGGCAAGCGGCCCCGGGCCGGGCGGCACTGGGCCGGGGTGCCGCGCAGGACGCCCCCGCGCAGGCCCAGGCCCGGCCAGTATCCAGCCAGGTCCCCGCCGGGCTGGCCTGGTACGAGGTCGCGCACGCCCGGCGGGCCGCGGAAGGCTACGCCGACTGCGGGCCGCTGGAACGGGTGCTGCGCCGCGAATGGCCCGCCGCCGAGGTGCCGTCCGCCCCGGTCGTCCGCGCGGTCAACCGGCTCGCCCAGCTTCCGCACGTCATCAAGGACATCCTGGCCGCCGGGCTGGATGCGATCCACGTCGGTGACGGCGGCGTCCCGGACCTGGACGACATGTCCCGGCTGCACGGCGTCCCGCTGCCGTCCGGCCGGGCGACCTGGGACGCCTGCGCCGGCGCCTACGGCGAGCGGAAGATCATCGTTGGCTCGCGGCCGTCAGCGGCCCCGGACGTCATGTGCCACGAGGTCGGGCACGCCCTCGACGACATCGACCGGGAGAACGGAACCTGGCAGTCGGACTCGGCCGAGTTCCGCCAGCTCTACCAGCGCTGCCAGGAGTCCCTGGTGAGCGATTTCCACAAGCAGGCCGGGGAACTGGGCCGCCGCGAGTTCTTCGCCGACGCCTTCGCGGCGATCGCTTCCCGGCAGCGCCCGGCGCTCGTGGACATGCTCGGCGGCAACACCAGGCCGGCTCTCGATGTCATGCTCTACTTCAATCTCCGCTACGGGCTTTAGAGTGATCAGTGATGTTCGTCATCCAGCTGCCCAACGGGAACCTCCTGGTTCCCGAGTCGGTCCTGGCCGAAGAAGGACAGCTGATCGGCGATGCGTATGTGGAGATCGGGCCCGCGGACGCGGATTACCGCCGCCTGGCCGAGCAGGCCGTGACCGAAGAGGAAATGGAAGAGCGGCGCCGTCAGTGGGAAGCCGGGGACGAAGAGCTGCAGCGGCAGTTCGCTGAATTCCTGGCCAGCCAGGGTGGTTCGGGGCGCGGGCCGGACCAGCAGTAACGCCGCACGATGGCCGGCCGGACGGCGACCCGGCGGGCTACTCGGCCCGCCGGTCCTCGACCACGGTCGTGGCCTCGCCGCGGAGCAGCGCACGTACTTCGGATTCACGGAACCGCCGGTGGCCGCCGGGCGTACGGATGCTGCTGATCCGGCCGGACGCCGCCCACCGGGTCACCGTTTTCGGGTCTACCCGGAAGAGCGCCGCGACCTCGCCAGGCGTCAGCAGCCGCTCAGTGTTGGCGTCCACACACGTCTCCTCCAGACCAGCGGCACCGGGCGAAGCGCTCGGCCTGTCCCAAGTGTGGCGACAAACGATGGTTTTCTCCCTAGTTTCCGTAAAACTTGGCGAACGCCGATCGACGGGCCGGCGAGTGTGCCGCTGCGCCGGGCCGCATCGCCGGCCACCAAGGTCATCCAGGCGGCCGGGCCGTAGGGTTGAGCCCGTGCCATCGCTCGTCTCGATTGGGGAAATCCGGGCCGCCGCGGCGTCGCTGGCCGGCGTCACGGTCCGCACCCCGCTGGTGCCCTTCCCCGGGGCCGACCCGGCCCTGCTGATCAAGCCCGAATCACTCCAGCCGACCGGATCGTTCAAGCTGCGCGGCGCCTACGCGGCGATGAGCGCGCTGCCCGCGGCCGCCCGGGAGCGCGGCGTGGTCGCCCATTCCAGCGGGAATCACGGCCAGGCGGTGGCCTACGCCGCCGCCCGGCTCGGCCTGCCCGCGGTCATCGTGGTCCCGGAAAACGCCGCCCCGGTCAAGGTCGCGGCCATCCGCGCGCTGGGCGCCGAGGTGGTGGTCTCGGCGCCGGACCTCGCCGCGCGGCTCGCCGCCACCCAGGAGATCGCCAGGGAGCGCGGCGCGGTGCCCATCCCGCCGTTCGACGACCGCCGGGTGATCGCCGGGCAGGGCACGATCGGGCTGGAGATCGCCGCCGACTGCCCTGAGGTGGGCCTGGTGGTCGTGCCGGTAGCGGGCGGCGGGCTGATCTCCGGCATCGCCACGGCCCTGCACACGCTCAGCCCGGGAGCCACGGTGATCGGGGTGGAGCCGGAACTGGCCGCGGACGCCCGGGATTCACTGCGCGAGGGCAGGCAGGTGCCCTGGCCGCCGGAGGCGACCCGGCGGACCATCGCCGACGCACTGCGCGCCGACCAGGTCGGCGCGCTGCCCCTGCAGCACATGCGGGAGTACGTGGCCGGCATCGTCACCGTGACCGAGGACGAGATCCGCGCCGCGGTGCGGCGGCTCGCCCTGGAGGCCCGGCTGATCGCCGAGCCAGGCGGCGCGGTCGCGGCGGCCGCGTGCCTGTTCCGGCGGAAGGAACTGCCCGCCGCGACGACCACGGTCGCGATGCTGTCCGGCGGCAACATCGACCCGGCAGCTGCTGGTAGACATCCTGGGCAGCCCGCCCGCCCCTGGGCTGGGCCCGGGCTGACCAGCGCACCCGGAGCGCCCGGCCCGGCTGGGCCGCCCCCGGGCAGGCCGGATGTGCGGCCGCAGTAGGCTGAGACCGCTATGCGGTCCGCTATCGCCTACACCACCGCCCGGATCCTGCTGTTCGTCGCGGCAACCGGGCTGCTCTACCTGGCCGGCGCCCGGGGCCTGCTGCTGCTCGGCCTGGCCCTGCTGATCAGCGGCATCGCCAGCTACGTGCTGCTGTCCCGGCAGCGGGACGCGATGTCCGGCGCGATCGCCGCCCGGCTGCAGGGCCTGCGCGGCCTGGGCCGCCGCCTCGACGCGGGCAGCCGCGCCGAAGACGACGACTGACCCGCCGCCCGGCCAGCGCCGGACGGCGGGCATTGATATGCAAAGCGTGGGCCATGTCCATGGCCGAGCAGCGGTCCGGGATCGGGTCCCAGGAGACCAGCTAGCCGGGCAGCGGGGGGAGCCAGCCGCCCTCGGTGAGCAGGTCCAGCACGGCCTGCAGCGCTTCCTGCCGGGTCGTCGTCGAGGTGTCGATGACCAGGTCGGCGTCGTCGGGTTCCTCGTACGGGTCGGACACCCCGGTGAAGTGGTCGATGAGCCCGGCCCGGGCCTTGGCGTACAGGCCCTTGCGGTCCCGGGCCTCGCACACCTCGGCCGGGGTGGCCACGTAGATCAGCAGGAAGTCGCCGACCTCACTGACGGCCCGCCGGACGTCGTGGCGGGCCTGCGCGTACGGCGCGATCGGCGCGCAGATGGCGATGCCGCCGTGCCGGGCGATCTCGGCGGCCACGTAGCCGATCCGGGCGATGTTCAGGTCCCGGTCGGCGCGGGAGAACGTCAGCCCGGCCGACAGCAGCGTCCGCACCAGGTCGCCGTCGAGCAGCGACACGGTCCGGTCGCCCCGCTCGCTGAGCGCGTCACGCAGCGATCGGGCCAGCGTGGACTTGCCCGAGCCGGACAGCCCGGTGAGGAAGATGACCAGCCCCCGCTCGCCGCGCGGCGGCCGGGCCCGGCGCAGCTCGGCCGCGACCGCGGGCGGGGTGAACCAGGCCGGCACCTCGGCCCCCCGGTCCAGCAGGTCCTCCAGCTCGCCGGGGGACAGGTCGGCGCGCTCGGTGCCCGCCTCGATCAGGGCCAGCGGCCGCCACACTTCGGCGACCGGGTCGTAGGCCCAGTCGCCGGGGGAGATGACCGGGATGACCGGGGCCGGGCGGCCGGTGGCCGCGGTCAGCAGCGTGCTGCCCGCCACCGCGCCGGGACTGGCCGGCGTGTCGGCGAGCAGGTGAGTCGCGCCGTAGGCGGCCGCGACGATGGCCCGCAGCGCGAGGTCGTCCCCGGCGCTGGCCGGGTAGCGGCGCAGCGGCACCGGCACGACCAGGGTGCCGGGCGGCAGATGCCGGGCGGCCGCGCGGACGGCACGGACCAGTGAGTCCGGCCGGTGCACGATGTCAGCCGGGCCGGCCACCGCGGGCAGCAGCAGCAGCCGGGCCTTCAGCTGGCTGGCCGCATGCCGCAGCTGGCCGATCTGGTGGCAGTGCAGCGGCGCCCGGGTGACGTAGCCGAGCACCGGGGTGCCCGCGAGTTCGGCGCGCAGCTCGGCCGGCCGCCGGCGCAGCTGCCGGAACGGCCCGTGCTCGGGCGGGCGGGTCTCGGTCACCGGCCCGCCCAGCTGGACCAGCCCGTCGGCGGGCGCCCAGTCCCGGATGTCGAGCACCGCCAGCGGGGTGCCCTCCGGGTCCTGCAGCAGCAGCCGGGTGGTGTCCGGCTTGATACTGCCGGACGGCACCTGCAGGGTGATGGGCACCGGCCATCCAGTCCCGTCGGGCAGCGTGCCGGTGGCGGTCACCGAGGCCGCCTCGGCCGCGGTCATGAACCCGTGCAGCGGCGCGTAGCCGCCGGACAGCAGCAGCTCCAGGTCGCCGAGCTGGCCTTCGTCCAGGGTCCAGGACGGCAGCCCGGCCAGGTCGGCCGGCTGCCCGGCAGGCGCCTCAGCAGTCACGCGCACCTCCAGTCCCTCCCCCATGGCGCCCGCTCAGCGGCGCACCAGAGCCACGGCGGCATGCTGAGACCGGCGGCCGCGGCAACCAGAGGCTACACGCGGCAGCGGGCGCGGGCCAGGTGCCGCCTGCCCAGTGGCTGCCCTAGGACTGTGCAGGGCCACTATCGCGTTCCGGGTATCCCCGGGCCGGGCGCGTCCAGTTGGCGCGGAACGTAAACTAGAAGTATCCCGCGCCCGGGTTCCGGCGGCCCCGCCGTCCGCCAGCGCGGGCCTTTCGTGCTGCTCAGCCCCGTTCGCTCCGCGTGATCAAGGACACCATGAGCCTCGCCGGATTGCTCCCCGTCATCGCCGAGGACCCTCAGCTCCAGCATGCCCTGAGCCAGGGTGACACGGACGCCGACCTCATCGCCCCGCCCGCGCTGCGCCCGTTCCTGGTCGGCGCGCTGGCCACCGCCCCGCCAGCGGACAAGCCCCGGTTCGTGCTGGCCGTGACGGCCACCGCCCGGGAGGCCGAGGACCTGACCAGCGCGCTGGAGTCGTTCCTGCCGGCCGGCACGGTGGCCTGCTTCCCGGCCTGGGAGACCCTGCCGCACGAGCGGCTGTCCCCGCGCTCGGACACCTCCGGGCGGCGGCTGGCCGTGCTGCGCCGGCTGGCCCACCCGGACCTGGACAGCTCGCGGACCGGGCCGATCAGCGTGCTGGTCAGCCCGGTGCGCAGCCTGCTGCAGCCGATGGTCAGCGGGCTGGGTGAGCTGACGCCGGTGGCCCTGCGCAGCGGCCAGGACGCCGGCTTCGAAGAGGTCATCGACCGGCTGGTGGAAATCGGCTACGCGCGCACCGACCTGGTCACCCGGCGCGGCGAGATCGCGGTGCGGGGCGGCCTGCTGGACGTGTTCCCGCCCACCGAGGAGCACCCACTGCGGGTGGAGTTCTGGGGCGACAGCGTCGAGGAGATCCGCTATTTCGGCGTGGCCGACCAGCGCAGCCTGCACGCGGCCGCGGACGGCCTGTGGGCCCCGCCGTGCCGTGAGCTGCTGCTCACCCCGGCCGTGCGGGAGCGGGCCCGGCAGCTCGCGGCCGAGCATCCCGGGCTGGCCGAGATCCTGGGCCAGCTGGCCGACGGCATCGCGGTGGAGGGCATGGAGGCGTTCTCGCCGGTGCTCGCCGACCGGATGGAGCTGCTCACCGACTACGTGCCGCCGGGCGGCCTGGTGGTGGCGTGTGACCCGGAGCGGATCCGGGCCCGGGCCGAGGACCTGGTCCGGACCTCCCAGGAGTTCCTCGAGGCGTCCTGGGTCAACGCGGCCGCGGGCGGGCAGGCCCCGGTCGACCTGGCTGCGGCCGCCTTCCGGCCGCTGGCCGGCGTGCAGGCGGCGGCCCAGCGGCTGGGCACCGCGTGGTGGAGCATCACGCCGTTCGAGCGGCCGGACACACTGGCCGGTGCGGACACCGGCCCGGTGGCGAGTGATGAGGCTGGCCGCCTTTCGTTTGGTATGCAAGCGTCGCCGGCGCCGGGCTACCGGGGTGATACCACGCGCGCCATCGGGGACGTGCGGGGCTGGCTGGCCGACGGCTGGCGGGTGGTGCTGGTCACCGAGGGGCCCGGGCCGGCCCAGCGGCTGACCGAGATGCTCCGCGGCGAAGGGCTCGGCGCCCGGCTGGGCGACCTGGACGCGCCGCCCGAGCCCGGCGTGCCCAGCGTGACCACCGCCCTGATCGGCTCGGGCTTCACCTGGCCGGCGGTGCGGCTGGCCGTGCTGACCGAGGCCGACCTGGCCGGGCAGCGCGCGGCGGGCGGCGGCAAGGACCGGCTGCCGGCCCGGCGGCGCGGCGGCGTCGACCCGCTGCAGCTCACGCCGGGCGACTATGTCGTCCACGAGCAGCACGGGGTCGGCCGGTACCTGGAGATGACCAGCCGCAACGCGGCGGGCGCGACCCGGGAGTACCTGGTCATCGAGTACGCGCCGGGCAAGCGCGGCCAGCCCGCCGACCGGCTGTACGTGCCGACCGACCAGCTGGACCAGGTGACCAGGTACGTGGGCGGCGAAGCGCCCAGCCTGCACCGGCTGGGCGGCGCCGACTGGGCCAAGACCAAGGGCCGGGCACGCAAGGCGGTCCGGCAGATCGCCGCCGAGCTGATCCGGCTGTACTCGGCGCGGATGGCCTCGCCCGGGCACGCGTTCGGCGCGGACTCCCCGTGGCAGCGGGAGCTGGAGGACGCGTTCCCGTACGTGGAGACGCCGGACCAGCTGGCCGCGATCGACGAGGTCAAGGCGGACATGGAACGGCCGGTCCCGATGGACCGGCTGATCTGCGGCGATGTCGGGTACGGGAAGACCGAGATCGCGGTGCGCGCCGCGTTCAAGGCGGTGCAGGACGGCAGCCAGGTGGCCGTGCTGGTGCCCACCACGCTGCTGGCCCAGCAGCACTACGCCACGTTCAGCGAGCGGTTCGCGCCGTTCCCGGTGAACGTGCGGATGCTGTCCCGGTTCTCCAGCGACGCCGAGGCGGCCCGGACCCGGGAGGAAATGACCGAGGGCAAGGTGGACGTGGTCATCGGCACCCACCGGCTGCTCTCCCCGGACACCCGGTTCGCCCGGCTCGGCCTGGTCATCCTGGACGAGGAGCAGCGGTTCGGGGTCGAGCACAAGGAGTACCTGAAGCGGCTGCGCACCGAGGTGGACGTGCTGGCCATGTCGGCCACGCCGATCCCGCGCACGCTGGAGATGGGCATCGCCGGGATCCGCGAGATGTCCACCATCTTGACCCCGCCGGAGGAACGGCACCCGGTGCTCACCCTGGTCGGGCCCTACGACGAGCGGCAGATCGCCGCGGCCATCCGGCGCGAACTGCTCCGCGACGGCCAGGTGTTCTTCGTGCACAACCGGGTCAGCTCGATCAACAAGGTGGCGGCCCGGCTGGCCGAGCTGGTGCCGGAGGCCCGGGTCGTGGTCGGCCACGGGCAGATGAACGAGCACCTGCTCGAGTCGGTGATGAACGACTTCCTGGACCGCAAGTTCGACGTGCTGGTGTCGACCACGATCATCGAGTCCGGGCTGGACATCCCGAACGCGAACACGCTGATCGTGGACCGGGCCGACACGTACGGGCTGCCCCAGCTGCACCAGCTGCGCGGCCGGGTCGGCCGCAGCACCGAGCGGGGCTACGCGTACTTCCTGTTCCCGCCGGAGAAGCCGCTGACCGAGACCGCGTACGAGCGGCTGGCCACGATCTCGCAGCACACCGAGGCGGGCGCGGGCATGTACGTGGCCCTCAAGGACCTGGAGATCCGCGGCGCGGGCAACCTGCTCGGCGGCGAGCAGTCCGGGCACATCGCCGGGGTCGGCTTCGACCTGTACGTGCGGATGATCGGCGAGGCGGTCACCGAGCTGAAGGGGGACGGGCCCGCCGAGCGGCCTGAGGTGCGGATCGAGCTGCCGGTCAACGCGCACATCCCGCACGACTACGTGCCCGGGGAGCGGCTCCGGCTGGAGGCGTACACCAGGATCGCGGCCATCGACTCAGCCGAGGACGCCGCCGAGGCCCACGACGAGCTGGCCGACCGGTTCGGCCCGCCGCCGGAGCCGGTGGAAAACCTGCTGGACGTGGCCCGGCTGCGGGCCCGGGCCCGGCGGGCCGGGCTGACCGACATCACCCAGCAGGGCACGTTCATCCGGTTCTCCCCGGTGGAGCTGCCCGACTCACGGCAGGTTCGGCTGCAGCGGCTGTACCCGAAGACCGTGCTGAAGCCGGCGGTGCGTAGCATGCTCGTACCGGTGCCCCGGGTGGCGCCTGCCGGGCGCCCCGCGCCACCGGGTGCCCCGCTGTTGCGGGACACTGAACTGCTCACCTGGTGCGCGCAGCTGGTCGCGGCGGTGCTGGAACCAGACGCACCGGGGAGCCCCGTGGGAACCGGGTAGAACAGAAGGGACGCCGTCCGTGCTCCGCACCCCCCTCACCCTGACCGTCGCGGCCACGGCCGCGGTGCTCGTGCTGGCCGGCTGTGGCACCGTCCGGCTCGGCTCGGCGGCGGTCACCAACACCGACCGGATTTCCTCGGCCACGGTGGCTGCGCAGGTCAGCAACCTGAACCAGGCCCACCAGGCGGACAAGGCCAAGGTGCAGCTGCAGTTCCCGGCGGCGCAGACGTCCCAGGTGGTGCTGAGCTGGCTGCTCCGGTTCAAGGTTCGGGAGCAGATGGCGCACCGCTACGGGATCAGCGTGACGCACCGCCAGGTGCAGGCGGCGCTGGCCTCGGCCACCGCGCAGGCCAAGCAGAGCGGGGTCACGCTGACCGACCTGGCGGTGGCCAACGGCGTGCCGCCGGACCAGATCGGCGAGCTGGGCCGGTACCTCGCGATCCAGAACGCGGTGCTGGCCCGGCTGGACGGCGGGCAGCTGCCCACCGCCCAGGCCGCCTTGCAGATCCTGGGCAACCAGTTCAACACGTCGCAGTGCCGGGCCGCGAAGAGCCTGGGCATCCAGGTCAACCCGCAGTTCGGCGAGCTGGACTACCGGCAGATCTCGGTCGTGCGCGTGCCGGGCCAGCTGGCCGCGGCACCCGGGTCGCCGTCGCCGTCACCGACCGGGACCGCCGCCCCGCAGACCACGCCGCACTGCTAGTGACCCGCCCGGTGCGGCCAGGTGGCGCGGTAAGCGGGCAGGTGGTGCTGCTGGTGACGTCGCCAGCGGTCCGCCCTGGGCTGCTCAGCTGGCCCGCCTGGCAGACGCTGGGCGGCGCGGCGCAGGTGCTGGCCGGCGTCGGCCGAGCATCCGCTGCTGCCCCACCTGGACGAGGCCGGGATCGGCTGGGCGGTGCTGCCCGGGGCGGCCGGGGCGGGCCCGGGCGAGCTGGCCCGGCTGCTGACCGCCGCGGCCGCGGCGCAGCCCGGCCCCGTGGTGTGGCTGCCCGCGGCCGAGCCGCCGGGCTCGGTGGACCATGACGTGGTGCCGGCGCTGGCCCGCGAGCTGGGCGGTGCCGCGGAGGTCGTGACCGGCTCGGCCGGGCTGCCCGGCGCCGAGCTGCTGGTCCTGGTCGAGGTGATGGACACGCTGCGCCGGCGCTGCCCGTGGGACGCCAGGCAGACGCACGAGTCGCTGGCCCCGTTCCTGCTCGAGGAGTCCTACGAGGCGCTGGACGCGCTGGAGAGCGGGGACCGGGCGGCGCTGCGCGAGGAACTCGGCGACGTGCTGCTCCAGGTGATGTTCCACGCCCGGGTCGCCGCCGAGCGGGCCGATGGGACCGGGTTCACCATCGACGACGTGGCCGACGGCATCGTGTCCAAGCTGGTCCGCCGGCACCCGCACGTGTTCGCGGACGTCGCGGTGTCCGGCGCGGAAGACGTCAAGCGCAACTGGGACGAGATCAAGGCGGCGGAACGCGAAGCCAAGTCGGGCGCGCCCACCTCCGCGCTGGACGGCGTGCCGCTCAGCCAGCCGGCCCTGGCGCTGGCCGCGCAGCTGCAGCGGCGGGCCGAGCGGGCCGGCGTCCCGGCCGGGCTGGCCGGCCTGGACGTGGCCGGCCCGGCCGGGGACGGCGGCCAGCTGGGCGGCCAGCTGTTCGCCCTGGTGGCCAGCGCGCGGGCGGCTGGGCTCGATCCGGAACTGGAGCTGCGCGCCGCGGCCCGCCGCTACGGCGACCGGGTGCGCGCCTGGGAGCGGGACACCGGCCGGACGGGCTAGGACACGGCCTACGGCACGACCTGGGCGCGCGACGGCGCGCCCGGTGCCCTGGGCTGCCCGGACTCCACTAGGCTCAAATACGGACATGTCAGCCGACCTACAGGAGCCCCTTCGTGGCCTCGATCGATACGGTGCACGCCCGGCAGATCCTGGACTCCCGGGGTAACCCCACCCTGGAGGTCGAAGTCGCCCTGGACGACGGCTCGGTCGGCCGGGCCGCCGCGCCCAGCGGCGCGTCGACCGGCGCGTTCGAAGCCGTGGAACTGCGCGACGGCGGCGGCGAGTACGGCGGCAAGGCAGTCGGCAAGGCCGTAGCCGGCATCATCGAGGAGATCCAGCCGGAACTGCTCGGCTTCGACGCGTCCGAGCAGCGGCTGATCGACCAGGCCATGATCGACCTGGACCGGACCCCGGACAAGTCCCGGCTCGGCGCGAACGCGATCACCGGGGTGAGCATGGCCGTGGCCCACGCCGCGGCGGAGTCGGCGGACCTGCCGCTGTTCCGCTACCTGGGCGGCCCGAACGCGCACCTGCTGCCGGTGCCGATGATGAACATCCTCAACGGCGGCGCGCACGCCGACAACAGCGTGGACATCCAGGAATTCATGATCGCGCCGATCGGCGCGGCGTCGTTCACCGAGGCCGTGCGGTGGGGCGCGGAGACCTACCACGCGCTGAAGTCCGTGCTCAAGCAGCACCACCTGGCCACCGGCGTGGGCGACGAGGGCGGCTTCGCGCCCGACCTGGAGCACAACCGGGCCGCGCTGGACCTGATCGTGGAGGCCATCGGCAAGGCCGGGTTCACCCCCGGCCGGGACGTGGCGCTGGCCATCGACGCCGCGGCCACCGAGTTCCACGCCGACGGGGCCTACCGGTTCGAGGGCGCCGCCCAGGATGCCGCGCAGATGACCCGCATCTACACCGACTGGCTGGACGCCTACCCGATCGTGTCGCTGGAGGACCCGCTGGCCGAGGAGGACTGGGCCGGCTGGCAGGTGCTCACCGCGGAGCTGGGCGGCCGGGTGCAGATCGTGGGCGACGACCTGTTCGTGACCAACCCGGAGCGCATCCGCCGCGGCATCGCCGAGAAGTCGGCCAACGCGCTGCT
Organism: uncultured Actinomycetes bacterium; assembly: GCA_963711705.1. Classification (GTDB taxonomy): domain Bacteria; phylum Actinomycetota; class Actinomycetes; order Streptosporangiales; family Streptosporangiaceae; genus RYN-230. Next base: position 104,317 of record CAVQFM010000020.1, read on the forward strand.
GGTCAAGGTCAACCAGATCGGCTCGGTCACCGAGACGCTGGACGCCGTGGCGCTGGCCCAGCGCAGCGGGTTCGCCTGCATGATCAGCCACCGGTCCGGGGAGACCGACGACACCACCATCTCCGACCTGGCGGTGGCGGTGAACTGCGGCCAGATCAAGTCGGGTGCCCCGGCCCGCGGCGAGCGGGTGGCCAAGTACAACCAGCTGATGCGGATCGAGGAACTCCTCGACGACGCGGCCGTCTACGCGGGCGCCAGCGCCTTCCCGCGGTGGGCCGCGGTTGACTGATGCCCGGCCCGCCGCCCCAGCGGCCAGCACAGCCGCAGCGGGCCCGGTTCACCAGCCGGGCCGCGGTCCTGGCCGTGGTGGTCTGTGCCATCGCGCTGAGCCTGGCCTACCCGGTGCGCGAGTACATCGCCCAGCGCCGCCAGATCGACCAGCTGGTGGCGCAGAGCCAGGCCACCTCGGCCGAGCTGGCCCGGCTGCGCGCCGAAGCCGCTCAGCTGAACGACCCGGCCTATATCGAGCAGCAGGCCCGCGACCGGCTGCACTGGTGCATGCCCCGGCAGACCTGTTACGTGATCATCGGCGGCCAGCCGGCCCACAGCGGGACGGCCGCGGCGGACGCGGGCACGCCGTGGTACGAGCGGCTGTGGCACTCGGTGCACCAGGCGGACCAGCCCGGCGCCCGGTGAGACGGTGGCCGGGCTGAGCGCGGTCACCGCCGCCGATGAGCAGGCCGTCCAGGCGCAGCTGGGCCGGCCGCCGCGGGCCCTGCGCGGGGTGGCGCACCGCTGCCCGTGCGGGCTGCCGGACGTGGTGCAGACCGCGCCCCGGCTCGCCGACGGCACCCCGTTTCCCACGCTGTTCTACCTCAGCTGCCCGCGCGCGGTGGCCGCGGTGAGCCGGCTGGAGGGCGCGGGCGTGATGCGGGAGATGCAGCAGCGGCTGGCCAGCCAGCCTGGGCTGCGCGCGGCCCAGCAGGCCGCGCACCGCGACTACCTGGCCCGGCGGGCCGCGGCCGCGGCCGAGGCCGGGGTGGCGCCGCTGCCGGCCGGAACGCAGAGCGCCGGCGGCATGCCGGACCGGGTCAAGTGCCTGCACGCCCTGGTCGCGCACGAACTGGCGGTGCCGGGCGCCAACCCGCTGGGCCGCGAGGCAGCGGACGCGGCCGGGGAGTGGTGGGCTCAGGGGCCGTGTGTGGCCACCGGGTGTGCCCGGTGACCACGGCCGATGAGCTGCGGGCCAGCGGGGTTCCGGCGTCCGGGATCCGGGTCGCGGCCATCGACTGCGGGACCAACTCGCTGCGGCTGCTGGTCGCCGACGTGGACCCGGTGGCGGGCCGGCTCACCGACGTGGACCGGCGGATGGAGATCGTCCGGCTCGGCCAGGGGGTCGATGCCACCGGCCGGCTGGCGCCCGCTGCGCTCGACCGCACGCTGCGCGCGCTGGCTGGTTACGCGGGCATCATCGCGGACCGGTCGGCGACCGCGGTGCGCATGGTGGCCACCAGCGCCACCCGGGACGCGGCCAACAGCGCCGATTTCGTCCGTGGGGTGACCGCGGTGCTCGGCGTCGCGCCGGAGGTGCTCACCGGCGACGAGGAGGCCCGGCTGTCGTTCACCGGGGCCACCGCGGAGTTCGCCGCGGCCGCGGCCGTGGCCGGGACCGGGGGCGGCGTGGCCGGGACCGGGGTGGGCGTGGCCGGGGCCGGGGCCGGGGAGGGCGTGGCCGGTGGCGGCCCGCTGGGCGGGCCCAGGCCGCCGTACCTGGTCGTGGACATCGGCGGCGGGTCGACCGAGTTCGTGCTGGGCGGTGACCCGGCCGGGGGACCGGTCAGCGCGCTGTCGGTGGACATCGGCTGTGTCCGGCTGACCGAGCGGTACCTGCACTCCGACCCGCCCGCCGCGGCCGAGATCGCCGCGGCCGTCAATGACATCGGCGCCGCGCTGGACCGGGTGGCCGGGGCGCTGCCGGTGCGGGCCGCGCGCACCCTGGTCGGCCTGGCCGGCTCGGTGACCACGGTCGCGGCGCTGGCCCTCGGCCTGCCCCACTACGACGCCGCGCAGATCCACCACGCGCGGATCTCCGCCCGGCAGGTGGCCGAGCAGGCCCGCGGCCTGCTCCGGCAGACCCGCGAGCAGCGGGCCAGCCTGCCGGTGATGCACCCGGGCCGGGTGGACGTGATCGGCGGCGGCGCGATGATCCTCGACGAGGTGATGCGCCGGTTCGGGTTCGCCGAGGTGCTGGTCAGTGAGCACGACATCCTGGACGGGATCGCCTGGTCACTGGCGGAAGGCGGGTCCCGGTGAGCAGCCTGGACGGCCCGGCGCCGCCGGGCACGCGGCTGGATGGCCCGGCGCCCCCGGGTACGTGGCCGGATGACCCGGCCACCCCGGCCACCCCGGTGGCCGGAGACGCCGCCCAGGTACGGGACCTGGCCGCGGGCGCGGGCAGCCTGGCCGAGCTGGTGGCCCGGGAGTCGGTGTGCCGGGCCTGCCCCCGGCTGGTCGACTGGCGGGAGCAGGTGGCCCGGGTCAAACGGCGCGCGCACGCGACCGAGCCGTACTGGGGCCGGCCGATCCACGGCTGGGGCGACGACCACCCGCGCATCCTGATTCTCGGGCTGGCCCCGGCGGCGCACGGCGGCAACCGGACCGGCCGGGTCTTCACCGGCGACCGGAGCGGCGACGTCCTGTTCGCGTCGCTGTACCGGTGCGGCCTGGCCGCGAAGCCGGACAGCACGCGGCTCGGCGATGGCCAGCAACTGCTGCACAGCCGGGTGGTCGCCGCGGTGCGCTGCGCACCGCCGGCCAACAAGCCGACCATCACCGAGCGTGACACCTGTGCCCCGTGGCTGTCCACCGAGCTCGGCTACCTGCTCGGCGACCTGCGGGTCATCGTCTGCCTGGGCGCGTTCGCCTGGCAGGCGCTCTGGCCGGTGCTGCCGGCCTGCGGGATCGCCGTGCCCCGGCCCCGGCCCCGGTTCGGCCACGGGGCGGAGGCCGTGCTGGCCGGGCCGTCCGGGCCGGTCACCCTGATCGGCTGCTACCACCCGAGCCAGCAGAACACGTTCACCGGGCGGGTCACCCCGGGCATGCTGGATGCCGTGTTCCAGCAGGCCAGGGGGAGGGCTGGGCTCGATGCCTAGCTGGATCCGCGGAGAGCTGGTCACTCTCCGTAAGCAAAACGGCCAAACGCAATCGGAATGGTTACGCTTTGCATTCGGTAGCCAAGTGAAAATAGATAAGTTCCCCCGGGCGAAACAATCTGTATCAATTCGGCTGCCCGAGAGTTGCCCAGTCAGTCCGGGGTATTATTACCCAGCCCCCGTAGCCCAAGGGAAGAGGCCGGCCCCCTAAAAGGGTCCCCAGTGTCGGTTCGACTCCGACCGGGGGCACCGCGCTAAATGCCCCCCTGACCTGTGATGACCTGGCCAGGACAGCGCACCGGGTAAGCCCTCCGCGCAGTTCGCCTACCGCACAGATCTCGAATATCTTTGTTGCGCCGTGCTAAGCCAGCCATTCACACGCGTTCTTGCTGATCATGGATAGCAGGCCAAATCCCAGCTCAATCACAATCTGGCCAAAGGCACATGAACAGGACGGTTGTTCTGCACAGAACTACCGCCGCACCGGGGGAACCGGGCCGTGCTCAATCGTTGGCCGCAAAGATCCCAGTTGGCCTGCTGGTGCACATGATTCATGACCCCGGTAACGTCTCGGTGACCTGGGCCGGGGTGGGGTGCTGCCAGGAGCCGCGGTCAGCCGCTGATGCTCGGGCCGGCCCGGGTGATGGCGATGCGCACCACGCAGCGCCGGTCCCGGATCATCGCGGCCCGGTAGTCATCCCAGTCCGGGTGCTCGCCGGACACCAGCCGGTAGTACTCGACCAGCAGCTCCATGGCGTCCGGCAGGGAAATGATCTCTACGTCGCCTTCCACCTGGACCCAGTCGCCGAAGAAGCTGTCGGTGACCGCGCACAGCGAGGCGAACGGCCGCCGCCGCAGGTTCCGGACCTTGACCGCCGTCTCCCGGGTGCTGATGATCACCCGGCCCGCCGGGTCCACCGCGGCGGTGATCGGGGACAGTTGGGGGCGGCCGTCGTCGCGGGCCGTCGCCAGCACCGCCCGGTGGTTCCGGCGGAGGAACTCCCGGGCCTGGTCCGGTGGCATAGATCAGGCGCTGTTCAGCCTGAGGCGGCGGCGGAACTCGTACTCGTGCACGATCGCGGAGGCATAACCATGGGACAGGCCATGCTCATCGGACAGCCAATGAGCTCGTTCTTCACAGCGCAGGAACGACGGCCCAGACTCTAGCCGGATGAACCACTCTCGGAGGTCGCGCCCGGTGACGGACGGGATGCGGGCGATGATGTTCTTGTGCATCTCCGGAGAGTGATTCAGGGACATGGCCACCTCCAGGGGCAAGCTGCTTCTCAGTTGAGAGTGCCCTACCGGAAGGCCCCTGACAACCCCCCAGCGTTATCCTTCCGCAATCTTCCGGATGGTCCCTCGTTACGCCGCGGCCGCCTGCTCCCGGAGGGGTTCCGGGGGTCGTCCCACCGGGCTAACTCAGCCGCTCGACCACCATCGCCATGCCCTGCCCGCCGCCCACGCACATGGTCTCCAGGCCGAACGTCTTGTCGTGGAACTGAAGGCTGTTCAGCAGGGTGCTGGTGATCCGGGCGCCGGTCATCCCGAACGGGTGCCCGACCGCGATCGCGCCGCCGTTGACGTTGAGCTGGTCGAGGTCGATGCCGAGGTCGGTGTAGGACGGGATGACCTGGGCGGCGAATGCCTCGTTGATCTCGACCAGGTCGATGTCCCTGATCGTCATCCCGGCCCGGCTGAGCGCCTGGCGGGAGGCCCCGACCGGGCCCAGGCCCATGATCTCCGGGGACAGCGCGGTCACCCCGGTGGACACGATCCGGGCCAGCGGGGTGATGCCCAGCTCGGCCGCTTTGATATCGCTCATCACCACGACCGCGGCCGCACCGTCGTTGAGCGGGCAGCAGTTGCCCGCGGTGACCGTGCCGTCCGGCCGGAACACCGGCTGCAGCGCGGCCACCTTCTCCAGCGTGGTGCCGGGCCGCGGGCCGTCGTCCGCGCTCACCACGGTCCCGTCCGGCAGCGTCACCGGGGTAATGTCCCGCTGCCAGAACCCGTTGGCCAGCGCCTTCTCGGCGAGGTTCTGGGACCGGACGCCGAACTCGTCCTGGGCCGCCCGGGTGATGCCGCGCAGCTGAGCGAGGTTCTCCGCGGTCTGCCCCATCGCGATGTAGATGTCGGGGATGGCGCCGTCCTCGCGCGGGTCATGCCAGACCGGCGCACCGGCGTCGGCGCGCTGCGCGGAGCGGGCCTCGGCCCCGGCGTAGCTCTGGTTGTGCGTGTCCGGCCAGCTGTCACTGCTGCCCGCGGTGAACCGGCTGACGCACTCCACGCCCGCCGAGATGAAGACGTCGCCCTCGCCCGCCTTGATGGCGTGGAACGCCATCCGGGTGGTCTGCAGCGAGGACGAGCAGTACCGGGTGATCGTGGTGCCGGGCAGGTGGTCGTAACCGAGCAGCACCGCGACCACCCGGGCCATGTTGAAGCCCTGCTCGCCGCCGGGCAGGCCGCAGCCGAGCATGAGGTCGTCGATGTCGGCCGGGTCGAGCTGCGGGACCTTGGCCAGCGCGGCGGTCACCAGCTGGACGGTCAGGTCGTCGGGCCGGATCGAGGTGAGGGATCCCTTGAACGCCCGGCCGATCGGGGAACGTGCGGTGGCGACGATGACTGCCTCGGGCATGGCGGGCTCCCTTGACTGCGCGGCGCGAGCTTGATTACTGACCAGTAGCTTACGGCACTCTCCGGGTTCCATCATCCCTGCCTGCGGCCGGCCGGGATAGCCGCGGCCACCAGGTGGGATACCGTCAGTGCTCAGATGATCCCGTCCGCTGAGGTGGTTGGCGATGCAGGTGCACGAATCCCTGATCGAGCTGGTCGGGGACACCCCGCTGGTCCGGCTGGGCGCGGTGACGCGGGACGTGGGTGGCGGCCACGCTCCAGCCGTACTGGCCAAGGTGGAGTACTTCAACCCCGGGGGCTCGGTCAAGGACCGGATCGCACTGCGCATGGTGGAGGCGGCGGAAGCCTCCGGCGCGCTTCGCCCGGGTGGCACGATCGTGGAGCCGACCTCCGGCAACACCGGGGTGGGCCTGGCCATCGTGGCGGCGCAGAAGGGCTATCGCTGCGTGTTCATCTGCCCGGACAAGGTCGGCCAGGACAAGATCAGCGTGCTGCGCGCCTACGGGGCCGAGGTCGTGGTCTGCCCCGGCACCGTGTCGCCCGAGCACCCGGACTCCTATTACTCGGTGTCCAGCCGGCTGGCCAAGGAGACCCCGGGTGGCTGGAAGCCGGACCAGTACGCCAACCCGGAGAACCCGGCCTCGCACTACTACTCCACCGGCCCGGAGATCTGGGCGCAGACCGACGGCCGGGTCACCCACTTCGTGGCCGGCATCGGCACCGGCGGCACCATCACCGGGACCGGCCGGTACCTCAAGGAGATCTCCGGCGGCCGGGTGCGGGTGATCGGGGCCGATCCAGAGGGCTCGGTGTACTCCGGCGGCACCGGCCGGCCGTACCTGGTCGAGGGCGTGGGTGAGGACATGTGGCCCGCCAACTACGACCCGGCGGTGTGCGACGAGGTGATGGCGGTCAGCGACGCCGAGTCGTTCCTGATGACCCGGCGGCTGGCCCGTGAGGAAGCGCTGCTCACCGGGGGATCGTGCGGGCTGGCCGTGGTCGCCGCGCTGCGCGTGGCGGCCAGCGCGGCGCCGGGTGACGTGATCGTGGTGCTGCTCCCGGACACCGGGCGCGGCTACCTGGCCAAGATCTTCAACGACGAGTGGATGGCCGATTACGGCTTCCTGGCCGCGGAGACGACCGAGCCCAAGGTCGCCGACGTGCTGGCCCGCAAGCAGCCTGGGCTCCCCGAGTTCGTGCACGCCCACCCGGACGAGACGGTGTCCGCGGCCATCGGGCTGCTGCGCGAGTACAACGTGTCCCAGTTGCCGGTGATGAAGCAGGAGCCGCCGGTCATGGCGGCCGAGGTGATCGGCTCCATCGTGGAGCGTGATCTGCTCGACGCGCTGGTCTCGGGCCGCGCCAAGCCGAACGACCCGATCGACGGGCACATGTCGGCCCCGCTGCCCATGGTGGGCTCGGGCGAGCCGGTCAGCCAGGTCGTCGGCCCGCTGGAGCGGGCCGGGGCCGCACTGGTGCTGGTGGACGGCAAGCCAGCGGGGATGATCACCCCGCAGGACCTGCTCGGGTTCCTGGCCGGCACTCCCTGACTGGCCGGGACGGTGGCCCGGGGGCACCACGGGGACGGCCGCGCTGGCCGGGCGGTCCGGTGATCGTGGCGCCCGGTCTTGTGACAGAGTGTCATGGTGACGATCAACACTGGTGGCGGCTTCGAGACGCTGGCGATCCACGCGGGCCAGGACCCCGACCCGCTGACCGGCGCCGTGGTCCCGCCCATCTACCAGGTGTCCACCTACAAGCAGGATGGGGTGGGCGGCCTGCGCGGCGGCTACGAGTACTCGCGGACCGCCAACCCGACCCGCGGCGCGCTGGACGAGTGCCTGGCCGCGCTGGAAGGCGGCGCGCGGGCGCTCGCCTTCGCGTCCGGCATGGCGGCCGAGGACTGCCTGCTCCGCGCGACCTGCCAGCCCGGGGATCACGTGCTGATCCCGGACGACGCCTACGGTGGCACGTTCCGGCTGATGAACAGCGTGCTGACCAGCTGGGGGATCAGCTACCGCGCCGTCCGGCTCAGTGACCCGGCCGCCGTCCGGGCGGCGCTGGCCGAGCGGCCAGCCCGGGTGCTGTGGGCCGAGACGCCCACCAACCCGCTGCTGAACATCGCGGATATCGCCACGCTGGCCCAGCTCGCGCACGAGGCGGGGGCGCTGCTGGTAGTGGACAACACGTTCGCCTCGCCCTACCTTCAGCAGCCGCTCGCGCTCGGCGCCGACGCCGTCGTCCACTCCACCACCAAGTACCTCGGCGGCCACTCGGACGTGGTCGGCGGCGCGCTCATCGTCGCCGACCCGGCCCTCGGCGAGCGCTGCGCCTTCCTGCAGAACGCGACCGGCGCGGTGGCCGGGCCGTTCGACGCGTGGCTGACGCTGCGCGGGGTGCGGACCCTGGCGGCGCGGATGGACCGGCACTGCGCGAACGCCGCCCGGGTGGCGGACATGCTGGCCGCGCACCCGGCGGTGGCCGAGGTGCGCTACCCGGGACTGGCCGGGCACCCCGGTCACGAGGTGGCGGCCAAGCAGATGCGCGGCTTCGGCGGCATGGTGTCGTTCCGGGTGCGCGGCGGGGAGCAGGTGGCCGTGGCGGTGTGCGGCCGGACCCGGCTGTTCACGCTGGGCGAGTCACTGGGCGGGGTGGAATCGCTGATCGAGCATCCCGGCCGGATGACGCACGCCTCGGCGGTCGGCTCGCCGCTCGAAGTAGCCCCCGACCTGGTCCGGCTGTCGGTCGGCATCGAGACGGCTGAGGACCTGCTCGAGGACCTCCGCCAGGCGCTGGCCTGAGTCCCACCTGGTGCGCCGGGCCGGCCGGGCGCGGCTGGGCTCAGGAGTTCCAGACCATCAGCACCAGGATGACCAGCCAGATCAGGCTGACCACCCCGGCCAGCGAGGCGATCCGGCCACGCTCCACGGTGGCCACGTGAGCGGCCTGGCCCGCCGGGGTGGCCGTCGCCTGCGCGGCCGCCGTGGCCTGGGCCCGCGGGGCGGGCTCGACGTCCGACGCGGTCGGCTCAGGGCCGGCGGGCGGGCCGCCCGGCGCTGCCCCCGGCTCGCCCGCCCGCACCGCACTGGCCGGCCCGGACGGGACCGCGGCCAGGCTGGCCTCGACCGCGCCGATCGCCCGCCGCTGGTCGCGCATGATGAGCAGCAGCAGGACCGCGGCCACCACGAACAGGGTCAGCGACGCGGTGATCCAGGCGTGGCTGATCTCATGCAGCGACTGGGCGGCGATGATGCCGAAGAGCAGGACGCCCAGCGACCCGGCCCCGAAAATCCTGGTCATCAGCGACAGGTAACGCAGCACGCCGACATTGCGGGCCCGGATGTAGCGAGGGGTGGACATGGTCGCGATGGTGACCGGGCCAATAGTGAAAATGACAAACCCGATGTGGAACCACACCATCAGCCGGTCGGTGAAGGACACGCCCCGCTCCTCGAGGTAACCGGAATGCAAAATCTGCGCAATCGGGCGCACTGGGCAGCCCAGGCCGGCCTGGCCCGGGTCAGGAGGCCGCCTGGGCTGTAACCAGAAGCGCCGGGCTAGCTGTTGCTGCTACCCGACTTCTTGCCGCCGAAGCCCAGCCACCAGGCGCCGCCGATCAGGATCAGCCCGACGACCAGCGAAACGCCCGCGCGCAGCGGGTGGTGGCCGGTGGACCCGTTCAGGTGACCCGGGATGAAGCTGGGCAGCGAGCCCGCGGCCGTGGTCAGGTAGATGATCGCGACGATGACCAGCAGAATTCCGATGATCCCGATAATCAGGGCACCGATCCGCCGCCCGGACGAGCGCGTGCCTGATTGGGAGACACTACTCACGTGGTCCTCCTAGAGAAGATATGCAGGCCCGGTCCAGCCGCCCCCCGCCTGGCCCGCCATGCCGAGGTGCCGAACGGTACTACGAGATCGGAGGGCCAGCGCCGGGCTCCCAAAAGCCGTAAAGCAAAATCTATCGCCTAGTCTCCCGGCGGGTCCGCAGGAAGTCACGCACCACGAACTCGCCGAGCCGTTCTGGAACCGCGTGCAGTACCCGGCCCCCGTTGCGGCGGGCCACTTCGTTAACGAAATCGGTCAGCCGTTCGTCTTCAGCCAGCATGAATACGTTCAGCGAAGCGTGCCGCCTGGTCATTTTGTCCACTTCGGCCAGGGTCAGCTGGATCGTCTCCGGGGCGGGTGGCCAGTCGAACGCCGACCGCCCGTCACGGCGCAGGTGCGCCGTGGGCTCGCCGTCGGTGACGATCAGCACCACCGGGTCGTGCTCTGGCCGCCGGTCGAGATAGCGCCCGGCCAGCACCAGGGCGTGATGCAGGTTCGTGCCCTGGACCATGTCCCAGCCCAGGCCGGCCAGGTCGGTCTCGCGCAGTTCCCGGGCGTAATTGGAGAACCCGATGACCTGGATGGAGTCCTGCGGGAACCGGCTGCGCACCAGCGCGTGCAGGGCCAGCGCGGTCTGCTTGGCCGCGCCCCAGGTGCCGCGCAGCGCCATCGAGTAGGACAGGTCGACCAGCAGGCACACCGCGGCCGAGGTCCGGCGCTGGGTCTCGCCGACCTCGAAATCCCGGCCGGACAGCTTGACCCGCGGTGGCGTGCCCTCCCACTGGTCGGGGTCCTGGCCGGCCTGGGGGCGGAACGCCGCCGCGTCGCGCAGCAGGGCGTTGCGGACCGTGGCCGGCGCGTCGATGGCCTGCTCGTCGCCGAACTGCCAGCGCCGGGTGGCCCCGGTGTACTCGCCCGCCTGGCCAGCGTCCCGCTGCTCGTGGTCCCCGTACCCGCCCTCGGGCAGGTCGGCGAATACCCGGCGCAACGCGGTCTCGCCCAGCCGGCGCACCGCCTTGGGGGTCAGTTCCAGCTGGCCCGCGTTGCGCTGCAGGTAGCCCTGGCGTTCCAGTTCCCGCTCGGTCTGCCGGAGCGCTTCCATGTCGTCCACGGCCTGCCGGCCGAGCGCACGCCGGATGGCGGCCTCGTCGATGTCGTCGAGCCGCGCGCCCGGGTAGTCCTGGCGCAGTTCGGCTTCCAGGTCGGCCAGGTCGGCCAGGTCGGCCAGCGCGCTGGTGGCATCGCTCAGGCCGAGCGGCTCGTCCCCGGTCATCGGGTCGCCCTGCCAGGTGGCCATGTCCATCTCCGGCCGCCGGGCCCGCAGCTGGTCGGACAGCCGGGCCATCTCCGCGGCCAGCCCAGCGTCCTGCAGCGTCTGTTCCATCAGCGCGGCCAGCTCGTCGCGCTGGCTCTCGGTCAGCGAGCCGAGCAGCCGCTGCGCGGCCATGGCCCGCCGGACCAGCGAGTCGACCAGCTCCTCGAGGTCGCGCGGGTTCTCCGGGAACATCTCCCCGTAGCGCTCCATGAAGCGGTCGAAGTCGGCCTGGGTGTGCTCGCCGCGGGCGTCCGCCTCCAGCATCTGGTTGAGGTCGGCCAGCATGTCCTTGACCCGCTGCATGGACTCCGGGTCGGGCGACTGCAGCACCTCGCGCATGCCGCGGAACTGGCTGTCCAGCACCTCATTGCGCAGCAGGTCCTTGAGCTTCTCGAAGGTCGCCCGGGCTGCCGCGCTGCGCCAGTTGTAGTCGGCCAGCCGCCGGATCGCCTGCGCGGTGTCCGACGGCAGCGCGTCCAGTTCGTCCTCCCGCAGCCGGGCCTCATCGCCCGGGTCAGGGAACAGCTCGGCGCGTTCCTGGCCGACCGCCGTGTCGAGCAGCGCCCGCGCCTCTTCCAGGACCCCGTCCAGCCGCCCCCGGCCGCGGATCTCCTGCTGCCGGTCGCGCACCCGGCGCAGCAGGTCATCCAGGCCCCGGCGGCCCGCCATCCCCCGGCGGAGCAGGTCGCGCAGGGCGCTGGACGGGTCTGTGCCGTCCAGGACCTCGTCACCCAGCTCATCCAGGGCGGCGCGGGCATCGAACGGAGGGGCCAGCGGGTCCGGCCCGTCGTGATACTCGCCGTACCGGTAACCACTCACCGCGGGGGCCTGCCTCTCACCTGCACTGCAACGGTCCTAAGTGCGGTAGACCGCACTGCCGTCGAGGACATCCTTGGACAGCCGCCGCATCAGGTAGAGCCCTTCCAGGGCGAACTCCAGCGCCGCGGCGGCCTCGCCGAACGACTCGCCGCCGTCCATGCCGAGCCGGTCCATGATCCGGGCCAGCCCGGGCACCTCGCCGATCCGGTTCAGCAGGGTGGCCGCGGGCACCATCTCGCCGGTCTCCACCGAGCCGCCGCCCTCGAACGTGGCCAGCAGGCCGCTCAGGTCGGCGCTGCCCAGCCGGGACCGGAACGTGTCCGCCACCGCCCGGCGGAGCAGGTGCTCGAGCACCTCGGTCTCCCGGCCTTCCTCGCTGACCTCGAACTCGACCTTGCCGCGCAGGCTGCTCACGATCGGGGGCAGGTCACAGATCCGGGCCACCGGCTGGGCTTCCCCGGTGAGCGCGGCCCGGCGCACCGCCGAGGCGGCCACCGACTCGGCGGCCGCGATCGCGAACCGGGCCGACACCCCGGACCGGGAGTCCACCGCGGGCGACGCCCGGACCAGCCGGGTGAACCGCGCGATGACCTCGACCAGGTGCCCGGGCAGGTCCGCGCCGGCGTCACCGCCGTCCCAGAAGATCAGCGCCTCCTGCTGGGTCAGCGCGAGCTCGTCGTCCAGCGTCAGCGGGTAGTGGGTGCGGATTTCCGCGCCGAACCGGTCCTTCAGCGGCGTGATGATCCGGCCACGGTTGGTGTAGTCCTCCGGGTTGGCGCTGGCCACCAGGACCACATCCAGGGGCAGCCGCAGGGCATACCCCCGAACCCCGATGTCGCGCTCCTCGAGGACGTTCAGTAGCGCGACCTGAATCCGTTCAGCCAGATCAGGCAGTTCGTTCAGGCAGAAAATGCCTCGGTTAGTCCGGGGTACCAGGCCGAAGTGGATCGTTTCCGGGTCACCCAGGGTGCGGCCCTCGGCCACCTTCACCGGGTCGATGTCGCCGATCAGGTCACCCACACTGGTGTCCGGCGTGGCCAGCTTCTCGCCGTACCGCTCGGTGCGGTGCCGCCAGGTGATGGGCAGCGCGTCGCCCTGCTCGGCGGCGAGCCGCTGGCAGCGGGCGCAGCCCGGCCGGTACGGGTGGTCGTTGATCTCGCACCCGGTCACCGCCGGGGTCCACTCGTCGAGCAGCACCGACAGCGTGCGGATCAGCCGCGTCTTGCCCTGGCCCCGCTCGCCGAGCAGGATCGTGTCGTGGCCGGCCAGCAGGGCCCGCTCCACGTGCGGCAGCACGGTCTGGCCGAACCCGACGATGCCGGGGAATCGCTCGTCACCTGCGCGCATCCGGGTCAGCAGGTTGCGCCGCAGCTCTTCTTTGACGGTCTCGTATTCGTGCCCGCTGGCGCGCAGCTCGCCCAGGGTGGTGGCGGCCGGCCGGGGAGTGGCGGGTACTGGTCCGGGGTTCTGGTTGTGTAGCTGCACCATTCGACACTATCCGCTGCGGGCCAGGCCGCTGAACCGCGAGCCGGGGGCGGCCAGAACCCGGGCGGCCATTGTCACCGCCGCGCACAGCAGGCAGCATGTGCGAGTGATCAGCGCACCGGGGGCACGTACCAGGGCTGACGGCGGCACCGCCTCCTTCTGGGTCCCCGATCCGGAACGCCAGCTGACGGGCGTGCGGCTGCGCCCAGACCGGGGCATTCCCGATGGCATGCTCGATTTCCGCCGCGGTGGCGACGGCTGGCAGCTGGCCATCAGCCCGCCGCCGGTGAGCCGGATGGAGTACCTGGTCGAGCTCTGCTACGCCGATGGCCGCGCTGTGACCACGACCGACCCGGGCAATCCACGGCAGGCCGCGGGTGCGTTCGGGCCCAAGAGCGTCCTGGAGTTTCCCGGCTACACGCCACCCGGCTGGCTCACCGCGCCGTCTGAGCCGGGCCATGACCGCACCTTTGAGGTGCCTGTTCCCTCGCTGGACGGGGCGGTCCCGGTACGCACCTGGTGCCCGGCCGGGACCGCGGATGACCAGCCGCTGCCGCTGCTCGTGGCGCACGACGGGCCCGAGTATGACGCGCTGGCCAGCCTCACCCGCTACCTGTCCGCCGGGGTGACCGGGGGATGGCTGCCGCGGCTGCGGGCCGCGCTGCTCGCTCCTGGCCCGCGCGACCGGTGGTACTCGGCCAGCGCCCGCTATGCTCGCGCGCTGCGCCGGGCCGTGCTGCCCGCCGTGACCAGCCAGCTGGCCACCAGCGTGCGGATCGGCATGGGGGCCAGCCTCGGCGGGCTGGCCATGCTGCACGCGCACTGCCGTCACCCGGACGCGTTCGACGCCCTGTTCCTCCAGTCCGGCAGCTTCTTCAGCCCGCGCCTGGACAGTCACGAGCGCTGGTTTCCCTATTACCGGCGCGTGGTCCGGTTCGTGGCGCAGGCGCGGGCGGGCGGGCTGCCGGCCCGGCGGATCCCGGTGGCCCTGACCTGCGGGGCGCTTGAGGAGAACGCCGGTAACAACCGGCTGATGACCGGCGCGCTGCGCGCGGCTGGCTACCCAGCCACCCTGCATGAACTGCCTGACCTGCACAACTACACAGCCTGGCGGGACGCGTTCGATCCGTATCTGACCCGGCTTCTCCAGGAGGTGGGCGGGTGAGCCGGGAGGTGGCCGAGCTGTGGTCGGACGCGATCGGCGCTGCGGGCACCGTCATCCGCTACGGGCACTGGGGACGGCCGGTGCTGGGGTTCCCGTCCGAGCAGGGCCGGGCGTGGGACTTCGAGAACAACGGCATGGTCGGGGCGGTGTCCGGCCTGATCGACGCGGGACGGCTGAAGCTGTACTGCGTGGACAGCTTCGACGCGGCGTCCTGGTCCAACCAGGAGATCCCCATCGAGGAGCGGGCGCGCCAGCACGGCCGTTACGAGTCGTGGATCCTGCGTGATGTCCTCCCGTGGATCCACCAGGACTGCGGTGGGCCGGCCGGGGTGGTGACGCTCGGCTGCAGCCTCGGTGCCTACCACGCGGCCAACTTCGCGCTGAAACGGGCTGACCTGTTCCCGCTGGCCATGTGCTTCTCGGGTAACTACGACCCCGCGGCGTGGCGTGGCTGGGGCGAGCAGGGCACCGAGGCGTACTTCAACAACCCCCTCGACTACGTCGGGCACCTGCACGGCGAGCATCTCGACTGGCTGCGCGGCCAGGTCAGCCTGCTGCTGGTGTGCGGTCAGGGCCAATGGGAAGACACCACCGGGTCGCTGGACAGCACCCGGCGGTTCGCCGGCCTGCTGGCCAGCCAGGGCATCAGGCACGAACTCGACCTGTGGGGCCATGACGTACCGCACGACTGGCCCTCCTGGCGCGCCCAGCTAGCCCACCACATGCCGCGATTCTGCTGACGACCGGGAGAACCATTGACAGACACCAGGCACCTGATCGGGCTGCTGCTCGGCACGGAGGAGGACTGGCCGAGGGCGTTCGAGGAGATCCTGCGGCGGCTCGGCCCGGTCAAGGGCCCGGGTGGCACCCGGCATGTCTTCGACTCCGAGCGGATCACCATCGAGCCGTTCGGGCTGCGTGACCGGCCCCGCCACGACCTGGTCATCGACCGGCTCGCGTACTGGTATTACGTGCCGCGGGAATGGCTGAAGAAGGTCGCGCTGATGGACGACGTGTACCTGCTGAACAGCCCGTTCACGTTCCAGTCCATGGAGAAGCACGCGGCCTACTGCGCCATGCTGCGGCTCGGGCTCAAGGTGCCGGAAACCGTGCTCGTCCCGTACAAGAACCCGGTGGACAACGCCCGGTACGCCTATACCGCGGCCCGGTACAACCAGCCCTTCGACCTGGACGCCATCGCCCAGCGGATCGGCTATCCGCTGTTCATGAAGCCGTTCGACGGGGGTGCCTGGCGCGGCGTCTCCCGGATCAACAACCCGGCCGAACTGCACGCCGCTTACGACCAGAGCGGCGAGATGCTCATGCACCTGCAGAAGGCCATCGACCACTACGACGTGTTCGCCCGCTCGCTGTCCATCGGCGCCGAGACGATGGTCATGCGGTTCCAGCCCGACCAGCCCATGCACCAGCGGTACACGGTCGAGCACAGCTTCCTGTCCGCGACCGCCGGGACCGAGGTAGTCACGATCGGGCGGCTGGTCAACGCGTTCTTCCGGTGGGAGCTCAACTCGTGCGAGACCCTGGTGGCAGGCGGTGAGGTGTACCCGATCGACTACGCCAACGCCTGCCCGGACCTGGCCCTGACCAGCCTGCACTACTACTTCCCGTGGGCGATCCGGGCGCTGGTCAAGTGGTGCGTGTTCGTGCTGGTGACCGGCAGGCGGGGCAAGCTCGACACGGAGACCGGCCGGTTCTTCGAGATCGCCGACGCCCCCGGGGCGTCCTACGCCGAGAAGCTAGGCGCTTACCGGGAACTGGCCGACGCCTACTTCGAGTCCGGGCGTTACCACGACTTCTGCGCCAGCAGCCTCGCGCACGTCGATGAGATCGTCCTGGACTGGATAGCAGGTCCCGGCTTCGACCAGCTTCTGGTGGACACGGTCCGGTCGGTCTACCCGGCTCACGAGCACGATCAGTTCATCGCGCACCTGCGGGGGCTGCTCGGCCGGTGGGTTGACGACGAGAGCGCCCGGCTGCGCGGCAGCTGACGTTACTCCCGGCGCCTGGCACCGCTGCCGGGCCGCCGCGCCCGCACCCTGGCCTGCCCACCGCGGGCGGGGTGGGACACTTCAGGCATGGCCACAACCTCCTCCATGGTGAGTGCGGGCGACGTCGCGGCCGCCCGCGAGGTGCTGCGTGACATCCTGCCGCCGACGCCGCTGCTGCACTCCCGGGTGCTGTCCGAGCGGCTGGGCGGCCCGGTCTACCTGAAGTGCGAGAACCTGCAGCGCACCGGGTCGTTCAAGGCGCGCGGCGGGTACCTGAGAATCTCCCGGCTCAGCGAGGCCGAGCGGGCCCACGGGGTGGTCGCGGCCAGCGCCGGCAACCACGCCCAGGGGGTGGCGTTCGCCGCCCAGATCCTCGGCGTGAAAGCGACCGTGGTCATGCCGGAGGGCGCGCCGCTGCCCAAGATCGAGGCGACCAGGGGCTACGGCGCGGACATCATCTTCCACGGCCAGACCGTGGACGACGCGCTGGACTACGCGCGCGAGTACGTCCAGGAGCACGGCGCGGTGCTCATCCACCCGTTCGACCACCCGGACATCGTGGCCGGCCAGGGCACGCTCGGCCTGGAGGTCCTGGAGCAGTGCCCGGACATGCGGACGATCGTCATCCCGGTCGGTGGCGGCGGGGTGGCCGCCGGGATCACCGTCGCGGTCAAGGCCGCGGACCCGGCCATCTCCGTGGTCGGCGTGCAGGCCGAGGCGGTCGCGTCCTACCCGGCCTCGCTGGCGGCGGGGCACCCGGTCCGGGTCGAGGCCGGGCCGACCATGGCCGACGGCATCGCGGTCTGCCTGCCTGGCGATATCCCGTTCGGCATCCTGTCGAAGGACGCCGACCGGGTGGTGACGGTCAGCGAGGAGAGCCTGTCCCAGGCCCTGGTGCTCTGCCTGGAGCGGGCCAAGCAGGTGGTCGAGCCGGCCGGCGCGGCCGGGGTGGCCGCCCTGCTGGAGTACCCGGCATGTTCGAGCCGCCGGTGGTCGTCGTGCTGTCCGGCGGCAACATCGACCCGCTGCTGCTGTCCAAGGTGCTCCGGCACGGGCTGGCCGCGGCCGGCCGCTACCTGACGTTCCGCTGCCGCATCCCGGACCGGCCCGGCGGCCTGGCCGCGCTGCTGCACGAGGTGGCCAGCCTGGGCGCGAACGTGCTCGACGTGGTGCACGAGCGGGTCACCCCGCGGCTGCGGGTCGGCGAGGTGGAGGTGCTGCTGCAGGTGGAGACGCGCGGCCCGGACCACTGCGACGAGGTGATCAGCCAGCTGCGCCAGGCCGGCTACCAGCTGATGTTCCGCTGACCGGGGCCAGTCCCGCGATCCTCACAGGTTGCCGCGGCGCGCCTGCTCCCGCTCGATCGCCTCGAACAGCGCCTTGAAGTTGCCCTTGCCGAACCCTTCCGAGCCGTGCCGCTCGATCAGCTCGAAGAACACGGTCGGCCGGTCCTGCACCGGCTTGGTGAAGATCTGCAGCAGGTAGCCGTCCTCGTCCCGGTCGGCCAGGATGCGCAGCTCGCGGAGGGTGTCCACCCCGACCCGGGTCTCGCCGGCCCAGTCGCCCAGCGTGTCGTAGTAACTGTCCGGGGTGTCCAGGAACTCCACGCCCGCCGCCCGCATGGCCCGCACCGTGGCCACGATGTCCGGGCAGGCCAGCGCGATGTGCTGGACCCCGGGGCCGCCGTAGAACTCCAGGTACTCGTCGATCTGGGACTTCTTCTTGCCCACCGCGGGCTCGTTGATCGGGAACTTCACCGACCGCGAGCCGTCCGCGACGACCTTGCTCATCAGCGCCGAGTACTCGGTCGCGATGTCGTCGCCGACGAACTCCTTCATGTTGGTGAAGCCCATCACCCGGTGGTAGAAGCCGACCCACTCGTCCATCCGGCCGAGTTCCACGTTGCCCACGCAGTGATCGATCTCGGTGAAGAACGGCTGTGGCGGCGGGGCCACGATGGGCTGGGCCGCCACGTAGCCGGGCAGGTACGGGCCGCTGTAGCCAGCCCGCTCGACCAGCGTGTGCCGGGTATCCCCGTAGGTGGCGATGGCGGCCAGCACCACCTTGCCCTGGTCATCCTCGTACACCTGCGGCTCGGCCAGCCCGCGGGCGCCGCGGGAGGTGGCGTACTCGTAGGCGGCCTCGGCCGAGTGCACGCCGAGCGCCAGGTCGGTCACGCCGTCGCCGTGCGCGGCCACGTGCGCGCCCAGCCCGGTGCCCGCGCGCACCGGCCCGCGCAGCACGAACCGGGCCCGGCCCGACTCCAGCACGTAGGCGGCCTCGTCGCGGCAGCCGGTTTCCGGGCCGCGGTAGGCCACGCAGCGCATGCCGAACGCGGTCGAGTAGTAGTGCGCGGCCTGCCGCGCGTTCCCCACGGCAAAGACGACGGCGTCCGTGCCGGTGACCGGAAATTCGTCAGTGTGCTCCATACACAGATGCTCCGCTTGGCTCGGCAAGATGCGCAAGACTGACTTTATCTACTAGTCAATTTGAACAATACTTAACGGAATACCCCGGGGTAGCTGTACACCCTGCGCTGAGTGTCAGGCGGCCTTGATGATCGATGAACTGGACGCGCGGCTGATCGCCCTGCTGGCCACCGAGCCAAGGGTCGGGGTGCTGGAAGCGTCCCGGCGGCTCGGTGTGGCCCGGGGCACGGTGCAGGCCCGGCTCGACCGCCTGCACCGCACCGGCGTGGTCACCGGGTACGGGCCGGACGTGGACCCGGTCGCCCTGGATCACGGGGTGACCGCGTTCGTCACGCTGGAGATCCGGCAGGCCGGCGGGCATGACCCGGTGGCCGCCCGGCTGGCCGGGATCCCCGAGGTGCTTGAGGCGCACACGATCACCGGTGCGGGCGACATGCTGTGCCGGGTGGTCGCCCGGACCAACGCCGACCTGCAGCGGGTGATCGACGCGATCGTCAGCCTGGCCGGCGTGGTGCGCGCCTCCACCGTGATCGCGCTGGCCACGCCGCTGCCCTACCGGGTCCTCCCGCTGGTCCGCGCCGCCGCCACACGGCCCAGCGCGGCCACACGGCCCAGCGCGGCCACACGGCCCAGCGCCGGCCCATGACCGCCGCGGACCGCCCACCCAGCTGACCGGCGCACCACGTCCCGCGCCCGCTTCATCGGAGCCGGCGGCCCACCCACCCCAGCGCGCAGCGGGATTCAGCCACGCGGCTGGCGGGTTCACGCAGTTCTGACCGCGTGGTTGGCGCGTTATGAAGTGGCGATGGGGGTGGGGGCCGCGGCGGCCAGTTCGGTGGCGATGCCGAGCACGATCCCGCGCAGCTGCGCGGGGTCGGCCGCCTCCTTCTGGAAGAGCAGGGTGCCCAGGCCCACGGATACCACGGCCACCGAGGCGCGCACCCGCTCCTCCAGCGGGGCGCCGGGCGGGGCGAGCAGGTCCCGCAGCTTCTCGAACTGCTCGCGGAACATCCGCTTGTTGTCCCGGGCCCCGTTATCCGACATCAGGTGATGGACCGCCGCCTGATTCTGCTCCAGGAAGCGGAGCACGCCCAGCCGGCGCTGCACGATGTCGCTGTACCTGGTGAGCAGCGCGGCCCGGGTGGCCGGCGAGCGGGGCTGGTCAGCGCCCCAGGTCAGCAGCGCGTCCAGTTCGGCCGCGTAGTCCTCGGTGAAGCTGCGGACGATGTCTTCCTTGGACTTGAAGTGGTAATACAGTGCGGCCTTGGTCACGCCGAGGCGCTCGGCGATCTCCCGCAGCGAGGTCTGCTGGTAACCGTGCTCAGCGAACAGTTCGAGCGCCACGGACTGGATGCGCTCCCGGGTGTCGCCCCGCGCCCGGCCACCGCCCGGCGCCCGGGCCGGCTGGCTGGCGCCGGCCGGGAGTTAGCAGCTGCTTCGTGGTCCATCGTGGTCGCCGCGTCCTTGCTGTTCGACCGTTTGCTTAACTTACTTGACGGCCGGTTAGCTGGCATCTTACCCTAATTTCGCCGCCGTCCTAGCCGGTCGGCAAGTAAGTTGCGACGATTCTCGGAGAGCCTTCATGGCAGACGCACAGGTCACGCCTGCACCGGGCGGGCCCGCCGGCGGTAAGCGCCCCACCCCCGACCCGAGCGTCGGCATGCGCCGTGAGGTGCTCGTCGTGCTCCCCGGGCTGCTTCTCGCGATCATGCTCGCCATGCTGGACCAGCTCATCGTGGGCACCGCCCTGCCGCGCATCGTGGGGGACCTGGGCGGGGTCGCGCATCTGTCCTGGGTGGTAACCGCGTACGTGCTGGCCTCCACCATCACTACGCCGCTGTACGGCAAGCTCGGCGACATGTACGGCCGCAAGCGGCTGTTCATCACCGCGATCGTGATCTTCCTGGCCGGGTCGGCGCTGGCCGGCCTGTCCCAGACGATGGCCGAGCTCATCATGTTCCGGGCTATCCAGGGGCTCGGTGCGGGCGGCCTGATGGTCAGCGCCATCGCGATCATCGGTGACCTGGTCTCGCCCCGCGAGCGGGGCCAGTACATGGGTTACATCATGGCCGTGATGATGATCGCCACCATCGGCGGCCCGCTGCTCGGTGGCTGGATCACCGACAGCTTCTCCTGGCGCTGGATCTTCTACATCAACCTGCCGATCGGCGGCGCCGCCCTGGCCTACCTGGCGGCCACCCTCAAGCTGTCCCGGCGCCGGGTCGAGCACCGGGTGGACTACCTGGGCGCGGTGGTCCTGGCGATCGCGGCCACCGCGATCGTGCTCGGCGCCACCTGGGGCGGCACGCAGTACGCCTGGGCCTCCCCGCAGATCATCGGCCTGATCGCGGTGTCGGTGGTCGCGGTGGCCGCGTTCCTGGTGATCGAGTCGCGCGCGGCGGAGCCGATCCTGCCCCTGCACATCTTCCGCAACCGGAACTTCTCCCTGGTCACCGCGCTGAGCTTCCTGGCCGGGCTGTCGATGTTCGGGGCCATCACCTTCCTGCCGCTGTACCAGCAGACGGTGCAGGGTGCCTCGCCGACGATCAGCGGCCTGCTGCTCACCCCGATGATGGTCGGTGTGATGATCACCTCGCTGATCGCCGGGCAGATCACCACGCGCACCGGCCGGTACCGGGCGCTGCCCATCCTCGGCTCGGGCGGGATGGCCCTGGGCATGTTCCTGCTGTCCCTGCTCGGGGTCAACACCAGCCGGGTCACCGCCGGCCTGTACATGGTGGTGCTCGGGCTGGGCATGGGCTTCCTCATGCAGATGACCACGCTGCTGGCGCAGAACAGCGTGCAGCCCACCGACATCGGCGTGGCCAGCAGTTCCCGGCTGTTCTTCCAGCAGATCGGCGGGTCCATCGGGGTAGCTGCGTTCGGCGCGGTCTTCGCCCGGCGGCTGCAGGACGCGCTCAGCTCGGTCTCACCGGGCGTGCACATCTCGGCCAGCGGCGGTCAGTTCAACCCGGCCACGGTCATGGGGCTGCCCGCCGCGATCCAGCACGACGTGTTCTTCGCGATCAGCCACGCGGTGCAGGGGGTATTCCTGTGGGCGATCCCCGCCACGGCGCTGGCGTTCCTGCTCTCCTGGTTCATCAAGGAGGTGCCGCTGCGCGGCCGGGCCGAGGCGCCGGAACCCGAGCCGGAGCTCGTCGGCTGACCCGGTGCCCTGGGGTGCGGCAAATCGCCGCAGACCCGCTAAACGCGACGCGGTGCATAGTGCTCGCTGGGGCACTATGCACCGCGCCACGGAGCATGGCGGGGGCGGGGTTATCCGCCGACGTAAGGAACTGCCTCCAGGATCTCCACCGTGGTGGAGCGGCCATTCGGCAGCGTGTAGGTCGCGCTATCACCGATCTTCTTGCCGTTAATCGCGGCACCCAGCGGTGAGCGGGGGGAGTAGACGTCGATTGGCGAACCGCTTTCCTCCCGGGAGGCCAGCAGGAACGTCACTTCCTCATCGTCGCCCGCGAACCGGATCGTCACAGTCATGCCCGGCCCGACCACCCCGTCCGTGCGCGGCGGCTCGCCGACCCGCGCGTGCTGCAGGATGTGCTGGAGCTGGATGATGCGACCCTCGATCTTGCCCTGCTCCTCTTTGGCGGCGTGATAGCCACCGTTCTCCCGCAGGTCGCCCTCGTCCCGGGCGGCCTCGATCTTCTTCGCGATATCGACCCGCCCCGGGCCCGAGAGGTGATCCAACTCCGACTTGAGCCGGTCGTAAGCCTCCTGGGTGAGCCAGGTGAGGCTGTCGCTGTGCGTCTCGGTCACGGGTACTCCTTGCCTGCAGTGCGGACGCTGGGGATCCGCTTGAGCCATGCTCGGCTCGTCGGGGGTAATCCTTTGAGGCTAACAAGGCCTGACAAGTACGTCGCGTCAGATGACTTTCTGGTTGCGCCTGGCCGACGTACCGGTCCGCCAGGATACGGGAATGTCGTCGCGGCACCGCGATGTTGTCCTGCACAATGATCTGTCTGCGACGCACGCCAGCAGGGCCCAGCACCCGGGAGAGGCGCGCCGCAGCCTATTCAACGCCTGATAGCCCTGAGGGGATTTCGCGTGTCTGCCGTGATGAATGACCCCGCCGACCCGGCCGCTGCCGACCCGGGCCGCCCGCCCGCGCGGCTGCGGCTGATGGCCGTGCACGCGCACCCGGACGACGAGTCGAGCAAGGGCGCCGCCTCGATGACCCGGTACGTGCGGGAGGGCGCCGAGGTCCTGGTGGTCACGCTGACCGGCGGGGAGCGCGGCGACATCCTGAACAAGGCCATGGACCGGCCGGAGGTGCGGGCAAACCTGCCGCGCATCCGCCGGGAGGAGATGGCCCGGGCCCGCGAGATCCTGGGCGTGCGCCAGCAGTTCCTCGGCTTCGTCGATTCCGGGCTGCCCGAAGGAGATCCGCTCCCCCCGCTGCCGGACGGCTGCTTCGCGGTGCAGCCGCTCGAGGTGGCGGCCGAGCCGCTGGTCCGTGCGGTCCGCGAGTTCCGGCCGCACGTGATGCTGACCTATGACGAGGGTGGCGGCTACCCGCACCCGGACCACATCAAGACCCACGAGGTGGCGGTGGAGGCGTTCGAGGCGGCCGCCGATCCGGATCGCTACCCCGGGTCCGGCGAGCCGTGGCAGCCGCTCAAGCTGTACTACTTCGCCACGTTCCACAAGGACCGGTTCACCGCGCTGCACGAGGAGCTGCTGCGCCGTGGCCTGGAATCCCCGTACGCCGAGTGGTTCGAGCGATGGGACGACCGGTCCGACGACCGCAAGCCGCTGGAGATCACCACCCGGGTGCCCTGCGGGGAGTACTTCCCGGTCCGGGACCAGGCCCTGCTCGCGCACGCCACCCAGATCGACCCGGAAGGCTCCTGGTTCGCCTGCCCGGTGGAGGTCCAGCGTGCGGCCTGGCCCACCGAGGACTACCATCTAGCCAGGTCAGTAGTGAACACCGAGTTCCCGGAAGACGATCTGTTTGCCGGGATCCGGGAGAGGGTGTGCTTGTGACGGTCCTGGCCGCCTCCAGCGTGGCCAGCCAGGTCTACCCGGGGCTGGCGGGGTTCCTCGTCGTCGCCGGGATGGGCGTCGCCCTGTACTTCCTGTTCCGGTCGCTGAACAAGCAGCTGCGCAAGCTCGGCCCAGCCCCGCAGGCCGGGCCGCGGGCCAGGTCACGCCCGCCCCGGCCCGGGCTCGCGGCCTACCGCGCGATGCAGGCCCAGGAAGCGGCTCAGGCTGGTCCCGGGGAAACCGGTCCCGGCTCGCCGGATCAGCCGCCCGGCAGCACCCGCCCGTAAGCGATCAGCGTGAAGCCCGGCACCGGGCACCAGTCCCGCTCGGGCAGCCGGATGAATCCTGCGTCCTCATAGAGATGCCGTGCCGCGGCCATGCTGGGCTGGGTGGACAGCACCAGATGGCGCACCCCGTGCACGGCAGCCCGGTCGGTGACCGCCTGGATCAGCACCCGGCCCACCCCCCGGCCGCGGGCGTGCGGGGCCACCGCCAGCGCCCGCACCTCGGCCTCGGTCGCGCTGCGCGCGACCTGCCCGGCTTCCGGCCACAGCAGCAGCATGACCGTGCCCAGCAACTGGCCCGGGCCCGGGCCGGCGTCGTCCACCGCGACCAGGATCTGGCCGGTGCCGTCAGTGCCGAGCACGGGCAGCACATTCACGTAGTGCGAGGCATCGGCCAGGAAGCCGCCCGCTTCGTAGGCGGCCACCCGCAGGGCGCCCAGCTCGGCGAATTCGGCGGGCCGCACGTCACGAATGATCACATCGGGATGCAAGCCGGATCGCCGGCCAGAGATTCCCGGCTCGCCAGGCGGCCTGGTCACTGGCCGTCCCGGTCGCCCGGCGATGCCGTCAGCAGGCCGCTCAGCGACTGCTTGATGGCCGGCCGCGAGCCGAACACGAGCAGGAACAGCGCCTCGCGGGCCAGCCGCTGGGCATCCTGGTCCAGCCGGATCGCGGCGCTGCCCACCGTGACCACCAGGGCCGAGGCGGCCCGGACGGCCAGCTCGCAGGCCGCTGCCCGGGCTGCGGGCAGGGCGTCTGGCTCCGCGCTGTCCAGCGCCGCCCGGCAGGCAGCCAGCTGCCCGTCGAGCGGGCCCGGGCCGATGAGCTCACAGCAGCGGGCGGCCAGGCCGAGCGCCAGCGAGCCGTTGGGCCGCAGCGCGGCCCGGTCACGCTGCTGCCAGTCGCGCTGTGACATGGTGCCGGTCACCCGCCCGGCCGGGACGAAATGACCATCGAACCCGAGTTCCACGGTCGCGCTGGCCATCACCGCGACCATCGGCAGCGGCGCCGCGGACAGCGTTCCGCCGGCCTGCGCGTCCACCATCGCCCAGACGATGTCGTCCTGCTCGTCGCGAGCCGCCGTGTACAGCAGATCGACATGCCCCCAGCCGGTGACCCAGGGCGAGGTGCCATCGAGCCGGTACCCGCCGGGGACCGCGCGAGCCCGCAGCCGCGGCGGCCCGGGCAGCGTGCCGGCCAGGGCCAGCCCGGCCCGGCGCTCCCCGCGGCACAGCGGGCCGAGCAGTTCCGCGCGCAGGGCGGCCGGGGCCGGCCCGGCGATCGCGCGCACCGCGCTGTGCTGCTGCAGCCAGATGAATGTGGTGGACAGGCATCCGCTGGCCAGGATCTCGATGACCCGGCCGAAGGCGGGAAGCGGCAGGTCCAGGCCGCCTGCGTCGCGCGGGCCGGCCAGGCCGTAGAAGCCGGCCGCGGCGAGCAGGTCCAGGTGCTCGCGGGGCACCCGCTGGGTGGCCTCCACGGTCATCGCGGCCGGCCCGAGCACGTCTGCGGCCAGCCGCCGGGCCCGGTCCAGGACCCAGGCGGTCTCGCCGGCCGTCTCCGCTGGCATGCGACCCCCTCCGTTCCGGGCTACACGTTAAGGGAGCCCGGCCGGCCGGTCCGGCCCGGGTCGGATGCGGCATGAACTGTCGCCGCCGGTTGCTAGCGTGGGCGAGACCGGGCCGGGCGAGCAGGCCCGTCATCTGCCCTGGTCGCGAGGAGTTCTGGGCATGCTGGTCATCCACGGGATCTGGGCGCGCGATGCGCTCTGCCTGTGGGCGGAGGATTCGGCCCGGCCCGTCACCAGTGCGGCGCCGCCCGGCCGGCCTTCCCGGGCGCCCCGGCCGCACCCGTTCGCCGCCGACCCGGAGACCATCGCCGCGGCGCTGGCCGCCCTCGGCCGCGCGCCGGGAGCAGCGGCCCGGCAGGCCGCCGCGGACGAGCTGACCCTGTGGCTGCCGTCGGCGCCGGACAGCCCGCAAGCCGCGCCCGAGCTGGTCCGGGGGGCCAGCCCGGCTGGCGCCAAGGCCCGGACGCGCTGGCCGGCGCTCGGCTGCTGGCGGGTTCCCGCCCTGGCCGTCGAGCCCACTGCCGCGCTGGCCGTGCTCGCCGCACTGGACCGGTTGGCTGCCCCCGGTGGGGCCCTGCCCGTCGCTGCCGAACAGCTGGCCCTGCCCGCTGAGCAGACATTCTTCGGTGAGCCAGCGGTCTCGGCCGGCCTGCCAGCCGCTGAGGGGAGGTCGGCACCTGGGGGGACGGCAGCCGCCGAGGAGAGGTCGGCCGCTGAGGGGACGGCAGCCGCTGAGGGGACGGCAGCCGCTGGCGAACCGCCGCCCCGGGGCGGTTCGCCTGGCGCCCCGGCCGACTCGCTGGCTGGTGGGCTGGTCCCTGGTGGGCCGCTGGCTCCCGGTGGGCTGGTCCCCGACGGGCCGCTCGCGCCTGGCGAGCTGGTTCCTGGCGGCTCCACCGTCTATTGGGCCGCCGTGGCCTGGTTCGCGGCCGACCTGGCCGAGCGCGGCCGGGTGCTTCCGGCCCTGGCCCGGACCAGCGGCAGCAACGGGGACGGCGACCGCTGGGCCGCCCGCTGGCACCCGGTGCTGACCGGGCATGACGCCCGCCGGGCCGGCGAACTGGCCGACGCCATGCCGCCGCTGTGCCGGGCCGCCGGGCCAGGCGGTGAGCCGCCCGGCCCGATCCTGGCCGCGGCGCTCACCGGGCTGACCGACGCGGCCGCCCGGGCCCAGCTGGCCGCGGCCCGGCCGGATTGGGCGTTGCTCCCCGCCCGACGTGGCCGGCATCCGGCCCGGATCCCGGTAGCCGAGCGGTGGGCGGCCGCACTGACCGGCGCGGACAGCCAGGTAGAGGTCAGCTCGGCCGAGGACGAGACGGCAGCGGCCGAACTGGCGGCCAGCCTGGCCGCCTGGCGGGACGCCGCCCAGGCCCCGGCCGGGCCGGTGCGCACTTGCTTCCGGTTGGTCGAGCCCGAGCGGGCCGACGCCGAGGGGGCCGAGCCCGAGTCGGCCGAGCTCAACGAGGCGGCCGAGCCCAGGCGGGCCGAGTTCGAGCGGGCCGAGCCCGATTCGGACGAACCCGACGGGGACGAGCCCGATCCGGCCGAGCCCAACGAGGCAGCCGCCGGGCCGGGCGCAGTGGCCGCGGATGATCACTCCTGGCGGGTGCAGTTCGCCTTGCAGTCCACCGAAGACCCCAGCCTGATGCTGGACGCGGCCGACGTCTGGGCCGGTACCGGCGGCTGGGCGCCGGGCGGCATCCAGCACCCCGACGAGGAACTGCTGGCCGGGCTGGGCGCGGCCGCCCGGCTGTTCGGTGAGCTGGACGGTGCGCTGCGCGACCCCGGCCCCCGAGGAGGTCCAGCTGGATACCGCGGGTGCTTTCCGCTTCCTGACCGAGACCGCCCCGCTGCTGGCCGGGGCGGGTTTCGGCGTGCTGCTGCCGGACTGGGCCCGCAAGGCGCGGCTCGGGCTCAAGCTCACCTCCCGGTCGCGCAGCACCAGCACGGGCGCGGACGGCAGCGCGGGCACCGGGGCCGGGCTCGGCCTGGCCGACCTGGTCCAGTTCCGCTACGACCTGGCGCTCGGCGACGACACCCTGCACCCAGACGAGCTGGCCGAGCTGGCCCGGCTGAAGATCCCGCTGGTCCGCATCCGCGGCCAGTGGGTGGAACTGGACGAGCGCAACCTCCAGGCCGCGCTGAAGTTCCTGGAAGGCGGCCGCCAGGGCGAGCGGCCCGCTGGGGACGTCCTGCTGGAAGGCCTGCGCGGCCCCGACGAGGACCTCCCGGTCACCGCCGTAGACGCCGACGGCTGGCTTGGCGACATCCTTTCCGGTGACGCGGAGCACACCCTCTCCCCGCTGAGCACACCGACCTCCTTTCACGGGAAATTGCGCCCGTATCAGGAGCGTGGGCTGGCTTGGCTGTCCTTCCTGAGCAATCTCGGATTGGGCGGAATCCTCGCGGACGACATGGGCACAGGTAAGAGTCCATCCACCCTGTCGCTGCTCGCCTACGAGAAGGAAACCGGCCGCAAGGCCGGCCCGACGCTGCTGGTGTGCCCCATGTCGCTGGTCGGCAACTGGCAGAAGGAAGCCGAGCGGTTCACGCCGGACCTGACCGTGTACGTACACCATGGGTCGGACCGGCTGTCCGGGGCCGAGCTGCAGGCCGCGCTCGGCCAGGCCGACCTGGTCCTCACCACCTACGCCATCGCCGCCCGGGACCGCGACGACCTGGCCGCGGTCCGCTGGCAGCGGGTCGTCTGTGACGAGGCGCAGAACATCAAGAACGCGGGCACCCAGCAGGCCCGCGCGGTGCGCAGCCTGCCCGCCGGCACCCGGCTCGCGCTGACCGGCACCCCGGTGGAGAACCGGCTCGGTGAGCTGTGGTCGATCATGGAGTTCACCAGCCCCGGGCTGCTCGGCCCGGCGGAGAAGTTCCGCACCAGCTTCGCGGTCCCGGTGGAACGGCACGGCGATGAAGATGCCACCGCCCGGCTGAAGCGGCTGACCGGGCCGTTCATCCTGCGCCGGCTGAAGACCGACCGGTCGATCATCTCCGACCTGCCGGACAAGATCGAGATGAAGATGTGGTGCAACCTCACCCCGGAGCAGGCGTCGCTGTACCAGGCCACGGTCACCGACATGCTGCGGCGGATCGAGGCCGCGGAAGAGGACATCGAGCGCCGCGGGCTGGTGCTGGCCACCATGGCCCGGCTCAAGCAGGTCTGCAACCATCCCGCGCACCTGCTCGGCGACGGCTCCCGGCTGCCCGGCCGGTCCGGCAAGCTGGCCCGGCTGGAGGAGATCGGCGACGAGATCATCGCGGCCGGGGACAAGGCACTGGTCTTCACCCAGTACGCGGAGTTCGGCCGGCTGCTCCAGCCGTACCTGGCCGCCCGGCTCGGCTGCCCCGTGTTCTACCTGCACGGCGGCACGCCCAAGAAGGCCCGCGACGCGATGGTGGCCGGCTTCCAGGCCATGCCGGAACCCGCGTTGTTCCTGCTGTCGCTGAAGGCCGGCGGCACCGGGCTGAATCTCACCGGCGCCAACCACGTGATCCATTTCGACCGGTGGTGGAACCCGGCCGTTGAAGATCAGGCCACCGACCGCGCGTTCCGGATCGGGCAGCGCAAGGACGTGCAGGTGCGCAAGTTCGTCTGCGTGGGCACGGTGGAGGAACGCATCGACGCGATGATCGAGGAGAAGAAGGCCCTGGCCGAGCGGATCGTTGGCACCGGCGAAGGCTGGCTCACCGGGCTGTCCACCGCCGACCTTCGCGACGTGCTCGCGCTCTCCCCGGAGGCGGTGTCGCAGTGACCGAGCGCGACGGGACCCCGAGGGACACCGGCTGGTGGCACGAGGCCGGGCCGCCGCTGACCGTCGAGGGCGGCATCAAGGCGCGCAGCAAGCGCGGCGCCATCGGCGAGCAGTGGTGGTCGCGGCGGTTCGTCGAGGTGCTCGAATCGTTCGGGATGAGCGGCCGGCTGGCCCGCGGCCGCCACTACGCGCGGCGCGGCCAGGTGATCGGGTTCGAGCTCGGGCACGGCCTGGTCCGCGCCCGGGTGCAGGGCTCCCGGCCGGCCCCGTACCAGGTCCGCATCGGCGTCTTGCCGCTGACCAGCAAGCAGTGGCAGCGGGTCATCGAGGCCCTGCGCGGGCAGGCGCTGTTCCGGGCCAAGCTGCTGGCTGGCGAGATGCCGCACGAGATCGAGGAGGTCTTCGCGGCGTGCGGAACCCCGCTGTTCCCGCGGTCGGCCCGGGATCTCGACCTGTTCTGCTCCTGCCCGGACTGGGGCGTGCCGTGCAAGCACCTGGCCGCGGTCTGCTACGTGCTGGCCGAGAAATTCGACGACGACCCGTTCGGCCTGCTGGCCTGGCGCGGCCGGGACCGGGCAGAACTGCTGGCCGCGCTGCGCCGTCAGCCTGCGGGCGGTACCGGCCCGGCCGGGGGCGGCGCCGAGCCCGCGCCGCTGGGCGGCGGTGAGGCCGTCCCGCTGGCCCAGTGCCTGGACCGCTTCTGGTCGCCTGGGGTGAGCCGGGCCCGGCTGCGCGCGGTCCAGCCCACCACGCCCGCCCCGCCGGACCTGCTGCTGCGCTCGTTCGAGCCGCCCGGCCTGGTGATCCGCGGGACGCCGCTGGCCACTCTGCTCGCTGCTGCCTACCAGGCGCTGGCCGGGCCGGGTGCGGCGGAGGGCGGACCGGACGCCCTGGGCGCCGGGCCGGACGCGCCGGATGGCCCGCCCGTCCCGGATGGGAAGTTGGGCCAGGAGTGACCCGCAAGCGTGTCCGCCGCGCCACAATGAGTTGACTAAGCAGGTATGAGCGCGGGGAGATGCAGGATGGATCGGAGCCGAGCATGACCGAGGGCGCGAGTACGGCCGGGCGCAAGGTGCCAGCTCAGGTGCCTGCCGCGCAGGTGCCTGCCGGATGCCCGGCTGGTCGATGTCCGGGAACCCGAGGAGTGGGCGGCCGGCCACGTGCCCGGGGCCACGCACATCCCGCTGGGTGAACTCGGCACCCGCTACGTGGAGATCCCGCAAGACGGCCCGGTCTACCTGATCTGCCGGATGGGCAGCCGGTCGAACCAGGCCGCGCACGCGCTGTGCGGCGCGGGCTGGGACGCGCTGAACGTGAGCGACGGCATGCGCGGCTGGGCCGAGGCGGGCCGCCCGATGACGAACGACTCCGGCGCCCCGCCGTACGTGGCCTGAGCCGGGCTGGGTCAGCCGCCGTCATCAGCAGCGCTGTCACCGGCAGTGCCGCTAACCGCAGTGCCGCTGACCGCGGTGCCGCTAACCGCAGTGTGCTGGTCTGGCGACGGCTGCTGGGCCGGCCCGCGGCCAGCCGCCCGGCATAGGGTTGAGACATCCAACTTGATGAGGAGACTCATGCAATACGTCAACCTGGGCGCGACCGGCCTGCGGGTTTCCCGGGTCTGCCTCGGCATGATGAGTTACGCCAACAACAGCGAGCGGCCCTGGGTGCTGGATGAGGACCAGGCCGAGCCGATCGTCCGGGCCGCGGCCGAGGGCGGCGTCACGTTCTACGACACCGCGGACGTCTACTCCGGCGGGGCCAGTGAGATCGCCACCGGCCGGCTGCTCGGCAAGATCTTCTCCCGCGAGGAAGTCGTGGTGGCCACCAAGGTGCACGGCCAGACGATGCTGGGGGAGAACGGCCGCGGGCTGTCCCGCAAGCACGTCATGGCGAGCATCGACGCGTCGCTGGAGCGGCTGGACATGGACTACGTGGATCTGTACCAGATCCACCGCTGGGACCCGCGGACCCCGATCGAGGAGACCATGGCGGCGCTGCACGACGTGGTCCGCGCGGGCAAGGCCCGGTACATCGGGGCCAGCAGCATGTTCGCCTGGCAGTTCGCCAAGGCCCAGCACGCCGCGGACGCGGGTGGCTGGACCCGGTTCGTCTCCATGCAGAACCACTACAACCTGGTCTACCGCGAGGAAGAGCGGGAGATGATCCCGCAGTGCATCGATCAGGGCGTCGGGGTGATCCCGTGGAGCCCGCTGGCCCGCGGGCTGCTGACCGGGACCCGGACCCGCGACGGTGGCAAGCACACGGTCCGGGCCAACACCGACGCGTTCGGCGACAGTCTGTACCGGCCGGAGGACTTCGACGTCGCCGAGCGGACAGCGGCGATCGCGGCCGCCCGCGGGGTGCCCGCCGCCCAGGTGGCGCTGGCCTGGCTGCTGCACCGCCCCGGCGTGACCGCGCCCATCGTCGGCGCGACCAGGGCCGGCCACATCCAGGACGCCATCGCCGCCGAGCAGCTGGACCTCAGCGACGACGAGATCCGCCGCCTGGAGGAGCTCTACGTCCCGCACGCCGTGGCCGGCCACAGCTGACCGCTGCCCGCCCCGTCCCCGGAGGGCGTTTCCTCATCGTGATCATGACTTAGGGGCTACTAGATTCGGCCCTAAGTCATGATCACGTGGGGAGGGCGGCGCGGGGACCCGCGGCGGGGTCGCGCGGGGACCGCGGCGGGGTCAGGTGGTGGATGGGGGTGGGTAGGTCACGTTGACTAGGCGGGCCAGCTCGCCGAGGGTGATCTCGAACATGGGCTCGGCGTCGTCCAGCGCGAAGCCCAGGTGGCCGAACACCTCCATGCTCACGATCCCGTACAGCCGCACCCAGCAGCGCAGGAAGATGAGCAGCGCACCCAGCGGGAGGTCGGTGCCGAGCCCGTCGCGGTAGCGGGTCAGCTGCTCGCGCAGGCCAGGATCGATCTTCTCCGGCGGCGGCACCGGGAACGGCTGCTTTTGCCACAGCTCCAGGAACAGTGCGAAGAACGTGCCGGCGAACCGCCGGGCGCACTCTTCGGCGAAGTCATCGGCCTCGACGTTGACCCCCGGCACCGGCGTGCCGAACAGCAGGCCGAACTCGGCCCGGTGGCCCAGCGCCCACTGGCGGAAGGCGCGGCAGGCCGCGGTCACCTTGGGGCTCATGTCGCCACCCGGGCCGGTGTCCGCCCCGTCGATGGCGGCGTCGATCTCGTCGGCCAGCTCGCCGAAGATGTCGCCGCACACGTTCTGCAGCAGGTCCTCGTGGCTGCCGAAGTACCGGTACAGCGCGGGCGCGGTCATCCCCATGTCCCGGGCGATGGCGCGCAGCGTGACCGCCTCGGGGCCCTGCCCGACCAGGATCTTCCGCGCGGTCTGCTTGATCTCCATGGTCGTCTCGGCGCGGACGCGATCGCGCCGGCTCAGCGCCTCGACCATGGGACACCTCCTCGTTCCGGTCCGGCCGCCCTAGCTGAGAGCCCGCTGTGCTGCGGGTGGCCATCCGGTAAACAACCTTGACACTAGTGAACTGCGTATGCAAGGTTAACGCCATTAGCAGTTTACAGCGTTCACTGATGTGACTGTTGCGTGCAGTCTAGGCGGTGGAGGGCCCAATGTTCGAGTCATGGGGACGCCTGGTTTACGCCCGCCGGCGGCTGCTGCTGGGGATCGCCGCGCTGGTGGTGATCGCCGCGGCCGTGTGGGGCACCCGGGTGTTCGGCGCGCTGCAGTCCGGTGGCGGCTTCACCGCCCCGGGCAGCCAGAGCCAGCAGGAAAGTGATCTCGCGGCCAAGACGTTCGGCCGCAGCACGGCCGACGTCGTCGTGCTCTACTCCAGTCCCCGGCTGACCGTGCATGACGCCGCGTTCCGCGGCGCGGTCACCCGGACCCTGGCCGCGCTGCCCGCAGACCAGGTGTCAGCCACCGCGACCTACTGGTCCACCGGGTCACCGCAGTTCGTCGGGTCCGGCGGCCACGCCACCTACGCGGTCGTGCAGCTGGCCGGCGGCAGTGACTCGGCCCGGCTCAAGACCTACGACGCGGTCGCGGGCAAGTTCACCGCACCCGGGCTGACCAGCCAGGTCGGCGGGCAGGTGCCGACCTTTTCGGCGATCAATAAAGAGGTCACCGCGGATATCGGCCGGGCCGAGTTCATCTCGATGCCGGTGCTGCTCATCCTGATGCTGCTGATCTTCGGCAGCCTGGCCGCGGCCAGCCTGCCGCTGGCTATCGGCGCGATCGGCATCCTCGGCTCGTTCGCCGCGCTGCGGCTGCTGACCCTGGTCACCGGCGTCTCGATCTACTCGGTCAACATCACCACGATCCTCGGCCTGGGCCTGGCCATCGACTACGGGCTGTTCATGGTCAGCCGGTTCCGCGAGGAACTGCACCGGCAGCCGACGACCGAGGCCGCGGTGGCCCGGACGGTGGCCACGGCCGGCCGCACGGTGGCCGTGTCCGGGGTGACGGTGGCCGCGGCACTGGCCGGGCTGATGCTGTTCCCCGAGACGTTCCTGCGCTCGATGGGTTACGGCGGGGTGGCCACCGTCGTGGTCGACATGCTGGCCGCGCTGACCGTGCTGCCCGCCCTGCTGGCCGTGCTCGGGCCGCGGGTCAACGCGCTGCGGGTGCGCCGCCAGGTCGCGCGGCCCGCGCTGGACGAGCAGAGCGGCGCCTGGTACCGGATCGCGCACAGCGTGATGCGCCGGCCGGTGGTCTACGTCGTGGTGATCGTGGTCGCGCTGCTCGCGCTGGCCGCCCCGTTCCGCCACATCACCTGGGGCGGCACCGACGCGCGGGCGCTGCCCGCGGGCGCCCCGGCCCGGGTGGTGACCGAGGCGCTGAACCGGGACTTCCCCGGCAACCCGGCCAGCCCCATCGAGGTCCTGGTCCGGCTGGACGGCCCGGCCGGGTCACCGGCCCGCCACGCCCAGCTTTCCTCGTACGTGCAGCGCGTGGATCACCTGCCGGGCGTGTCCGCCGCGCAGGTCACCGGGGTGCGCGGGGACATGGCGCGGGTCGAGGTGCGTTATGCCGCTGATCCGTCCTCGGTAACGGCGCGGCACATAGTAACGGCGGTGCGCGCCATCCCAGCTCCAGCGGGCGGTCACGTCTACGTGGGCGGCGTGACCGCCCAGCTGGTCGATGAGCTGGCCAGCCTGGGCCACACGCTGCCGTGGATGGCCCTGGTCATCTGCCTGGCCACGTTCGTGCTGCTGTTCCTGGCGTTCGGGTCGGTGGTGCTGCCGGTGAAGGCGATCCTGATGAACGTGCTGTCGCTGTCGGCGACGTTCGGGGTGATCGTCTGGATCTTCCAGGAGGGGCACCTGTCCGGGCTGCTCCGGTTCACGCCGACCGGCACTATCGACCCGTCCATGCCGATCCTGCTGCTGGCCATCGTGTTCGGCCTGTCCATGGACTACGAGGTGTTCCTGCTGTCCCGGATCCGCGAGCGGTACGACGTCACCGGGGACAACACCGCGGCCATCGCCAGCGGGCTGCAGCGCACCGGCCGGCTGATCACCAGCCTGGCGCTGATGCTGGTCATCGTGGTCGGCGCGTTCTCCGCGTCCGGGATCACGTTCATCAAGCTGCTCGGCGTGGGCATGATCGTCGCGCTGATCGTGGACGCCACGATCGTCCGGATCCTGCTGGTGCCGGCCACCATGCGGCTGCTCGGCGGGCTGAACTGGTGGGCGCCGGGACCGCTGCGCCGGGTGTACGGGCGCTACGGGATCCGCGAGGAAGGTGGCGTGACCGAGCCCGCCGCCGAGCCGGCGGTCAGCCGGCGGTGACGGCCAGCACGAGCGGGAGGACCGCCGGGGCACCGGCCTCGCGGAGGAGCTTGGCCGCGACCGTCATGGTCCAGCCGGTCTCGATCCGGTCATCGATCAGCAGTACCGGGCCGTCCAGGCGGCTGGCCGCGTCGCGGACCGGGCCGGGGACCAGCAGCTCACGCCAGATCGCCGCGAGCCGCTGCGGGCTGTTGAACTGCCGCGGACCGGGGCCCGCGCCCGCATAGCCGAGCGAGCCGAGCAGTGGCAGCCGCCCGACCGAGGCGATCCGCTCACCGAGGCTGGCGATGAGCTGCGGCCGGGTGTGGCTGGGCAGCGTGATCACGCCGGCCGGCCGCTGGGCCCACTCCCACCCGGCCAGGACCTGGACCAGCGCCGCTACCAGGTCCTCCGGCACCGGCTCGTCGGGCGGCGCGGGGCCAGCGCCGCTGCCCAGCACGGCCCGCAGCCGGACACCCCAGCCGAGCCCGGTGAGGCGGCCCAGGGCCCGTCCCGGCTGGGCCGCCAGTTCCGGGGTGATCTTGCCGGATGCGTCGATGCCCAGCTGCCGCAGGCCGGGCGGCCACATCCGGCGCGGCGTCACGTCCAGGCCGGGACGGAGCAGCCGGGCCTGGGCCAGCGCCGTTCCCGCCGGGGAGACCTCGGCGGCCCACGGCCGGCCGGTGCAGTTGTCACACCGGCCGCAGGGCGCGGCCGCCGGGTCGTCGAGCTGCTGGCGCAGGTACTCCATCCGGCACTGGCGGGTGCTGAGGTAACCGAGCATGGCCTGCTGCTCGCGGGTGCGCTCGGCGGCCACGGTTGTGTAGCGGTCGGCGTCATAGGACCACGCCGCGCCGGTCGTCACCCAGCCGCCGGTGACCTTGCGCACCGCGCCGTCCACGTCCAGGACCTTCAGCATCATCTCCATCCGGGCCCGGCTCAGGTCGATCTGGATTTCCAGAGCGCCCGGCGACAGCGGCCCGTCTGCCGCGGCGAGGGCGCCGAGCGTGGCCCGGACCACCCGCTCGGGCGGGAAGGCCAGCGAGGCGAAGTAGGCCCAGATGTCCCGGTCCTCCGGCCCGGGCAGCAGGATCACTTCGGCCCGCGGCACGGCCCGGCCGGCCCGGCCGATCTGCTGGTAGTAGGCCACCGGTGACTGCGGAGCGCCCAGATGCACCACGAAGCCCAGGTCCGGCTTGTCGAAACCCATGCCGAGCGCGCTCGTCGCGACCAGTGCCTTGAGCTCACCGGCGAGCAGGGCCTGCTCCGCGGCCAGCCGCTCGGCCTGCTCATCCCGGCCGGTGTACGGCGCGACGTCGTGGCCCCGGTCACGCAGGAAGGCCGCGGTCTCGTGGGCCGCGGCCACGGTCAGCGTGTAGATGATGCCCGAGCCCGGGAGCTCGGCCAGGTGCTCGGCGAGCCAGCCGAGGCGCTGCTCCGCGGTGGGCAGCCGGACCACCCCGAGGCACAGGCTGTCCCGGTCCAGCGGGCCGCGGAGCACGAGCGCCTCGCCGTCGGCGCCGGTGGCCAGCTGCTCGGCGACGTCGCGGGTGACCCGCGCGTTGGCCGTGGCCGTGGTGGCCAGCACCGGCACGCCGGGCGGCAGGTCCTGCAGCAGGGTGCGCAGCCGGCGGTAGTCGGGGCGGAAGTCATGGCCCCAGTCGGAGATGCAGTGTGCCTCGTCCACCACCAGCATCCCGGCGGTGACGGCCAGCTTGGGCAGGATCAGGTCCCGGAAGCCCGGGTTGTTCAGCCGCTCCGGGCTGACCAGGAGCAGGTCGACCGCGCCCGCGGCGATCTCCGCGTAGATGCCGTCCCAGTCGCTGATGTTGGCCGAGTTCACCGTGCGGGCCCGCAGGCCGGCCCGGGCCGCCGCCTCGATCTGGTTGCGCATGAGGGCCAGCAGCGGCGAGACGATGATGGTCGGTCCCATGCCGCGGGCCCGCAGCAGCGCCGTGGTGACGAAGTAGACCGCCGACTTTCCCCAGCCGGTGCGCTGCACGACCAGTGCCCGGCGGCGCTGTGTGACCAGGGCCTGGATGGCGGTCCACTGATCCTCGCGGAGCCGGGCCGACGGCCCGGCCAGGGCGCGCAGGCAGCTCTCCGCGTCCTCGCGCATCGTGTCTGCTGGTGGGCCGGCTGATGCCATGGGTTCCTTGGTATCACCAGGCACGGACGTCAGCCGCGCCAGCCCGGGCTGGCGCCGGCCAGGGCTGGCGCCGGCCAGCGGCCCGTGCTAGCTGCGGTCAGCGGCCCGTGCCGGGGGCCCGGCGGGCCGGCCGGCTTGCATCAGCGCGGCCGGCCCGCTGGTCAGCCGGGTCAGCAGTTCGGGTTGGGGCGCACCGGGCCAACGAAGGCGCCGATCGTGCCGGGCCCGACCGAGCCGTACTGGGCGTCCTGCCCGAACGTGTTGCCGTTGTGCATGTTGCCGAACTCCCAGACGCAGCTGCCGCCGACTACGGCCTGCGTCCAGAACGGATAGAAGTGGCCGGGGCCCTTGGGTGGCAGCTGGCACCCCGTCCCGGTCTTCGTGTTGCAGTTCGTGTTGAACTCGGTGGCGCTCGCGTCGGTCACGAACTGGATGGCCGGATACTGGTGACCGCCGGCCGTGGTCGGCTGCTGTTGCAGGAACGGGGACGGGTGCCGGCCCGGCTGGACCGAGTCCGGCCAGTCCGCCCGGTACGACGTGCCGTCGTAGTCCAGGTCACCGATGGCGTTGAAGAATACTGGGCACCCGGTTACCAGGTTCGGTGCCGCGAGGCCGCCGTGCGTATCGCCGAACTTGTAGCACGGTGCGTCGTTCGGCTCGAGCCCTGCTTTCGCCGTGTCTTTGGCCAGCTCGTACGGCCCGTGGCAGTGCTTGAAGTAGACGTCCTGGACCTTCCCCAGCGGGGTGGTGGCCCGGCCGCTGACCGACGTGCACGGCTCGAAGTGGCCGATCTCGAACTGGTCGTTGATCATGTAGGGCCCGAAGCCCCACGGAATGATGTTCTTGGCCCGTGCGGTGTTGTATTCCGGCTGGAAGTTGAACTTCCGGCCGTTGCAGGTGAACGGGTTGGTGTTCATGAAGCCGTTCGCCGCCGAGGCGATCATGAAGCCGCTCTGCCCGGTGGACCAGTCGGTCTCTCTAGCTTCCAAAGCATGGCCGCCCGGCACTTTCGCGTTGAACATCCGCACCGTGATCCGGTCTCCCGGGTTCATCTTCAGCGTGTGCCGGTTCGGGGTGAACGTGCGGTCGTTGGACAGCTGCGGGCTGGGCGGGCCTGGGGGCACGCCATTGGTCTGGACGAACCCGAAGTTGGCCGGCTCGATGCACTTGTTGTTGCAGGTGTTCGGTGCCATCCCGTTCCCGGTGCATTCCAGGCTGTCGATGGT
Organism: uncultured Actinomycetes bacterium; assembly: GCA_963711705.1. Taxonomy (GTDB): domain Bacteria; phylum Actinomycetota; class Actinomycetes; order Streptosporangiales; family Streptosporangiaceae; genus RYN-230. The sequence continues at coordinate 142,913 of CAVQFM010000020.1, forward strand.
CAGCGCGGAGCACCAGTGGGTGTTGTCGCAGCTGATGTTGTCGGCAAACGGCGCGAACCCCGGTGGGTAGAACTGCAGTTCCACGAAGGCCGCGCCCGCGCCCGGGCTGCGGGCGGACGGGGCGTTGGCGTCCGACTCCGGCTTACACGGTGTCAGCGGCGCGGAATGCGGGTCGCACACGGTGATGGAGAACCACGGTGCGACGGTCAGCTCGAACGAGTGCGTGACATCCTTCCCGGGGTGGCGCACGGTCGGCAGCGCGGCCGGCTCGACCGGGAGTTGCTCGTTGTAGGTGACCTGGCTCCCCGAACCGGGCTGGTTGGAGATGAACCGGACCGACGGCTCGTCGTGCCCGATGTAGTGATCGTTGTCCTCGAACCGGCTGTTCCCCGGACCGCGCGGGTCGAGGCACGGGAGGGATGACTTGACCGCCCGCTGCATCGGGCTCAGGCCGTTGCAGTCAAGCTCACCCACTGAGCGCGGTGAGACACCCGCCGCCGCCTGCGCGGACACGGCCGGCACTAGGCCGGTCAATCCGACGGACAGGGCCACACCTGCGACCACCGCCGTCACTGCGGACAGTCGTCTGGACCAGAGATTTCTTCGCATGGTGACGCCCCCTCGCGGATCCCACCCGACGGCGCGCCGATGTCGCGGCGGCCGGCGCCGGCCACGGTGACGCACTCACACAGGCATCCGGCCGCCCCTGGGCACACCCACCCACGCGCCCTGGTACAACTAATCTGCGCCTGGCTCGGCTGCTTGGCAACAGCCCGAGACCGGAAGGGTGGCCTCCCTCCTGCGCGGTCCGGGCTGGCTCCGGTCAAATGTGGATGATTTCCGCTGTGGGCACAGCGGTTAATGCACACATTTCCGCGCGTTCGAGGAGTTGGGGAGTCCGGCGAGCCTGCGGGCCGGGGGATTGGGGGAGCCCGGCTGAGCCTGGGGAGTTCCGTCGATTGGGGAGTCCGGGTGGGGTTAGCGGGGCTGGGTGGGCGGGCGGAGGCGCAGGCCGGTCATGCCGCCGTCCACCTCCAGTGCGGTGCCGGTGGTGGCGCTGGCCAGCGGGCTGGCCAGGTAGCCGATGGCCGCGGCCACCTCTGCGGCCGACACCAGCCGCCCCATCGGCTGGCGGGCGGCGAGGGCGGCCCGCTCCGCCTCCGGGTCGTCCGCCGCGTCCAGCAGCCGGGCCACCCACGGGGTGTCCGCCGTGCCCGGGTTGACGCAGCAGACCCGGATGTGCTCGGCGACGTGGTCCGCGGCCATGGCCAGGGTGAGCGAGTACACCGCGCCCTTGCTCGCCGAGTACAGGGCGCGCTGCGGCAGGCCCGCGAAGGCCGCGACCGAGCAGGTGTTCACGATGACCGCCTGGCCGCGCTGCTCGGCGGCGGCGCGCAGGTGCGGCAGCGCGGCCCGGCTGGTGCGCACGATGCCCAGCACGTTGACGTCCATGACCCGGCGCCACTCGTCGTCGGAATTGCCCTCGACCGTGCCGGCCGCCCCGATGCCCGCGTTGTTGACCAGGATGTCCAGGCCGCCGAGCGCGCTGGCCGCGGCGGCCACCGCGGCTCGCACCGCCGCGTCGTCGGTGACGTCGGCGATAACCGGTTCCAGTCCCGCTGCCGCGGCCCGGCCGGTGTCCGGCGCCACCCGGTCCAGCACGGCGACCCGGGCGCCACGGTCGGCCAGATGGCGAGCCGTGGCCAGGCCGATGCCCGACGCACCGCCCGTGATCAGAGCCGCCATCCCGTCGAATTCGCTGGCCAGGGACGTCGTCATGGGCAGGGCCTCCGGGTCCGGGGTCGGGATCACCCGATCATCGCACCGGACGGCCGCACACATCCGGCCGGGGACCGGACGCCGCGACATCAGAGGTATAACCGGCTCCATCTCGCTCGTCCGCCCAGTAAGCGGCCCTGGGCTTCGCTATGCTGCCCAATTGACCGGACCTGACGGCAGCCCCCCCGCCCTGCAGTCGCGTGCGTGCCCGCCCGCGCGCGTACCGAAGCATGGTCCCAAGGCCCGAGGAGGTTGCTGGTGATCGGCAACGGATGGAGACGCGCGCCGCTGGCGCGCTGGCCCATTTATCCCCTTGCTGCCGCTGGGCTGGTGGCTAGCCAGGTGTTCCTGGTGGCGCCCGCAATGTCGGCGCAGCAGACCAATCCTGACGCGCGGATTGGCACCCGCGTCAGCGTGAACTGTGGTGGTGGCGTCTACGCCACCAACCGGCGGCTGCCCGCCGGGTTCAACGCCCTGACCGCGACCCGAGCGCAGCTCATCGGCTAACGACCTGCCGGTCAGGCCGGCCGGCCCGGTCCGGCTGGCCGCCTGGCGGAAGTTCGTCACCGGGGGCGTCAAGGCGATCCCGGCGCGCTGCGCCAGCATCAGGGTGCTGACCGGCAGCACCGTTGGCACCCCGGGCACCCCGCCGTCCACGGGCGGCAGCGAGCCAAGCATGATCATCGGGGACGTGAAGCCCGATATGATCATCGGCGACGCGAAGCCCAACATGATCATCGGTGACGCGAAGCCAAGCATGATCATCGGTGACGCGAAGCCCGACATGATCATCGGCGACTCCACCGCGGCCGGCGCGGCCGGATCGGCTGGATCGGCCGCCACGGCCACCCAGACCGCCGGCGCCGGCGTGTCCGGTACCTGGCGGGTCCCTGCCGCGGGCAAGCACGCCACCGCCGGGCCGAACGGGCTCGCCGCGGGCGGCCTGGCCCTTGGCCTGGGTACCTCCACGGCCCACCCGATGGTCCAGGCGGGCTCGGCGGCGCGCCGCGCGGCCTCCGGCCGGGTGGGTTACTACCTGTGGTGGCGGGTGGTCCCGCAGCAGGCCGGTCAGCGCCAGATCAGCGTCCGCGTGCACGCGGGTGACAGCGTCTACGCGCACATCGGGATCAGCCACGGGGTGGCCACCGTGACCCTCAGGGATCTGTCCACCGGGGCGGGCGGCACCTACCTGCTGCACCTGGCCCAGCTCGGCCACGCCTAGGGCGTTCACGTTCACCGTCACATCCCGCCTGGTACCTGGGACCATGGCGGGATGGACGGTGTGATCGAACGGCTCAAGGTATGCCTCAACGGGAAGCGCAGCCAGGCTGACCACCCGGCCGTGCCGGTCACGCCGGCCGAGCTCGCCCGGGAGGCGGCCGCGGCCGTGGCGGCAGGCGCGGAAGCAGTGCACCTGCATGCCCGCGGCTCCGGCGGCCGCGAGTCGGTGCAGGCCGCGGACGTCGGCGCCGCGGTAGCGGCGGTGCGTGCGGCCTGCCCGGCGACCCCGGTCGGCGTGTCCACCGGGCTATGGATCACCGGCGGTGACCCCGCGGCCCGCCATGACGCGGTCGCCGGGTGGGCCGGGCTGGCCGGCCCCGCCCGGCCCGACTTCGCCTCGGTCAACGTCTGCGAGGACGGCTGGGTCGAGGTGACCGGGCTGCTGGCCGGGGCGGGGATCGCGGTGGAGGCCGGGATCTGGACGGTCGCTGACGTGGCCACCGCCGCGGCGGCCAGCCCTCTCCCGGGCCGGCTGCTGCGGGTCATGGTCGAGGTGATGGACGTCACCGCCGAGCAGGCCACCGAGACGGCGTGGCCCATCCTGGGCGCGCTGGACAGCTCCGCACTGCACGCCGTGCCCCGGTTGCTGCACGGTGAAGAGGCCGGATGCTGGCCGCTCATCGCGTACGCGGGCCGGCTCGGGCTGGCCACCCGGATCGGCCTGGAGGACACCCTGGACGGCCCGGACGGTGCGCCGGCCGGTGGCAACGCCGAGCTGGTGCGCCAGGCACTGGCCGTGCTCGCCGCCAATCAGCCCGGCGGCCGGATGTAACCGGCCAGCTGACGGCGGCCAGCAGGCACCAGTCAGCCCGGCGGGCGGAGGTAGCCGAGGGCGAGCAGCCCGGGCCAGGCCGGGCGCCGAGCAGCCCGGGCCAGGCCGGGCGCCGAGCAGCCCGGGCCAGGCCGGGCGCCGAGCAGCCCGGGCCAGGCCAGGCGCTCAGTGCGCGGCCAGGATCATCTGCTGCAGCGTGCTGCCCGGGCTGACCAGGATGCCGTTGCTGACCACCTGCCCGTTGAGCTTGACCGTGGGCGTGCCGGTGATGCCGCTCTTGATGATCTGCTGGCTGACCTGGACCCCCTGTTTGGCGTACCGCTGGCTGGTCACGCACTGGGTGAACGCCGGGCTGGTCAGCCCGATCCGGCTGCCCATGGCCAGCAGCTGGCTGACCGGGAAACCGCCGACGGTCGTCTCCCGCGGCTGGTTGGCGTAGAGCAGGTTGTGGTACTGCTGCCACTTCGCGGCGGGCACGCAGCGGGCCGCCGACCAGGCCCGGACCGAGTTGGCCTGCTGCGGCTCTTCGCCCAGGAAGATGGTGAACGGGTGGTAGATGACCCGCACCTTGCCCTCGGCCGCGAGTTTCTGCACCGTGCCGCCGTTGGCCTGCTCGAACGCGTCACAGATCGGGCACTGGAAGTCCTCGTAGACGTTCAGCACCGGGCTGGTCACCCCGGGCATGGCCACAGTCACGCTGTGGTCAGCGTTCAGCGTGGCCGGGGCGAACGGGCCGTTATAGGCGGCGTTTCGCACGTGGGCGGTGGGGGAGCTCTTGCCCGGCTGGACCACGAAGATGACGACGACCGCCACCACGAGCACGGCCAGCGCGCCGCCCACGATGAGCAGCGCCCGGTTCCGGCGCCGCCGCCGGGCGGCCCGCTCCCGCTCCAGCCGGATGCGCTCCCGGGCCGTGACCCGCCCCGCCTTGCTCATCGGCGGGCGGCCCGTCCGGCCCGGAACGGCCCGGTCATGCCCTGGCCGCCGCTTTCCCGCAGTCCGGGCACAACCCGAACAGCTCGACCGTGTGATCCACCGCGATGAACCCGGCCTGCGCCGCCACCTGCTCGGCCCACCGTTCCACCGCCCGGCCCTCGACCTCGACGCTGGTCCCGCAGGACCGGCAGATGAGGTGATGGTGATGGGCGTTGCTCTCGCACCGGCGGTACAGCGTCTCCCCGTTCGCGTCGCGGATCGTGTCCACCTTGCCGTCCCCGCTGAGCACCTGGAGGTGCCGGTAGACGGTGGTCAGGCCGATGTGCTCGCCGCGCTGGCGCAGCTCAGCATGGATCTGCTGGGCACTGCAGAAGCCGGGCAGCCCGTCCAGGACCACGGACAGCGCCTCGGCCTGCCGGGTTCCGCGCACCCGGGTGCCACCCAGCGGGCGGTCAGCTGGCACCGGCGTCATCACACCCGCACATTAGCAGCCTGCAGGCCGTGCTCCTGGGCGCCGCTGGGGCCGCGGGCGCCACGGCCGCGGCGCCTGGCCGCGCCACTGCGCCGCCGCCGGATCGCGGCCCAGCCACGGCCGGCCGCGTAACAGGCCGCCCCCAGTGCGCCGACGAAAAACCCGACCGGCCAGTTCGTCTCGTAGGCCGCGGCGATCGACACCCACACCACGGCCAGCGCGATGAGCACCGAAGCCAGCATCGCGGGCAGCGGCCGGTCGGTGACCGACCGGGCGGCCGCGGGTGGCCCGATCATCAGGCTGAAGATCAGCAGCGCCCCGACGACCGGCAGGGTCAGGCTGGTCGCCAGCGCGACCACGATCAGGAACAGCAGTTCCATCCGCTGCGCCCGCACGCCGCGGGCCTCAGCCAGCTCCGGCATCAGCGAGGAGATCAGCAGTGGCCGGTAGAACAGCAGGATCACCCCGGTGCACAGCGCCGCGAGGATGGCCACCGGCGCTATCTCGGTCGCGCTGACCCCGAGCACCTCGCCGAACAGCAGCGAGTAGATCTCCGGCGCGTACTGCACGCTGAAGCTGAGGAACAGTGCGCCCAGGCCGAGCATCACCACCAGGGCCAGGGCGGTGGCCACGTCCCGGCGGCCGCGCCGGCTGAGCCAGCCGATGCCGAGCGCGCCGAGCAGCGCGGCGACGCCCACCCCGATCAGCGTGTTGATCCCAAGCAGGCTGGCCCCGGCCGCCCCGGCGAACGCGCCCTGCGGGACGGCGTCGGCCACGAATGCGGCCCCGCGCAGTACCACGAAGAAGCCGACCACCCCAGCGACGACCGCGACGATGCTCGCCACCGTCCACGTGCTGACCATGAACCCGGAGAACATGCTGTCACCCGCCGGCCAGACCGGGCCGCCCGGCCGGGACCCGCCGGGCCGTCCGCCGCCCGACCGGGGAGGCCAGCAGGTAGAAGAGGAAGATCAGGGTGACCACGAAGAAGCTCACCGGCCAGCCATGCTGCTCCGGCGGCCAGTAGAAGCTGTCGTAGGCCAGCAGCACGCCCAGCCAGGTCGCGGCCAGCCCGATGACCGCCGCCCAGGTCATGGCCAGCCCGGGCCGGCTGGTCAGCCGCAGCCCGGTGGCGGCCGGCCCGACCAGCAGCGCGGTGCTCAGGATGGCGCCGATGGTCATGGCCGACAGCGACACCGCGACCGCGATCGCGACCAGGCACATGGCGCCGACCAGCCGCACCCTGATCCCGCGTACCGCGGCCAGGTCGGCGGCGACTGAGCTGAGCAGCAGCGGGCGGTACACCACGGCCACGATGCCCAGCGCGACCACACTGAACAGCCCGATGACCGGCAGGATCGAGCTGCTGATGGTGAACATGGAGCCGAACAGGATCGTGATCGTCGCGCCGGTCGTGCTGGTGTGCGTGGTGTCCCAGTACAGAAACAGCGCGGCCAGCCCGAGGCCGGTCCCGCGGACGATCCCGGTGGCCAGGTCCCGGCCGCGTGGCCGCTGGACTCCGATCATGTCCATCACCCCGGCGGCCAGCACGCCCACGCCCACGAAGCCCCACAGCGGGCTGACCCCAACCAGATAGGACGCCGAGCCGCCGGTCACGCTGATGTCCGCCAGGGCATGCCCGGCGTAGGACTGGCCGCGCAGGACCGCGAACGACCCGACGATGCCGGACACCACGGCGACGATGCCGCCGGCGATCAGCGCGACCTGCACCGGTTCGCTGGAGAAGAAGCCCGGCTCGACGATGAGCCGCAGCAGGTCCGGCACCGCGTCACCCGCCCCGGGCCGTCGTCGTGGCCTCTTCCGCCGCCGTGGCCTGTCCCGGTCCTGCTGCCGTTTCCGGTCCGTGCGGGCCCGCGACCTCCGGCGCTGTGCCTGGGCCGGTGACCGCCGGGCCGTCTGGATGGATGGCCGGGTCCGGCGGCACTGGCTCGGCCTCGCCCCGCCCGGCCACGACCAGGATCCGGTCGTGCACCCGGATCACGTCCACGTGCTGGCCGTACAGCGCGCTGAGCACATCGGTCCGGACCACCTGCTCAGTGGTCCCGCTGGCCGCCCGCCCGGCGGCCAGGTAGATGATCCGGTCCATGACCGGGAGCAGCGGGTTCATGTCGTGGGCCGAGATCAGCACCGCGATCTGCTGCTCCCGGGCCACCCGGCTGAGCAGTGCCACCACATCCTGCTCGCTGGCGATATCCAGGTTGGCCAGCGGCTCGTCGAGCAGCAGCAGCTGGGGCCGGCTGATCAGGGCGTGCGCGATCAGCACCCGCTGCTGCTCGCCACCGGACAGATTGCCGACCCGGGCGTCACCGAACTGCGCTGCGCCGACCGCGTGGAGCATCTCGTCGATCCGCGCCCGGCGGCCTGCTGACGGCAGCGGGAGGCCCAGCCGCTGCCCGTCCAGCCCGAGCCCGACCAGATCGCGGGCCCGCACCGGCATGTCGGGGTCGAGCTGGATCTTCTGCGGCACGTACCCGATCACCGGGTGCCGGCGGCCACTGGGCTGGCCGGCCAGCTGGATCGTGCCCGCCGAAACCGGCTGCAGGCCGAGGATGACCTTGAGCAGGGTGGTCTTGCCCGCACCGTTGGACCCGATCAGCGCGGCGAACTCGCCGCGGTCCAGGCTGAACCCGACATCGTGCAGTACCTCGCGCCCGGACAGCCAGACGCTGATCCCCTCGGCCCGGAGCAGTTCGGCTGAGCCGCCGCTGGCCTCCCGGCCCGTCATCCCGTCAGCCTAGGCGTGGAGACCTTGCTGGCCACGGCCTTCTGCAGGGCCTGAACCTCGGCCAGCATCCACGACTGGTAGGTGTAGCCGGTCGGCATGGTCTCGTACACCCCGACGACCGGGATGCCGTTGCGGTGCGCGGCGGACAGGAACGTCGCGGTCAGGGAGCTGGTCACCTGCTGGTTGTACAGGAACACCTTCACCTTGCGCTGGTTGAACAGGCTGGTCTGCAGCGACACGTACTGTGGCGCGGGGTCCACGCCGTTCATGATGTCGGCCTGGAAGGCGAACGGCGTCAGGTTGCGGGTGCCAGCCGCCTGCAGCATGTAGTCGCCGACCGGCTCGGTGGTGGCCACCGGCGTGTTCGGGTATGCGGCTTTGAACTTGGCCAGCGCCTGGTACCAGGGCCGCAGCGATCGGTCGAAGGCGGCCGCATTGGCCCGGAAGTACGCGGCATGCGCGGGCTGGATCGCGGCCAGGCCAGCGGCGACCGCCCTGGCCACCGCGGGCATCGTGGACGGCCGGTACCACAGATGCGGGTTGGGTGTACTGTCCGGCAGGCCGAGCAGCTGCGCCGCCACGATCACCTTGCGCCCGGCACTGGGCGCCGCGGACTCGATCTTGTCCATGTAGCTGTCGTAGCCGAGGCCGTTCTGCACGATGAGCTTGGCCTGGCTGACCGTCTGGGCCACGCTGGCGCTGGCCTCGAACGTGTGCGGGTCGGTATTGGGATTGCTTTCGATGGCGCTGACCTGCACGTACTTACCGCCGACCGAGCTGATCACGCTGGCGTACTGGTTCTCCGCGCCGACCGCGACGATTTTGCCGCCCGAGCTGGCCCCGATGCTGGCGCCGGTGGCTGAGCACCCGGTGGCCAGCGCGGCCAGGGCGAGGATGGCCGCGGCAGCGGATGGCAGGCGAATGGACATGGCTGGGTGCTGTCTCCAGGGTTGGCAGCGGCGCCCGAAGGCCGGTCGTGAGCACGTAGTTGAAAACGATAACCGTTATGAGTTCGGCTTGCAACGCGATCGGCCCTCCGGGGAGCGGGCCCGGGCGCCGGGGGATGAAGATGGAGGTATGGCCGAGCGACTGAAGAACGCGACCAGCCCGTACCTGCTCCAGCACGCGGACAACCCGGTGGACTGGTGGCCGTGGTCGGACGCGGCCTTCGCCGAGGCCCGGGCGCGTGACGTGCCGGTCCTGCTGTCGGTGGGGTACTCGGCGTGCCACTGGTGTCACGTGATGGCGCACGAGTCCTTCGAGGACCCGCAGACCGCCGCGCTGATGAACGACAACCTCGTGTCGATCAAGGTGGACCGCGAGGAGCGGCCGGACGTGGACGCGGTCTACATGACCGCGACCCAGGCGATGACCGGCCAGGGCGGCTGGCCGATGACCGTGTTCATGACCCCGGACCGGGAGCCGTTCTTCACCGGCACCTATTTCCCCCGCGACTACTTCCAGCGGCTGGTGCTCGGGGTGGCCAAGGCATGGAGCGAGGACCGGTCCGACGTCACCAGCCGGGCCAGCCAGGTCGCCGCGGCCCTGGCCGAGCGGGCGGTGCCGCTGCGCGGGCCGGGCAGCGCCGAGGCGGGCGCCCTGGCCGAAGCGTGCGACCAGGCGGTGCGCTCGCTGGCCACCGACTATGACGCGGTCGAGGGCGGGTTCGGCGCCGCCCCCAAATTCCCGCCGTCGATGGTGCTGGAATTCCTGCTCCGGCACGCCGAGCGGGGCGGCCCCGGCGGTGCGCAGGCGCTGGCCATGACCACCGGCACGGCCGAGGCGATGGCTCGCGGCGGGATGTATGACCAGCTCGGCGGGGGATTCGCCCGGTACTCGGTGGACGCCGGGTGGGTGGTGCCGCACTTCGAGAAGATGCTCTACGACAATGCGCTGCTGGCCCGGGTGTACGCGCACCTGTGGCGGCGCACCGGGTCGGCGCTGGCCCGCCGGGTGGCCGCCGAGACCTGCCGGTGGATGATCACCGAGCTGGGCACCGCGGAGGGCGGGTTCGCCGCCGCACTCGACGCGGACAGCGACGGGGCGGAAGGCCTGTTCTACACGTGGACCCCGGCCGAGCTGACCGAGGCGCTCGGGCCGGGCGACGGCGAGTGGGCGGCGGCCACGTTCGGGGTGACGGCTTCCGGAACTTTCGAGCATGGCCGCTCGGTGCTGCAGCGGCGCGCGGACCCGGCCGAGGTGGAGCGATTCGCCCAGGTCCGCAGCACCCTTTTTGCTATACGCAACCGCCGGGTGCATCCTTCCCGGGACGGCAAGGTGGTCGCGGCGTGGAACGGCCTGGCCATCGCGGCCCTGGCCGAAACCGGGCTGCTGCTCGGCGAACCGGACTTCGTGACCGCCGCCCGCGACGCGGCCAGCCTGCTCGCCCGCCTGCACCTGAGCCGGGACGGGACGGGCGAGGCGCGGCTGACCCGGACCTCCCGGGATGGGGTGGCGTCGGGCAGCGCCGGGGTGCTGGAGGACTATGCGTGCCTGGCCGAGGGGCTGCTGGCCCTGTCCGGGGTGACCGGTGAGGCCCGCTGGCTGACCCTGGCCGGCCAGCTACTGGACACTGTGTTGCGCCGGTTCCCCGATGGGTCGGGCAGCTTCTACGACACGGCCGACGACAGTGAGGCGCTGGTCTACCGGCCCGCCGACCCGGCCGACGGCCCCACCCCGGCCGGGGCGTCCGCCGCGGCCGGGGCACTGCTCAGCTACTCGGCACTGACCGGGTCGGCCCGGCACCGCGAGGCCGCGCTGGCCGCGCTGGGCGTACTGCCCACCATCGCCGGGCGGTTCCCGCGGGCCGCGGGCTGGGGGCTGGCCGTGGCCGAGGCGGTGATTTCCGGGCCCGCCGAGATCGCCGTGGTCGGCCCACCGGGCGACCCGCGGACCGCGGAGCTGCACGTCACCGCGCTGCACGCGGCCCCGCCGGGCGCGGTCATCGCGCTGGGCGATGGTCATCAGCCGCTCGGGGCCAGCGACGCGGCGAGTGGCAGCGGTGCGACCGCCGGGGATGGCGCTGGGCGGACCGGGCCGGCGGATGCCCCGGCCCTGGAGGTGGTACCGCTGCTGGATGGGCGGGGGCTGGTCGGCGGGGCGCCCGCTGCCTACGTATGCCGCAACTTCGCCTGCCTGGCCCCGGTCACCGAGCCGGCCGGGCTGCGCGCCGCGCTGGAGGCCAGCTGAACGGGCCCAGAATTTTCCCTGAACTCGGCCGGCGCCTGCGCGCTGACCAGGGCTCCCGCGCGGTAGCTGAGCCAGGCGGCGGGCTGTTCGCAGCATCCTGGTATGCCTGGCGAGGCATGGGTATAAGCGTTGTCGTGACTCTTCGGCCCGGGCTGCTGCGCGCCTGCATGCGGCGCGGCGGGCCGGTCGCGCTGGCTGCGGTGGCCCTGCTCGGCACCGCGGCGGCCCAGGCGCCCGGCACCCCGGCGCGGGCCGCCCAGCTGACCGGGGCCAGGCAGGCTCCGGCGGGTACCTCGGCCGTGCGGGTGCCCACCACCCAGGTGCCGCCGCCCGGCGCCCACTCCGGGGGCTCACCAGCGGCCAGTGGCCCGGTCACCACGGTGGCCAGGCTGGGCAAGCTGCTGCGGGCCGACGTGCTGATCGTGTCGCACAAACCGCTGCCGGCCCAGGCGGCCGCGCGGGTAGACCGGCTGCCCGGCGTGCAGGCCGCGCGGGCGGTGGATGCCGCGCGCATCCAGGTGAACGGCAAGTACGCGGCCATGCTCGGGGTGGACCCGTCGACGTTCCGGGCGTTCGCCGCCGGGCCGACCGCCCGGGCCAGCCGCCTGTGGCAGAGCGTGGCCGCGGGCGGCATCGCCGTCTCCTACACCATGGGCAAGCAGGACAAGCTGCCGCTCGGCGGTACCGTCCGGGTCAGCGGGCGGACGGTACGCACCCTGCGCGTCGGCGGGTTCGGCACGGTCGGCATCGGTGGCGTGGACGCGGTGGTGTCCGACTCGGTGGCCCGCTCGCTCGGCTTCCCGGCGGGCAACGCGATCGTGGTCAGTGCCCCACGGGCCCGGATCACCAGCCTGGTCCGCCAGATCAGGCACCGGATGCCCGCTAACGCGATGGTCGAGCCGCTGGTCGCGGCCGCCCCCACCGGCCGCCCCGCCGCGGCCGGCGCGGCTGGGGCGTCGGTGACCACGGCCGGCCTGGCGCCCAGTGCCACCGCCAACGGCCAGGCCGCGCTGACCCGGGCCGAACTGATCGCCATGCTGAAGGCCGCGGTCAGCCGGATGGGCCTGCCCTACGTGTGGGGCGCGGCGGGGCCGCGTTCATTCGACTGCTCCGGTCTGGTGCAATGGTCCTTCGCCCAGGCCGGGGTGGTCATGCCGCGGGTCGCCGCGGATCAGGCCCGGACCGGGCCGGCCATCCCGCTGAGCCAGGCCGAGCCGGGGGACCTGCTCTTCTACCACACCGACCCGACCGCGCCGGACTACATCTCGCACGTCACGATCTACCTGGGTAAGGGGCTGATGATCCAGGCCCCGCACACCGGCGCGAACGTGCAGATCGTCCCGGTCAACCTGGGCAGCGAGTTCGCTGGTGCGGTCCGCGTCTCGCCGGCCATCGCCGCCCAGGTCGCCGCCTCTCCGGTCGGCTGACCTGCCCAGGCGAGCTGCTTCCCGGGCCGGCGGTCTCCCGCGGCGGCTGTCTCCCGGGCTGGCTGACCGCCCGGGCGGCTGTCTCCCCGGGCCGGCTGACCGCCCGGCCGCTGTCTCCCGGGCTGGCTGACCGCCCCGGCGGCTGTCTCCCGGGCCGGCTGACCGCCCCGGCCACCGCGCCGCGCCTGCCCGTCGGCGGGCCTGTCCAGATCGCCGGGCCGGGCGCATCCCACGTACTCTTGGCGGGCTCCGCTGCGTACCGGTCCCTATTTCTACGCGAGTGCTTGTCTTGCCCCCGCCAGCATGATTACATAATTACATGACTACCCAGGAGCGCGGCAGTGCCGCCGGGGGCGCCGACGAACTGCGTGGATGGTTCATCGGGCGGCTGCCGGACGAATGGTTCACTGGCACTCCCGACGTGGTGGTGGACCGGGAAGAGATCACGGTGGTCGGCCCGCTAGGCGACCTGGACGTGGCCCCGGACGCGTCGCCGGCCGCGCGGGCCGCCGCGGTGGACGGCCGGGCCCGCCGGTTCCGGGAGGACACCCGGGATCACCGGATCGAGATCGCCCACGAAGCCGAGGTCAAGTTCGGCCGCAAGGTCTCCTGGGGCGTGATCTGTGGCGAACGGAAAGTGATGTTCACCACATTGTCCGTGCCAGTGATGACCCGGCTGCGGCAGTCCGAGCGCCGGGTGCTGGACACCCTGGTGGACGCGGGGGTGGCGCGCAGCCGGAGCGACGCGCTCGCCTGGTGTGTGCGGCTGGTCGGCGAGCACGAAGAGTCCTGGCTGGGCCAGTTGCGCGAAGCACTGCGCCACGTCGAGGAGGTCCGCTCCGAAGGACCCGCGGCGTGACCAGCGCGTGACCTCCCCGCTGTAAAAGGGTTTACACCAAAGGTCTAAACCATTAGCGAATGCCCCGCCGGCCCGCGGTGGTAGCGCGGCGGGGTTTTGCTGAGCCGCCCGGACCGTGAATTCCATGTCTTCTCCGCCAGCCTGGCTGGCTTTCCCGGGCATCTGCGTGATCGTTATGTGTGCCACTTCACACCGGGTACTCACGCTACCCTGCCAGGTGCCGGTGACGGCGCAGAATTATTCCGGTCATGTCGGGGTAGACTCCCCGAATCCCGCAAGGACGCCAGAGTTCGGCATTGCCGTGCTCTGGCGGGTCCGGCTGGGCGGACGTGCGGCGGCGCGCACAGGAGGAGGAACACGTGGCGCATCAGGTAAAAGCGGCATCGGTGGAGTGGAATCCAACGGCGGAGCGTCTCCGCGAGCTTACGGAGAAAATGCCTAACAGCCAGGTCACCGAGTTCGGCAATGTCGCGGTGAAGGCCCGTGTGGACTCCAGAAGCACCCGGTCCACGTACCTCGTGGACGACTCAACCAATGCCACCAAGCAAACCATCACCCGCGCTGAATTCGAGCGCATCGCGGCCGAGCAGGATGCCTACATAGCGGGCTCGCACATGGTCGTGGTGGACGGGTACATCGGCTCGGACCCGGCGTTCCGGACCCGGGCCCGGCTGGTCATGGAAGCGGCCAACGCCAACGTAGCGGGCATGCAGCAGCAGCTCTACTACCCGGCCGGCGCGGACTACGACCCGCAGACGTGGGAACCCGACACCACCGTCATCTACACCCCTAACCTGCCTGCGCCTGGCTACCCGAATGACCGGGTCATCGCCGTCGATCTGACCGCCAACATCACCCGCGTGCTCAACTCGGACTACTTCGGTGAGTCCAAGAAGGGCGGGCTGCGGATGTGGAACAACATCGTCTACAACCGCGGTGGCCTGGCCCTGCACGCCGGCTGCAAGGTGATCCCGGTGGACGGTACCCCGCGCACGCTGCTCATCGTCGGGCTGTCCGGCACCGGCAAGACCACCACTACGTTCACCACCCAGCTGGGCAGCAAGCCGGCCCAGGACGACTTCGTCGGGCTGATGCCCGGCGGGCAGGTGTACACGACCGAGAACGGCTGCTTCGCCAAGACGTTCGGGCTGGACCCCAAGCTCGAGCCTGCCATCTACAACGCGACCACCAAGCCGGACGCCTACCTGGAGAACGTCTCGGTGGCGGCGGACGGCAAGGTCGACTTCTTCGACACCTCCTACACCAAGAACGGCCGCACCACCTGGCCGTTCTCCTATGTGGACCCCTGGCCGGCCGATCAGGTCCCGCCCGCGGAGTTCCTGCTGATCCTGAACCGGAACGAGAACATCGTGCCCGGGGTGGCCCGGCTGGACCGGGCCCAGGCGGCCGCCTACTTCATGCTCGGCGAGACCACCGGCACCTCGGCGGGCGGCAAGGACGAGGAAGGCAAGTTCCTCCGGGTCCCCGGCACCAACCCGTTCTTCCCGCGGGACATGGCGGACATGGGCAACCGGATGCTGGAACTGCTGGACAGCCGCCCGCTCAAGGTCTTCGTGCTGAACACCGGCCGGGTCGGCGGCGGCGACGACGACCCGGACTCGAAGAAGGTGACGATCCCGATCTCGTCCGCCATCGTGCAGGCGATCGTGGAAGAGACGATCACCTGGACTGTGGACCCGGACTTCGGCTACGAGATCGCCAGCGCCGTGCCCGGCGTTGACGACATGGAAGTCCTGCAGCCGCGCAGGCTCTACCAGCGGCTGGGCCGGGTCGGCGCTATGACGCGATGGTCAGCCGGATGAAGCGGGAACGCCGCGAGTACCTTGCTTCGTTTGCTGGATTGGATGAGGCCATCGTCAAGTCGATCGGCTGAGGCCAGTGGCATCCCCGGGCCGGCCGTGGCCCGGGGATGCCGCTCAGTGCGCCCGGCCCGGCCCGCGCGGACTGGCCCAGAAGGCTCCTAACATTTCGCAGCTAAATTGTTACTTCTCGTTTGTGCGTGCCAGCAGGGGATCCCGGACGGTCGCGGCCTGAGCCCGGGTCCAGTGGTGACATCCTTGATACGGGCAGGCCACGCTCCAGGCCAGTCACTAGCGGCGGAAGTGGGTACGGATGGGATTGCGCGATCTCGTCTACCGGGTGTACGAGCGCAGGCTGGAAGCCTCGCTGGCCGGGCAGCCGATCCCGCGCCACGTGGGCGTGATCCTCGACGGCAACCGCCGCTGGGCCCGGCTGGCCGGCTTTACCAATGTCAGCAACGGTCACCAGAAGGGGGCCGACCACATCTTCGAGCTGCTCGGCTGGTGCAGCCAGGCCCGGGTCGAGGTCGTCACACTGTGGTTGCTGGCCACCGACAACCTGGTCCGCCCGGCCGCCGAGCTGGAGCCGCTGCTGAAGATCATCGAAAGCACGGTCCGCGCGCTGGCTGAGGCCGGCTGGCACGTGAAACCGGTGGGTGCGCTGGACCTGCTGCCCGCCGAGACGGCTCAGGTGCTCAAGGACGCGGGTGAGGCCACCGCCGGACATCCGGGCCTGCTGGTCAACGTGGCGATCGGCTACGGTGGCCGCCGCGAGATCGCCGACGCGGTCCGTTCCCTGCTGCAAGACCACGCCACCAAGGGCACCTCGATCGAGGAACTGGCCGAGGTCCTCGACGTCGAGCACATCGCGGACCATCTCTACACCGCTGGCCAGCCCGACCCCGACCTGGTCATCCGGACGTCAGGGGAACAGCGGCTGAGTGGCTTCCTGCTCTGGCAGAGCGCGAACTCCGAGTTCTATTTCTGCGACGCCTACTGGCCGGACTTCCGCCGCGTCAACTTCCTGCGCGCGCTGCGGTCCTACTCGGCCCGGCAGCGGCGGTTCGGCGCGTAGGGCGGGACTTTCCCGGCTAAACCTGCCGGCCGCGTGGCTCTCGACACTCCGGCTGGGTCTTCCAGGGACCGGCCTGGCCCGGGTACCTTCTAGCTAGGTGGACGGTGCCTAGCCGTCCCCCCGGGAAGGCCCTCGACATCCTCGAGCTTCGTGTCCTGGCACGCAGGCGAGACGAGCGAAGGGCCGGGACCCGGCCTTTCGAAGGCCAGTCCCGGTCCTGGAGACACTTCTGTGTCCGAGTTCGGCGCCGCTCCAGGCGCCCAGGGGAGAACGAGTGGCCAGTTCTTCTGCCCGCCGCGATCTGCGGCCCAGCAATGCGCACGCCGACAGTGACGGCCTGGCCCCGGCTGGTTCCGGTGCCCGGCGGTTCAGCTACGTGCTGGACACCAGCGTTCTGCTCGCCGACCCGGCCGCGATCGGCCGGTTCGCCGAGCACCGCGTGATCCTGCCCATCGTCGTCATCACCGAGCTGGAGGCCAAGCGGCATCACCCCGAGCTGGGATTTTTCGCCCGCCAGGCGCTCCGGCACCTGGATGACCTCCGGATCGAGTACGGCCGGCTGGACGCCGACCTGCCGATCGGCGACCTGGGCGGCACCGTCCGCGTCGAGCTGAACCACAGCGATCCCGCGGTGCTCCCGCCCGGGTTCCGGCTCGGCGACAACGACACGCGGATCCTGTCAGTTGCGCGCAGCCTGGCTGCGGAAGGCGAAGACGTGGTCCTGGTCAGCAAGGACCTGCCACTGCGGGTGAAGGCGGCCTCGATCGGGCTGACCGCCCAGGAGTACCGGGCCGAGCTGCCCGCCGACTCCGGGTGGACCGGCATGACCGAGCTCGAGGTGACCACCGACGACATCCAGGAGCTGTACGACACCGGCAAGCTGGACTGCGATACAAGCGCGTGAGCTGCCCTGCCACACCGGGCTGGTGCTGGTGGCCGGCGGCCACGGCGGGTCCGGCAGCGCCCTCGGCCGGGTGCTGCCGGACAAATCGGTCCGGCTGGTCCGTGGCGACCGGGAGGCCTTCGGCCTGCACGGCCGGAGCGCCGAGCAGCGGGTCGCGCTCGACCTGCTGCTCGATTCCGATGTGGGGATCGTGTCACTCGGCGGCCGGGCCGGCACGGGCAAGTCCGCGCTCGCGCTGTGCGCCGGGCTGGAAGCGGCCATGGAGCGGCGGCAGCACCGCAAGGTCGTGGTCTTCCGCCCGCTGTATGCGGTGGGCGGGCAGGAGCTCGGCTACCTGCCCGGTTCCGAGGCGGACAAGATGAACCCGTGGGCGCAGGCCGTGTACGACACGCTGTCCGCGGTCACCTCGCCGGACGTGATCGATGAGGTGCTGGCCCGGGACATGTTCGAGGTGCTGCCGCTGACCCATATCCGGGGCCGCTCGCTGCACGACTCGTTCGTGATCGTGGACGAGGCGCAGTCCCTGGAGCAGAGCGTGCTGCTGACCGTGCTGTCCCGGATCGGCTCGGGGTCCCGGGTGGTGCTGACCCACGACATCGCCCAGCGGGACAACCTGCGGGTGGGCCGGCACGACGGGGTGGTGGCGGTCATCGAGAAGCTGAAGGGACATCCGCTGTTCGCCCACGTGACGCTGGTCCGGTCGGAGCGGTCGCCGATCGCGGCGCTGGTCACCGAGATGCTGGAGGACTCAGGTTTGTAGTGCCCTGAGTGGCGGCGGGCCCGGCCGAGTCGGCAGACTACTCACCATGGTCTTCGATTTGGCCGGGCTTCTCGCTGCCCGCCGCGGCGAAGGGTACGCCCTCACCAGCCAGTACCTGAACCCTCAGCTGCCCAGGATGCTGCACGCCATCGGTTTCGACCGGGTGTACGAGCGCGCCGAAGGCGCCTACCTGTACGACACGGACGGCCACCGCTATGCCGACTTCCTGGCCGGGTTCGGCGTGTTCAGCGTGGGCCGTAACCACCCGGTGGTCCGCCAGGCCCTGCGCGACCTGCTCGACGCCGAGCCGGCCGACCTGGTCCAGTTCGACACCCCGCTGCTGCCCGGGCTGCTCGCGGAGAAGCTGCTGGCCAAGGCGCCCGGGCTGGACCGGGTGTATTTCTGCAACAGCGGCACCGAAGCGGTGGAAGCGGCGCTGAAGTTCGCCCGGTACGCCACCGGGCGGCAGCGGATCGTCTACTGCGATCACGCCTTCCACGGGCTGACTACCGGCTCTCTGTCGGTCAACGGCTCGGCCGAGTTCCGCCGCGGATTCGACCCGCTGCTGCCGGACAGCGTCATCCCGTTCGGCGACCTGGACGCGCTCGAAGCCGAGCTGCGCAAGGGTGACGTGGCCGGGTTCCTCATCGAGCCGGTCCAGGGCAAGGGCGTGGCGGTGTCCCCGCCCGGGTTCCTGCCCGCGGCCCAGGCCCTGCTGCACGAGCACGGCGCGCTGCTGATCTGCGACGAGGTGCAGAGCGGCATCGGCCGCACCGGCCGGTTCTTCGCTTACCAGCACGACGACGTGGAACCGGACATCGTGACCGTGGCCAAGGCGCTGTCCGGCGGGTTCGTGCCGGTGGGCGCCACCCTGGCCAAGGCGTGGATCTTCGACAAGGTGTACTCCTCGATCGACCGGGTGCTGGTGCACGATTCCACGTTCGGCTCGAACGCGGCGGCGATGACGGCCGGCCTGGCCTCGCTGGCCGTGATCGAGGACGAGCACCTGGTGGAGAACGCGGAGCGGACCGGCGCCGCGCTGCGTGAGGCACTGCAGCTGCTGGTGGACAAGTACGAGCTGCTGGCCGAGGTGCGCGGGCGTGGGCTGATGATCGGCCTGGAGTTCGGCCGGCCCCGGTCCATGCGGCCGCGGGCCGCGTGGAACATGCTGCAGGCGGCGCGGCGCGGGCTGTTCGCGCAGACCGTGGTCGTGGCACTGTTCCAGCGGCACCGGATCCTGACCCAGGTGTCCGGGGATTTCATGGAGGTCATCAAGCTCATCCCGCCGCTGACCATCGGGGACGCCGAAGTGGACCTGTTCCGCGACGCGTTCGTGGACGTGATGGACGACGCCAGCCGGGGCAGCGGCCTGATCTGGGATTTCGGGCAGACGCTGGTCAAGCAGGCGGTCAGCGTCCGTCGCCGTTGACCTGGGCGGCCGCCAGCAGGACCTCGGCCACGCTCAGGTCATCGGGGTGGGTGATCTTGATGTTGCGCTCGCTGCCGGACACCACCGCCACCGGCACCTCAGGCAGGTAGCGGAGCACCACGCCGCAGTCATCGGTGGCGGCCAGGTCGGCGTAGCCCGGGTCGGCCACTGCGAGCTGGTGTGCCCGGCGGATCACCGACAGCCGGAAACCTTGCGGGGTCTGGCAGCGGCGCAGCGTGTCCCGGCGCGGCATGCTGGTCATCACGCCGTCCTCGACGACCACGATCGTGTCTGACGCGGGCACCGCGACGCCGACCGCCTGATGGCCGTGCAGCGCAGCGACGCACCGGGCGATCGTCTGCTGGTCGAGCAGCGGCCGCGCGGCGTCGTGGAACAGCACGTTGCACTCGGCGGGACCCAGTTCGGCGATAGCCCGCCGGGTAGACTCGGGCCGGGTCACCCCACCCTCGATGACGCCGGTCACCTTGCCGTACCCCCGCTTGGTGAGCAGCTCCCGGACCGGCCCGGCATGCCCCGGCGCGATCACGACCAGGATGGCGTCCACCCCGGGCGCCTGCTCGAAGGCGGACACCGAATGCTCGAGCAGGGCGCGCCCGGCGAGCGGGAGCAACTGCTTCGGGACGGCGGCGCCGAACCGCAGTCCCGAGCCGGCCGCGAGCACGACAGCCACCGTCCGCATGAGCGGACTGTACCCGCCGGCGCGGCCTGGCATAGCCGCCGCCCCGGAGAGCGGATGATATGGCCAGGCTCAGGCGGGTACGACAGGCACGGGACTGCTGCCGGGCAGCGGCCCGCGGAGCGTCGGGAGACGGGACATGACGGTAACCACGGCCGTGGCCGTGCTGCCGCGCCGGGTGGCCAGCTGGGCGACCCGCCGTGCCCTGGCCCGTACCTCGCTCACCGGGATCGAGCTGGGCTGCGGCCTGTGCGCCGCGGTGTGGTTCAGCGCCGGCACCTCGCTGGCCGCGCTGGCCGGCGGGGCCGCACTGGCCGGCGGTTACCTGTGCCAGCGGGTCGGCAGGCAGCTCACCGTGGGGGCCTTCGACGGCTGGCTGGCCGGCGCCTGCGCGCTCGCCGCCGAGCTGGCTGTTTACGCTGCGCTGGCCGTGGGGGCGCTCGCGGTCCAGGGTGGCTTCTGGCCGCTGGACACGAGCCAGTCCAGCACCCTGGGCAGCCCGTGGAAGCTGGCCACCGGCGCGGCCGTGCTGCTCGCCCTGCGCAAGGTGGTCCAGCTGGCCAGGCCCGGCCCGGCCACGCCGCCCGGCACTGACCCGGGCCAGCCCGGGTTCGCCGGGTTCTTCGCGCTGGCCAGCCAGGTGCCCGCGTTCCCGGCGGGGGAGCGGGCCCTGGTCATCACCGGCACGGCCGTGTTCGCTGGCCCCCGGTTCACCCTGCTCGTGCTCACCTGCTGGGGAGCCGTCGCGCTGGCCTGGTCGGTCATCGTAGGCCCGCCCGGCCACCGCCGGCCGGACCGGGCCGCAGCGCTGGCCACCGGCCCGGCCGGGTACGCGGCCAGCCGGGATGACGGCCCGATCGCCCGGTTCGCGGGCCGCCTGGTGCACGGCCAGCTGGTACCGCTGCCACCGGCCGTGGCCGGGCTCGTCGCCACGGTCCTGCTGGCCATGCTGGGCCTGGGCGATCTGGCCGGCCCGGTGCTGCTAACCCCGGTCGCCGCCATGCTGCTGGCCGCGCCCGGCTCCGCGCACCCGCACACCGGGCCGCTGGACTGGCTGACTCCGGCCGTCATCCAGGCCGGGCAGTACATCTACCTGGCCGCGCTCGGTTTCGCCCGGGGCGTGCCCGGCCCCGTCACCTTCGCCCTGATCGGCCTGGTCGCCCTCCGCCAGCTGGACGTGGCCTACCAGGCCTGGCACCCACGGCCCGGGCCCGGCCCGCAGGGCGGCCTGGGGTGGGAAGGCCGGATGCTGGCCGCCGGGACTGGCGCCATGTTCGGCATCGCCACCTTCAGCTACCTGGCGCTGGCTGCTTACCTGGGCTGGCAGCTCGGCACCGGCGCGCTGTCCAGCTGGTTTGCCCTGCGCAGCAGGCCCGCGGCCCCGGCCAGCGCGGGCCATCCAGCGGCCAGCTGACCAGGCGAGGTGTCGGCCAGCCAGATCTGGGCACGTCACCCGCGGGGTGCCCGCACGGTCCTGTCGGGGTGAAAGGCTAGGATCGCCCCCAGTGGAGGGTGTATCTCTATGCTCCAGCTCAGACAAGCGCCGCTGCGCCGCTTCGAGCCGGGCCGGGGATGGCAGTCACTGGTTACTGTCCCGCGTGTCTGGCTGGCGGCCGTGTTCGCTGGCTGCGCGCTGTTCGCGGCCGGGCTCGGCGTGTTCAGCACGGATCACCTGCACCGGATGTGGGGGGTGTTCGCGGCCGGGGCCTACGTGCTGGCCGCGGTAGCCGTGCTGGCCTGGAAGTCGTCCCGGGCGGTGGACCTGGCCCTGGTCGTCGCGCTGGGCGGCGCACTGATCGCACCGCTGTGCCTGCTGGCCGAGCAGGGCCACTGGCAGCCCGAGGTGGGGGTGATCGCGCGCGGTGCCCGGCTGCTGGTCCAGCACGGGTCGCCGTATGAAAGCCAGGCGGTGGTCGCCGCTTCGCACAACCCCAACATCTACAACCCGTACCTGCCCGCGATGGCGCTGTTCGGCATCCCGCGGGCGCTGTTCGGGCCTGGCCTGCTCACCGACCCGCGGATCTGGTTCGGCGTGGGCTTCGTGGTGCTGTTCGCGGCCGCGCTGGCCGTGGCGGGCGCGCGGGACGTGCTGCGCTGGACGGCGCTGGTGACGGCCACCCCGGTGATCGCCTTCTCGCTGGCCGTGGGGGGCACCGACGTGCCGGTGCTGGCCCTGCTGTGCCTGGGCCTGGCGCTGCTGTGGCGGCACCCGCGGCCGGTCGTGGCCGGCCTGGTGCTGGGCGTGGCCGCCGCCACCAAGGCCACCGCCTGGCCCGCGCTGATCGTGGCAGCGACCATGCTCACCGTGCGGGACGGCTGGCGCACCGCGGGCCGGTTCCTGGTCGCTGCCGTGGTCACCGCCTGCGTCATCATCGGGCCGGTGGCCGTGCTGTGGGAACACACGCTGGTCGAGAACACCATCCTGTTCCCGCTCGGCCTGGCCAGCGTCAAGTCGCAGGCGGTCAGCCCGCTGCCGGGCCACGTGCTCGCCGATACCGGGCACCTCGGGCATCTGATCGCGGTGTCCCTGCTCGGCCTGGCTGGGCTGGGCGTGCTGGTGTCCCTGGTCGTCCGCCCGCCGCGGAACGTGCCGTCCGCCACCTGGCGGCTCATCATCGGCCTGGCGCTGATGTTCACCCTGGCCCCGGCCACCCGGTTCGGCTACTTCATGTACCCGCTGGGCCTGTGGGCATGGCTGGCCGTGTCCCAGCTGACCGCGCGGCGCAGCCAGCTGGCCGATGAGCGGGCCAGCCCGGGCGGCGACGGGCCGGGGCCCCCGGGGGACAGGCGGCAGCCCACCACGGCGTGACCCGGGCCTCCGCGCCTGGTCAGCCGCCGGGGAGCGGGGTGTCCGGGCCGGAGAACGCCGAGGAGTCCGCGCAGATGTTGGTGCTGGCCGTGATGCCGTCGTAGTTCTTGGCCAGGTTCTTCAGCGTCTTGGCCGACTGCTTCTTGGTGGCTGATCCGCTGGCGCCCTGGAGCCCGTTGTAGCTGGACCCGAGGATGAGGGTGATCGACCCGGTGCCGAGCGCCGCGTTCTGCTGCACTGCGACCGGGCCGAGCGCCGACTTGAGCGCGTTCACCTGGGGCATCTGCGCCGCTGAGGAGTACTCGATCACGTTGCTCGTGTAGCTGAAGTTGGCCGCGTCGCCCTGCCCGGTCACCTGGAAGCCCTTGCCGGTGAGCGCGGTGGCGGCGGTGCTGGCCAGGCCCTGGGTACCTGCCCCGTTGAGCACCTGGACGTGCACCGTGGCCGGGCTGACCGTGGGCACCGTGGCCGCGGGCTTCTTGCCCCTGGCCGCCTTGGGCAGGTCGCGGTCGGCCTCGATGGCCTGGAACAGCTGGTGCGCCTGGGGCTGCTCCCAGGCCAGCTCGGCGAGTGGGTCAGGGGGGTAGGGCACCACCGGGACCGTGATGAACTGCACGGCGTTGGAGTTCAGGCTCTTCATGCTGTTCGCGATGCGCAGCATCGTGGTCAGGTCCAGGCCGCTGTCCGTGGTCAGCGATTTAGCCGCGTCCCGCACCACGTTGTAGATCCGGCTGGGCTGGGAGAGCAGGTTGGTGGCCTTGAGTTTCTGCATGACCGCGGCCAGGAAGTACTGCTGGCGCTGGATGCGCTGAGTGTCCGAGCCCTGGCCGATGTTCTCCCGGAGCCGGACGAAGGCCAGCGCCTGGGCCCCGGTGACCACGTGCTTGCCGGCCGACAGGCGCAGCCGGGACTGCGCGTTGTTGATCGCGAACGGCAGGCACACCGGCACGCCGCCCACGTCATTGACGATGGACTGGAAGCCGGCGAAATTCACTTCGACGAAGTGCTGGATCCGGATGCCGGTCTCCTGCTCCAGGGTCCGCCACAGGCACGGCGCGCCACCTGCGGAGAACGTGCTGTTGAGCCGCTCGAACACGCCAGGCTGCGCCGACTGGCCCTGATGCCCCATCCCGTCGTCCGCGCAGGCCAGGACGGGCACCATCGAGTCGCGCGGGAAGCTGATGATGTCGGCGCGGGTGTGCCCGGGCGCGATGTGCAGCAGCATCGACGTGTCCGAGCGGGAGCCGAGCACGTCCTGCCCGTACCCCTTGAGGCCGGCCCGGGAGTCCGAGCCGATGATCAGGATGTTGAGCCCGGCGGTGAGCGGCGGCCGGTGCCCGAGCATGGCCGCGCTGACGTTCTCCCGGTGGATGCTGCCCAGCACGCTGCGGTACTGGGCGTAGGCCACCAGCGAGGTGGCGACGACCGCGAACATCGCGACGATGGCGGCGCCACCCAGCAGCGCGTGCCGGCTCGGGTGCAGGAAGCGGGACCGGGACTGCGGCCCGCCGCGGCGGTACCCGCCGGCCGCTGCTGCGCCACCCCCGCCACGGCGCTCCGGCCGCTCTGGCCCGCGGTTCGTGCGGTACGCGCGCCAGTCCTCGCTGTCCAGCCCGTCCGGGCCGGCCGGTGACCACCCAGGCCATCCTGGCCCGGACCGTGCTAGTCCTCCCCCTGAGGCATCCAAACCCTCGTAGCGGGTCACAGTGCTCCTCGCTGCGTTGATCATCAATTGGGCGGGGGTGCGCCGCCTATTGTTCCCCGAGAGGCTACGGCATGTGGTGCCAATAGGATGAATCGGTCACGTAAGGGTTCTGCCATGGGATAGGCCTGTTTCCTTCCCGCCGCCGTGGGCCGCCTCCGCTTACAGTGGACGGTGTGCGCCCGGGAGGCCGTCCGGCTGGCGAAGTAGCCGAGAGCAGCGGTCAGCAGCCTGGCCCGGTGGCCCGGCCGCGGCGCCGGGTGTCCGTCGCCGGGCGTACCTTTGCCCAGCTCACCGCGGTGCCGGTGCTGCTCGTGATGGCCTGGCTGCTGCCTGGCCTGGGCTTGCTGCTGGCTGGCCGGCTGCGGCCCGCGCCGCTGCATCCTGATCGCCGTGCCGCTGGCCGTGATCATGCTGGCCGCCGCGCTGCGCCGGGTGCCGGGCCAGCGTCTGGTGCCCGCGCTGGCCACCGGCCGCACTGGGCCGGTCCGGGCCTGGGCGGGCTGGTGGGGGCTCGCGGGGACGGCCGTGGTGGCCACCGGGTTTGGCGCCTGGCAGATTGTGGTGAATTCGCCGCAGATCATCGTGCTGCGCAGCCCGGGAGCGGTTTTCCAGCTGGGGTACTGGATTGCCGATCACGGCGCGCTGCCCATCCCGCAGGCATTGGCCGCGTTCGGCGGGGCACATCCCGGGCTGACGTTCGCCAGTACCGGTTTTGCCGCGCACGGCAGCGGGCTGCTGCCGCAGTTCATGCCGGGGGTGCCAATCCTCCTGGCGGGCGGCTGGTGGGCCAGCGGGATGCCGGCCGCCGCCGTGGTGAGCCCGGTGCTCGGCGCGCTGGCCGTCTTCACCTTCGGCGGGCTGGTCGGCCGGCTGGCCGGCCCGCAGTGGGCGCCGCCCGCCGCGCTGGTCCTCGCGCTCACCCTGCCCGAGCAGTACACCAGCCGGGCCGCGTTCACCGAGCCGCTGGTCCAGTTGCTGCTGTTCGGCGGCCTGTGCCTGATGATGGATTCGCTCACCATGTACCGCGAGGCGGGCTGGCGGGGCAGTTACCCCGGGCCGCTGCGCTGGCCTGGCTGGCTGTCCCCGGCCACGGCCGCCGCCGCGTTCGGCGGGCTGGCCATCGGCCTGGTCTCGCTGGCGTCACTGGGCACGCTGCCCGACCTGATCCCCATCATCCCGTTCATCGGCGCCGCGGTTGTGGGGCACCGGCCACAGGTGGTTCCGTTCAGCATCGGGATCCTTGCCGGTGTGGGCGGCGGCGTTGCCGCGGGGCGCCTGGCCGCGCCTGCCTACCTGGCTGCCCCCGGGTTTTCCGTCCGGCCGGCCGGCGTGATCACGATCGTGGTGGCCGGGGTGACGCTGCTGGCCGTGCTGGCCGCGCTGTCGCCGCGGGTGCGCAGCGCGGGCGGGCGGGCGGCCCGCGCGGCGGCCCGGTGGTGGCTGCCGGAGGCGGCGGCGGGCCTGGTGGTGGCCGGGCTGATCGCGTTCCTGATCCGGCCCTCGGTGCAGACCGTGCACTGGCGCCCGGGCGCGGCCACGGTCGGCTACGTGGCCGCGCTGCAGCGGCTGCTCGGCCTGCCGGTGCAGCCGACCCGGTCCTACGCCGAGGACAGCCTGTACTGGGTCATCTGGTACCTCGGGGTGCCTGCGCTGCTGCTGGCCGGGGTGGGCGCCGCGCTGCTGGCCCGGCGGGTGGTGCGCGCCGCGCTGCGCTGGTCGGACCGCGACGGGGTGGCCCGGGCCTGGGCGCTGCCGCTGGCCATCATCGGCTGGGGCACGGTCAGCGTGCTCTGGTACCCGGGTACCGTGCCTGATCAGCCGTGGGCCAGCCGGGTGCTGGTGCCGCTGGCGCTGCCCGGGTTCGTGCTGTCCGCGATCTGGGTCGCGGCGTGGCTGGACCAGCGGGCCCGGGAACGCGGCGCCGGGCTGACCGCGGTGTCTTTGTCGGCGGCCTGCTTCGTGGTGGCGCTGGCCGTGCCGACCGCGGTGACCGCGTTCGGGCTGACCTATTCCGGATCGGCGCCGCGGCACTCGGTGCTGCCCGCGGCCACCGGGCTCGGGGCGAAGAAGACCGGCGCCGGCCAGACTGCCGCGGTCAACGGGCTGTGCGGCGCGATGAGCTCGCGGATGTCCGTGCTGCTCCTGGACCGGATCGCGGCGGGGGAGTACGCCCAGGTGATCAGGGGCATGTGCGGGGTTCCGGCCGGGGTGATGGCGGGCGCGACCACGGCGCAGGTGCGGGCGGTGGTCCGGTCGATCGAGGCCCACGGCCGCGAGCCGGTGCTGCTGGCCACCCGCGCCACGGAGCTGACTCCGTACGGCCAGACGCCGCGGAAGGTGGTCAGCCTGAGTACGACCCAGGAGCCGCACGAGCTGACCGAGCCGCCTGGGGCGCCGTGGCAGATCACCTATGTGCTGTGGCTGTCGGCGTCACCCGCGCCGGGGGTGTGAGCCGGCGGCGCTTGGGCCCGGTGGGCGGCGGGCGTTTCGGCGGATAGGTGGCAGGAATCCGTTGGTAGTTGGCGTTTCTGCCACTGGTTTAGCCGCGCAGGCTAGGGCAAGGTGGCCGGCGTGATGGACAGGGTACCCGGGGCAGGTCATCGGGCCCGCGGGGGTGGGCTGGAGGCTGGCCGGGCGGCGGCTGAAGTTGAGGCGGCGGCCGGTGAGGCGGCCCATGCGGCGTCTGGCAGGGCGGCGCCTGGGAGTGCCGTGCCGGGCAGCATGGCGTCTGGCGGTGCGGGGGAGCAGGCTGGCCGGGACCGGCGGGTCGGCTGGGCCGCGCTGCTGGTCGTATGGGTGCTGTGGGGGAGCACGTATTTCGCCATCCGGGTCGGGGTCGAGACGATCCCGCCGCTGCTGATGGCGGGCACCCGGTACGTGATCGCCGGCCTGCTGATGTTCCCGTTCGCGGTGCGGTCCCGGGTGCCGGGCGAGACAGCGGGATCGCCTGCCGGGCGAGGGGGATGGCGGCGCGGGCCCCGGGCGGACCGGCCGCGTGGGGCGGACCGGCCGCGTGGGGCGGACCGGCCGCGCGCGAGGTTCTGGTGGTCGGCGGCGGTGGTGGGCATGCTGCTGCTGGCGGGCGGGAACGGCGGCGTGTCGGTGGCCGAGCGGACCGTGCCGTCCGGGCTGGCGGCCCTGCTGCTGGCCACCGTCCCGTTGTGGCTCATCATCATCGACCGGGTGGTGACCGGGACCAGGATCGGCCTGATCGCAACGGCCGGGCTGGTAGCCGGGGCGGTCGGGGTGGGTTTCCTGTCCGGGCTGTTCGGCGGGTCCAGCCATGGCGGTCGCGGCGCCGTGTCGGTGGCCGGCGTGGTGATCATCCTCGCGGCCAGCGTCAGCTGGGCCTCCGGCACCATCGCCTCCCGGCGGCTGCCGCTGCCCGCCCGGCCGCTGCTGGCCACCTCCATGCAGATGCTGGCCGGGGGCGTCGTGCTGCTCGTGGCCGCGGCTGTCGCGGGTGAGTTCAGCGGGCTGGATCTGGGCCGGGTCTCGGCGGGCTCGCTGCTGGGGCTGTTGTGGCTGATCGGGCCCGGCTCGATCATCGCGTTCAGCGCCTACGTGGTGGCGGTGCGGCGGCTGCCAACAGCCAGCGTGGCCACCTACGCATACGTCAACCCGATCATCGCGGTCATCCTGGGCACCGCGCTGCTGGGGGAGACGGTGACTGGCCCGATGCTGCTCGGCGGCGCGCTGGTCGTGGTGGCGGTAGTGCTGGTGCTGCGCGCCCAGGCGGTCCGGTCCCGGGCGCGGTGAGCAGGCCGCGGGGTCGCTGGCGGCGGGCTGGTGGGCTGCTTGACCTGCGGTTACCGTGGGCGGTGCGGCTGATTTGCCTGCGGGTCCGGTTGGCCATAAAGTTAAAGCACACCAACGCGGGGTGGAGCAGTTCGGTAGCTCGCTGGGCTCATAACCCAGAGGTCGCGGGTTCAAATCCCGCCCCCGCTACCAAAGTGGCAGGTCAGAGCCCTATTCCGATCATGGGATAGGGCCTTCTGCATGCCAGAGGCTAACAGCTTGCTGACGGGATCATGGTTCACGGTGCTGGAAGTCCTGGATGAGGCCGCGCCGGTAACTGACGTGGCCCGGTCGTATGGGCAGCGCTCCGCAGACGGTGCACGAGTGGCTGTGCCGCTTTGCCAACGGCGGCGGGCCGGGTGGCCTGGCCGACCAATCGTCGCGGTCGTAGACCACCTGCATCAGGAGCCTCTGGAGGTCCAGGCCCGGATCGCCGGTTTGCGGCGGGCGCATCCGGTGTGGGGCCCGTCATGGATCTGCTGGCAACTCGAGCAGCAGGGCGTCGAGCCACTGCCCGGCCGGTGCGGCGTGCACTGGGCTTGATCCGCCACAGCCTGATCGTGCCCGGCAAACGGCCCCTGCGACCCGGCGAGAAGAGATGAGAACTGCCCAGACCGCAACCCAGGTCGCGCACGCTGGGATGGTATCGGCCGAGTCGAACGAGACCCGCGCACAAGACCCGGCTCACGGGCCGGCTCGCCGCCACCCGAGCTGCGGCGGTGACGACCAGCGCTACCCCGCAGCCGTTACCCGGTCCGGTCTGCGAACGCGCGGGTGACCGCGGCCGTGCGGCTCGATACCTGCAGCCTGCTGTAGATGTTCTCCAGATGAGTACGGACTGTTCCCGCCGAGATGCCCAGCCGGCGGGCGATCTGGGTGTTGGTGTGCCCAGCGGCGAGCAGGTGCAGCAGTTCCCACTGCCGGCGGGTCAGCTGTGGTTTGCCCTGGCGGCGGCGCTCCGCGTCCAGGTAAGCCTCGTGCAGGTGGGGGCGCAGCAACGCGAGCAGCCCGCGGTCGCGCTCGGAGAAATCCGGACCAGACCCGCGCCAGAACTTCAGCCGTCCGCTGTCATGGGGCAGGCACAGCACGAGTTCGTGCTCGATCCCTGACTTCCGCATCCCCTGATACAGACTGCTGCTGTGCAATTGCCTGGTGCTGTAGAAGTCCGAGAGCTTGATCACGCTGCGCAGATCGCCGGTACGGTCTGGATAGGTGCAGGCGGCACATTCCCAGTCTTGTTCCGCAGTGGACGCGTGCTCATCGGTTTCGCATTGGAGCGGGTACACCGGAAGAGCTTGGCTGACCCACATCGTCTGCGGGTCGCTTCCTTCATAACATTCCAGCGAGAGTTCGCCCAGATCGGCCGGTTGCCTCGGCATCAAGTACTCGCCTGTGCCGCTTCCCGGGCCGGCGAGAGGTGGGGCTGTGGTAGAAGGAATCCGGCTCCCGAACCACGCGACATTGCAACGGATCTGGTCCTGCAGTCCACTCAGGACGGACCAGGGCAGCCCACCTGCTGGGAGGCTGGTTTGCTGGCTGTCGCTCACGATCCCCAGCAAGGTGTGCAGATCATGTTCGCTGATCGTCACTGGGGCTTTCATCACGCCGCCTCCCCCCGCCATTGCACTTTACTCTCGGTTTACCCGAGGGGAGTGGCCGCGCCACTGGTGGCGCGTACCGCGGTGGGCGGCAGGCCGGAGGGTCGGCCAGCATGCGACTGGTTTAGCCCGGGGGATTGCTCAGCCAGACGTTGGTGGGATCGAAGTTCCAGATCGCGGGAACGTATACCGCGTTGTGGACGTAACTGGCGTGATAGAGGGGCCGCAGTGGTTGGGCGATCGGATAGATGGCGGCGTCGTTCATCACATCTTGATCGATCCGGGCCCACATCCTCGCTGCCGTGGTCGCGCTGGCCTGCGCGGCCGCGTCGTTGATCAGCGATGTCACCGTTGGGTTGTCGTAGAACCCGAGATTGCTGCCTCCCGGCGGATAGGAGGACGGACCAGAGAACTGGGGCTTGAAGAAAGAGGCCGCCGCGTCGCCGTACCAGTCCGGGGCCCAGCCAACCACTGCCAGGTCCCAGGTGCCTGCCTTGGCCACGCTCGGGTTCCCCAGGTATTTCGTCCAGAAGGCTCCACTTGGCGTCGCGGCGCCGTGCACGCTGATGCCAGCCTGGCTCAGGTCGGCCTGCAGCGCCTGGAACACTCTGACCCAGACGGAGCTGCCCGTCTGGTACAGCAGTTTCAGCGGCAGCCCATTCGGGTACCCCGCTGCGGCCAGCATCGACCTGGCCCTGGCCGGGCTGTAGGGGTAGCGGTTGTAGCCCCTGGGCACGTACTGCGCTCCGTTGATGCCGTCGGGCAGGATGTGGGTAAGCGGTGGGTTCAGGGCCGGGCCGCCCAGGACCTGGATCAGATGTGACCGGTTGATCGCATAGCTGATCGCCTGCCGGACGGCTACTTTGGCCAGCGCACCCTGGTTGTTCGGCGACACCAGGTTGAACGTGACGAAAGGGAGGGCTGAGTAGGTCGGCCCCAGGCCAAAGGTCTGGCCGCCGCCCCTCATCTGCTCAACCAGCCCGTGCACCGCGCCAGGCGGGACGGCCACATCCCATTCCATGCCGCCGGCGGCGCCGTCGGTCTGCAGGATCTGCTGGACCTCCGGCGAGAAACCGGTCTCGAGCAAGCCAGCGGTCTCGGTCACGTTGATCTGATCCACGTAGGCCTTGCGAATCGGATCGGAACTGGCCCGCCACGCGGGGTTGCGCACGAACACGATCTTGCGCGCCGGGTCATAGCTCTGCACCCGGTAGGGGCCATCAGCGATCGTGTGCTGCTGGGAGGCGTGGCTGGCCGGCAGGTAGTTCAGGCTCTCGGCCGGTGCCGGGTTGAACGGCGACATGGTGAGCATGAAAGCGAAGCTGGACGCGGGGTGGGTCAACCGGTAGGTGATGGTCTGGCCCGATGCGGTCACACCCGGGATCTGATGGCTGTCAAGGTAGGCCCTGATCGCCGCCACGGACTGCTTTACCTTGGCAAACCCGTTGCAGAACGCCGCATAGCCCTGGATCAGGTCTTCGAAGTCAGTCACCCCGCCGAACGGCTGTGCCGGGTTGCAGGCGCGTTTCAGGCCCAGCAGGGCGTCAGCCGCGGTCACCTCCCGGGGCGGGCTGGTGTCCCACATGGCCCCGGACCTTATGGTGACCGTGAAAGTAAGGCCGTGGTTGGTCACTACCGGTGCCGCAGTCGCCAGGTCCGGCACCGGGGATGTCGTATGGCCAGGGATCGCCGGATAAGCGTAGAGATTCCGGGCCCAAAGCCGCAGCCCCAGAATGCCGATTGTGTAATAGCTGATGTTGTAGTCCATAAAATCGACGTCGCCGGCGCCCAGCATGGTGAGCGTCCCGCCCTTCCTCGGCGCGCCTCCTCGGTTAAGCGCCTGCAGGCCGCCGCTGAACCGGGTACCCCTGATCGTGCCCTGCGACGATGGCGTCGCTGTGCAGGCTGCCGCAATCAAGAGGAACACGGCGAGGCTGCCCAAGACCAGGCAACCCCGCCGGTGCGTCCGCATAGCGCCCCCCCGGGTTCCTCGCGGTTGATCTCACGTTACTCCCGCCGCGTCAGCCAGGGCATCTGTAGAACGTCGGATGGCGGCGGCACGCCGGACACGCACACACTGGCAATTGATCGATAACGACCCGCGTCCTAGGGGACCGTCATGAACTTCATCCAGCGCATCCGCCGTCTGGCCGGCGTCGTAGCCGGGCTCGTCGGCGCCATTGTGGCCTTCACCGCAGCCGCACCAGCTGCCCTCGCTATGAGAGTGCCGCCTCCGGGTGACACGGGCTGGGTCACGCCTCCCCAGATCCGCACGGTCGTCACTGGTGGCACGCCCGGTTGGCAAATCGCTCTGATCGCGATCGGCGCCGCGCTGCTGGCCTCAGTCGCCGCGGTGCTCCTGGACCGGGCACGGACGGCCCGGCGCCGCGTGACCGCCAGCGCCGCCTGAACCAGCACCGCCACAACTGAATGTCGGGCTCACTCCTAGTAGCGTCCCAGGAAAGGCGCAAAGGTCGTTCCCGGATCATTCGGCTCCCGAACGCCTCCTGGCCAAGCTCGTCAACCAGCCTGGGCAGCAAGAGGGACGAGCTTGCGAACCGGAAGCGTTCTCCTCATCAACAGCACCTCTGCCGGCCTGACGACTGGAACGAGCAACTGATCGACGACCGAAGCACCGAAGTCGCTTGCGTTTTGGGCGCGGTCAGGGTCTGATAAGCCGTATAAACGCGGGAGGATAATCGCTAGTCATCCTGCCTCCGGAATCTCAATTTCCACGAAGTGACGCTTTAGCCCCAGCAACTCGCCCGCAGGATATTGGAGTCATGGACTGGCCGGTTCTCGCGTCGGTGCCTGCAGACGACCGGGACAGGCTGGTCGCCAGGCTGAGACGGCTGGCCTACCGCCGGGATGAGGTGATCTTTCATCAGGGCGACCCGGCAGACACGCTGCACCTGATCGCCGCGGGTCACGTCACCGTGCGGGTAACGCTGCCCGGGGGCGAGTTCGTCATCGTCGCCATCTTCGGCCCTGGCGACGCCTTCGGTGAACTCGCCCTCGTCGGCGGTCCCCGTCCCCGGGGGGCCACGGTGATCGCGCTGGAACCGTGCGAGACGCTGTCGCTGGGCCGGGACCAATTCGAGCGCCTCCGGGCGTCGTATCCCGGCGTCAACCGCTTCCTGGTGGAGCTCCTTTCCACCCGGGTCGAAAGGCTAAACGGCTATCTGCTCGAGGCGCTGTATGTCCCGGCCGAAAGGCGCGTGCTGCGCCGACTGCTCGACTTGTGCCAGCTGTATGCCGGAGACGAGCAGCACATTGTCATCCCAGTGACACAGGAAATGCTCGCTAGCCTCGCCGGGACCACGCGCCCGACCGCGAACCAGGTCCTCGGGCGGCTTGCCGCCAGCCAGGTGGTTGAGGTGAGCCGCGGCCAGATCGTCGTCTTGAACCGCAGCGAGCTGCACCGGCGGGCAGGCCACCCGGGACAGGCCTAGCAAAAGAGGCCACCACCCCGTGGTCCTGTGTTGGCATGCCGACACAGGCGGCGTTACCCGCTGAACAGACTGGTCCGGGGGCCCGGACGTAGCGTCGTACCACAACCACTCGGACAACAGTCCCGGGCCTGGGCACCTGGCACCTCTGGCCACGTTTGGCACGGAGACCGCAGCCAGTGCACCCCTCTGAGGGGAGGCAGCCGCCATGCGCGATGACTCGCCAACGACCGATCTGGTCCTGTGCGCGAGAAAGGGCGACTCCGATGCGTGGGACGCACTCGTGCAGCGGTTCGCCCCGCTGATCTGGTCAATCTGTCGCGGGTACTCTCTGGGGCGCGCCGACGCCTACGAGGTCGGTCAGTACGTCTGGCTGCGCCTCGTGGACCACCTCGAGGCGGTGCACAATCCGGCTGCACTTCCCGGCTGGCTTGCCACCACCACTCAGCGGGAATGCATCCGGGTCCTGCGGGCAGCGCGGAACCAGCATGCTCTCGGGCATGAGCTGGATGTTGAGAGCATCCCGGACGGCCAGACCGGGATGGCGGAACATGAGCTGCTCCTGGCGGAGCGCCACGCAGCGCTCCGCCAAGCCTTCACCCGCCTGCCACCACCGTGCCAGCGGCTGGTCACTATGCTCCTCGAAGACCCGCCCGTGCCGTACGCCGAGATCAGCGCCAGGCTGGGCATCCCCCTCAGGAGCATCGGGCCCAGCCGCGGCCGGTGCGTGGAGAAGCTGCGCCGCGATCCAGCGGTCGCCGCGCTGATCAACGCCGAAGATGCAGCCTGGCCGCCCAGATGCGGAGGCAGCCTGCGAGCGCCATCCGCTACGCAAACCTCAGCGCCGAGCTCCTCAGCGGGATCGGCACGCGAATCGAGCAGGTCTCCCTCCGGCAGGCACTGACGGATGGGCTTCGGCCTCAGCAATCGCAGCATGCGGGCTGGAACGTGCACCGCTGGTCATGCGTCCCGATGCGGTGGAACATGTGGGGCGTTACCAGGTTGGGACGTAGCCGCCGTCGATGGTGAAGTCGGCGCCGGTAATGTTGCTGGCCTGGCTGCTGGCCAGGAAGAGCACGACGTCGGCGACTTCGCTGGGCTGCGTGAAGCGGCCAGTGACCATCTGGCTGGCGGCCTGGCTGGCCACCTCTTCGGGCTTGTTGCCAGTGGCGGCGCTGACCGTCTGCGCGACTCCGCTGGCGCCGAGCCACAGGTCGGTCGCGACCGGGCCGGGGCTGACGGTGTTGACCCGGATGCCGCGCGGGCCAACCTCCTTGGACAGCGCCTTGCAGAAGCTGGCCAGGCCGGCCTTGGCCGCACTGTAGTCGAGGACCCCGGGTTCGGGCAGCCGCGCGTTGACCGAGCAGATCGTGACGATGGCCCCTGCACCGGCGTCGAGCATGGCGGGCAGCACGGCACGGCACGCGCGCACGGCGGCCATGAGGTCGAGGTTGATGGTGGCGAGCCAGTCGTCGTCGGTGATGCTCAGGAACCCGCCGGTCCGGACCGGGGTGGCGCCGACGTTGTTGACCAGGACGTCGACCCGGCCATCGGCGGCGGCGACGAGGGTGGCCGGGCCATTGGGAGCGGCCAGGTCCACTTCGACGGCCTGCACATGTCCAGTCTTTGCCAGGTCGTCGAGCTCGGCGGAGGATTTCTTCGCCCCCGCGATCACGTGTGCGCCGCTGGCGGCCAGGGCCCGGGTAACTGCCAGCCCGATTCCCTTGCTTCCGCCGGTTACCACGGCGGTCTGCCCGGTAAGCCGCACATCCATGTCATCCCTGCTTCCTTGGAACCCGTCGTTATCCGCCGAGTGGTGTGCGACTTCGGTCGGCCGACTCCGGATCCGCTGATAGCCCACCGGGTGATCCTGTTTCCGATGCTGCACGCGCAACTACGGCACGCTCACCGGGCCAGGCTACGACGCCGCAGCCGAGTCTCCCTATCCAGCGCTGCTGGTTAGGGCCGCAGCCCGCACGCATGAACGTCAGCAGACTCCGCGGGCCTGGGTGATCATCGTCGAGGTCCGGCAGTTGTGTCAGAAAGCGCACGAAATCGCCGTCCTCGCCGCCAACCTGATCATCAAGCCGGCAGTGGCACCCGGCACCGGCTGCGCTGGTCCGGGGGGAGGATCGTGCTTACACCCGACGGGGTGCCGGTGCAGTGCCGGGTTGCAGCACCGCCGAGCCGAGCCATCGGCTGGCCCGCAACGCGAGTTCCACGTCGTGGCGGCTATCGCCCACCGGGCGGCCGAGGCTGTCCTGCGCCTTGCGGATCCGGTACTGGACGGTGTTCTTGTGCAGCATCAGCTGCTCGGCGGTCGTCTTGTAGCTGCCCCCGCTCTGCAGGAAGACCAGCAGGGTGTCGCGCAGGCGAGCGTGGTTCTCGTCGTCGGTGGCCAGTCCCGCCAGCGTGCTGAGCACCCAGGCCCGCAGCAGTTCGGCGGATTCGAGCATCATCGCCACGGGCGCGACGTCGCCGAACACCACCGCCCCCGGCGCGGGAGATCCCGCGGCCAGCGCCACCGCCTGGGCCGCGACGGCCTGCTGGTGAGTGAGGCGGAACCCCGCCGTGCCCTTCTCCACGTCGCCGAAGGCGAAATGGATATCGCTGTCCACGCTGGCCGTGCTGGCCGCCGCGGAGTCGAACCTGTCGCGGATCCCAAGCGGCAGCCAAGCCCACGCGCTCGTTTCGTCGCGGGGCAGGAAGAGCGGATCGCCGGAGCAGGCCGCCTGCGCAGCGACGCGGCCAATCGCGCGCTCGAGCCGGTTGATCTCGTCCGCAGTGGCCGCCACGTCGCCCGTCCAGCACATCACGCCCACGTGGTACTGCCGCAGCCGGTAGCCCAGCGTGGCCTCCGCGGCGCGCACATCGATCCGCTTGCCCGACAGCAGATCACGGATCCGGGCGGCCCGCGCCGCGCTCCGGTTCCTCAGCCAGTTCTCCCGATCAGATCGTGCTCGACGCGCTGACCCCGGCCGTGGTCGAGGCGGCCGCCGACGGCGGGTACATCCTGGACGGCTTCCCGCGAACCCTGCCACAGGCCAGCGCCGCGGCGGAACTCGCGGCCCGGCTCGGGGTGACGCTGGACGCGGTGGTCTACCTGTACGCGCCAGAGGAGGTGCTCACGCAGCGGCTCCTGGGCCGTGCGAGCCAGGGAGGCCGCGCCGACGACGTGGCCGACGTGATCCGGCACCGGCTCCGGGTGTTCGCTGAGACGACGGGGCCGCTCGTCCCCTACTACACCGAGCGCGGCATCCTGGTCGCGGTGGACGCCGATCAGCCACCCGACTCCGTCACCGCAGACATCCAGGACCGGCTGACCGGACTGCGGCTGACCCGCTTACGTGGTCACAAGGTGGCGCACCCATATGAGTGATAGCTCCGCGGACAGTTCGCGCGCCCGACCCGACCCTCCACTTACCCTCTGTAACGGTCTACGACTCGACAGACATTGCCGCCGATCGAGGGTATCGCCGCGCCTTCCCCCACTTGGGGGTTCCGAAGGGTTGATTGCGGCCGATGGTCAGGGGAGAGTGGGGGACGGCATGCGGGCCAGGGCCATGGAATGGCTGAGCCGCTTCCCAGGGAAGCGCAGGCCGGTTCGCGATGGTTCCTTCCCAGCGGCGATACGGAGGATCGCGGAGGCGCACAGCGTGCAGGTCAGTGATGGTTGAGCCGTCGGTGGCGGCGCCCGAGCGGGATGCGCTGCTGGCTACCAAGCTGCACATGCCCGCGTCGAGCCCCGGCCAGGTGCTACGGCCGCGGCTGACGGCACGGCTCGATGAGGGCCTAGCGCGGGGGCTCATCCTGGCCGCCGCCCCGGCCGGATACGGCAAGACGGTCCTGCTCGCCGACTGGGCCCGGCACGGCGAGCAGTCCGGTCGCCTGGCTCTCGCTGGACGCGGGGGACAACGACCCGGCCCGGTTCTGGCGCCACGCGGTGGCCGCGCTGGACCGGGCTCGGCCGGGGACCGGCGAACGGGTGGCTCCGTTGCTCGGCCCGCCAGCGCCGACGTCGTTCCAGGGCCTGGTCACGGCGCTGATCAACGATCTGGCCGGGGAGGAGGCCGTGCTCGTCCTCGACGACTACCACGTGATCAGCGCACAGCAGGTGCACGAGTCGCTCTCGTTCCTGGTCGAGCACCGGCCGGCCGGGATATGCGTGGTACTGGCCACCCGCAGCGATCCGCCGCTGTCGCTGGCGCGGCTGCGGGCACGCGGCCAGCTGACCGAGATACGCGTGGCCGAGCTGCGGTTCACGCCCGCGGAGGCCGGGAAGTTGCTCCAGCACGCAGCGCCGGCTCTCCCGGATGCGTCGGTGGCGGCGCTAGCGGCCCGGACCGAGGGGTGGGCGGCCGGGCTGGCGCTGGCCGCGCTGTCACTGCGCGGACATGATGATGCGGCCGGCTTCGTGGCCGCGTTCACCGGCAGCCACCGGTATGTGCTGGATTACCTGACCGAAGAGGTGCTCGAGCGGCAGGACGAGCAGCTGCGCACGTTCTTGCTGGAAACCTCGGTGCTGGACCGGCTGTCCGGCCCGTTGTGCGACGCGGTCACCAGCCGCGAGGGCAGCCAGGCGCTGCTGGAGGCGGCGGAACGGGCGGGCCTGTTCCTGGTCCCGCTGGATGAGGTGCGCGGCTGGTGGCGCTATCACCACTTGTTCGCCGACCTTCTCCGCGCCCGCCTGCAGGAAGAGCAGCCCAGCCACCTGGCTCAGCTGCACCGCAACGCCGCGGCCTGGTACGAGGAGCATGGGATGGCCGCCGACGCCATCGGCCACGCGGCCGCGGCCGGGGAGATGCTGTGGGCGGCCCGGATCATTGAGCAGTACTTCGACTGGATCTTCTACATTCGCAGCGAGGGCGCGACCATCCACCGATGGATGTCGGTGCTCCCCGACGAGGTGGTCCGGTCCCGTCCCCGGCTGTTGCTGGCGCAGGCAATCATGGCCGCCACCGCCGGTCACTTCGAGGTCGTGGAACCGCTCCTGGACGCGGTTGAGTGCGCGCCCGACGACTGGGCCGATGAACCGTTCGAGCCAGTTGGCGGCGCGGTGGCCAGCAACCTGATCAATGTCCCGGCCCTGACCACGCTCGTTCGCAGCTTTGTCGCCCAGTACTACGGCGACGCCGAGGCCACGGCCGCGTTGGCCGCGCAGACCCTGGCCGAGATCAAGCCCGGAGAGCGGCTGCTGAGCGCCAACGCGAACGTATTCCTGGCCGTGGCCGAATGGCTGTGTGGTCGGCTCACCGAGGCGGAACGCGCCATCGCGGCCAGCGTCACCGAGTGGCGCGAGACCCGCATGCTCACGATGGCCGCGTGGGGCTGCTACTCGCTGGTGCTGATCCAGCGTGCCCAGGGCCGCCTGGACGCGGCCGTGCTGACCTGCGAGCAGGCTCTGGACAGCCTCGTCACTGCGGGCCGGCCGGCGCCAGCCGCCGGACTGGGCTACGTGGGCCTGGCCGAGGTCGCCTACGAGCGGGACGAGCTCGATGTCGCGCTGCGGCATGCGACCGAGGGCATCGCGCTGTGCCGCCAGTTCGTCTACAACGTTACGCTGGCCGACGGCCTGGCCACGCTGGCGATGATCCGGCAGGCCACCGGTGATCCGGCCGGGGCGCTGGAGGCGATCACCGAGGCCGACCAGGTCTCACCAGGTCCGGCCGGCTTGCTCAACCCGGCGCCCGCCCGGCGGGCCCGGCTGCTGCTGGCCCAAGGCAACCTGCCCGCCGCGGCCCGATTCGCGCAGGACAACGGCCTCGGCCCGGACGACGAGCCAGACTACGCGCGGGAGCCCGGGCACCTGGTGCTGGCCCGGATCCTGCTCGCCCAGGACCGGCCCGGGCAGGCGCTCGCCCTGCTGGACCGGCTGCACACCGCGGCGGTCGCCCAGGACCGTACCGGCAGCCTCATCGAGACCGGCGCGCTGCGGGCGCTGGCCCTGGCGGCCGTCGGCGATGAAGCAAGCGCAGTCACAGCCCTGGCCGAGGCGCTTGCGCTCGCCTGCCCGCAGGGCTACGTCAGGGTCTTCGCCGACGAGGGCCCGCCGATGGCCGCGCTGCTCGGCCGGCTCATCGCGGCCCAGCGCACCGGCCGGGCAGCCGCCGAGGTCCCGCTCGGCTACCTGGCCCAGCTCCAGCGGGCCTTCGGCGCCGGGCGACCAGCGCGCGATTCCGTCCCCTGCGGCATCGTTGACCCGCTGACCAACCGCGAGCTCCAGGTCCTGGAAATGCTGGCGGCGGGCCGGTCGAATCAGGCCATCGCCGGCGAGCTCGTGGTCACCCTCGACACCGTCAAGAAACATGTCGGCCATGTCCTGGGCAAGCTCGGCGCGGCGAACCGCACCGAGGCCGTCGCCCGGGCCCGCGAGCTGAACCTGCTGTGAGTGCGAGGGCGCGTGCAGCGTGCCGGTCGCCTCAGGACACCGCGAAGGTGTGATGCGTGACGGCAAGAACGAGGCCGAACGCGCAGATCAGCACGACCGCTGCGAGCAGCGCGAGCGTCCATCGGCGGCCCCCGGCCGCGGTAGGCGCGAACCCATAGCCGGCTAGCGCCAGCAGTAGTCCCAGGACGAGGAACCAGGGCTCGAAGATGCCGAGGTCGCGCAGGGCCGCGAGGTTCTTCTGCGCGGCCGTCAGCCCATGCTCGGGCCAGCTGACCGCAGCATGCACGCCCGCCACGTACAGGCCCTTGGCAGCGATGCCGAACAGGGCGTGCGAGATGCACACCACCGCGCCGGCCCACACCGGCGCGAGCATAAGCACGGCCGGCGGCCGGCGCGACCAGGGCCGGGTCAGCCCGAGCAGGAAAAGCGCCCCGCACGCCAGCAGGACCGAGACGGCCAGGTTGGTCGCGTGTATCCCGGGCAGGTCAGCTGTTGCGGCACCGCCGGGCAGCCCCCAGGTCCCGCCCAGCGCCCAGTACAGGTGGACCGGGATGGCGGCCAGCGCGGCCAGCGCGGCCAGGTAGGCGAACAGCGGCCCGCGCCGCCAGCCAGTCCCGGCCGGCTCCGGCGGCTGGTTCTCCGAAGCCCGGATGTCTGGCATCCGGGCTTCCGGGGTCTCAGTGTTCCGGAACCGCAGCCTTGCCCCGGGACGCCTTCATGCCGCCGTCCGGACTGGGCCGGCGGTGGCCGGAGCCACGGCCCGGCCGCCGGGAAGCAGTGCCCCACCGTCGTCAAACAGCACCATGCCGTTGCACAGCAGGCTCCACCCCTGCCCGGGATGGTTTGCCACGATCCTGGCCGCGCTGCGACCTGGCGCCAGGGCATCTGGGCAGGGGGGCCGATGCCGGCATTCCCGCTTTCCGGCCCGTCGCGCGTCACCGGCCTCGGTGGCCAGCTCCCGGGTGTGGTCGGCGGTGAACTGCCGCAGCATGGCTGGATGCATGGTGTCCTCCTCGCGGGGGCAGTCTGGGTTAATCGGGATCGAGTCGGCGTACCGAAATCAGGACCAGGCCGAGGTCACAGACCCGGTTCAGCAGCCCGTGCAGGGCGGCCTGGTCCGCGACCGGGCCAGAAATGACCGTCTGGGTGTCGTCACTGCCGATCGCCAGACCCTCGAACCAGGCCGTCCAGCGCGGGTCGAGGATCCCCTCGACGCGGATCTCGTAGCGCGATGACCGCGCCGGGTGGCTCATCTTTACCGTCCTTCTGTCAGGTTCCGAGATCTGCACGTTATGAAGCAGCACGCGGCATGGCGTCACCCGGAAGTGGACATGCCGGGTGGAATCTTCCACGGCCCCCCGGGTTGCTGGCGGCGGGCCGGTCGAACCAGGTCATAGCCCGCGAACTGAGCCTCATCCCCTGACACGCCGCCCGTCTCAGCAGCGGGCGGCGGACAGCGGCATCAGGGTGCCAGGCGAAAATGCCGGGCCGAAGCTACACCTTGGTGCCCGGTACCCCCCGGAAGATTCCACCGGCATGTCCACTTCCGGGGGACGCCATGCCCGCCGGATCTTCCTAGCGTGCGGATGACGAAACGCACACCGGAGGGAGGAAGTGGAGTGCTCCGGCGGGTCCAACCTCACCGTCGCGATCTTCGCCAGCTCACTCCGCCTTGTATCCGCAGTCAGACGGCTTGCACCTCCACTACTCTGTCTTGCTAAGTACCGGTAGTTAGTGTTACTGTATACCGGTAGTCAGTATGACTGAGTAGCTGAGGGAGGAGGTGTTCCATGGCCAAGCTGCTGACGGAGATGCTCAAGGGGACGCTGGAGGGCATCGTTCTCGCGGTTTTGTCCGGCAGGCCCGCGTACGGCTACGAGATCACGGCATGGCTGCGGGAGCAGGGCTTCTCCGACATCGCCGAAGGGACCGTCTACGCGCTGCTGATCAGGATCGAGCAGCGCGGCCTCGTCGACGTGGAGAAGGTCCCGTCCGAGAAGGGGCCGCCGCGCAAGGTGTACGCCCTCAACGCCCAGGGACAGGCCTATCTCGAAGAATTCTGGAGGACGTGGAGCTTCCTCACAGAACGGCTCGAACAGCTCCACAAAGGAGGCAAGTGAAATGGCAGCGAAGTGGATCGAGCTGGTCACGGGGTCGCTCGAGCAGAAGAAGCAGTACAAGCAGTACAGGGCCCGCATCGAGGCTCTGCCCGAGCCGTACGGCACCGTCGCGAAGGCGCTGGAGCGGTACTTCATGTACTACGGGGGCGTCACGGACGGCGAGACCGTCGTCAAGATGTCCGGCGACTTCGCCGACCTCTGGGAGCGTGCCGCGGCCGACGGCACGCCTGTGCGCGCGATCGTCGGCGACGACCCGGTCGAGTTCGCCGATACATTCGCGCAGGCCTACACCGGAAAGAGATGGATCGACAAGGAACGCGCGCGACTGACCAAGGCGATCGAGGACGCGGAGCGAGGGGAACAGAAATGACCACCGGCGCAGCCATCCGCGTGCAGGGTCTGGAGAAGTCCTACAAACAGAAGAAGAAGAAGCTGCGCGTGCTGCGCGGCGTGGATTTCGACGTAGCGCGGGGCAGCATCTTCGCCCTGCTGGGCACCAACGGCGCAGGCAAGACCACGGCCGTGAAAATCCTCTCCACGCTGCTTAAGGCTGACGCGGGGACGGCCAGCGTCAACGGCTTCGACGTCGCCGCGCAGGCTGCGGACGTGCGGGAGTCCATCAGCCTCACCGGGCAGTTCGCGGCCGTGGACGAAACCCTGACCGGGCGGGAGAACCTGGTGCTGGTGGCCCGGTTGCGGCACCTGAAGGACGCCGGCCAGCTCGCGGATGACCTGCTGGCCCGCTTCCAGCTCACCGACGCGGCGCAGCGACGGGTGGCCACGTATTCCGGGGGCATGCGCCGCCGCCTGGACATCGCCATGAGCCTCATCGGCAATCCGCTGGTGATCTTCCTGGACGAACCGACCACCGGACTCGACCCGGAGTCCCGCCTCGAAGTGTGGAACAGCGTCAAAGAGCTCGCCGGGCGGGGCACGACGGTGCTGCTCACCACACAGTATCTGGACGAGGCCGAACACCTCGCCGACCGGATCGCGATCCTCCATCAGGGACGGATCATCGCGAACGGCACTCTCGCGGAGCTGAAGCAGCTCTTCCCGCCCGCCCAAGTCGAGTACGTCGAGAAACAGCCGACCCTGGAGGACGTCTTCCTCGCCATCACCGGCAGCGACGGCACCGGCAGCGCGGCGCAGCAACGACAGCGGGCTGGCAACGATGGCCCGGACAACTAAGGAATAACGATGACCACGCATTTCTTCGGCGACACCACCGTCTTGCTGGGCCGGTCCATGCGCCACATCACGCGCAGCCTGGACACCATCATCACGACCGCGATCATGCCGATCGCCCTCTTGCTGCTGTTCGTCTACGTGTTCGGCGGCGCGATCCACACCGGGTCAGGTCACTATGTGAACTACCTGCTGCCCGGAATCCTGCTCATCACGATCGCGATGGGCATCTCCTACACCGCAGCCCGGCTCTTCACGGACATGCAGGGCGGAATCTTCGAGCGATTCCAGTCCCTGCCCATCGCACGCTCCAGCGCGCTGTGGGCGCACGTGCTGACCTCGCTGGTCGCCAACCTGATCTCGCTCGTTCTCGTCGTGCTCGTCGCCGTCGGCCATGGGATTCCGCTCCGGCGCGGGAGCGCTGGCATGGCTTGCCGTCGCCGGAATTCTCGTCCTGTTCACCCT
Source organism: uncultured Actinomycetes bacterium (assembly GCA_963711705.1). Classification (GTDB taxonomy): domain Bacteria; phylum Actinomycetota; class Actinomycetes; order Streptosporangiales; family Streptosporangiaceae; genus RYN-230. The sequence continues at coordinate 186,579 of CAVQFM010000020.1, forward strand.
GGCATTGACCTGGCTCGCCGTCATCGCCGGCCTGTCCGCCAAGACCGTGGAGGGCGCGGGCGCCTTCGCCTACCCGATCATCTTCCTGCCATTCATCAGCTCGGCATTCGTGCCCACCGGCACCATGCCCGGCCCGGTGCGCGCCTTCGCCGACAACCAGCCCGTGACCTCCATCGTCAACACGACCCGCGACCTGCTCACCCAGCACCCAGTCAGCACCAGCATCTGGACCGCCCTCGCCTGGTGCGCCGGCATCCTCATCGTCGGCTACGCCCTCGCCATGGCCACCTACCACCGCAAGACCGCCTAAGTCCCTGATACCCCGGCGAGACCTCAACCGCTGACCTGGGCTCGCGCCTTCCGCTGGAACCCCCGACCCGAATGACCACATCCCCCACCGAGGCACGACACACCGAGGAAGAGACATGGTAAGCAACAAACACGCATATGCGACCGGCTCCGCGAGCCGCCGTACGGCTGGCGGCGGGCGCAGGACGCTCACCGGCCGGGCCCGGGGCCGTTCGGCGGGCTGGGGCGGGTGGTGGTGGGCCATCCGTGGTGGACGATTGTGGCGTGGGTGGTGGTCGCGGTGGCGGTGATCGCGACGTCGCCGGGTTTGCCGACGACGAGTAATGAGAGCAGTTTCCTGCCCAGGAGTTATGAGTCGATCCGGGCTGCGGATCTGCAGGACAAGGCGTTCCCGGCGGCCGGGCAGGTGACGGCGGCGGCGGCGATCATCGTGTTCTCCCGGGCTGGTGGCGGCCGGCTGACCGCGGCTGATTCGGCGAAGGTCCGCCTCGGTGGCGTCGTCGCTGGACGCCCGGCATATTCACAACATCGTGGGTGTGACGGCGGGCCGCGCCGTCGCCGAACCGGCTGGTGCAGACGGCGCTGGTGGCCATGCCCAATGACGTGGTCAACGGGTCGGGGACGGCGGCGGGGATGCGGTCAAGGTGCTGCGCGCCGATATCAGGCCTTTGGTGGCGGGCACCGGCCTGCGGGAGGGGGTGACCGGGTCGGCGGCCCAGCAGCTGGACAGCCAGCAATCGTCGCAGCGGGCCGAGCAGGTGGTGCTGCTGGCCACGCTGGTGCTGATCCTGGTCCTGCTGCTGGTGATCTTCCGCAGCCCGATCATCGCGGTGCTGCCGCTGGTCGTGATCGCGCTGGTGTCCCAGGTCGCGACCGGGCTGATCGCCGACGTCAACAAGGCCCTGCACCTGAACACCGACAGCTCGATCTCGACGATCTTGATCGTGGTGCTGTTCGGGATCGGCACCGACTACATCTTGTTCTTGATGTTCCGCTACCGCGAGCACCTGCGCGCCGGGCAGGATCCCAAGGCGGCGATGGTGGCCGCGGTGGCCCGGGTCGGCGAGGTCATCTCCTCGGCCGCCGGGGTGGTCATCGCCGCGTTCCTGGCCCTGCTGCTGTCCACCCTGAGCGTGCTGCGGTCGATCGGCCCGGCGCTGGCCATCGCGGTCGCGGTCACCCTGATCGCCGGGCTGACCCTGGTCCCCGCGGTCGTCTCGCTGCTCGGCCCGCGCGTGTTCTGGCCCTCCAAAGCGTGGCGCCGCGAACCCAAAGGCGCCCGGTTCGCGGCCATCGGCGCCTCCCTGGGCCGCCGGCCCGGCGTCTACGCCCTCGTGTCCGGCCTGGTCCTGGCGGTCCTGGCCATCGGCGCGTTCGCCTACAAACCGACGTTCGACCTGTCCTCGGCCGGCATCCCGGCCACCGCCGAATCCCAGACCGCCCTGAAAACCCTGGAAAAAGGCCTGCCACCCGGCGCGACCGACCCCACCCTCGTCCTGCTGCACCAGACCACGGGCGGGGCGCTGCCCGCCTCCGGCCTGGCCGCGTTCGGCGCGAAACTCAAGACCCTGCCCGGCGTCGGCGCGGTCGCGCCACCCACCCTCAGCACCAACCGGGCCACCGCCGCCTACACCGTGACCCTGTCCTATCAACCCGCAGTCCACCGCCGCGGTCAACCTGGTCAAAAACCAGCTCCGCCCGGCCGTGCACGCCGCCGCCCCGCCCGGCACCGCCGCCCTGACCGGCGGGACCACCGCGGTGTTCGCCGACATCCAGCGCGCCGTCAACCACGACTACGCCGTCGTGTTCCCGGTCGCCGCGCTCATCATCCTGGTCATCCTGGGCCTGCTGCTGCGCAGCGTGGTCGCCCCCTGGTACCTGCTCGCCTCCGTCGTACTCGGATTCGGCGCCACCCTCGGCGCCAGCGTCCTGGTCTTCCAGGTCGCCGGCGGCCAGCCCGGCCTGGTCTTCCTGCTCCCCGTCTACATGTACCTGTTCGTCGTCGCCCTCGGCACCGACTACAACATCTTGATGATCGCCCGGCTCCGCGAACAAGCCCGCGCCGGCATGCCACCCCGCCAGGCCGCCGCCGTCGCGTTCCGCCACGCCGCCCCCACCATCGCCGCCGCCGGGCTCATCCTGGCCGGCACCTTCGCCTCCCTCACCCTGGCCGGGAACACCATCTTGTCCCAGCTCGGCTTCGCCGTCTCCGCCGGCATCGCCCTGGCCGCCTTCGTCATGGCCATGTTCTTCTCCCCCAGCCTCACCACCCTCATCGGCCGCTGGGCCTGGTGGCCCGGCCACGCCGCCCAGCCCCCAGCCAGCCCACCACCAACCCCAAGAAGCCCCCCGCTGAACCAGCGTCACGCCCCAGTGAGGCGGGGTGAAGCACCACCGTCCGTTCGGAATAGAGACCTTTGACCGAACGGACGGTGGTATTACCTGCAATCCCGGAGCCAGCCGTGAGGGATACCGAGGTGACGCGCGATGGGTTCTATGACTGCGCAAGAAAGGATCTGGGAGTTAAGGGGGAGCGTTCCACCCCACTCTGGCCACCCAAATGGATACAGGATTTGGCGCCGCCTGGTGACACACGAGGTCACGGGGCTAGGCGCACGTCGCTGCAGCGCGCGGCCACACCAAGGATCTCCACGTGGATCTGCGGTGCGTCGGCCGTGTTCCCGGTCTTGATCGGCTACCGGATTGGGCGGTAAGTGACGATCAGCGCCCCGCTGCTGGTCGGCTGGGCGTGCACCAATTCGAACTTGGTCAGCGCGGCGTCGGCGGCGAACAGGCGCTTGCGGCCGCCGCCGGCGACGACCGGACTGATCATCAAGGTGAGCTCGTCCAGCAGTCCGGCCGCGATCAGTGACCGGACCAGCGATGGGCTGCCGGCCGTACCGATCGTCCCACCGTCCTGCTGGCGCAGTTCGTCGACGAAGTCGGCCACCGGGCCCTTGATCAGCGTGCTGTTCGGCCACTGGCCGACGGCGTCGAGGGTGGTGGAAGCGACGTACTTCGGCGTGTTGTTGATCCAGCCGGCGAACGGCTCGTCGGTCGATGTCGGCCAGTAGCCAGACCATTCGGTGAACGTCACCCGGCCGAGCAGCACGGCGTCCTGCTGGTCGAGCATGCCCTGCAACGCCGCCCCCATCTCTTCGTCGAAGGCGGGCTGCCACTCGTTGGGTGCCTCGACTACGCCGTCCAGCGAGCTGAACAGCCCTGCGGTCACCTTGCGCATGTGATGACTCCCCACATATCGTCAACGTCGGTACTGAACGGTACCGTACCCAGATAGTACGGTACCGTTCAGTACTGGGCAAGGGAATTCCAGGAGGGCTCATGGATCGTCAGCCCAGTGCTAACGGGACAACCAGCCGGTCCGAACGCAAGCGGCAGGCGATCATCCAGGCGGCCGGTGAGGTGTTCCTGCGGCACGGCTATCTCGGCGCGACCACGGACGAGGTCGCCGCCCGCGCTTCGGTATCCAAGCAGACCCTCTACAAGCACTTCGCTGACAAGGAGCACCTGTACGCCGAGGTGATCTTGGACGCCAGCGCCGGGGTGCTCGACGTCCTGTCCAGCGCCACGGCCAGCACGCTGCAGGACGCGCAGGACGTGCGCAAGGCCCTCCGCGCTCTCGCGGACAGTTTCCTGAGCGCCTTGCTGCAGCCAGATTACGTACGGCTGCGCCGGCTCGTCATCGCCGAAGCCGACCGTTTCCCCGAGGTCGGAACGGCCTGGTTTGAGGGCCCCTTCGACAGAACCCTGGTGATTCTGGGCGAAGCTATGCAACGCCTCGCCGACCGTGGCCTGCTACGGAACCTCAGCGACCCGACACGGGCCGCCTACCAGTTCGCCGGGCTCGTCATGTACCAGCCGATGAACCAGGTCATGTTCGCCGGGACAGACGCAATCCCGCCAGCCGGCCAGCTCAACCGTATTGCGGACTCGGCAGTGGACATGTTCCTCGCTACTTACGGGCAAGAGAACCGGCCGCGTGCTGATCCAGCCGGTGGCAGCTGAGGATGGATCTGCGGCCGGGGGTGGCGGCGAGGCGGTGGCGTTCTGGCTGGGCTGGGGCGGCAGCCCGCTCATGGGCGGTCACTGGGCTGACGCACAGCTCGCACGGCTCGCAGCCCCGGGATGCCAGAACGGATCCCGGGGCTGCGGGCGCGGGGCGAGGCCTGGGCTCAGGCCGGCCGGTGCGGTCGGGACCGGGTGAAGCCGTCCAGCACGTCCGGCTTGATGCTGACCTCGGCCCCGGCGGCTGAGTTGGCCTCCAGCGCGTGGCCGACGATGGACCGCGGCTGGCCGTACACCTCGGCGCGCAGGGTTGTCGTGATCGCCAGGCCCTGGCCTATCTTGTCGGCGGCGATCTGCATGTGATGCTCGGCCGAGGCGGCGTCCCGGTGGATCTGGACGAGCGCGGCCTCGCCGCTGGCCTCGTCCAGATAGGCGTAGTAGGCGAGCAAGTCGGGCTCGTTCGCGTGGACGAACTCCTCGTACTCGCGGCTCAGCTTCCTGAACTCGCCGAGCTGGCCCGGGTTGATCTTGTGCGTGGTGATGAAGATGAACGGTGCGGACATATTTCCTTCCTCCCTGACTGGCATGCGGATGGGTGATCGGGGACGGCTCAGGCGCGGCTGCGGTAGAGCAGCATGGTGAGCGGCCCGAAGACGGCGATCAGCGCAGCCGAGGCCAGCAGCACCCAGCCGGCCTGGCCAGCGGCGGCGGTCCCGTTCATCAGCGCCCGCTCCGCGCCGACGAGGTGGCTGACCGGGTTGGCGTCCACGAACGCGCGCAGCCAGCCGGGCATGGTGACCGGGCTGACGAACGCGTTGCTCGCGAACGTGAGCGGGAACAGGACGGCGAAGCTGAGGGTCGTTATCGTCTGCGGCGAGCGCAGGATGAACGCCAGGGTCGTCCAGACCCAGGACAGGCTGAACGCGAAGACCACGATCAGGGCCACCGCGAGCAGCACGCCGGCCGCGCCCCCGCCGGGCCGGTAGCCCATGGCGAACCCGAGCCCGAGGACCAGCGCACTGGCGAGCAGGTAGCGGACCATGTCCCCAATGAGGCTTCCGACGATCACGGCCGGCGGCCAGATCGGCATCGACCGGAAGCGGTCGAGGGCCCCGGCCCGGCGGTCGGTGTTCAGGCTCAGCCCGGCGCTGACCGTGATCAGCAGCACCGACATCACCAGCGTTCCGGGCAGCAGGTAATGCAGGTAGCTGCCAGTCGACCCGGACACGGCGCCGCCGAACAGGTACGTGAACAGCAGCGTGAACAGGACCGGGACGGCGATGGCGTCGGCCATCTGCTCGGGCTCATGCCGGACTCTGCGCAGCGCGCGGCCGGCCATGGTGAACGAGGCCTGGACCGCGTTCGGCTGACGTGGGCGTGGCTGGCCCAGAACGGCGGCGGGCTCAAGGGCAGTCATGCTGGTCATGCGGCGTCCTCCTTAGGGCTGGGGTCCTGGACCGGGTGGCCGGTCAGGGCCAGGAACACCTCGTCCAGGCTGGGCTGGCCGAGCGCGAACGAGGGGACCGGGATGCCTTCCCACGCCAGCTCGCTGACGGCCCAGGCCACGGCCTCGCTGCCGGTCACACCCGGGAGCCGGGCGGTCAGGGTGGCCGGATCCGCCTCGGTGTGCACCGGCACACCCAGCAGCCGGGCGAGGATCAGCCGGGCGCGGTCCCGCTGGCTGGGGCTGGCCAGCCGGAGGCGGATGACGTCGGCGCCGGCCGATGCCTTGAGCTGATCCGGGGTGCCCTGGGCGATGATCTTCCCGCGGTCCATCACCGCTATCTCGTCGGAGAGCTGGTCGGCTTCGTCCAGGTACTGCGTGGTGAGCAGGACCGTGGTGCCCTGCCTGACCAGCAGGCGCACCGTCTCCCACACCGCGATGCGGCTCGGCGGGTCCAGCCCGGTGGTGGGCTCGTCGAGGAACAGCAGGGCGGGCGCGACCACCAGGCTGGTCGCGATGTCCAGGCGCCGCCGCAGGCCACCGGAGTAGGTCGCCGCGGCGCGGCGGGCCACGCCGCCCAGCCCGAACGCAGCGATCAGCTCGGCCGCCCGGGTGCGCGCCGCCCGGCGGGTCAGGCCGAGCAGCCGGGCCTGCAGCACCAGGTTCTCCTGGCCGGTCAGGCTGGCGTCGATGCTGGCGAACTGCCCGGTGAGGCTGATCTGGCGGCGGACCGCGTGCGGATCGGCCACCACATCGTGACCCAGGACCCGGGCGGTCCCCGCGTCCGGCCGGGTCAGGGTGGCGAAGACGCGGATGGTGGTGGTCTTGCCGGCCCCGTTGGGCCCGAGCAGGCCGAAGACGCCGCCGGACGGAACGGCCAGGTCGATACCGTCCACCGCGCGGGTGGCCCGGAACGTCTTGACCAGTCCCGATGCCTCGATCGCCAGATCACCACCGGTCACCGCGGCGGGCCTGGGCGGGCTGGCAGCCGCCAGGGGAGGGCCGGACGCCGGAGGCGGGCTGGGTGAGCCGGACACCGGCTGAGCACCGCCGGGTACCGGGGGTGAGCTGGGCGGGCGGAAATCAGTTTCTTTCATGCCACCGATGCTGCTGCCCGGCGGGGCCGCTGTCGTCCGGCCGTGGACGTGTCTTTGCGCTGGTCAGCTGGTTGGCCGCCGGGCCGCGTCGTACTGCGCAGGGAGTAGTCCAGGATCGGTCCCCACAGACGATGCGGATGGCTGGCCAGCGCCTAGGCTCAGAGAATGCGCACCGATCGGGGCTGGAGACGGTTGTACGCCACGGGCTGGCTCGTCTCGGCCGGCATCACGGCGGTGGCCTTCCGGATGTGGCAGCTGCACGTCCGCGAGGTCGAGGAACGGGCCGAGCGAGCGGAACGGACCAGGGAGGAGGTGGCGGCCCGCCGCGCCGTGGAAGAGCGGCTGCGGATCGCCCGGGAACTGCACGACAGCCTGACGCACAGCATCTCGGTGGTCCAGGTCCAGGCCGGGGTGGCCGTGCACCTCGCGCGCAAGCGTGGTGAGCAGGTCCCGCCGGGGCTGCTGGCGATTCAGGAAGCCAGCACGGACGCCACCCGGGAACTGCGCGCGACGCTGGGCGTGCTCAGAAGCGACGACGAGTCGGACGGCAGCGGCCTGGACCGGCTGCCGCATCTGCTGGCCCGGACGCGCTCGGCCGGGGTGCCCGCCCGCATGGTCACGACCGGGACACCTGGGCCGCTGCCACCCGACGTCGATCAGGCCGCGTACCGCATCGTGCAGGAGGCGCTCACCAACGTGACCCGGCACGCTGGCCCGGCGTCCGCCGTGGTCGAGTTGTGTTACCGGCCCGGCGGGCTGACCGTCCAGGTCGAGGACGACGGAACCGGCAGCCCGCAGCAGCCCCCGGCCCCAGGCCTCGGGCTGATCGGCATGCGGGAGCGGGTCACGTCGCTGGGTGGCCGGCTGAGCGCCGGGCCGCGCGAGGACGGCGGGTTCTGTGTGCGGGCCGAGTTCCCGCTGCGGGACCCGTCATGATCAGGGTGCTGCTGGTCGATGACCAGGCCCTGATCCGCAGCGGGATCCGCGCTCTGCTCGAGGCCGAGGACGACATCGAAGTCATCGCCGAAGCCGCGGACGGGCAGCAGGGGGTCGCGCTGGCCCGGGAACACCAGCCCGATATCGCGCTGATCGACGTGCAGATGCCCGTGCTGGACGGCATCGAAGCGACCCGGCAGATCGTGGCCGACGGCCGGCTCACCCGGGTCCGCGTGGTCATCCTGACCAACTACGGCCTCGACGAGTACATCTTCCAGGCGCTGCGCGCGGGGGCCAGCGGCTTCCTGCTCAAAGACACCGAGCCGGCCGAGCTCGTCCAGGCGCTGCGCGTGGTGATGCACGGCGACGCCCTGCTCTCCCCGGCGGTGACCCGGAAGCTGGTCAGCGAATTCGTGGCCCGGCCACCGGATGCCCGGTCCCCGGCCGGGCTGGAGTCGCTCACCAACCGGGAACGGGAGGTGCTGGCGCTGGTCGCGCACGGCCTGAGCAACGACGAGATCGCAGCCTCGATGACGGTCAGCCCGACTACGGCCAAGACTCATGTCAGCCGGGCGATGACCAAGCTGGGCGCGCGGGACCGGGCCCAGCTGGTCGTTTTCGCCTACCAGACCGGGCTCGTCCGGCCCCGGGCCGCCGATGGGCGCTCCGCCCAGCCACACTGATCCGCCCAGCCACACTGAGGAGCGGGCCGGCCGGCGAGACGGCGGCCCGGCTGGATCATCCCGCATCACTCACCCGTGGTGGCCGCGGCCCGGCCCGCCGCGGCCACCACGAGGGGTTTTCGTTAAGCAGCGAATTGCTCCCGGCCGATCGCGCCGGTGCTCATCACGGTCTACGTCTGCGTTGGCACCCTCCAGCACGCCAATATCCGCTGGACCTTCGGACCGCTGGGCCGGGTGATCGTGAGCCCCGCGTACCACCGGCTGCACCACGCGCCGGACACGCAGGGCGTCAACCTCGGTGTCGTGCTGACGATCTGGGACGTCCTGGCCGGCCGGGCGAGATTCCCGTCCCGGGCCGGCGCGGTGGGGCGCACCGGCCTGAACGGCCGGCCGGTCCCGGTCGAGCAGGACGGCTCGGCCGGGCCGGCGCTGCTGCTGCTCGCCGAGCAGCTCATCGAGCCATTCGGCGCCAGCCGGGGCTAGCCGCGGCCAGCTGTCGGTGGGCAGCTCTACCGTGGGTAGGTAAGGAAGCCTGGTGTGAGCAGCAAGGGGAAACCATGACCACACTCGAGAACCGGCCGAACACCGCACTCCTGGTCATCGACGTGCAGAACGGCGCGGTGGAGGGCGCGCACGAGCGCGACACGGTCGTCGCGAACGTGGGCAGCCTGGTCGACAGGGCGCGGCGGGACGGGATCCCCGTCGTCTGGGTCCAGCACTCCGACGAGCAGCTGGTCCGGGGGAGCGACGACTGGCGGATCGTCTCCGAGCTGGCGCCGGGCGAGACCGAGCCGCTAGTCGAGAAGAACTACGGTGACTCCTTCGAGGACACCACGCTGGAGAGTGTGCTGTCCGGCCTGGGCGTCGGGCGGCTCGTGGTCGTCGGCGCACAGACGGATGCCTGCGTGCGCTGCACGCTGCACGGCGCGTTCACCCGGGGGTACGACGCGACGCTGGTCAGCGACGCGCACACGACCGAGGACCAGACGGCATGGGGCGCGCCGCCGCCGGACCAGGTCATCGCGCACACCAACCTGTACTGGGCCGACCAGTCGGCACCGGGCCGGACCGCCGGGACGGTCGAGACCAAGGACGTCGACTTCGGCGCAGCATCCTGACGGCCGGGCACACTACACTGGCCGGCGCGGCTTCGACGGCCCCCGCCGGCCGGTTGGAGAAGAACAGGGAGATTTCCCGCGTTTCCCATTGCCCGCTGGCATTCTTGACCCGCTCCACACAGGCCAGCGCGTCGATCATTCCAGGGCCGGGATCGAGGTCATCCCCTCTCAGTGACCCCCAGCCGTCCCGGCCATCAGGCGGCCGCCCGGCGGCCAAAATCACGCCCTTCCCGTCATGATCGTTTGATGGTGAAATGAATGCGTGGCCAGGAAACGCAAAGCCGCAGCTAGCGGAGTTGCGTCCGGCTGCGTGAGGACGGAGGGAGGGCCCGACGGTGACTCGTGCGGATAGGCCGGGCGACCTCACGCTGATTCAGCATGACATTCTGCGCGCCATCCGGAGCCTCAGCCGGGACTACGGCCATCCGCCCGCGATGCGCGAGGTCCTGGACCGGGTCGATCTCGGCAGCGTGGGTGCGCTCGCCTATCAGTACCGGAAATTAGAGGGCAAAGGATTCATCCGGCGGCGGCCGGGTCAGCCGCGGACAGTGGAGGCGCGGCTGCCGGGCGAGATGGCCTTTCCCTCAGATGGGCCGGAAGCCATCCATCTCGGACCCGACGCCAGCCCACTGCCCGGGACACCGGGCGATACCAGTCAGCAGCAAGTCACCTGGGTGCCCATTGCCGGGCGGATCGCGGCTGGCGTCCCCGTGCTGACCGAGACTCCCCCCGGGGAGTACCTGCCGCTGCCCACCGAGGTGGTCGGTAAGGAAGAGGGGGTCTTCCTGCTCGAAGTGGCGGGCGACTCGATGATCGGCGTCGGGATCTTCTCCGGTGACTGGGTGGTGGTCCGCCCGCTGTTCCGGGCGCCGCGCAATGGCGACATCGTGGCGGCCACGATCGACGGTGCAGAACTCGAGGGCACGGTCAAGACCTATAAGAAGGTGGGCCAGCAGGCCTGGCTGATGCCGCAGAACCCAGCCCATACGCCCATCCCGGGAGACAACGCGAAGTTCGCCGGCAAGGTCATTGCCGTGCTGCGCCGGGTGTGAGGCCCGCGCTGCGGCCCCCGATGGCACAAGCGTGGTGATAGACAGGCGGCATGGGAACGATCCGCGTCTCCGCTGAGCGCACGGTCGATGCGCCAGCGGCCACCGTCTACCACTGCGTCGCGGACATGCGTGAGCACCATCCGCATTACCTGCCTCCGGCGTTCTCTGATTTTCAGGTCGAATCGGGCGGGGTGGGCGACGGCACGATCACCCGGTTCACGGTGACCGCCGGCGGCCGCACCCGCCAGTACCGGATGCGGGTGGGCGAACCCGAGCCGGGCCGGGTGCTCACCGAATCCGACACTGCTTCCAGCCTGGTCACCACGACCACCGTGACGCCACAGGGCAGCGGGTCACTGGTGCAGATCACTACCACCTGGGACGGCGCGGGCGGGATCGGCGGCGTCTTCGAGCGGCTGTTCGCGCCGCGGGTGATGCACGGCATCTACGCCGATGAACTGGAGCGGCTCGACGCCTACGCCCGCCAGCAGCGTGACCAGCACCACGATCAGCCGGACCAGCCAGCCTGAGCCGCCGCGCTGGCCCGGGCGGTGGCCGCCTGCGCTGTGGCCACCGCGCTGGCCGCGCGCGCCGACAGTTCACCGGACAGCCCGCGGGGCAGGTCGCCCAGGTCCACATTGATGCGCACCAGTGCCGCGGCGCCGCGGGCCGAAGCCTCGGCCAGGTGCGCGGCCACGGTGGCGTCCCCACGCAGATTGGGATTGCCCTGGGCGGCGAGGTCCGCGGCCAGCCCGGCCAGGTGCGCGGCGATCTCGGCGATCTCGAGTGGGGTGGTGGTCGCCTCATGCAGGGCGGTGGCGATCCGCTCCTGCCGCTCGCTGCTATCGCCGGCCGGTGGCAGCCGGTAGGCGCCGAGCACCGCGCGGTACGCGGCCGCGTCCTGGTCGGCGAGCGCGGCCGCACGCTCGCGCAACTGGTCAGCCCGCCCGGCCAGGCTGTCGGCGGCCGGCAGCTGGGCGGCGGAGAACCGGGCCACCATGGCCACCAGCCCGGCGGCCAGCGCGGCGGTCACCGCGGCCGCGCCGCCACCGCCCGGGGTGGGCGTCCGCGCGGCCACCTGGTCCAGGAAGTCCCGCACCCGCTGGTCAGCCAGCGAGCCCGGACCAGGCCGGCCGGGGCACCCGCGCCGGGGACGCTCACGCCGGGGACGGCCCCGCCCGGTACCGGCCCGGCTGGCCCGGTGGTCAGGACAGCCCCTGGATCTGCCCGTCCGCGTCGAGGTCGATGCGGGTCGCCGCCGGGCTGGAACCCAGGCCCGGCATGGTCCGGATCTCGCCGCAGATCGGGTACACGAACCCGGCCCCGGCCGAGGCGCGGACCTCACGGACCGGCAGGGTCCATCCGGTTGGCGCGCCTTTCAGTGCCGGGTCGGAGGATATCGACAGGTGGGTCTTGGCGATGCAGACCGGCAGCCGCCCGAACCCGGCCCGCTCGTAGGTGTCGAGCTGCTTAACCGCCAGCGCGGAGTAATCGACCCGGGCGGCGCCATAGACCTGCGTGGCCACGATCTCGATCTTCTCACGCAGGCTGGCTGAATCCGGGTAGAGGAACTGGAACTGCGACGGCTCGGCGGCCGCTTCGGCCACCGCCGTGGCCAGCTCGACAGCGCCGCGGCCACCGTCGGCGAAGTGGGTGCACACCGCCGCGCGGGCGCCCAGTTCGGCCGCGATATCCCGGATCGCCTGGTGCTCGCTGGCGTGATCGGTCGGGAATGCGTTGATCGCCACCACCGCGGGAATCCCGTGCAGCCGGATGTTGGCGACCTGCTTGCGCAGGTTGGCGGCCCCGGCCATGACATCATCCGGGTTCTCCTGGAGCAGGTCCGCTGGCAGCGGCCGCCCGGCGACCACCTTGTACTTGCCGGAGTGCACCTTCAGCGCCCGGACCGTGGCCACCACCACCGCCGCGTCCGGCACCAGCCCGGAGGTGCGGCACTTGATGTTGAAGAACCGTTCCGCCCCCATGTCGGCGCCGAACCCGGCCTCGGTCACCAGGTAGTCGCCACCGTGGATGCCGATCAGGTCGGCGATGACCGAGGAGTTGCCGGTGGCGATGTTCCCGAACGGCCCGGCGTGCACCAGCACCGGGGTGTTCTCCAGGGTCTGCAGCAGGTTCGGCTTGACCGCGTCGCGCAGCATGACGGCCATCGACCCGGCCGCGCTCAGCTGCTCGGCGGTGACCGGCGTGCCCTCCCGGGTGTAGCCGGTCACGATCCGGCCCAGCCGGCTCCGCAGGTCCTCCAGTGACCTGGCCAGCGCCAGGGTGGCCATGACCTCGGAAGCGGCGGTGATGTCGAACCCGGTCTGGCGGGGCACTCCGTCCCCGCGCCCGCCCAGCCCGACGATGATGTTCCGCAGGGCCCGGTCGTTCACGTCCAGGACCCGGCGCCAGGTGATGTTGTGCTGGTCCAGGCCGAGCTGGTTGCCCTGGTACAGGTGGTTGTCGATCATCGCGGCCAGCAGGTTGTGGGCCGCGGTCACCGCGTGCATGTCCCCGGTCAGGTGCAGGTTCAGCACCTCCATCGGCACGACCTGGCTGTACCCGCCGCCCGCCGCCCCGCCCTTGATCCCGAACGTGGGCCCCATCGACGGCTGCCGGATCGCCACCGTGGCCCGCTTGCCGATGTGCCGGAAACCCTGCCCGAGCCCGACCGTGGTGGTGGTCTTGCCCTCGCCCAGCGGTGTCGGGGTGATCGCGGAGACCACCACGTACTTGGCGGGGGGCCGGTCAGCCAGCTCCTCGATCGCGGCCAGCTTGATCTTCACCACCTGCTCGCCGTACGGCTCCAGCAGATGACTGGGAATTCCCATCTCGGCGGCCACATCTTCGAGCGGCTTGAGTGCCGCACCCCGGGCAATGTCCAGGTCGCTCGGGAAAGCCATGATCCCTCCGGGGGCTCGGCCGGGCTGGTGCCATCACGGGCACAGCCGGACGCTTTTGGTTGAGTCTGCAACAAAGATCACCATTAAAGCACTGGTCGCGGCCTCAACGCCTGCCGGCGGCCCGCTGTGACGTGGGACAAGGGCGTGCCTGCTGGGACTGTTTACGCCGATCGCGGCGGGAAACAGTGCATCTGAGGGAGGTTGACGGGAGATGCGCATCGTCAGGACTGGCCGGGACACCGGCACCGGGGGAGCGGGTTAATGGACCTGGCCGACTGCTTCGAGTGCTTCACCGCGACCGCGTTCCGGCTGGAGACGCTGGATAGCTACGACACGCCTGGCGAAGCGGCCGGGCTGGCCGCGTTCCGCGCCGGGCAGCCGGTGCCGGAACGGTCCATGTGGGGCACTCTGTGGGTGGGGCGCATCTCGAACTCCATCGCCGCAGGCAAGCACTGGTCCCGGGTCCACGTCGTGACCCGGCCAGTCACCGAGTACGTCCGGTACGCGATCGGGAGCTACCTCGAATCCGCGGCCGCTGGAGAGGACATCTGCCTCGCCAACCGCGACAGCGTCCCGGCACTGGCCGAACTGCAGACCGATTTCTGGTTGTTCGACCATGAGACCAGCTACCCGTTCGCCGCGCTCATGAGGTACGACGACGCCGGGCACTACCTGGGGGCCGAGGTCACCGACGCCCCGCCGGCCATCGCCCGGTGCATCGGCCAGCGGGCCCTGGCGCTGGCCGCGGCGCAGCCGCTGGCCGAATACGTCAAGGAGATGGAGGCCGCCTGACCGCGCGCCACGATCCGGTCCGCCGCAGCTACGACGCGGTCGCCGAGACGTACGCGGCTGAGTTTGGCGGTGAGCTGGCCGGCAAGCCGCTCGACCGGGCACTGCTGGGCTGCGTCGCCGAGCAGACCAGGCAGACGGCGCCCGGCGCGCCCATCGCCGACCTGGGCTGCGGTCCGGGCCACGTGTCGGCCTGGCTGGCCAGGCACGGCGCCCGCGTGGTCGGCATCGACCTGTCCCCGGGCATGGTGGCGGCCGGCCGCAAGGAATACCCGGAGGTCGAATTCCGCCAGGGCGACTTCCTGGATCTGCCCGCACGCGACGCCGAATTCGGCGCGGCCGTCGCGCTGTACTCGATCATCCACCTGGAGCCGGGCGAACTGACCCCGGCGTTCGCCGAGATGCGCCGGGTGCTGCGGCCGTCCGGGCTGGTGCTGGTCAGCTTCCACATCGGCGCCGAAGTGCGGCACCTGGACCAGTGGTGGGGCCACGAGGTCGACATCGACTTCCGGTTCCTGGAACCACCCGGCGTGGCCGCGGCCGTGGAGCGCGCCGGGTTCCGGGTGACCGCGCAGCTGGACCGGGTCAGCTATCCGGCCGAGGTGGACACCCGGCGCGGGTACCTGCTGGCCCAGCGCCGCGACTAACGAAAACCGCGGCCCGGCTGGCTGGTGGCCTCCTTAGAGTGAGCCCATGGACGCCGCGCAACGCCAGCTGAACGACCTGATCGACGACGCCACGCAACGCCTGCTCGGCACGGCCCGGGTCATCGACGAGCGCAAGCTGCGGGAACCGTCGCTGCTGCCGGGCTGGACCCGGGCGCATGTCCTGGCCCACCTGGCGCGCAGCGCGGACGCCATGCGCAACCTGCTGGTCGGGGCGCGATCTGGCCACGAGAGTCCGGCCTATCCCAGCAGCGAAGCACGGGCCGCCGACATCGAGCGGGGTGCCCAGCAGCGGGCCAAGGAACTCGCCGCCGACGTGGCCGACTCGGCGATGGCCTTCCGCACGGTGGCATTGCGCCTGCCCGACGACGCCTGGCCGGTTCAGGTGCGCATCCTGGATTCGGCGCCGTTCCCCGTGGCCCAGCTGCTGACCCGGCGGCTGGTCGAGGTCGAGCTGCATCACTGCGATCTCGACGCCGGGTACGGCCCGGCCGACTGGCCGCCCGCCTTCGCCACCATGGATCTTCCCGAGCCCATGCGGTCCCTGCGCCAGGACCGGCTGGCCCGCGCCGGGGATACTGGCGATCATGCCTGAACTGATCCAGGGACCGAGCCGGGTGGCCGCCGCCGGTGTGCCGCCGAAACTGATCGATGAGTACGCCGGGCGGGCCAGCACCGGGGAGGGCCGGGTCAGCATCGCCCATATGCGCAGCCCGTCCGGCTGGGCCGAGCCGGGACAGCGCCCGGAGTTCGACGAGTTCACCGTCGTGCTGCGCGGCGCCCTGGTCGTGGAGTCGGAAACCGGACGGTTCACCGTCGAGGCAGGCCAGGGTGTGCACACCAGGCCCGGCGAATGGGTCCGGTACAGCAGCCCGGGCGCGGACGGCGCGGAGTACATCGCGGTCTGCCTGCCCGCCTTCGCACCAGGCACCGTGCACCGCGACGAGTGAGCCACCCGCCCGCCAGCGCTAGCTGACCGCGAACACCCCCGGCGGGGGTGCGAGCGAGGGCTGCGCCTGCGCGTCGGTGATCGGTTTCGCGCCCGCGGTGAACCGGTCCAGGGCGTCGCCGTGCACCAACCGCCCCGGGAACGGGTCACCGGCCGCCCGGCGGGCCAGCGCGGCCACCGGGAGCTCGCCGTGCCCGGCGGCCAGCACCAGGTTGCCGAACCGGCGGCCGCGCAGCACGGCCGCATCGGCGATGAGGCAGACGTGCGGGAACACCGCGCGCAGCGTGGCCGCCCGGGCCCGCCCGTGGGCCAGCGGCGGGCCGTCGCCCACGTTGACCGCGTAACGGCCGGCCGGGGCCAGCGCCCGGTCCACGGCCGTGGTGAACTCGGCCGAGGTCAGGTGGGCCGGGGTGCGCGCTCCCGCGAACACATCCGCCACCACCAGGTCGAAGGAGCCCGCCGGGACGCTGGCCAGCACGGCGCGGGCATCCCCGACCCGCACCCGCACCCGGCCGGCCCGGCGGCCGCCCGGGGAGCCCGCCCGGCGGTCCCGCGGGCCGAGCGGCAGCCACCGCCGGACCAGGTCGACCAGGGCCGCGTCCGATTCGGCCGCCAGCTGCCAGGACCCGGGCCTGGTGGCGGCCACGTACCGGGCCAGGGTCAGCCCGCCGCCGCCCAGGTGCAGCACCCGCAGCGGCTGGCCGGCCGGTGCCGCCAGGTCGGCCAGGTGCCCGAGCCGCCGCATGTACTCGAAGCTCAGGTACTCCGGATCGTCGAGGTCCACGTGGGACTGCGGGGTGCCGTTCACCCGCAGCGTCCAGGCCCGGGGCCGGTCCGGGTCGGCGACCAGCTCGGCCAGGCCCGAATCGACCTCCTGCCGGAGGGCCGCGCCGCCGCGCCGGTGTGACATAGCCCCCAGTATCGCCGCATACCGGCGCGGTGGCCGCGCTCCCGCCCACCGGGCGCGCCTGGTGATCCCTTAGCTTGGTGACCGGCCCTGGCGCGGTAGCGCCGGGCGCGCACCATCCGGTTCGGAGGTCACCGGTGCCAGCTGACTACGCGGCGATCCGCGCGGAGAACATCGCCCGCTACGGCTGGGACACGGCCGTGCTCGACCTGCTCGGGCAGCTGTACAGCGAGCGGACCCATTTCATCTTCGAGCTCATCCAGAACGCCGAGGATGCCGCCGCGACTGAATTGTCGTTCACGCTATACGCAAACCGCCTGGAACTGACGCACGACGGGCGGCCGTTCACCGCGGCGGATGTCCGCGGCGTGTGCGGGGTCGGCGAGACCAGGAAGCCCGGGGACTTCACCCAGATCGGCCAGTTCGGCATCGGCTTCAAGTCGGTCTACGCCTACACGCGGACCCCGCGGGTGGACAGCGGCGGTGAGCATTTCCGGATCGAGAACTACGTCCGGCCCTACCCGGAGGACCCGCCGGGCGAGGAGGTGCCGGGCACCCGCTTCGTGTTCCCGTTCGACCATGACACCGTGCCCCCGCAGACCGCCGCGGCGGAGATCGCGGCCGCGCTGAACCGGCTGGACCCGCGCACCCTGCTGTTCCTGCGCCGGATCCAGCAGGTGCGGGTCGGCGGCGAGGGGGTCACCGGCGCGGTGCTGCGCCGCGCCGTAGAGCCCGGGGCCGGGGCCAGCCGCCAGGTCACGCTGACCGGAGGCGGTGGCCACCGCGAGGACTGGCTGGTCTGGGCGCGCCCGCTGGACGGCCTCGGCCATCCCGGGCAGCAGGCCGAGATCGCCTTCCCGCTCGCCCCCGGCACCAGCGGGCAGCTGGCCAGCTGCGCCGGGTCGCCGCTGGTCGTGTTCTTCCCGACGGAGAAGGAGACCTACCTCGGCTTCCTGGTCCAGGGGCCGTACCGGACCACACCCGCCCGGGACAACGTGCCCGAAGGCGACCCGGCCAACCAGGCGCTGGTCCGGGAGACCGCCGCGCTGCTCACCGGGGTGCTCAGCCAGCTGCGCGACCAGGGCCTGCTCTCAGTGACCGTGCTGGAGGCGCTGCCGCTGGACCCGGCGCGGTTCCCGCCCGGCAGCATGTTCCGCCCGCTGTATGCGGCGGTGCATGCCGCGCTGTCCGGGCAGGACATCATCCCGGCCGCGGGCGGCGGCTACCGCGCGGCCCGGGAGCTGAGGCTGGCGGGCGACGCGGGCCTGCGTGACCTGCTGAGCCCGGATCAGCTGGGCGCGCTGTCCGGGGCGGGCCAGCCGCTCGCCTTCGCGGACGAGTCGATCGGCGAGCAGCACGCCCCGCTGCTGTGGCGCTTCCTGCGGGACGAGATCGGTGTCGCGGAGATCACCGGGGGCACGCTGGTACAGCAGGCCGGTCAGGATTTCCTCGCGGCCCAGCCCGATGACTGGATCGCCCGGTACTACGCGTTCCTGTACCGGCGGGCCACGCTGTGGCAGCCCGCCGGGCCCGGCGGCGGGCCATCCGGCCCGGCCCGGTCCGCGCCGATCATCCGGCTGGCGGACGGGCGCCAGGTGGCGCCGTTCGACGCCGCGGACCGCCCGGCCGCCTACCTGCCCGGCCCGGCCCGCACCAGCCTCCCCGTGGTACGCCGTGCCGTCGCGGATGACCCGGCCGCCCGGGAGTTCCTGGCCGCTCTCGGGTTCACCGAGCCGGACCTGGTGGCCGAGGTGCTGGACATCGTGCTGCCCCGGTACACCGGCCCGGACGTGGCCGGCCTGGACGTGCCCGGCCTGGACGTGGGCACCCTCGACCTGGCCCAGCACCAGGCCGATGTGGAAATCGTGGTCCGCGCACTCGACCAGGCCACGGCCGGCCAGCGGGACCAGCTGCTCCAGCGGGTCCGCGGCACCGCGTTCCTGATCGGGGAGAACGCCGCCACCGGCGAGCAGCGCTTCATGGTGCCACCCGGGCTCTACCAGCGCACCAGGGAGCTGGAGAGCTATTTCGACGGGAACCCCGGGGCGTGGTTCGCCAGTGACACGTACGGGCCGTGGCTGCCGCAGCTGCGCGGCATCGGCGTCCGGGACCGGGTCCGGGTCCGCGCCCGCCGGGCGGACCCGCACGGCCACGTCGTGATCGCCGATGAATTCGCCCGGCACGAACGCGGCCTGGACGGGTTCGACCCCGGCGCGGAGATCGACGGGCTGGAGTTCGCGCTGCGGCACCCGGGCCACGCGAGGTCCGAGTACGTGTGGAACGCCCTGCTGGTGCCGAACCGGCAGCTGGTAGCGGGAGTCGTGGAGAAGTCGGTCCGCGAACAGTTCCGGGATGCCACCCGGGACGAGGTGACCTCGGCCATCGGCGCGGCCGCGACCGGCCAGGCCTGGCTGCCCGGGCCGGACGGCGCGTTCCGCCGCCCAGCCGCGCTCGCCCTCGATGACCTGCCCCCGGGCTACCAGCGCGACGAAGGACTGGCCAAGGCGCTGCACATGACGCAGCCGGCGGTGGCCGAGGCCAGCCGCCAGCTCGGCATCCCGGCCGAGGTGCTGTGGGGGCTGAGCGCGCACCCCGACCTGATCGCCGCGGTCCAGCGTGAGCTCAAACTCCGGGCGGGCGACTGACTGAAACAGCGAATGGAAGCACATGAACAGGCAGTGCGAAGACCACAACGCACAGCCGGGCCCCTGGGGTGGCCGCCCGGCCGGCGCCATCGCTGCCGTCACCCGGCGCTGACCCAGCCCACAGTCAGCTGAGATGGAGCGGGCATCCAGATTCGGCGGCTAGTTTTACGGGATGGATGAATTCCGGGCCCGGCGCGTAGTCGATGCGCTCCGCGACCGTGGCATCGACGGGCACCTGGCCAAGGTCGGCGTGAGCCAGTACGGCGTGCGCGTGTCACTGCCGGATGGCCGGCAGGCGGAGTGGGACACCGACGGCACGGCCGGCCTGGAGGCCCAGGTGATGCGGGACGGGATGCTGGTTGGCTACGTCCCGCAGATCGAGGGCTCCGAGGACTTCGACGAGGCACAGGTGGTCAACGCCATCGCCCGGACGGACTATGACCAGCCGGTGGCGCGGCAGCGCTCGGCCACCCCGCCGCCGGCCGCTTCGCTGCCCCGTGAGGGCGGCGTGTTCCGCCGGTTCCTCGACGGTTTCCGGTACCGGTAATCCCGCGCCTGCCCGGGGCGGGCGTCCTCAGCGCCCCCGTTCGGTGGGGATGCCCAGCGCGCGGACCACGTCGCCGGTGCTGCTGAAGGCCCGCCGGGCGGGCAGCGCCGCGATCGCGTCGATGACCTCGTCGGGCGCGCCCCCCCGCTGCAGGTAATCGAGCATCGTGTCCCGGTCCGACGGGAACTTGTGCGGCTCGAGCCAGCGGGCGATCTCTGATCTGCGCTCCACGTCGGCCGGGGTCATCCCGGCGGGCGTGCCCGGCGCCGCATCGGCCGGCAGCTCCTCGTCCAGCAGGGGTTCCTCGAACGGCTCGGTCTCCCTGGACTCCTCGGTGTGCGGCGGCTGCCCGCTGCGGGTGATGGTCTGGTCCTCGCGCTCCAGTTCGTCATCGAGCCGCGGGCTGTGCTTGTCGCTGCCACGTTCCATGTTGCTGCCTTTCTCAGGAGCTGGGAGTGCCGGGTGCCGCTGACGACGCGGCGGCCGTGCCCACCGGCTGGTCGTGGGCGGTGAACGTCAGCTGCCCGCCGGCGGCGTCGACGGTGATCTCCTGGCCCGGGCTGATCTGCCCGTCCAGCAGCCGCCGGGACAGCTCATTGTCCACCTCGCGCTGGATGACCCGGCGCATCGGCCGCGCGCCGAACTCGGGCTGGAAGCCGCGCTCGGCGATCCAGTCCACGGCGGCCGGGGTGAACGTCACGGTCACGTCCTGGCCGTGCAGCCGGCGCCGGGTCTCCTCCAGCAGCAGCTCGGTGATCTGCCGCAGCTCGGTCTGGTCGAGCTGGCGGAAGACGATGATCTCGTCGATCCGGTTCAGGAACTCGGGCCGGAACGACTCCCGCAGCCTGCGCATCAGCTGGTCCTGCAGGCCGCCCTGCTGCCCGGCGACGGCGGCCGCGTTCCCGGCGAAGCCCAGCGGGCCGGCCCGGCGGGTGACCAGGTCCGAGCCCAGGTTGCTGGTCATGATGAGCACCGTGTTCTTGAAATCCACCGTCCGGCCCTGGCCGTCGGTGAGCCGGCCGTCATCGAGAATCTGCAGCAGGATGTTGAACACGTCCGGGTGGGCTTTCTCGATCTCGTCGAGCAGCACCACGGAGTACGGCCGCCGCCGCACCGCCTCGGTGAGCTGGCCCGCCTCCTCGTAGCCGACGTACCCAGGCGGCGCGCCGACCAGGCGGCTCACGGTGTGCCGCTCCTGGAACTCGCTCATGTCCAGCCGGATCATCCGGCTGTCCGCGCCGAACAGCGCCTCGGTCAGCGCCCGGGCCAGCTCGGTCTTGCCGACCCCGGTGGGGCCGAGGAACAGGAAGCTGCCCACCGGCCGGTCTGGGTCGCCGAGCCCGGCCCGGGACCGGCGGACCGCCTCGGCCACCGCGCTGACCGCCTCGTCCTGGCCGATGATCCGTTCGTGCAGGTGCTGCTCCAGGCGCAGCAGCCGGTCCTTCTCCTCCTCGGTGAGCTGGGTCACCGGGACGCCGGTGGCCCGCGACACCACCTCGGCGATGTCGTTGACCGTGACCTCCGGCACGGCCTGCTGGTCGCCGCCGAGCTGCTCGATCTGCTGCCGGACCTCGGTGATCTGGTCGCGCAGCTGAGAGGCCCGCTCGTACTGCTCGCTGGCCACCGCCTGGTCCTTGTCCCGCTGCAATTCCTCGGCCCGGCGCTCCAGGTCGCGCACGTCCCGGCCGGGCGTTTTGGTGCGCAGCCGGACCCGGGCCCCGGCCTGGTCGATGAGGTCGATCGCCTTGTCCGGCAGGAAGCGGTCGGTGATGTACCGGTCGGACAGCTCGACCGCGGCCACCAGTGCCTCGTCGGTGTAGCGCACCTGGTGGTGGGCTTCGTACCGGTCGCGCAGCCCGCGCAGGATGGTGATCGCGTCGTCCGCGGTCGGCTCGGGCACCAGGATGGGCTGGAACCGGCGGGCCAGCGCCGCGTCCTTCTCGATGTTCTTGCGGTACTCATCCAGCGTGGTCGCGCCGACGATATGCAGCTCACCACGGGCCAGGGCCGGCTTGAGCATGTTGCCGGCGTCCATCCCGCCCTCGCTGCTGCCCCCCGCGCCGACCAGGGTGTGCAGCTCGTCGATGAAGATGATCAGCTCATCGCCGTGCTCCCGGATCTCGTCGACGAGCCGCTTCACCCGCTCCTCGAAGTCACCGCGGTACCGGGTGCCCGCGACCACGCCGGACAGCTCGAGCTGCATTACGCGCTTGCCCGCCAGCGTCTGCGGCACGTCCTCGTCCACGATGCGCTGGGCGATGCCCTCGACGATCGCGGTCTTGCCCACCCCGGCCTCGCCGATCAGCACCGGGTTGTTCTTGCCCCGGCGGGACAGCACTTCCACGGTCTGCTCGATCTCGTCGTCCCGGCCGATCACCGGGTCGATCCGTCCCTCCCGGGCCAGGGCGGTCAGGTCCCGGCCGAAGTCGTCCAGGGTCGGTGTGGCCGACCGGGAGCCCGGCCCGCCCGGGCCGGGCGGCCCGCCCTGGCCAGCCAGCGCGCGCTGCAGCGTCTCCGGCGTGACCCGGGCCGCGGACAGCATCTGGCCCGCCCCGGACTCGGGGTTCACCGCCAGCGCGAACAGGATGTGCTCGGGCCCGATGTAGGTGGAGCCGACCGCGCGGGAGATCTGGTGCGCGTCCAGCAGGGCGCGCTTGGCGCCCGGCGTCAGCTGCGGCGGCTCACCGCTCGGCGCGCCCCCCTGGTCCTGCTGCTCGATGCCGGCGATCAGCGCATCCGGGTCGGCGCCCGCGCGGGCCAGCAGCTCGCGGGTGGGCTCCAGCCGGGCCGCGGCCCACAGCAGCTGCTCGGTGTCCAGGTCCGCGCGGCCCTTCCCGGCGGCCTGCGCCGCGGCTGCGCCGAGCAGTTCGCGGGCTGGCTCGCTCATCAGCCGGGTGATGTCCACCCGCCGGGCGGGCTGGCGCGGGCTGCCGGTGCCGTAGATGCGGGCGAGGAAGTCATCGAACGGGCTGCGGTCTTCTGGCCCGTAGAAACCGCTGGTCATGACGGTTCTCCTGTAGCGGGTGCCTGTTTTGTCCGGTAGGTACAGCCTGGTCCTTACCCCTTATGGCCCCGGCGATCCCGATCCGCCGCTGGCCGCTGGTGGCCCGGCCGGGCGTCCTCCGGGTGCTGGGCGGCGGCCGCGCTCGGCTCCAGGTCGGCCAGCCGCAGCAGGTGGGCCGGCGTGGCCGGGAACGGGCTGCTGGTGGCGATCGACAGGTCGGCGCTGACGTGCACGAGTTCCCCCGGGGCCAGCAACCGCCAGCCCGGGTCATCGTCCATCCGCTCGCTGGCGATGATCACGGATGGGTGCCCGGCCAGGTGCGCCGACCGGGTGTGAATCCGGTTGCTGACCGCGTCCAGGGGCCGGCCCCGGCGGCCCCGCCGGCCGGGCGGTCCAGCAGGTACAGCTGGTGGGTCGCCGGGTAGCGCAGCGCCCACAGGTCGGTCGGGGTGACGAGGACCAGGTTGAGCGCGTACAGCGGCAGCCGGCCGCTGATCCAGCGGATCGCGGTGACCAGGCCTGCGGCCAGGTCACCGCCGCGGCGCCGGGTTTCCGCGGTGATCAGCGCGAAGACCCGCTCGCTGTCGGTCTGGCCGCGCACCAGCTGTGCCACGTTCAGGTCCGCCAGCCGCCGGTCCAGGCGGTCCAGGCCCTGGACCACGCCGTTGTGCGCGAACAGCCGGCCGTCCTGCAGGAACGGATGGGTGTTCTCGGGAGTGCGCGCGCCCGTGCTGGCGTATCGCACGTGCGCCACGAACGTGCTGCCCCGCAGCTCGTGGGCGGCCATGGCAAACTCAGTGTCCTGCCAGGCGGCGATCGGCTGCTTGGTCAGCGTGACCTGGCCGCCGGGGGTGAACGCGCCCACGCCCGCCCCGTCGGGGTTGCGGTGACTCTGCGCGGCCAGGCTGTCCGGGGCGTCCAGGAGCCAGAACGTCGCCGGCGCGGTTTCCCGGCCGGCGTGCAGCCCGAACAGGCGGCACATAGAGGTGCTACCCGGGTACGCCCGGCCGCCGCTGGTCCATGGGCTCACTGTATTCTCTGGCCCGGAACCGCCCCGCGCCGCATCCCCGATCCCCAGGAGTGAGCCAGCGTGACCTCGACCGCCTTGCTGATCATGGACGTCCAGCAGGGCATCGTGGACCGGTTCGCCAGCGACGAGGCGTACCTGCCCCGGCTGGCCAGCGCGATCAGCGCGGCCCGGGCCGCCGGGATCCGGGTGATCTACGTGACGGTCGCGTTCCGCCCCGGCTATCCCGAGGTCAGCGAGCACAACCGGAGCTTCGCCGCCATCGCCGGGACCGGGCGGTTCACCGACGCCGATCCGGCCATCGGCGTGCCGCCCGCGGTGGCTCCGGCCCCGGGCGAGGTGACCGTGCACAAGCGGCGGGTGTCCGCCTTCGCGGGCAGCGACCTCGAGGTCGTGCTGCGGGCCCAGGGCGTGCAGCACCTGGTGCTGGCGGGCATCGCCACCAGCGGGGTGGTGCTGTCCACCCTGCGGCAGGCCGCGGACCTGGACTACCGGCTCACCGTCTTGTCCGACGGCTGCCTGGACGGCGACCCGGAGGTGCACCGGGTGCTGCTGGAGAAGGTGTTCCCGCGCCAGGCCGGGGTGACCACGATCGCGGACTGGGCGGCAACCCTGCGCTAGGCCGGGCGGGTCCTAGGAGCCCGGCCCGGCGGAGCGTACGCTCCGGGCATGACGGAAAGTTCGCACCATCACCCGGAAACGGCTTTAACGCCCGGCCCGGTCGCCCGGGGGATCACAATCACCGGGCTGGCCAGTGTCCGCTGGCGGTCCGGGGCGGACAGCCCACTGGCCCAGATCCAGCACGCGCACGACGACTGGTTCGCCAACACGGTGCGCTTGCAGGTCGGGGTGCCGCTGCTGCGCGGCAAGTCCAACGCCACCGCGTCATGGCGGGGCGGCGGGCCGGTCGCGGCCCTGCGCAGCTACCTGGCCACGCCGGCGAACGGGATGACCGGCACGCTCAACGGCAACCACTACAACACCGACTTCCTGGCCTACCTGGACCAGGCGGTGGACCTGGCCCAGCAGCTGGGGCTGGCCGTAGTGATCTGCGCCCAGCACGAAAACCTGGACTACACGGCCATGCCCGAGGGCAATGACATTGCGTTCTGGAAGATCATCCACGACCACTACGGGCCGGACGTGATCTGTGATCTGTTCAACGAGCCCACCCCGGCCGCGCTGTATGCCAACGCGTGGGCGGGCTGGCACAGTGGTGGGGCCGGCTCGGACGGCGTCCGCTATACCGGCTTCCAGAGCCTGGTCAACCAGCTGCGCACCTATGGGCTGAGCAACACGTTCTGGGTCGAGGGCTGTGGTCACTCGGGCACGCTGGCCGGTATCAACGGCACCGCCGGGAACCATCAGCTCACCGACCCGGACAACAATCTCGTCTACTCGATGCATCACCCGCAGGGCCCGCACACTCCGGCCAACTGGGATCAGCAGTTCGGCTACCTGGTCGGGCTGGGCATCCCGGTCGTGGTCGGCGAGTGGACCAACTACGCGAAGAAGAACGCCGAGTGCTGGCCGAACGCCAGCACCGACGTCCCGGCGTTTCTCGACTATCTCACCGGCCTGGGGGTGTGCGGGCTGGTCGTATGGTCGCTGCGGCCGGGGGTGCTGGTCGTGGACCACACCACCTGGCAGCCCACTCAGATCCTGGCTAGCTACAAGTGCGACGGGTCGGTCAGCGGGCAGGGCGCCGGGCAGCTGATCCAGGACCAGTTCCAGCAGTGGGCCCAGCCGGGGCCCGGCACAGCAGCAGCCGGCCAGGGCGCCGCCTCTCGGTGAGCCCTGGCCGGCCGGTGTTCGCTAGCCGCTGCGCGCTAGTGGCAGAGCCCCATGGGCCGGGAGCGGCCGCAGTGGTTGGCCACGAAGTGGTTCCCGGTGCCGCTGCCGTCCCAGATCAGGTCGGCGGGCCGGTTGTGGAAGGCCACGTTGCCCAGGATCGTGTCGTGCCGCGGGTTGTGGCCG
This sequence comes from uncultured Actinomycetes bacterium, assembly GCA_963711705.1. Classification (GTDB taxonomy): domain Bacteria; phylum Actinomycetota; class Actinomycetes; order Streptosporangiales; family Streptosporangiaceae; genus RYN-230. Next base: position 212,657 of record CAVQFM010000020.1, read on the forward strand.
TGGGTGAGCTTCTTGGCGCTCAGCACGACGATGCCGCCCGAGTTGATCCGCCGGCCCTGGTTCCCGTTGACCTCATTGTGGGCGACCAGGGTGTGCGTCGCGCCGAGCAGCAGGATGCCGCCGCCCCTGATGTTGACCGGCGTATCCTCGCTCTTCTTGCAGAACTTGTTGTTGTGCAGCACGGTGTTGTCGGTGATCACCGCGGTCCCGGCCCCGCCGGGCTGCCCGTCGTCGAGCACCAGGATGCCCTGGCAGTTCCGGGTGGCCAGGTTGTGGAACACGGCGACGTGACGGGCGTGCCGGACGAAGATCCCGAACTGGTTCCCGATCGCGACGTTGTCGCGGACCACGGTGTCGGCGTGCGGCGAGTCACCAACGTAGAAACCCGCCTCATGGTTGCCGATCGCCACGTCGTCGGCGAACAGCGTCCGGCTGGACACGAAGCGGGAGATGCCGTAGTCGCCGTCGTTGACCGCGGTCACGCTGGTCACCGTCAGGCCATCCGTGCCGTAGCCGAACACGCCGTTGTCCGGGAACCCGGCGACGTACAGGCCGGTGACCGTGTCATTGTGTACCCGCTGGAACACCTTGCCCGTGGTCACGTCGATCTTCTTGGCCAGGACGCACACGCCGGTGACGCCGAACGCGCTCCGGCACACGGTATGCGGCCTCCGGTGCGGCGGCCGCAGCACCGTGCCGTGCAGCGAATCGCCCGAACCGCGCAGAGTAATACCATCTTTGCGAATCTGCACGGTCTGCCGGTAAACACCCGGCTTGATCAGGATGGTATCCCCCGGATGGGCGTGATTGACCGCCTGCTGAATGGATTGCCCGGGCGATACCACGATAATTGACGATGGAGTTGCCTGCCGGGCCGAGCTGGCCAGAGCTGGTACAGCCCCGGTCAGACTGAGTGAGATCCCGAATGCGGCCGCGCATGCAGCCATAATAGATTTGCGCACCGATGCCCCCCTAGCGCCGAAAATGCACGCTGGTCCCCCCTGGACCGACGCATACCAAACCGACAATAGCGAAGCAGATTGCGCTTGGCAAGCATTCAATGCGCTTTTAAATAGCCGTCAAGCCGGGCTTGCCTGGCCGGACCTGGGCTAACGCTGGATCTCGACCAGCAGGATCCACGCGTTGAGCATCGACCCGGCGAAGGCCAGCAGCAGTTCGGGAACCAGCCAGTACAGGCCGCCACCCGCGCCGGCCAGCACGCTGATCCCGGCCACGGTCATCGGGATCGTGCCGGCGAGGATGACGATCAGCGGCACCAGGCTCCAGGTCCGCGGGTCACCTGGCGCGCGGGGCAGCCGGAGCCGATTGGTCAGCAGGATGGTCCCGAGCACCACGCCCAGGCCGCCGATCTCGATGCCCAGTACTATCCGGCCCTGCCCGGGCACCAGCATGAACACCGACAGCAGCACCAGCCCGACCAGGATGGACAGGGTCTCGGCCGCCCGGGTCGGCAGCTTCCGGTCGGCCAGGATCTGGGCCAGGTTGATGGACACCGCGACGAAGATCAGCCCGGTCAGCGCCGCGGCCGCGCCGGCGCTGGCCACGAAGAGGTCATGCCAGTCGGCCGGCTGGTAGGACGTCATGGCGAAAGCCTGGCATGGCCGTCCGCGGCCTGGGGCGCGTCCTGGCCGGCTGGCCACGCTCAGCGGACGCGGCTGGCCAGGTACGCGCAGACGACGATGTTGTCCAGGTACTGGCCGGTCGCTGGGTCGAACGGCCCGCCAGAGGTGACCGGGGCGGACACGTGCAGCACCGGGATCTCGATGCACACCGGGGTGGGCCCGGGCCGGCGGCCGCGCGGTGGGCGTGGTGGCCGGCTGCGGCGCGGCGGTGCCGACGCCGGCCGCGATCTCCGCCCCGCGGCAGGCCCGCCGCCACCCCGCTCCAGGGGATGTCCCGCTCCAAGGGGATGACTGCACCAGATTAGAAGACCCGCCCGGGTCACAAGTGGATAACAGGTGAAATTTCTTTCCGCGATGAGTGGCCCATTTAACGTGCGGGCCGATTCCAGGTATCTTGGCCAGCCGGATATAAAATTCGCGCCCGGGTACCGTTTATGGTCATCCGCTATCATTTTGCGGCTGGCCCGCGGTGATTCTGGCCCGCTGGATGCCTGATTTATGGTCGGCTTTATTCCATTATGCCGGGCCGAGCAGATCCCATCGGTTGCCCGCGATATCCAGGAACACCGCGACCCGGCCGTACGGCTCGGTGCGTGGCGGGCCGGTGAACTGGACGCCGGCCGCGGACATCCGCTGGTAGGCCGCGTCGAAGTCGTCGACCTGGAGGAAGAAACCGACCCGCCCGGCGGCCTGCCGGCCGACGACGGCCGATTCCTCGGCCCCTTCGGCCCGGGCCAGCAGCAGGCCGGTGGCGGCGCCTGGCGGCCGGACCACGACCCAGCGCTTGGGGCGGCCACTCCTGGTCGTCACGGCGGGGGAGTCCTCCACCAGCTCGAAGCCCAGCGTGCCGACGAAGAAGTCGATGGCCGGGTCATACTCGTGGACCACGATGGCGGCGAGGGTGAGATGCACCCGGCCAGCATAGGCACGGCTGCCGGGGCGGGCGCGGGCGCACCGGTACGGTGGGCGGGGTGTGCCCCGAGCATCCGCTGGCCCGGCTGATCACCGCGGCGGCGGCAGGTCAGTTCCCGGAACCGGACGGGGGCTGGCAGCGCGTGCCGCCGTGGCGTCCCGGGCTGGAGGCGATCATCTCGTTCACCGGGCACGCGGTCTTCGCGGTGCGCCCGGACATTCCCGATGAGCGGCTGCGCTCGCTCGGCGCGGACGGGTTCGGCGGCGCCCATGACCCGCGGCTGATCTCGGCTCTGGCCGGGCCGGACGGCTGGATCGACTGCCTGGACATGCTGCTGGCGGGCCGGGGCACCGGGCGCCCGGGTACCCCGCCCCGGCTCGTCGGCCGGCCTGACCTGGCTGATCATCCGCGGGCCCGGTTCGCCGGGAGAATCCGCGATCAGGCCCGGGTGCTGGGCTACCCGGATAAGGCCCGCTCGGCCCTGGCCACGCTCAGCCGGGGGCTGGCCGGGCTGACCGAGCTGAGCTTCGAGCTGGAACCTGCGCGCCGCGGCCAGCGGGCCGGGCCGGACCTGGTCAGTGCCGCGCTGACGGCCGTGCCCGCGGGCCAGCTGACGGTGGCCGCGGCCGCGCCCGGCAATGCGGCCAGCGTCCGGGCGCTGCTGGCGGCCGGGTTCGTCCCGCTCGGCTCGGTCCAGCTCTTCCGCCGGGCCGCGGCCGGTCCCGGTTGTTAGGCTGGCCAGGTGGGGCGAGACGCGGCGGCTGCGCTGGTCCTGGCTTCCTCGTCAGCGGTGCGGCGGCGGGTGCTGCGGGATGCCGGGATCGATCCGGAAGTCATTGTCAGCGGCGTGCCCGAGACCTTCGAGGCCGGGCTGGGCACGGCGGCCGCGGTGGAACTCCTGGCTGAGCGCAAGGCGTCGGCCGTGGCCAGCCGGCGCCCCGGCGCACTGGTACTGGGGTGCGACTCGCTGCTGGACGTCGATCAGGTGGCGTTCGGCAAGCCCGCCTCGGCTGAGCAGGCCAGGCAGATGTGGCAGCAGCTGTCCGGCCGGGAAGCGACCCTGTTCACCGGGCACTGCCTCATCGACGGGCCCACCGGCCGGCGGCGGCGCGCGGTCGCGGGCACGGTGGTCCGCTTCGCCGTGCCCACCGACCGCGAGCTGGCCGCCTACCTGGCCAGTGGCGAGCCGCTGGCCATGGCGGGCGCGTTCAGCATCGACGGGCTGGGCGCGCCGTTCGTGGCCGGGATCGACGGTGACCCGACCAACGTCCTGGGACTGTCGCTGCCGCTGCTGCGCCGGATGCTGGCCGACCTCGGGGTGGCCATCACCGATCTGTGGCGGACACCGGTCCCCGCTGGCCCGGCGGACACTCGCGACGGCCACGAGCGACAGGACACCCCCTAGGGTGGCAGGCCATGCCCGCCCCACCTGACGCCGCGGCCCGGGACGCCATCGCGGCGAACCTGGGCCGGTTCCAGCGCGTGGCGCTGCCCGGGACCGGGCTGAAGGCGGCGTCGGTCGCCGTGTGCGTGGTGCGCCAGCGGGAAGTGCCCGCGCTGCTGATCACCAGGCGCGCGGACAGCCTGCGCAGTCACGCCGGCCAGTGGGCCCTGCCCGGCGGCCGCCGGGACCCGGGGGAGGCGGCCGAGGACGCGGCGCGGCGGGAGCTGGCCGAGGAGACCGGCCTGCACGTGCCCGCCGGTGATGTGCTCGGGCTGCTCGATGACTACGTCACCCGGTCCGGCTACCTGATCACCCCGGTCGTGGTCTGGGGCGGCCCGGCCGCCCCGGTGCTGCGCGGCCCGGAATCCGAGGTGGCCGAGATCCACGTGATCCCGCTGGCCGACTTCGACGTCGCCCCGCGGCTGGTGCGTATCCCGCAGTCCCCGGCGCCGGTCATCCAGCTGCCGCTGCTCGGCGGCTACCTGCACGCGCCCACGGCCGCGATCATCTACCAGTTCTGCCAGGTGGCCCTGCACGCCAGCATGATCAGGGTGGCCCACTTCGAGCAGCCCGTTTTCGCCTGGAAATAGCCCCGGCGGGCCGGGCGGCGGCAGTGCCAGCAGCAAGAGCCGCCGGGCCACTACGGGGACCACGCAGGACTGGCATCCGGCCACGCGGGCCAGGGCGGGTCCCTGAGGCCAGCCGGGATCTGGCTCGGGCGCTCGGCGGTCCGGCGCCCTCCGCCGGGCCCCGCGGGCAGACCGTGGCCGGCCGGCAGATCTTTCAGGTAGCCACGCAGGATGGACGGCCGGTGGTCCTCGTCCGCGCGGCGTCCACCGTCGGGTGGCGGTGCGGCGGGCTCGGGCTCGCCCCCGCCGCCGCCGCCGCCGTTGCCGGGCTGCTGGCCCGGCCGGCCTGCCGCGTACAGGGCGCCCCAGGCGCCCAGGCCCGCGCCGAACAGCGGGAAGAAAACCAGCACGAGCAGGTACCCGGCGGCCGTGTCGGCCAGGCTCATCTCGAAATCGACCAGGCCGTTAGGGGGCTCTAGCTGGTTCAGGTTGCCGGTCATGCTCTCGATGGTGACCGGCCGCTGCCGCTGGTCGGCGGTGTTGAACGTCCAGTGCAGCGGCTGCACCTGGTGCGGCAGCAGTGCGACCGAGCCAGTGTGCAGCACCGAGGCGACCAGCGCCGCGGTCATCCCGGCAGACAGCCCGGCGGCCAGGCCCTGCCGGGCGCGCGCTTCGGCCAGTGGCAGCTGCCCGCCCCCGCTCCCGGCCCGGTCCCGGCGCCCCGTCCGCCGCGCGGTCAGCACCCCGGCCGCGATCCCGGTGGCCAGGGCCAGCAGGATGGCCAGCATCTGCCCGGCCCGGTACAGGTCGGCCTGCCAGGAGGCGTGCAGGTGCAGCAGGCCACCCCGCGGCGGCAGCAGGAACATCAGCACCCCGGCCGCGGCGCCCGCGGCCGTGCCGGTGGCCAGCGCGGCCGGGCTGGCCAGCGGGCGCCGCGACGTCGCCGCGAGCACCCACCCGAGGTAAACCGCCAGCACGGCCAGGAAGACGATCTCGCCGGCCACGACCCCGGCCACGGCGGGCCCGCCCGCGGGCCGGGGACCTGCCGACCGCGCCACCTCGGCCTTGACCGCCACCAGCGCGAACACGGTCGCGTACCCGCCCGCCCGGAGGATCCGGGCGGCCCGGCTGGCGCCGCACGGGCCGACGACCCGGCGGGCCAGGACGGGCAGGCCGGCCAGCAGCAGCGTGACCACGACTACATCAACCCGGTTGATCACCGTGGTCACCGTGGATGGCGCGGCGGGCCATCCCGCCCAGGCCAGCCCGGCGGCGGCGGCCGCGAACGCTACCCAGTACCTGATGTGGCGAGGCATCCCGGGCCTCCCTCGCGGCCGGCCAAACCCCAGGTAGCAAGGCTAACCCGGAAGGCGGTAGGCCAGCCCCGCCGCCTGCGCGCGATGATGGGCTGGCCCCCCGGCGGAGGGAGCCCCGATGAGCAGCTCAGCCGATGACATGACCCCGGGACGGTCGCCGGGATCTATGCCTCCGTGCAGCCCCATGGGTCAAGCGGAGGTCCGGGGCCGGTTGGGAGGAACAGGATGAGCGATACAAGCACCGGACACGGCAAGGTCGTCGTGAACAGGTCGATGTCGCTTGACGGCTTCATCGCCGGTCCCGGCGACGCGATGGACTGGATCTTCGACTTCGTAGCGCCGGACGCGGCCTGGCTGACGGAGACCGCGGCGGCCACCGGCGCCATGCTGATCGGCCGGCGGACCGACGAGGTAGGCAACAGGATGGACGCCAGCAACGAGCGGGGGGCAGCATCGAGCGACGAAGGCTACCCCTTCTCCGGACCCATGTTCGTCCTCACCCACAGGCCGCCGGACCCGCCGGCCCCGGAGGTCACGTACCTCACCGGTGACATCGGGGAAGCGGTCGCCACGGCACTGGACGCGGCGGGCGGCAAGAACCTCGAGATCCTCGGCGCCGACGTGGCCGGCCAGTGCCTGCAGCGGGGACTCGTCAACGAGATCCTGGTATACCTCCTGCCGGTGCTGCTCGGCGACGGCATCCGGTTCTACTCCTCCCCGGGCCTCGCCCGGATAGACCTGGAACCGGTCAGCAGCACGCGGTCGGGCGCCGTCACCATCCTCCGGTTCCGCGTCCGCAAGTAGTTCCCGGCTTATCCGACGCAACGGGAACGACAGGAGCACATCGTGAGCAGCCTGGACGTTGACATCACTGAGCCTGGCCGACCTGAGGTGCAGGAGGTGTCGCCTGGTGTATATGCATATGTGCAGCCGGACGGCACCTGGTGGATCAACAACACCGGCTTCCTGGCCGGGCCGCAGGGCGTCATCAGCATCGACACCTGCTCGACCGAGCGCCGGACCCGGGCCTACCAAAGCGCGATCGCGGCCGTCACTGCGGCCCCGGTGCGCACGGTCATCAACACGCACCACCACGGCGATCACACCTTCGGCAACTGCCTGTTCCCCACCGCAGGCATCGTCGCCCACGAGCAGGCCCGGGCCGAGGCCATCGCGTTCGGCCCGCCCCGCCCGCTGCCGTTCTGGGCCGGCCCGGACTGGGGCGACCTGCGGCTCGACCCGCCGTTCATCACGTTCACCGACGAAATAGCCGTCCACGCCGGGGACCTGCGGGTGCAGGTCCGGCACGTGGGCACCGCCGCGCACACGACCAACGACTCGATCGTCTGGATCCCGGAGCGTTCCGTGCTGTTCTGCGGCGACCTGGTCTTCAACGGCGGCACGCCGTTCCTGCTGATGGGCTCGGTGGCCGGGGCCATCGAGGTGCTGGAGCAGGTCATCGTGCCGCTCGCCGCGCAGACCATCGTGCCCGGGCACGGCCCGGTGTTCAGCGGCCAGGCGCCGGTCGAGGCCACGCTGGATTACTGCCGGTTCGTGCTCGACGTGGCCGCCCGCGCCCGGCAGGCCGGGCTGTCCCCACTGCGGGCCGCCCAGGAGACCGACCTGGGCCGGTTCGCGGACTGGCCGGATGCCGAGCGGATCGTCGGCAACCTGCACCGCGCCTGCGCTGAGCTGGCCGGCGCACCGCGCGGCGGCCCCATCGACGTGCCCGCCGCCCTGGCCGACATGGTCGCCTACAACGGCGGTGCCCCGCTCAGCTGCCTGGCCTGACCCGGGCGGGCCCGCTGCGGCGTCCGCAATCGGCTGGCCCGGGGCTGCGGCCCTGATGCGAACGTGATCATGACTTTGGGACTAATAGATTCGACCCAAAGTCATGATCACGAACCCAGGCCTGACCCTTTCAGGGCCGAGCACCTAGGGCCGGTCCGCCCGGACGGGCGGCGGCCCGGCTGGGGCGGCCGGCTCCGGGCCGGCCGCTGATCGCGCTGCGCGGCGGTGGCCAGCAGGCAGCCGCCCAGGATGAGCGCGAACGACACCGCGATGGTGGCGGTGAACGGCTCGCCCAGCACCGCGACCCCGGCCGCCACCGCGACCGCCGGGTTGACGTAGGTGAACACCATGCCCCGCGACGTGCCGACCTCCTTGAGCAGTTCGAGGAACACGATGAACGCGAACGCCGTGCAGATCACACCGAGGCCGGCCAGCGCGGCCAGGACCTGGACGGACGGCAGCTGGCGCGGCCAGGTCACGGCGGCGGCCGGGGTGTAGACGAGCGCGGCCAGGGTGAGGCAGGCCGCGGTCATCGGCAGGGCCGGGACGTCGGCCAGCTTCCGGGTGGCGATCAGCGGGGCGCTGGCATAGCAGACCGCGACCAGCAGCACTTCGCCGATGGCCCAGCCGTTGCCGCTGCCCAGGTCCGGCGCGGCCAGCACGGCCACCCCGGCCAGGCCGATGATCAGCCCGGTCCAGCGCCGCGGGCTGAGCCGCTCGGTGCCGCCGGTGAGCCGGGCGACGACCACGCCAATGATCGGCACCGCCGCGATCAGCAGCCCGGCCAGCGAACTGGGCAGCCGCTGTTCCGCCGCGGACAGCAGTCCCCAGGGCACGATGATCTCCAGCGCGGCGAACGCCAGCAGTGGCCGCCAGTACCGGCGCAGGCCGCCCAGCTGCCCAGACCGCAGCGCCGCCGGCAGCAGCAGCAGGGCACCCAGCGCGGACCGGGTGAACACGACCATGGGCACCGAGACATCCCGCACCGCCACCTTGATGAACAGGTAGGGAATGCCCCACACCACGCACATGATCGCGAACAGCGCCCAGCCCCGCCGAGTCACCCGTCACCCCGCATTCGAGTCAGGAATACCCCAGGTCATGACCGCGGGCGCGCATCGCCCGCTGCACGGCGGCGCGGCCCGGCGGCGGCGCGGCCTCGGTGGCCGCGGCACCCCTCAGGCCGTCCAGGGCCAGGTCGGTGAACCGGCGCCAGGCCTGCGGCGCCGCCTCGGCGGTCCGGCTGACCAGTCCGGCGTTGGCCATCAGCAGCAGGGCCAGGTCCTCGGGCACGAAGTCGGCCCGCAGCGCGCCGCTGGCCTGGGCCCGGGCCGCGATCGCCACCAGGCTGGCATAGGCGCGCTCGCGCAGTTCCTCCAGCTCGGGCGCGCCGCTGACCCGGGTGATGAGCAGGTCGGCGACCCCCCGGCCGGTGCTCTGCAGCTCGCACAGGAAGCGGACGTGTGCGGCGAAGCCGTGCCACGGATCCGGGTCGGCCAGTGCCCGTCCGGCCGCGTCGATGACGAGCTGGAGGGTGTCGGCGAACACGGCGGCGGCGAGCGCGCAGCGGGACGGGAAGTGCCGGTACAAGGTGGCGTTGCCCACCCCGGCCACCCGGGCGATCTCATCGAGCGGTGCGTCCAGCCCCCGCCTGCCGTACAGCTGCCGGGCGGCATCGATGATCGCCTGCCGGTTGCGGGCCGCGTCGGCCCGCAGCCGGACGTCCCGGGCCTGCGTCGGTGCCACCTGAGCAGACTACCGTTAAGCAGGGAAGAGTCCCCATTTCTGCTAGGGTCGGGTTATCCGGGGACCTCCCCCCGGTTACCTGCGGAAACCCCAGCAACCGGCGCACCGCGTCCCGCGCCCCGGCCGCGTGCGCCGTCAGCTGTCCCCCCGAGGAGTCGTCATGCGGCTGCACCTGCGCAACGTCCCGGCCCGGCTGGCCACCGGCGCCTACATCCTGCACGCTGGCCTGGAGAAGTGGAAAGGCACCCCGGAGCGGGCCAAGGGCGTGCACGGGATGGCCTCCGGCGCGTACCCGCCCCTGGGCCGGATCCCGCCGGAGACGTTCCTCAAGCTGCTGGCTGCCGCCGAGATCGGCACGGGTGCCGCGCTGCTGCTGCCGGTGGTGCCGAACAAGCTGGCCGGCGCGGCGCTCACCGCCTTCTCCGGCAGCCTGCTCGGCCTGTACCTGCGCACCGAGGCGCTGCACAAGCCAGGCAGTGTGTGGCCTACCCAGGCCGGCGTCGGGGTCAGCAAGGACGTGTGGATGCTGGGCATCGGCCTGTCCCTGCTGGCCGAGCCGTCCAGCGCTGACTGACCGGGCTCGCTCAGCGCGGCGCGGTCAGCTGGCCCCGGCCGCGGCGCCGCTGCTGAGCCAGTCGTCGAAGCTGGTCGGGGTGATCCGCGCCCTGGCCCCGGGCAGCAGCACGTTGCCGGCCATGGCCGTGCCGAGCGGGCCATCCCAGGTCGGCACGAGGCGCAGCGTCTCGCCCCGGCTGGCCAGGCTGCGCCGGGCCATGTCGATCATGTCCTGGTTGTCCGGCCCGGCCACCTCGAAGCCGGGCTGCGGCCCGGCCACGGCCACCTCGGCCAGCACGCTGGCCACGTCGTCCGGGGATATCGGCCGCATCAGCAGCGGCGGCAGCGGGACGGTGTCGCCGTCGCGGTTCCACGAGGTGACCATCAGCGGGAAGTCGAAGAACTGGGTGGCCCGGACGATCGTGGCCGGCACCGGCCCCTGGGTGACCAGCGCTTCCTGGGCGATCTTGCCGCGGTAGTGCGGGTTGTCCGGCACCAGCTCGACGCCGACGATCGACAGCAGGACATGATGGCCGACCCCGGCCCGCTGTTCCGCCGCCAGCAGGCTGACCGTCGCGGTGTGGAAGAAGCGGACGGTCTCCTCCGGGTCGGCGGCCGTGGTGTTCGTCACGTCGATGACCGTCTCCGCGCCAGCCAGCGCCGCGTCCAGCCCGGCACCGGTCAGCACGTCCACGCCGCCGGAGCGGCTGATGGGAACGGGGGTCTGCCCGGCCTGGCGGAGGGCAGCCATCGTGCGCTGGCCGATTCGGCCGGTCGCGCCGGCCACTGCGATGCGCATGCTGTCTCCTTCACTGGCGGTCAGCCGGTGCCGCCCCCCGGGTCTCCGCCAGGTGCATCTGGATGATCGAGCCGAAGTCCGGGTCCGGGGCCAGGCCGAGCCCGGCCGCCCGCTCGCTGTGTACCCGGGCCGGCCAGCTGGCCACGATGGCCGCTACGCCCGGATCGGGCGCCCAGTCGATCAGGGCGGCCGCGGCCGGGCCGGCCGCCCGCTCCAGTGCGGCGGCCATCTCGGCCACGGTCACGGTCAGCGCGGGCAGGGTGACCGCGCTGCGGCCGCCCCAGGCCGCGTCGGACGCCCCGGCCGCGCAGCGCAGCCCGGTGATGGTCCGCGCCGGTGAGGCCAGCGCCACCGCGGTGCTGGGATCGACTGGGCAGGTGGCATGCTGGCCGGCCAGCGGCTCCCGGATGATGCTGGACATGAAGCCGGACGCGGCCGCGTTGGGCCGCCCCGGCCGCACGCAGACCGTCATCAGCCGGATGGCCCGGCCGCGCAGGAACCCCTTGCGGGTGTAGTCGGCCAGCAGCTGCTCCCCGATCACCTTCTGCACCCCGTAGCTGGTCTGCGGATTGGGCAGCGTCTGGTCGCCGATCACCGCCGGGAGCGGATGATCGGGCGAGGCGCCGAACACGGCCAGCGAACTGCTGAACACCAGTACCGGGGCCGTCCCGGCGGTCCGGCAGCACGCGAGGAGCGCCTCGGTCGCCCGCAGGTTGGCCCGGATGCCGAGGTCGAAGTCGGCCTCGCATTCCCCGCTGACCGCGGCAGCCAGGTGGAAGATCACCCCCGCGGTGGTGATCGCGTCGCGCGCGGCGCGCGGCCCGGGCCCGGCGGCCCCGGGGTCAAGGAGGCCACCGAGGTCACCGGTGATCTGGGTGACCCGGGGATCGTCGCGCAGGTCGGCGGGCACCGGCACCTGGTCGATCAGCGTCAGCCGGCGCACCGGCTGCGGGCCGTCGCCCGCCACGTCCAGCGTGCCCGTGGCCAGCAGGTCCCGGGCCAGGCGGGCGCCGAGAAAGCCGGCCCCGCCGGTGATAACTAGGTCAGGCACGGCGGCGGCTCCGTCCTCAGGCGGACTGCTGGTCGGCGTACGGTGATCGCACGTCTTCGATCATCGGCAGCTGCTGACGGGCCATGGCCACCAGCGGAAAGGGCCTGTTGGTGCCGGACAGCCAGCCAGCCGCAGCCGAGGTGCTGGCTGGGCTGCCCGCCCCGCGCACCGACGCCGCGGCCCTCCGGGACTCGGTCCGGGCCATGCGCGCCGCGGACGGCCTGCTGCTCGGCGTGCTGGACGACGACCCGACCGGATCGCAGGCGGTACACGACGTCCAGGTGGTTACGGTCCTGGCGGAAAGCGCCTACGCGGCGGCGCTGGACACCCCGGCCGCTACCTGTTTCGTGCTGACCAACACGCGCAGCCTGGACGAGCCGGCCGCGGTCGAGCGCACCACCGAGGCGGCCCGCGGCCTGCTCGCCGTGGCCCGGCGGCGCGGCGCGCGGATTCAGCTGGTCAGCCGCAGCGACTCGACGCTGCGCGGCCACGTGCTGGCTGAGGTGGCCGCGGTGCAGGCGGCCCGCCGCGAGATGCCCGGCCGCGGGTTCGACGGGGTGCTGCTGGTCCCCGCGTTCCTGGAGGCGGGCCGGGTGACCGCGGGTGACATCCACTGGGCGCGCACCGCGGCCGGGCTGGTCCCGGTCGGCCAGACTGAGTTCGCCCGTGACTCCGCGTTCGGTTATGAGGCATCTGACCTGCGGGTTTTCGTTGAGGAAAAAAGTGGCGGTGCGATCCGGCGAGATCAGGTGGCGAGTATCGGCCTGGCCGACATCCGGTCCGGCGGGCCGGGCCGGGTCCGCGAGCTGCTGGCCACCGTGGCGGACGGGGCGTGGGTGGTGGTCAACGCCACCGACTACGCCGATCTGGAGGCGGTCGCCTGCGGGGTGCTGCTGGCCGAGCGCGACGGCCAGTCCTTCCTGTTCCGCACCGGGCCGTCGTTTGTCCGCGCGCTGAGCGGGCTCGGCCCGCGGCCGCCGCTGCGTGGTGCGCAGCTGCGCAGCGCGGGGCGCGCGGGGCATGGCCTGATCGTGGTCGGCTCGCACGTCGGCCAGACCAGCCGGCAGCTGGCCGCGCTGCGCGCCGCGGGCGGCGTCACCAGTTTCGAGCTCGACGTGCCGGCGATCCTGCGCGGCGCCGACCCGGTGGCCGAGGTCGCGCCGCAGGCCGCCGCGGCGCTGCGCCGGTCGGACGTGCTGCTGTACACCAGCCGCGCGGTGGCCGCGGGCCGGGACCGGGCCGGCAGCCTGGCCATCGCCCGCACCGTGTCCGGGGCGCTGGCCGCCGTGGTGCGCGCGGTGCTGGCCGCCGGGCCCGCCTGGGTGCTGGCCAAGGGCGGTATCACCGCGCACGACGTGGCCACCGTGGGGCTGGGCATCCGCCGTGCCGAGGTGGCCGGGCAGCTGTTCCCCGGGGTGATCTCGGTGCTGCGGCCGGTTGACGCGGCGCCAGAGGCGATCGGCCTGCCCTACGTGGTGTTCGCCGGCAACGTGGGCGACGACGGCACGCTGGCCGAGGTGGTGGCGATACTCAACGATCAGCAGGAGGTTTCCTGATGCGAGTGGGCTGGCTCGGGCTCGGCGCGATGGGCGCGCCGATGGCGGCGTGCCTGGCCCGCGCGGGCCACCAGGTACTCGGGTACGACATCGTGGCCGAGCGGGCCACGGCGGCGGCCGGGGGCGGGGTGCACCCGGCGGCCAGCATCGGCGCGGCGGTCCGCGACGCTGACGTGGCCGTGCTGATGGTGGCCACCCCCGGGCAGCTGGAGGGAGTGCTGTTCGGCCCGGGCGGGGCGGCGGGCGCCATGCCGGCCAGTGCGGTCATCCTGATCATGGCGACGGCCGGGCCGGAGGCGGTGGTCAGCGCGGCTGGCCGGCTCGCCACCCGCGGGATCGCGGTGGTCGACGCGCCGGTGTCCGGGGGCGTGGCCCGGGCGGCCGACGGCGATCTGCTGATCATGGTGTCCGGCCCGGCCCGCGCGGTGGCCCGGGTGCGGCCGCTGCTCGACGCGCTGGCCCGCAGCGCGCCCGTGGTCGGCCCGCAGCCCGGTGACGGGCAGCGGATGAAGCTGGTCAACCAGCTGCTGTGCGGGGTGCACATCGCGGCGGCCGCCGAGGCGCTGGCGTTCGCCGAGGCGCTGGGCCTGTCCGCCGCGGACTGCTGGCAGGTGCTGCGGGACGGGGCGGCGGCGTCGTTCATGTTCGCCGACCGCGGGGCCCGGATGGTGGCCGGGCCGGCCGGGCCGGTGCGCAGCGCGCTGGACATCTTCGTGAAAGACATGGGCCTGGTCAGCGCGGCGGCCGAGCAGGCCGGGGCGGCGGTGCCGATGGCCACCGCGGCGCGCGGGCTGTACCAGCGCGGTCACGATGCGGGCCTGGGCGGCCAGGACGATTCAGCCCTCATCGAGGTGCTGCGGGCACGAGATTAGCGGCGGTGCCGCGGACGGCGGGGCCGGCGAGCTGGGCCGGCCGTGCGCGCTGGGCCGGGCCGGGTGCGCTGGGGCGGGCCGGGGCACGCGCAGGGGTCAGCGGGTGAGCCTGGTGCCTGCCGGGGCGGGTGCAGCGTCTGATTCTGGCACAGCCGGGAGCGCTGGTCGCCGTTAGCGTCGGAATCACCGGTACGGCGCGCCCGCGCGCCGCATCACATGACCGCGACTGACGGAGGTGGCGATGAAGGCGCTGGTGTACCACGGGCCCGGGCAGAAGTCGTGGGAGGACGTTCCGCCCGCAGCCATCCAGGAACCGACCGACGTGGTGGTGCGGGTGGACACGACCACGATCTGCGGTACTGACCTGCATATTCTCCACGGTGACGTAGCCGCCGTGACCGATGGCCGGATCCTCGGGCACGAGGCGGTCGGCACGGTCACCGAGGTCGGGGACGCGGTCAAGGGTTTCGCCGTCGGCGACCGCGTGCTGGTGCCGGCTATCACCAAGTGCGGCCGGTGTGAGTACTGCCAGCGGGGCATGCCCTCGCACTGCCAGACCGTGGGCGGCATCGGCTGGATCTTCGGGCACCTGATCGACGGGACCCAGGCCGAGTCGGTCCGGGTGCCGTACGCCGACACCTCGCTGTACCCGGTCCCGGCGAACGTCAGCAACGAGCAGGCCATCTTCCTGGCCGACTCGCTGCCCACCGGGTACGAGGTCGGCGTGCTGGCCGGGAAGGTGCGGCCGGGCGACACAGTCGCCGTCGTGGGCGCCGGCGCGGTCGGGCTGTCGGCCATCCTGACTACCGGGCTGTGGGGTGCGGCCCGGGTCATCGCGATCGACACGAACAAGTTCCGGCTGGACAAGGCGCTGGAATTCGGGGCCACCGACGTGGTGGAGGCGGGCCCGGGCGTCGCCGACGAGGTCAGGGCGCTCACCGACGGCCAGGGCGTGGACGTGTCGATCGAGGCGGTCGGCTACCCCGAGACGCTGCTGACCACGGCGGCCCTGGTCCGGCCGGGCGGCACCATCGCCAACATCGGCGTGCACGGCGTCCCGGTCGAGCTGCCGATGCAGGAGATGTGGATCCAGAACGTCACGCTGACCATGGGCCTGGTGGACACCGTGTCCATTCCCACCCTGCTGAAGATGGTGGCCAGCGGGCGGATCCCGGCGGAGAAGATGGGCACCCACTCGTTCACCTTCGACCAGATGGACGAGGCCTACGACGTGTTCAAGAACGCGGCGGAGAACTCGGCGCTGAAGGTGGTCATCACGCCCGCCTGAGCCGCGGGGCGCCGTGGCGGGCGGCTGCCGGCCACGGGCCCCCCGGCAGCGCGTCGGCGGCTCACGGCCCGCCGGCCCAGCGGATGCTGAACCGCCCCAGCGTGTACCCGAACGCGTTCACCGTGGGCTGGATGAAGTTGTCCCGGATGGTCAGTGTGGCCTGGCGTTCGGCGCTGCTGATCAGTGGCTGGGTGACCTGCGGGGCGTGCCGCGACTTGTAGAAGGCGATCTGCTGCGCCTGGGCGTACAGCACGGACTGGGCGAACTGCGGGCGCAGCAGCACGCCGCAGCCGAAGCCCGGGTAGGTCCAGCTGTGCTGGACCGAGATCGGCCGGGACGGCATGTTGTCGATGGTCACGGCGTGCACCGACTGGGGGAGCTGTGGCGGGGGCAGCACCATCTGCACGCTGACCCGTCCCGGCTTGCTCCCCTGGGGGCGGCTGAGCACCTGCAGGCGGTAGTGCCCGGTGGCCGGTGCCCACCAGGCCGGGCCTGGGTTCAGGTTGACGGTGGCCGAGGCGTGCCCCACGGCATAGAACGTGCTGGCGTACCAGCACGGCCAGATGCCGATGTCCTTGGACACCTTGCGGGTGAACACGAAGTTGAAGTTGGCCTGGCCCAGCGCGGGCCGGGAGATTCCCTCGATCTTCTGCAGCACCCACGGCCCCAGGTTGGTGGTGGTGGTGGAGCCGGCGGTGATCCCCGACCACGGCCAGCCGAACCGCACGCTCGGCAGATGGGCGTTGATCCCCACCAGGTGCAGCGCGGCGGACAGCGCGACGAGCACCAGGGAGGCGATGGCCCGCCGGAAGATCAGGCCGGCCGCCAGCAGCACGGCGATCCAGATCACCCGGCGCGGGATGCGCCGGCGTTTCGGGCCACCACCGCCGGTTCCGGGGATGGGCTGGGCCGGCCACCCGCCTGGTACCGGAGCGGCGTGGGCCGGCCCAGTGCCCGGCGCCGGTGCTGAGGAGCCGGGGTACGGCGGGGGCGGATAGCCCGGAGCCGGATAGCCCGGGGGCGGATAGCCGGCCGGCGGGTGAGCCGTGGGCGGGGAGACCGGGCCGGTGGGCACGGTGGGTGTGGCCGC
The DNA here is from genome assembly GCA_963711705.1 of uncultured Actinomycetes bacterium. Taxonomy (GTDB): domain Bacteria; phylum Actinomycetota; class Actinomycetes; order Streptosporangiales; family Streptosporangiaceae; genus RYN-230. Next base: position 229,290 of record CAVQFM010000020.1, read on the forward strand.
GGCCAGGGCCGGCCGCGGTGCCTTGCCCGCCACGATCAGCCCGAGCAGGCTGAGCAGGAATCGGAACACGGATCCACCTTCTTTCGCGGCCGGGTTAGACCGTCGCCGGGTAGTGCAGGCCAAGGACGAGCGGGACCGCGCCGAACGGCTGCCGGAACCGCGCGCCGGGCTTGTCCGGGCAGTTGGGCTCGGCGATCCGGGGCCAGCGCATGTTCACGTGCTGATCGGTCAGGCCGGCCACCGAGTACGGGAACTCCATAGCCGAGGTGTGATGGACCCGCAGCAGCCCACCCCAGCGGAACGCGGCGAACACGTTGGCCAGCTCGCCGACCGACAGTGGCAGCCGCGTGGTCAGGTCGATCTGGTAGACCGCCAGGGCCAGGTCGGCCAGGTCCTCAGCGCACTGGTGCAGGGCCTCCGACCTCGTCAGGTAGATCGTGCCGTCCGGGTTGACCGTGCCCAGCTTCTCGCCCAGCACGGCCGAGTGGCCGGGCCGCGCCTTGCACTGCATCCAGTCGACGGCCGCGAGCAGCTTCCAGCTGATGTCGCGGTGCGTCGCCACGTCCCGGTACAGCGGCTCGTCCCGGGTCAGCTGGACCCGGGCCAGGGTGACCCCGTTGCTGACCGCGGTCGGCATCCGGTGCTGGTAGGCCCGGCTGGTGGCGGAGGCAGGACGGACCGTGACCCGGCGGAGCGGGGCGGGGGCCGGGCCGCACGGGCCGGGGCGGCGGCTGAGCCAGCCACGCCGGGCCTTGGTCGGCGCACCGGCGGATGGGGCGGTCCGGGCGGGTGCGGCGGCCCGGCCGCCGGGGGCGGTCCGGCTGGCGGGCGCGGACCGGGTCGGTGCGGCGGCGGTCCGGCCGGCGGGCGCGGACCGGGTCGGTGCGGCGGTGGGCCGGGCGGGTGCCGTGGCCCGGGTGGTGACCGGGGCGCGAGGCCGCGGCGGTACCGGGGCTGCCAGCCGGCGGACGGCCATCGTTTCCGCGCTCGGCGCCGCGCTCGCCGTGGCCCGGGCGGTCGCGCGCTGGCCGGGGGCGCCCGGAGAGGCTGTGGCTGGTGCCGCCCCGCCTGATGGCGCGCCGCCTGATGGCGCGCGGGCTGGGGCGGCCTGCATGGCGGCGGGCGATGGTGCCTGGGCGGGTGTGCCGGTGTTCGCTCCGGCGGCCGGAATACCCGGGATGGCCGGCTGCGCGGCTGGGTCGCCGGTCCCGGGAGAGCCGGTCGCGGGAGAGCCGGTCGCGGGAGAGCCGGTCCCCGGCGATCCGGTGGGCGGAGCGCTGGGGTGCGGCCCGGGCGCCGCCGGGGAAGTGACCGGCGTCGCGGTGGCTGGGGCCGGAGTCTGCGGGCCAGCTGCGGGCGTGCTGGTGACCGGGGTGGGCGTTCCGGCTGCTGAAGTGGGCGTGCCGCTCGCCGTGGTGGGCGTGCCCGGCGGAGGAGTCGCCGGAGACGACGTGGCCGGGTCGGGCGCTGGCGTGGGGCCAGTCGGGACCGGTGTGGGTACGCCGGGCGCAGGTGTGCTGGCGCCGGGCGTGGGGGTGCCCGGACCCGGACTGGTGGGTCCGGGTGACGACGGGGCCGGCGTTGGCTGGGCCGGGGGGCTGGGCGCGGGACGGGGCGGCCGGGCCGGCTTCCGGTGCGGTGCCGGGGGGCTGACCGGGGCGGGCGGAGAGCCCGGCAGTCCTGGGATGCTCGCCCCGCCGGCCACGGTGGACCCGTCTGCGCCGTCGCGGCCGCGCGCCGGGGCCGGCTGACCAGCTCGGGCCGGGGCGCGTCCGGCCACGTCGTAGCGGTACAGGTTGTACTGCCGCATCAGCCCGATGAGCTTGCCGCCGTAACCCGGGTCGGTCGCGTACACCCCGGTGAGCGCGTCGGCAAACGCATTCGGCGAGTGCCGCACGGCCATCGCCCTGGTGTAGTAGCCGCTGGTGGCCAGGAGCCGGCCGTGGTCGTTGATGCTTTCTGTGACGTTGCGGTAGACCGCGAAGCCCGCGGTGGTGTCGACCCAGCCGCCGTTCAGGAATTCCTGGGTCGGCTGCGCATCGCTGCCCGCCGGGCCGCTGCCCTTGATTCCGAACAGGTTGTTGTCCTGGGTGGCCAGAGAGCTCTGGCCCCATCCCGACTCCTCGATGGCCTGCGCGATCGTCACCGCGGCGGGCACACCGTACCTGCTCTGCGCCGCCACCGCCCCGGGCGCCACCGCGTCGATGAACGCCTGCTCCGCCGAGCTGCCGCTGGCCTGGGCCGGGCCGGGCAGGGGCTGGTGCCGCCGGTAGGGGCCCGCCGGGACGGCCGGCCCAGCTGGCTTGCTGCGCTGCGCCGCGACCTGGAGCCCCGGGATCGCGGCCGTGCCCGGGCCTGCGTCCGGGGCGCTGGCCGTGCGGGCCGGGTGCGCATCCGCGGGCCCGCTACCCCGGTCGGCCGGGTGCCCAGGCCGGCTGCTGGCCGGCCGGCGGCCCGCAGGCCGCGGCCGGTGCTTGGTCTGCTGGCCATGCCGGGCGTGGTGGCCAGCTCCCGGCCCGTCCGGCCCGCGGCGCGGCGCTGGCAGCTCGGTGCCCGGAATATCGGCCAGCCCGGCCGCCTTGACCTTCGGCTGAGCCGCCGCGGGGGCCACCGAACCCGGGATGTCGGCCAGCCCGACCGCCTGCGACCCGGCGGCGGGCGAGCCGTCACCAGAACCCTGGGCTACGGTCGCTGCTGCCCGGCCTGGCCCAGGGTGCTGGCTGTGTTCATGGCCGGACCGGCCGCTGGTGCCCGCGCCCTGGCCGCCGTGCCCGGCAGCCGCCGCGGTCACCGACGCGTGCCGCGGCCCCCGGACCGTGCCGTTGTTGACGAACCCGGCCACCCCCTGGCCGGACAGTGGGGCAGCGTACTGGTGGGCGTTGACCGAGTAGTTCGGCAGCGAGTCAGCGCCGACCGTGTGCAGCACGCCGCCGGCGTATTCGGTGACCACCTCGATGTGCCCGTCGAATAGCACCCAGTCCCCGGGCTGGGGCCGGTAGCCAGCACCGATCGGGTGCCACCGGTCGTGCGCCTTGGCGTCCTGCACGATCGAGGTGACACCGAGTGACTCGGGGTTCGGGTCGACGCGCACGTCCGCCCAGTCGTGCAGCGGCCAGGGATAGGTTGACCCGCCGGTGACCCAGCTCTGCTCGCCGACCACCTGAGACGCGAGATGCAGCGTGAGGCTGGCGAAAGCAGCGCAGGACGGGCCGTGGTTGGCGCCATCGATGCTGTCGTGCTGCCAGATCAGCGCTTCCATCTCGGCCGGGGATTTCTCCTCGGCCAGCTGCGCGTAGTAGTTGGCCACGTTCACGATGGCAGAGCGGAGCCGCGTGTCGCCGCTGCCCGCGTGCCGCACCGAGTGTTTAAGGGCCAGCAGGTTGATCGGCATGCTGGCCGGCGAGGAAACGTCGGCCGACGCCTTCGGCACGAAGGACAGACCGGTCACGACGCCACCCGCGCCGAGACTGACCAGTGCAGTCGCTTGCTGCCACCAGGGCTTGCTGGCGGGAGGCAACAAGCCCACCTCCTTCCTGAATGCGCGGGCGACTGCGATACCGGGGAAGAGGAGTGCAGCTCACGGAGAGAATGTCGAGTTCGGCAAGTTCTTGAGAATGGCCTGGACGCGAGGATTGCCCGGGTCGTTAGCGTTCTGGAACAGCACCGCGGCGTCCTGGGCCTGCTGCGCCGGTGCGCCCACAATCCACCTGCGGTACACGTCGCGGACCAGGGCCGCCTGCCCCTGGGCGGTGACCGGGCGGGCGCACACGGCCGGGAAGCCCGGCCGCGAGTTCAGCGTGGCCGACCCGGTGTACCGGCGGCAGTTCGCCGCACTGCCCTCCAGCCCGTTCTGCACGACTGGATTCCCGTCCGCGCCGATGAGTGTGGCCCCGCCAATGATGTTGTTCAGCGCGCGCGCGGCCACCTGGATGCTGTCGACCGGGTTGGACGGGTTGTAGGGGTGGTGCAGGTTCAGCGAGGCCGCCACCTGACCGCCCTGGGTCGGCGTGATCGGCTCCAGGCCCATCCGCCCGGTCGCCCGGTCCGCGAAACTCGGATTGTTGTGGCTGGTGAGCAGCGCGAACACCCACAAGATCGGCCGGGTGGCCCGGGCGCAGGCGAAGTTGACCTGGCCTGGCTCGGACCGGACGTCCGGGTTCTGGCAGGCTATTTCGGTCTGGCCCTGGACCACGGCCACGCTAGCGGGCCACGATGCCCCGCCCTGCGCCATCACCACCACCAGGATGGCGACCAGTACCGCGCCGATGACCGCGCCCACGGCCACCTTGCTGATCCGCGACAGGCCACGGCGGTAGGCGCTGCGCCGCCCGTGGGTGACCAGGCTCGCCGTACGGGTCTGCGGGACGTGCACCGGGCACCCCGCTGGCCCGGGATCGTCATCGGGGGTTCGGCTGGGGGCCAGGTAGGCGCCGGCCAGCCGGACGGTGTCCGCCCCGGCGTAGTCATCGGCCGGTGGGCACTGGCATCCCCCGCCGGCCTGGGCCGCGGCCGGTTCTGCCGCCAGCTCGGATTCGGCCAGTTCGTGTTCGAGGGACACCCGCGCGTCGAAGATCTCCCGTTCGAGGTCTTCCGTTGTTCGCTTCAGGTCAGCGATCCGCTGGGTGTTGAGCCGGATGAAGTCGTCGAAGTAGGTGCTCACTTTCTCACCTCATGCGTGCGGCCTTTGTCAGGCGGGGCCACGTGGTGACGACCGGCGGGGCACCTGCCAGGAGCGGCAACTGATGTATGGGTGGCGAATCGGGGGTGGGGAAGACGCGGCAGGCAGCCTGCGGTGACGCCGGGCTGGCCCGGGCCGTCCGCCGGCCCGCAGCCCGGGCCGGCCTGCACTGCGCTGATGGGCCGGCCCGGCCCGCTCCCGGTCAGCGGGGCGGGATTCGAGCGGCCACGATGCGTGCCCAGCGGGCGGCCGGGCATCGCGGGCGGGCCGGCCGCGCCGCCGCGGAGCACGCCGGCGGCCAGCGCCGTCCGTGTCTCCGGGCGGGTGGCTGCTGGCCGTGACCCGGCGCTGCACCTGACCTTGGGCATGCCGGTATTAGAACACATGTACGAGGGTGCTGAAAACCCGGTTCGAACAGGAACACGTGTTCGATTCGATAACGAGGCTCGTTCCGCGCCTGGAGCCGGCGTGGTCCCGGGCCGGTCGGTGCCCCGGCGGCGGCTCCCGCCCCGCCCGGCACAGACCCTAGGCGGGCGCGCGGGCTCCGCCAGCCTCCAGGATGCCCCGGAACCGGCGCGGTGGCCAGGGTCCCGCGTCTGGCCTGCGGTTACGCGGCGTCATGGAACACCAGGCCCAGCGTGAACCGCTGCCCGGACCGGATGGCCGAGACGCCGTGCCGCACGGGCGCCGCCGACCAGCCCCGGGCCGAGCGCACCGGCCGGTCGCGGGTGGTGAACAGGTAGCCGTGGCCGTGCGGCAGCAGCGTGGCGGTGCCCCGCGACTGGGCCCGTGGCCGCTGCTCGACCAGCAGGAACTCACCGCCGGTGTGGTCCACACCGGGCTCGCTCAGGTTGATCACGACCTGGAGCGGGAAGACCAGGGCACCGTAGAGATCCCGGTGCAGCGCGTTCCAGTCGCCCGGGCCGTACTTGAGCAGCAGCGCGGTCGATCTGGTCTGGCCCGCCTGGTGACAGCGCTCCAGCCACTCGTCCAGCGAATCGGGCCAGGGCGCGGGCCGGGCGAGCTTTTCCCACCAATCCCGGGCGATGGGCACCAGGTGCGGGTATAGGGCCTGCTTCAGCCGCTCGACCGGCTCCGGGTACGGGGTATCGAAATACCGGTATTCGCCCTCGCCGAAACGGTGCCGCCCGAGATTGATCGTGCTGCGGAAAACGCCGCCCTGATCGGGGTAGAGGTCGCGGATAGCGGCGCATTCCGGGCCGGTCAGCAGGCGCGGCAGCAGGGCCCCGCCCAGCTCGTCGAGTTCCCCGGAAATGGATTTCCAGTCGGCCCGGTCAATGGCGTCCGGCCCGGAAGATTGCGCCTCGCCGGCGCGCGGTGCTGGCGCTGTTCATGCGGCCTGCTCCAGGGCCAGCAGGGTGCTTTTCGCTTCCGGCCCGCCCGCGTAGCCGCCCAGCGAGCCATCGGCGCGCACCACGCGGTGGCAGGGCACCACGATGGGCACCGGATTGGTGGCACACGCCGTGCCCACCGCGCGCACCGCCTTCGGGTGACCGACCATCGCCGCGACCTGCCCATAGCTGCGCGTGTTCCCGTACCCGATCTGCGGCAGCTCCCGCTGGACCAGCTGGCGGAAGCCATGCGACAGCGAGAAGTCCAGCGGCAGGTCGAACGTGGTCCTGCGGCCCGCGAAATACTCGTCGATTTCCCGCGCCGCGGCCGCCAGCCGTTGCGGGGCCCGCAGGATGCGCGGGGAGATCCGGGACGCCAGCAGGCTGAGCACCCGGTCGTGGTCCTCGTTCTGGTAGGCGACCCGGACCAGTCCCTGGGCGGTCGCGGCCAGCAGCAGCGGGCCGACCGGCGAGTCGATGGTCGTGTAGCCGATGTCGAGGATCCCGTCCTCGTCCGCCGCGGTCACCAGCCGGTCGTGCAGGCGCCGCAACTCCCCGTCTCCCGGGGCCGTGATGCCGAGCAGTGCGGACACGCCCGGCTCGCCGACGGTGCTAGTCACCGGTCAGCTCCTTTCGCCGCTGCGCCCGCGAACGCGGTGCGCAGGTTCCTGATCCCGTCCGCGGCGGCCCGGCGCGCCGCATCCGTGCTGCCGCCCAGCAGGGCGGCAATGTCCTTGTATGGCAAGGCGGCCAGGTAGTGGTAGGCGACGGCCTGGCGCTGCTTGTCCGGCAGGGCCCTGACCGCCGCCCACACGTCCCCGTCCCCGGCCGCGGGGTCGCCCACCTCGGCCGGACTCCCAGCGACGGCCGCCGCACCGGACGGCCGGGCCGCCTCGGGCACCTCGCCGACCGGTACCGCCTGGCGCTGCCGGGCCCGGGTGATGTCGATGGCTTTCCGGTGCGCGATCGTCACCAGCCACGCCTGGATGTTCGCGTCCGCGGGCAGGCCCGGGTAGGCCCGCAGCGCGGCCAGGAACGTCTCGGACCAGGCGTCCTCGGCGTCCGGATGCGGCCCGAGCACGGCGCGGCACACGCGCAGCACGGTCGCGCCGTGCTCGGCCACGACCGCCTCGAACGGCTGTTTCGTCCGGGTCATCCAGCCGCCCCCGGGGCCAGCCCGCGGCTGCCCGCCATGGATCACAGCAGCCTCCCCGCGACGGCTGGCGCCGGCTCCTCCAGGTGCAGCAGGAACCGCTTGCGGGTTAGCCCGCCCGCGTATCCGGTCAGCTGCCCGTGGCGGCCGACCACGCGGTGGCACGGCACGATCACGCTGAGCGGGTTGCGCCCCACAGCCTGGCCGACCTGCTGCGGCTGAGCGCCGTCGCCGAGTTCCGCGGCCAGCTCGCCGTAGCTGCGGGTCTGGCCGTACGGGATCGCCCGCACCAGGGCCCAGACGCGCTGCTGGAAATCGTCGCCCCGGGCGGCCAGCGGGAGGTCGAAGAAGTGGCGGGTGCCGTCCAGGTACTCGGCCAGCTGCTCGCCTGCCGCCCGGAACACCGGGTCCGCTGCGGCCGGCACATACCGGCCGAACGACGTTTCGGCGGGCCGGTACCAGTGATGCGGGTAGTAGACCCCGGTCAGCTCGTTCCCGTCGGCCACCAAGGTCAGCTCGCCCAGCGCGGTCCCCAGCTTCGTGTGCCGCACGTCCATGGTCTCGTCCTTCCCTGCGGTGGTTTGGGTTCGCACCAGGAAGACGCTGCGCGCGCCCGGAACGTGAGGTCCGGCCCGGCCTGCGCCGGGTTAAGCCGATCGAGGGGAAGGCCGCCACAAGTCTCCTCCCAGCCGCCGGGGCGGCCGGCCGCCGGGCGGTCCCGCGGACGGTCGCTGCTGGCTCGGTCCGATGGTATGGGCCGCCTCCGACATTTCTGGAACAGATAGTTTGGGCCCATGCGAGTCCCCCATTGGCCCAGCCCAGCGTCCCGGACCCGGCTGGCCGGACCTGGGCCGGCATGACCACCCGCACCCCAGCGGGACTCGCCGGCGAAAAGGACGGGCCGGAGCCGCTCCAGCCTGCCCGGGGGCCGTCCTCGCTCCGGCCGTTCCGGCACCGCGCCTTCACCTTGCTGTGGACGGCCGGGCTCATCTCCATGATCGGCTCCTGGATGCAGACGGTGGCCGTGGGGGCGCTGGTCATCTCGGACACTGGGCAGGCGACCTGGGCGGTGCTCGTCGCGGCCGGTGCTTTCCTGCCCATCGGGGTGCTGGCCCCCGTCGGTGGCGCGCTGGCCGACCGGCTGCCCCGGCGCCTGGTGCTGGCCGTGGGCAACCTCGTCGCGGCGGCCACCGCGCTGGTGCTGGCGCTGCTCGTCGCCGCGGGCCACACCAACCCGGGCGCGCTGGTCGCCCTGGTCACCGTGCAGGGCTCGGCGTCCGCGCTGATCGGCCCGTTCCAGCAGGCGATCCTGCCCGACCTGGTGCCCCGGTCGGACTTCCTGGCCGCCGTGTCGCTGAACTCGGCCGAATTCAACCTGGGGCGGATCGCCGGGCCGGCCCTGGCCGGCGCGACCGTCGCCGCCTACGGCTACAGCGTCGCCTTCCTGGCCAACGCGGCGTCCTTCCTCGCCGTTGTGATCGCGCTGGCCTTCGTGCGGCTGGCCGCCCCGAGCGGCCACCGGACCGGCCTGCTGTCCTCGCTGCGCGAGGGGTTCACCGCCGCCCGCGCCGAGCCGTCCTGCCGCGCCGCGATCGGCACGATCGCGGTCGTCGCGTTCCTGGCCTCACCATTCATCGCACTGGTGCCGGTCATGGCGCGGCACCTGACGCACGGCGGCGGCGCGCGGGCGATAGCGCAGACCACGGCGCTGCTCACCACGGCCCAGGGGATCGGCGCGGTGGCCGGGGCGCTCTGCCTCGCGCCGCTGGCCTTCCGGCTGGGCCGTGGACGGGTGCTGGCCGCCAGCCTGGCGCTGCTGCCGGCCGTGCTGGTCGGCTACGCCGCGGCGCAGACCCGGTGGGTGGGCGCGGTCACCCTGTTCCTGGTCGGGCTGGTGTATATCGGCGTGCTGTCGGGGCTGTCCACGCTCATCCAGCTCCGCGCGCCGGGGGAGTACCGCGGCCGGGTGCTCAGCTTCTTCCTGGTCGCGCTGGGCGTCGCATACCCGCTCGGGTCGCTGGCCCAGGGGCCGATCATCGACTGGATCGGGCTGGGCTGGACCACGGCGGGCACTGCGCTCCTGCTGGCGGTGATCATGGCCGCGGTCGCCCTGGCCCGGCCCGCCGTGGTCCGGGCCATCGCCCGGAACTGACTGGCGTCGGGGACATGGCCTAGCTGGGCTGGCGCTCCGGCCCGGCCCGTTCCGTGGGTGGCTCGCCGTCCGCAGGCGCGAGCGTCTGGCGGCCGTTGCGCCAGGGCTGGGCGCGCAGCAGCCAGTAGCCGCCCCCGCCCAGCGCCACGATGCACAGGATCCAGCCCAGCGCGGTCGTGCCCACCCCGACGTACTTGAGCCCGGAGGCGAAGATGACGAACGTGATGATCGGCCGGATGTAGCGGTCCGGCGCCCGGGACGACAGGAACGAGCCGATCAGCACGGCGGGCACGCTGCCCACCACGAGCGAGGCGGTCACGGCGAACTCGACCTGGCCGAACGCTAGCGCGCCGAGGGCGGCCGCCGCGGTCAGCGGCACGGCCTGGGTCAGGTCGGTCCCGACCAGCTGGCCCGCGCTGAGCAGCGGGTACAGGAACAGCAGCAGCACGATCATCAGCGAGCCGGACCCCACCGAGGTCAGGCCCACGATCACCCCGCCGATCATGCCGATGATGATGGTCGGGACCGGCCGCACGGTGACGTCGTGCACCGCCTCGATCCGCTGCAGGCCGGACTTGCGGTCCAGGTAGTAGCGGAACACCATGGCCGCGGCGCCGGTCAGCAGCGCCGCGCCCAGCGCGATCTCGACGTGCTGCTGCTGCTCCGAGCTGTTGCCCAGCAGGTGCAGCAGGAACGCGCCGACAAAGGCCATCGGCACCGAGCCCAGCACCATCCAGCCGACCAGTCGCAAGTTCACCGTGCCTTTGCGCAGGTGCACCGCCGCCCCCACCGGCCGCATCAGCACCGCGGCGACCAGGTCGCTGGAGATGGCCGCGGACGGTTTCACGCCGAACAGCAAGATCAGCATGGGCGTCATCAGGGCCCCGCCCCCGGCACCGGTGAGCCCGACGAGCAGGCCTACCACCGCGCTGCCGAGGACGATGTACGGGTTGAGGGTCATCGGCTGGGTCCTCTTCCTCCCGCGCAGCCCCCGCTGCATTTCCTAGAAAGTTCCATCTGAATATAGGCATCGGCCGGTCAATGTCTGCGGGAACCCCGGAAAGTGGATGGCAATCTGGGATCCCACCGCTATTCAGATCATGTCGACTGGAATAATAGAAAATTCCCGCCCACATCCTTAACGGCCAGTTCCCGGTCAATCCCGCCCGCCCCCAGATCATTCCCGGGGCGGCCGCGGTGACCCTTGCTACGCCATCCCCGCCTGCCCTCGCGGCGCGAAGCCTAAACCGCCCACCCGGAAGCAGCCGCATGCCATCGGCAGGCGCGCGCCGCCGTCGGGCCGGGTGGGCCGCGCGGGCACCACCGGCCGTCCGGACCACGACAGGGCACGCCCCCGCAGCGTGCCGGGCTGGTCGTCAGCACCGGCCCGGCGCCCGCGAGCCTGGCGGTACTGTTCAGCTGGGACGGCAGTGTTTAGCTGGGACGGCCGGGTCGCTCAGTGCCCCCGGGTCCCGGACCCAAGCCAGGCCACCCCCGGGGGCGATGGGCCGCCGGAAGCGCGAAGATGGTGCCAGCGGGGGGCCGGCCGTACCAGGAGCGGAGGGGCGAGATGGGGGAGACCGAACGGGGGCGCTCCGGCGACCAGGGACCGCCAGCCGCCGGCCTGGTGCCGGTGGCGGTCGTGGCCAGCCGCGTGGAGGCGGACCTGATCGTCGGCCTGCTGCGCAACAATGGCCTGCGCGCGGTCGTCTCGGCCGACGACGCCGGGGGGCTGGAGCCCCAGCTTCAGGTCTATGGGGTTCGCGTGCTGGTGCCGGCCGCTGACGAAGCCACGGCCCGCCAGGTCCTGGCCGCCGCTGGCGAGTCACCCTCGTAGCCTGCTGGCGGTGGCCACCCGGCCAGCGCCGGCCCGGGACCAGGGAAACGCCAGGGTATCCCCTGGTGGGAGCTCAGCTGGTGAGGTATGACCGTCATTCCTGACCTAACCCACGGGAGGCCGCAGTGAACACAGCAGAGGTTGGCAGCGACCCGAGCGGGACGGCGGGCGTACAGAACATGGATATGAAGCTCGAGGTCGTCGTCATCCCGGTATCCGATGCCGACCGCGCGAAGGAGTTCTACGGGAACCTCGGGTGGCGGCTCGACGCCGACGTCGCGGCCGGGCAGTTCCGCCTGATCCAGCTCACGCCGCCCGGCTCCGCGTGCTCGGTCCAGTTCGGCACGAACATCACGCCAGCCAGCCCCGGTTCCGCGCAGAGCCTGCACCTGGTCGTCTCCGACATCCAGGCCGCGCGTGACGAGCTGGCTAAACGCGGCGCCGGCCCGAGTGAGGTGTTCCACTGCTCGTCGGGCTTCGCGTGCCGGTTCGCCGGCAACGACGGACGGGTCGGCGGCCCCGAGCCAGCCGGGCGCAGCTACGGGTCTTTCGTCTCGTTCAGTGATCCGGACGGCAACACCTGGGTGCTGCAGGAGGTCACCACCCGGCTGCCCGGGCGGGTGGCCGGTGCTACCACCTACCCGTCAGCAGGCGACCTGGCCCAGGCCATGCGGCGGGCGTCGGCCGCGCACGGGCAGCACGAGGCGCGGATCGGCCATGCTGACCCGGACTGGCCGGACTGGTATGCCGAGTACATGGTGCGCGAGCAAGCCGGCGAAGAGCTGCCGACCTGACCCGCCAGCCACCCAGCGCAGGGCAGCGTGGTCGGCCGCGGCATCAGCCGGCGGAACCGGCACGCGGCGTGCTCACCAACATCCTGGACTGGCCCACTGTCGGTGGGGATGGCCAGAATCGTGGTGTGATTACTGTGCCCGATGTTCGCGCGGTGGCGCTGGCCCTGCCGCGCACCGAAGAGCATCTGATCCGCGACCAGGTGAAGTTCCGGGTGGGCCGGATCGTTTACGCCGCGATCTCGCCGGACGAGACCATCCTGGGCTTCGGCTTCCCCCGGGAGGAGCGGCCCGCGCTGCTCGCCGCCGAGCCGGACCGGTTCCTGCTGCACCGGGCCAGCGATGCCCGCTACAACTGGATCGACGTGCGGATGGCCACCATCGGTGTGGATGAGATGCGCGAGTTCGTCATCGAGGGCTGGCGGATGTGCGTGCCCAAGCGGCTGGCCGCCGCCCACCTTGGCCGGTGAGGGCAGCCGCGCCCGCAGACGGCAGCGGGCCCCGGTCAGCCGACCGGGGCCCGCTCAGCGGCCTAGCGCCGTCAGGGATCGCGGCGCGTGGCGTCCTCGGGCTCCAGGGCCTCTGGGGCCACCGCCGCCTCCGGCACGGCCAGGTCCAGCTCGGGCAGGTCGGACCAGGCGTCCGCCGTGCGGGCCGGGTCTGACTCCGGCTGGGCCGAGCGCGCCTCGGGCCACTGCTTGAGCTCGACCTGGGGGATCAGCCAGGTGGCCAGGAACGCCAGCGCGGCGATCGGCACGGCCACGATGAACACGGTCTGGATCGACTCCGCGTAGCCGGCCACGAAACCCGCGTGCACGGCGGCCGGCAGGTGGTTGAGCAGCGCCGGAGTGGCGTCCGCGCTGCTGAAGCCGTGCGGCAGGCTAACCCCGTGCAGGTGCCGGGCCAGGTTGCCGACCAGCACGTTGGCGAAGATGGCGCCGAAGATCGCGGTGCCGAAGGAGCCGCCGATGGACCGGAAGAAGGTCGCCCCCGAGGTGGCCACGCCCAGTTCGCTGTGCGGCACCCCGTTCTGCACGATGATCACCAGGACCTGCATCACGCCGCCGATGCCCATGCCGAGCACCAGCATGTAGATCGCGTCCAGGTAGGTGGGCGTGGTCACGCCCATCATCGACAGCAGGAACAGGCCGAGGGTCATCGTCGCGGACCCGGCGATCGGGAAGAACCGGTACCGGCCGGTCTTCGAGATGAGCTGGCCGGAGCCGATCGACACGATCAGCAGGCCGGCCATCAACGGCAGGATGTACACGCCGGACAGGGTGGGCGAAATGCCCTTGACCACCTGGAAGAACGCGGGCAGGTAGGTGATCGCGCCGAACATCGCGAAGCCCACGATGAACCCGACGATGCTGGTCACCGAGAAGGTGCGCCGCGCGAACAGGTGCAGCGGCAGTACGGGCTCGACGGCGCGGCGCTCGACGAAGACGAACGCCACGATGAGCAGCCCGCCGGCCACGGCGAGGAGGTAGATCGGCGCTGACGCCCATGGGTAGGTCGTCCCGCCGAGGCTGGTGAGCAGGATGAGGGAGGTCGCGGCCAGCGACAGAACCGCGAAGCCGAGGTAGTCGATGACGTGATGCACCCGGCCCAGCTTGCCTGGCACCTGGCTGGCCACCACGACCAGCGCTACGGCCGCGATCGGCACATTGATGTAGAAGATCCAGCGCCAGGACAGGTCGTCCACGAATACCCCGCCGAGCAGCGGCCCGACCACGCTAGCGAAGCCGAAGACCGCGCCGAACAGGCCGACATAGCGGCCGCGCTCCCGGGGCGAGACGATGTCGCCGACGATGGCCTGCGCGCCGACCATCAGCCCGCCCGCGCCCAGGCCCTGCACGGCGCGGAACGCGATCAGCTCGAACATCGACTGACTGAGCCCGGCCAGCACCGAGCCGGCCAGGAAGATGACGATCGCCGCCTGGAAGAAGAATTTCCGCCCGTACTGGTCGCCGAGCTTGCCCCACAGCGGTGTGGACACCGTGGTGGCCAGCAGGTAAGCGGTGATCACCCAGGCGATGTGTGAGCCGCCCTGGAGGTCGCCGACGATCGTCGGCAGAGCCGTGGACACGATGGTCTGATCGAGCGCCGCGAGCAGCATGCCGATCATGAGCGCGCCGATGATCAGCAGGATCCGGCGGCGGCTGAGGCCAGGCAGGGCACCCTGGCCGGGCAGCCCAGAGCCAGCTGCGGCCGGGGTGCCCGGCTGGCCGCTGGCTGACGAGGGGGAGGCAGTGGACATCAGTTGTCTTCCTTTCGGGGCGCCGCGGCCTGGCTGGCCTGGCGCATGGCAGAGTTGTCCGGCAGTCCGCTGGCGAGCGCGCGGAATGCCTGGTCGGTAAGTTGGTCGAGCGGCACCGCGCCGCCCGATGTGGCCCAGAAGATCGTCGTTGCCCGCATCACCGCGCCGGCGACGCCGGCCAGCAGGGCCGGGTAGGCGTCGCGCTCCGGGTCGGTGCCGAGCCGCTCGGCCAGCGCCTCGGTCAGCGCGCATTCCAGCAGCGCCATGTGCACGGCCTGGGCCGCGCGCAGCTGCGGGTCGGCGCGCACCGCCTTCATCCGGCGCAGCCACCCGGCCGGGTCGCCGTCCAGTTCACCCGCTTCCTCGGTGACGGTCCGGGCCTCGGCCGCCAGCACCACGCGCAGCGCGTCCAGCGCGGGCTGGCCCGGCGCTTCGCGCAGCACCCGGTCGCGCAGCGCGGCGACCCGGTCCGGGTCGGTGCCGAACAGCGCGGCTTCCTTGGACGGGAAGTAGTTGAAAAACGTGCGCGGCGAGACGTCCGCGGCCGCGGCGATGTCCTCGACCGTGACCTGGCTGAAGCCCCGCTCCGCGATCAGGTCCAGCGCTACCCGGCGCAGCGCCCGGCGGGTGGCCAGCTTCTTGCGCTCGCGCAGCGAGGCGTGCTGCTCCGCTGGGGGAGAGGTACTAGTGACTGTCATGTTGCGCTCACTATAAGTTCGCAGAGCGCACTATTTTGCGCTCACCAAAACTTTACATCGTGCGCAACGTTCTGCCGGCGCCGGTTGTTCCCGGCTGGGCGGATGAGTGCGGCGGAGGCGTGGCTGACCTCCGCCGCACTCATCCTGAGCCCAGGATTCAGCTGGTACTCCGGCCCCGCCGGGTGAGCGCGTCCACCGTGACCGCCGCCACCAGGACCAGCGCCGTCCAGATGAGCTGGGCGGCTGCGGTCAGGCCGAGCAGCTGCAGGCCGTTGGCGATGACCCCGACGACCAGGCCGCCGAGCACCGCATCAATCATCTTGCCGCGCCCGCCGAACAGGCTCGTCCCGCCGATGACTGCGGCGGCCACGGCGTTCAGCACGTTCGCGCCGCCGTTGACGCCGCTGGAGATCGAGCCGAGATAGGAGGAGTAGATGATCCCGGTGATGCCGGCGGTCAGGCCGCACAGCGCGAACGCCGCTACCCGAATCCGGCTCGTGTGGACACCGGCCCGCCTGGCCGCCTCGGCGTTACCGCCGATCGCGTAGATGTAGCGGCCGAACCGGGTCCGGCCGAGCAGGGTGCTGTAGACGACCAGGACCGCCAGCACGACCAGCACGACCCAGGGCAGACCGCGCACGGCGAGCAGGAGAGTGCCGCGGTTGGTGTTGCTGACCAGTACCACGACGACGCCAGCGACCGCTATGACGGCGATTTTCAGCAGGGTGATGCTCACTGGCGGGGCGACCAGCCCGTTGACGCGCCGGCGCCGGTCCCGCAGGAACAGCATCGTCCCGGCCAGGGCCACCAGCGCGATCATCACGATCCAGCTCGCGGCCGGGCTGAGTGCCCCGGCCTCGATGTCGTTGATGGTGTTGTTGTTCAGCCTGATGACGCCGCCGACACCGATCTTCCCGGTGGCATCAATCAGGAAGAGCAGCAGTCCGGACAGGAAGAGGAAGCCGGCCAGCGTGACCACGAAGGAGGGCAATCGCAGCCGGGTGACGATGTATCCCTGCACCGCCCCGTAGGCGCCGGTGGCCGCCAGGCAGGCCAGGACCGCGACCCACCAGGGGTAGTTCTTCGCCAGCAGCCACAGCGCAATGACCGCACCGCAGGCGGCGGTGAATCCGGCCGCCAGGTCGATCTCGCCCAGCAGCAGCACGAACACCTCGGCCATGCCCAGGGTGATGATGAACGCGGCCTGGGTCATCAGGTTGACCAGGTTGCCCGCGGACAGGAACAGCGACGACTTGATCTGGAAGAACAGCACGATCGCGACGAGGCCGATGATGACCGGTAGCGCGCCGCTCTCGCCGCTGCGGATCCGCTTGAGCAAGATCTTCAGGTAGTCGCCCAGGGAGTTGGCGAGCAGCTCGGGTGACGCCCCGGCGGCGGCCGCGAGGTCGGCCCCGTTGCCGGTCGTGGCTTCCGTGCTGACCGCGCCCGGCTCTGGTTCGGAGTTGGTGGATGTCACTGGTCAGCCCTCCGTGCCGCTATCGGCGATCGGGGCGGGACGGTCCGCGCTGAGCGTGCCGTCACTGCTCCCCGTGGTCATCAGGTGCACGACGGACTCGGTGTCGTACTCGCTGGCGGGGCCGACCGAAACCAGCCGCCCCAGGTACAGGACGGCGACCCGGTCGGCGACCTGGAACACGTCAACCAGGTTGTGCGACACCACCAGAACGCCGATACCGCGCCCGGCCAGCCGCCTGATCAGGTCCAGCACCAGCGCAGTCTGGGACACCCCGAGCGCGGCCGTGGGCTCGTCCATGATGACCAGCTTCGCATCCAGCATGACCGCCTTGGCCACGGCTACCGCCTGGCGCTGCCCGCCGGACAGCGAGCCCACCAGCTGGCGGATGTTGCGCACCGTGGTGACCCGCAGGTCGCTGAGGGTCTGCCGGGCCGTCGTCTCCATCGTCACCTCGTCCAGCAGCAGGTGACGGCGTACCTCGTGGCCCAGCAGCATGTTCGCCACGATGTCCAGGTTGTCGCACAGCGCGAGATCCTGGTACACGGTGGCGATCCCGGCATCGGTGGCATCTCGCGGCGAGCGGAAGTGCGCGTGCTTGCCCTGCCAGGTGATCTCCCCGTGCGACGGCTCCCAGATGCCCGAGATGGTCTTGATCAGGGTCGACTTGCCGGCCCCGTTGTCGCCGACCAGGGCAGTCACCTGCCCGGCCGGGACTTCGAGATCGATCCCGCTGAGCGCCTGCACCGGGCCGAAGTTCTTCCCGATGCCGCGCAGTTGCAACAGCGGCTCATCCATGGCTGCAGTTCCTTCACTCGTACCGGACGGAGCCCGGCCCGCAGGCACGGGCCGGGCTCCGTCTTCCCGGTCAGCTGTAGCTGCTGGTTCCCGGCTGATTATCCGCCTTTGACGGTCAGCCGGAAATGCCTGCCGACTTGCACGCCGAGGCGTACTTGCCGGCGCAGAGCTGGGAGGCGGGCACGAACTTGTCCGCGATGACGGTCGAGTTCATGTTCTGCGTGGTGACCCACGTCGGAGCCAGCAGCGCGGACTGGACTGCCGTGTTGGACTGCGTGTCCATGGTGGTGCCGTTGAGCAGGGTGTGCGGCGGCGTGAGCCCGGCCCGGGCATACATGGCGAGCGCGGCCGCGGCCTCGGCCTCCAGGTAGATGGGCTTGTAGACGGTGCCGCACTGGAAGCCGAGCAGGATGTTCTGCAGGCCGGTCAGCGTGGCGTCCTGGCCGGTGGTGGGGAAGGTCTTGGCCTTGATGCCCTTGTTCTGCAGGTAGTGGATGATCGGTGCGCCGTTCTCGTCATTCGGGATGAGCGCGGCGTTGATGTTCTTGTGCGCGGTGTACTGCTGCTGGAACTCACTCAGCGCGGTCGGCGGGTCCCAGGTCCCCGCTGGGTTGCTGACGATCCTTCCAGCCGTCAGACTTGAACTTGGGCGCGAGCACCTGGTCGTAGCCCTGCGCGAACAGCGTCGCGTTGTTGTCGGTCGGCGCGCCCTTCATGACGATGACCTGCGGCTTCTTCACGCCCCAGGCGGACACGCAGCTGACCAGGCCCTGCCCGATCAGCCTGCCAACCTGCACATTGTTGAAGCTGACGTAGTACTTGCGGGAGCCGCCCAGGGTCAGCCGGTCGTAGTCGATAACCGCGACCCCGTGCGCCTTGGCGTAGGACTCGATGTGCGCGCCGACACCAGAGTCGAGCGGGTCCACGACCAGCACGGTCGCGCCCTTGGTAATGGCCGTCTGGGCATCGCTGAACTGGGTGGCGTCGCTGCCCAGCGCGTTCTGCACGCTGTACTGGGCCGCCGTGAGCCCGGCCTTCGCAAACGACTCCTTCAGGTACGGCGCGTCGAACTCGACGTAGCGGGTGGACGACACGGTGTCCGGGAGGATCACCGCAACGTTGCCCTTGCCCTTGGCGGCGAGAGGCTTGAGTTTCGCCATCGCCGTGAAGCTGTTGTTGATCTCGTTGAGCGAGAGCTGCGGCACGGCCGCGCTGCTGCTGCCACTGCTCGCCGAGGAGCCTGATGATGAGTTGCCACTGCTGCCGCACGCGGCGACGACTAGAGCCGCGCTGGCGGCGCACGCCGTCAGCGCGGCTGTCTTGGTGACTGAACGCAACTGGACCACCTCACTGTGGGGCGGGACAAATCAGAGCAAGTGTGGGGCAGGCCGGATCTCACGTGTGTGCAGGCCCCCCATCTATCTGGGAAAACAGTAAGCCGACGGCAATAAACAGGGCCATAAACATGCGGGTAACGTTGTGAAAAAAACATTAACAAAAGTTGTGAGCGTTCGACATTTTCGATGTCACACACGGAAACATTGCGCCGTGGTCACAAAGGTGCGGCGGAGTTGTATCGGTGGCCGGAAGGCGGCGGATGTCAGCCCGCGGCGATGCGGTAGCCGGCCCGCGGCTGGGTCAGGATCACCGGCTCGCTGCCGTCCGGCTCCAGCTTGGCCCGCAGCCGCCGGATGTAGACCCGCACGTACTCGGTCTCGGTCTCGTAGCCGCGGCCCCACACCCGGCGCAGCAGATGGGCGTGCGTCAGCAGCTTGCCCCGGTTGATGGCGAGCTCGCGGAGCAGCGCGAACTCGGTCGGGGTCAGATGCACGGCCGTGCCGTCCCGGCGCACCTGCTGGCTGGCCAGGTCGATCTCCAGCTGGCCGATAGTGATCACCGACGGCGCGCTCGGCGGGGCGCTGTCGGCCGGCCGCGTGCGCCGCAGCGTGGCGGTGATCCGGGCCAGGAGTTCCTCGATGCTGAACGGCTTGGTCAGGTAGTCGTCCGCGCCCATGTTCAGCGCCGTCACCTTGTCCCGCTCACCGCCGCGCGCGGAGACCACGATAATGGCGACCGGGGAGCGTTCCCGGATCAGCTGGCAGAGCTCGAACCCGTCTACCTCCGGCAGCATCAGGTCGAGCAGCACGATGTCCGGCTCCTCGGTCTCCAGCAGGTTCAGCGCCCGCAGGCCGTCGATGGACACGACCGTGTCGAAGCCGCGCACCGCGAGGTTGGACCGGATCAGGTCGACGATGTTTGGATCGTCCTCGACCACCAGCGCCCGCGTGTTGGCTGTCTGCTCAAGCATCGGAACGGGCTTCCCGGGCCGGCCAGGCTCCGCCATCGCCAGCGACTCCGGCCAGGTCGGTGCGGGGCCGCGGGTGCTCGGCGGCGGTGCTGTCCGGATTCTCCACCGGCAGCTGGATGCGGAAGCAGGTGCCCCGCGCGGGCTGCTGCAGTTCCAGCTGGCCGCTGTGCGCCGCGACAATGCCCCGGGCGATGGACAGCCCGAGGCCGGAACCGGAACTGGGCGTGCGCCGCCGCTGCATCGGCTCGAACGGCGCCAGCGCGACGTCCGGCGGCATCCCGTCGCCGTCGTCGGCCACGCTCACCGTCAGCGTATCCGGCCCGTCCGCGATCGCCCTGACCGTCACCTTGGTGCCGGCCGGGTTGTGCCCGATCGCGTTGCTCAGCAGGTTCACGAACACCTGCTCCAGCCGGTCATGGTCGGCCCAGATGACCGGCAGGTCGTCGGCGCAGCGCACGTCCACCCGAAGCGCGTCCGCCGGGGGCAGGCAGGCCACGGCCGCGTCGAGCACCAGGGCCAGGTCACACCAGTCGCGCTGCAGCTGGAGGATGCCGGACTCGATCGCGGAGAACCGCAGCAGGTCATCGACGAGGCGGCCGAGCCGGGAGGACTCGGTCGCGATCCTGGTCAGGAACCGGTGCTGTGATTCGGCGTCCCAGGTCACATCGGGCTGCAGCAGGCTGGAGGCGTACCCCCTGATCGCGGTCAGCGGCGTGCGCAGCTCATGGCTGAGCCGGGACAGGAAACCCCGCTGCAGTTCCCGGGACCGGCGCAGCCCGGCCGCCTCCTGGTGGGCGAACCAGGCGGCTTCCCGCTCCAGGGCCAGCCGCAGCGAATGGGCGGCATCTTCCAGCAGCGCGGTCGAATCGGCCAGCGGGCGGCCGCCCTGCCAGCGGGCGACCAGAGCGGCTGGCCCACCCGGGGCCGAGAAGGCCACCGACAGCAGCCGGGCGCCGTCGTCCAGGCTGCGGTGCTCGACGGCATCCAGCTGGCCTGCATGGGCGCCGGCCAGGGCGGCCTCGGCCGCCTGGCGCACCGCGAGCGTCACGGCTGGCCCAGCGGCCACCGCTGCCCCGGCGGGCTGGCTGGGCCGGCGGTCACGGCTGGGACGGCGGGTGGGCAGTCACGGCCGGTCCGGTGGCCCTGGCTGGCCGACGGTCACGGCTGGAACGGCCTGGGCAGTGACGCGCAGTGGCTGGTCACGGCTGGGCTGGTCACGGCTGGCCGCTGGCTGGTGCAGCGGTCGTGGCTGGGCCGGTGGTCGCGGCTGGCCCGGCGGCCGGGCCCGGATCCTCCCGGGCGGTGCCTGCATTGCCTGGCAGCCCGGCCGAGGCCCGGCAGCTGGGCGGGCCATCCGGCTGGCCGACGAGCAGCGCGACCTCGTCGGCGGCCAGGCCGCGGCGCAGTGCCTGCAGCGCGATGCCGAGCCCGTCGGCCACCGGGACCGGGCCCGCCAGTGTCTGCAGCATCTCGCGGATCGTCTCCAGCACCCGGTTGCGCGCGGTGGCCTCGTCCAGCAGCCGGTCCCGCTCGATCGCGCTGGCCGCGTACCCCGCGTACAGGGTGGCCAGGTCCAGGTCGTCCCGCCGCGGCCGGCCCGCGGTGGCCCGGAACACGGTGATGACGGCGAGCAGCCCGCCGGGGCCGAGCACCGGCACCGACCACGAACTCGCCACCTTGGACGCCCTGGCCAGGTCGGCGAAGTCGGCCCAGGCACGGCCGGCCTGCACGTTGTCCTCGATCACTGGGGCCTCAGCCGCGGCCGCCAGCCCAACCGGGCCGCCGGCCGGGCCAAAGGGCAGCCGGGACCACGCGGCCTGCAACTGCGGCGCCAGGCCCAGCGAGGCCGCGCACAGCAGCGAGGACCCCTCGGCCAGGTGGATGCACAGCCGTTCGCTGCCCAGTGCGGCGCCGAGTGCTGACAAGATCAACGACAGGCTGCTGGACGGGTCCGCCGATACGAGCCGGTCAGTAAGCCCGTGCAGCCGGGTCAGCTGGCGGCGGGCCGAGGAATCCACCTCCTGGCCGGACAGCAGCGCCACCACGTCGCCTGGATGTACTTCCGCCGGGGTCACCTGCGCGATCAGCCGCCCGTGCCGCAGCACCGCGATCCGGTCGGCCAGCCGGAACATCTGGTTGATGTCATGGCAGGCCAGCAAGACCGTGGTGCCCTGCTCCCGGACCCGCATGATCAGCTCTTCGACCAGGGCCGACTCCTGCACGCCCAGCGAGGAGGTCGGCTCGTCGAGGAGCAGCAGCCGGGGGCTGTCCGCCATCGCCCGGGCCACGGCTACCAGCTGCCGCTGGCCACCGGACAGCGAGCGGACGGAGCGCGCGGTGTCGTGCAGCGGCACCCCGAGCCGGGCGAACAGGGCCGCCGCGTCGGTGGTCATCCGGACGTGCGAGAACAGCTGGCGGCGCCGTTCCCGGCCGAGCAGGACGTTGGACGCGATGTCCAGGTTGTCGCACAGCGCGAGGTCCTGCCAGACCACCGAAATGCCGCGCCGCTTGGCGCTGACCGGGTCGGGTGGCACCGGCTTGCCGTCCAGTGCGACCTGACCGGAATCCGGCGCGATGTCCCCGGCGATGCAGCGGACCAGCGTGCTCTTGCCCGCCCCGTTCTCCCCGGCCAGCGCGACCAGTTCGCCCGCCCCCACCTCGAGGTCTACGCCGTCCAGCGCGGTCAGCGGGCCGAACCGGACCCGCAGACCGGACACCGCCAGCTGAGCCGGGGCGGCCTCCCGGGGCGACGTGGCGGCGGCGGTCATGTGGACATTGTGGTCCGAACCGTGCCTGATCACCACTTGAGGTGCCGCTCAGCCCGCCGGTTCGAGCACCACGGCGGCGCCCCCGCCGCCGCGCCGGGCCTGCGCCAGGGCCTCCGCCGCGCTGTCCAGCCGGTAGCTGGCGCGCACAGTCAGCGTGATCGCGCCGCGATCGAGGAGCTGCGCCAGGTACCCCAGCTGGCCCGCGTCCGGCTGCACGTACAAGGAGTCGATCCGCACCTGCCGGGCGGGATCCGGTGGGTCCGACGTCAGCGTGGTGAGCCGGCCGCCGTCGGCAATCAGCGGGAGCAGCCGGGCGGCGCCGCCCGGGACGGCGTTCACCGCGGCGGGCAGCGGGCCCCCGGCCGCCTGCCGGGCCCGGTCCGGCCAGTCCGGCTGGTGGTAGTCGAGCACCAGGTCGGCGCCGGCCCGGCGGAGCCGGGGTGCGCTGGCCGGGCTGGCGGTGGCGATCACCCGGGCGCCGCCCAGCGCGGCCAGCTGGACCAGCAGGCCGCCGGTGACCCCGCCCGCCCCGTTCACCAGGACCGTCTCCCCAGCGGCCAGCTGCACACTGCCGGTCAGCGCCTGCAGTGCGGTGAGGCCGGGCACCGGCAGCGCGGCCGCTTCCGGCCACGGCACTCCGGCTGGCTTACGGGCCACCAGCGCCGCCGGGGCGATCAGCTGCTCCGCCCAGGCGCCGTCCTCGCGCAGCGGGAGCGGGTGGGTGAGCACGCCGTCTCCAGGCCGGAGCCCGGAGACCCGGTCCCCGGCCGCAATGATGACCCCGGCCGCCTCCACCCCGAGCGCGCAGGGCGGCGTCGCGCCGGTGGCCCAGCCACCGGTGCGCGTGATGTCGTCCCAGTTCCCCATGCCTGCCGCCCGCACCCGGATCAGCACCTCGTCGTCGCGCAGCGCACGTGGGTCGGGCCGCGGCAGTACCCGCACTGGACCGCCGAACCGGTCGATGCCCGCGCCGCGCATGTTCGGCGACCTAGGCCGCGCTGCCGTCGCTGGACACCGTGGCCGGTGCCAGGGCGGGGGCGGCGGGCGGGGCGTCCAGCGCGCAGTGCAGCACCGGCCGCTCGGCCCGGCGCCGGCTCGCCTTGGTGGGGTTGCGGATGAACACCGCGCACAGGATGCCGCCGCCGACACACAGGCCGGCCGAGATGAACGACGCCATCCGGAACCCGGCCGAGAACTGCTCCGGGTGCAGATATGACGACTCCGGACAGGCCGGCCGCCGCGGGCAGCACGGCGACGGCGATCAGGCCTGCCGCGCGGGCCACGTCGTTGTTGATGGCCGAGGCGGTGCCAGCGTGCTCGGCCGGGACCGCGGCCAGCACCGTGGCCGTCAGCGGCGCCACGTTGATGGCACAGCCCAAAGCCGAAGACGACCATCGCGGGCAGCACCTCGGTGAGGTAGTCGCCGCCCGGCCCGATCCGGGCGAACAGGGCCAGCCCGGCAGCGATCACGAGCGGCCCAACCGTCATCTGCAGCCGCGGGCCGATCCGCTGGGCCAGCGCCCCGGAACGGGCCGACAGCAGCAGCATGATGACGGTCACCGGGAGCAGGGCGATGCCTGCCTCCAGGGCGCTGTACCCGGACACCACCTCGAGCTGGATGGGCAGCAGGAAGAATGCGCCGCCCAGCGCGGCGTAGACCACGAACGTGGCCACGTTGGCCGTGCTGAACTGGGCGGACGCGAACATGTCGAGCGGCATGATCGGCTCGGCCGCGCGCCGCTCCCAGAGCACGAACGCGACCAGCACGATCACGCCGGCGATCAGCGCGGCCAGCGGCCCAGGCGTGCCCCAGCCCGCGGACGGGCCCTCGATCAGCCCGTAGGTGAGCCCGATGAGGCCGACGGTGACCAGCGCGCTGCCCATCACGTCGATCGGCCCGGTCGCCGACGGGTCGCGCGATTCGGGCACGTGCCGCAGGCTGACCGCGATCACCAGCGCGGCGAACGGGCACGTTGATGACGAAGATCAGCCGCCAGGACACCGCCTGGATCAGCCACCCGCCGAGGAACGGGCCGACGGCGGCGCCGACCCCGCTCAGCCCGGACCAGGCGCCGATCGCCTTGCCCCGGTCGTCGGGATAGAAGGACGCCTGGATGATGGCCAGGCTGCCCGGGGTCAGCAGGGCCGCACCGACCCCCTGCAAGGCCCGCGCCGCGATCAGGAACGGCGCGTCCGGCGCGAACCCGCAGAGCACCGAGGCCAGCGCGAACCAGACCACCCCGATCAGGAACACCCGGCGCCGGCCGTACTTGTCGCCGACGGCGCCGGCGAACAGCAGCAGGCCAGCCAGGGTCAGCGTGTACGCGGTCACCACCCACTGCAGCGAGCTGAGGCTGGTGTGGAAGTCGCGGCCGATCACCGGCAGCGCGATGCCCACCACCGTGGCGTCGATCGAGGCCATCGCGGAGCCCAGCACGGTGGCCAGCAGCACCCACCGCCCCCGTGCGCTGCTGTACCGGAGCTCGGTGTCGGGGCTGGACGTCATCGCCGTCTCATCCAGCCTTCCCCACCTCATCCCCTGCCCGGGCGCCCTCGCCGCTGGCCGCCGTACTCGGGCACCGTACCTCTTGGCACCCTCGTTCCGGCAGCCCTGGCGGGCCGGCCGGGCCGCGGTTTGACTCCGTACCCCGGTACGGCTGTTAGCTTCCAGATATGGCCGGGCTGACGATCGGGAAGTTCGCCGCCACCGCGGGCGTGGGTGTCGAAACCGTGCGGTTCTACCAGCGCCGCGGGCTGCTGGCCCGCCCGGAACGCGGTGGGTCGGGCTTCCGCGAGTACTCCGAGGACGACCAGTGGCGGCTGGCGTTCATCCGCCGGGCCCAGCAGCTCGGCTTCACCCTCGGTGAGATCCGCGATCTGCTCGGCCCGGCCCAGGCCCGGTCCACCGGCGAGATCGCCGCGGCCGCCGAGGCGAAACTCAGCGCGGTGGCCGCGCAGCTGCGGGATCTGGCCCAGTTGCAGTGCCGGCTGCGCCGCCTGGTCCAGGTGTGCGCGAACGGCAGCAGCGAGGACTGCCTCGCGCTGCACCTCGGCGGCCCGTGGCCCGCCGCCCACCCCACGAGGAAAGGAACTGACCGATGAGCACCGTCAAGGCCGTGACCGACGGCACCTTCGAGCCCGATGTGCTGCGCAGCACGCGGCCGGTCCTGGTGGAGTTCTGGGCCCAGTGGTGCCCGCCCTGCCGCCAGCTCGCGCCGGTACTCGACCAGCTCGCCGCCGAGCAGGACGGCACGCTCGACGTGGTCAAGATCAACAGCGACGAGAACCCGCAGACGGTGCTGCGCTACCAGGTCATGCAGGTGCCGACGCTGGCCCTGTTCTCCGGTGGTGAACTGGTCAAGCAGGTCATCGGGGCCAGGTCCAAGTCCGCGCTGCTGCGCGACTTCGCCGAGTTCATCGAGCCCGCGGCGGCGACCCGCAGCTGACCGCCCCGGGCCCGCCCGGCGCGGGGTTGCCTGGGCCGGCGCCACTGGGCAGGGTGGGGGCATGAGCCGTGCGGCCCCACCCTCACCGACCGTCCCGGTGACTTCCAGCTATTCGGCCCTCGATCACCTCGAATGCGCCCGGTGTGCCGCGGTCCACCCCGCTGGCCAGGTGCAGGGCACCTGTTCGTGCGGCTCGCCGCTGCTCGCGCGGTACGACACGCAGCGGGCCGCCCGGCACGTCTCACCCGGCGCGATCGCCTCCCGGCCGCCGGACCTGTGGCGGTATCACGAGCTGCTGCCGGTCGGCGGCCCGGGCCAGGTGATCAGCCTGGGTGAGGGCATGACCCCGCTGCTGGCGCTGCCCCGGCTGGGCCGCGCGCTCGGCGTGCCCCGGCTGCTGATGAAGGACGAGAGCCTGCTGCCCACCGGCACGTTCAAGGCCCGCGGCGCGGCGGTCGGGGTGTCCCGGGCCGCGGAACTCGGCGTGTCCGGGGTGGCCATGCCGACCAACGGGAACGCGGGCGCGGCCTGGGCCGCGTACGCGGCCCGGGCCGGGCTGCCCAGCCTGATCGCGATGCCGGCCGGCGCGCCGGCCATCACCCGGGCCGAGTGCGCGGCCGCAGGCGCCGAGCTGCACGTGGTGGACGGGCATATCGGGGATGCGGCGGCCGTGGTGCGGGCCGCGCTGGGCCAGCGCCCCGGCTGGCAGGACGTGTCCACGCTGCGCGAGCCCTACCGGCTCGAGGGCAAGAAGACCATGGGCTTCGAGATCGCCGAGCAGCTCGGCTGGCGGCTGCCCGACGTGATCGTCTACCCCACCGGTGGCGGCGTCGGCATCATCGGCATCCACAAGGCGCTGCTGGAGCTGCGCGCGCTGGGCTGGGTGGATGGCGAGCTGCCCCGGCTGGTCGCGGTGCAGGCCAGCGGCTGCGCGCCGATCGTGGCCGCGTTCCAGGCTGGCGCCTCGCACAGTGAGCCGTGGCCGGACCCGCACACGGTCGCGTTCGGCATCACCGTGCCCAAGGCGCTCGGCGACTTCCTGGTGCTGCGCGCGGTGACCGGGACCGGCGGCACCGCCGTGGCCGTGGACGACGCCGCGCTGCTCGCCGACCAGCGCGCGGTCGCGCGGCTGGAAGGCAGGCTGATCTGCCCGGAGGGGGCGGCCTGCGTCACCGCGGTGCGCCAGCTGCGCGAGTCGGGCTGGCTGTCTGCCCAGGACGAGGTCGTCGTGCTGAACACCGGATCCGGGCTCAAGTACCCCGGCCTCATCCCGGTACCCGGCGGCGCGGAAGGGCAGCCATGAAAATCGCCACCAGCATCGGCTACTGGAGCGCGGGGCCGCCGCCGGACGCGGCCGAGCTGTTCGCCGCGGCGGAAGGGCTGGAGTTCGACCAGATCTGGACGGCCGAAGCCTACGGCAGCGACGCCTGGACCCCGCTGGCCTGGTGGGGGTCGGCCACCCGGCACGTGCGGCTGGGCACCGCGGTGTCCCAGATCTCCGCGCGGCCACCGGCCACCCTGGCCATGACCGCGATGACCATGGACCATCTCACCGGCGGGCGGCTCATCGTCGGGGTGGGCACCAGCAACCCCCAGGTCGTCGAGGGCTGGTACGGCCAGCCCTACCCGCGCCCGCTGGAGCGCACCCGGGAGTACATCGACATTTTCCGCGCGGCCGTCGCCCGCGCCGCGCCGGTCGAGTACCAGGGCCGGCACTACCAGCTGCCGCTGGCCGGGGGAACCGGGCTGGGCAAGCCGCTGCGGTCGATCCTGCACCCCTACCGCACCGAGATCCCGGTCTACCTCGGTGCCGAAGGGCCCAAGAACGTCGCGCTGGCGGCGGAGATCGCCGACGGGTGGAACGTGATCTTCTTCTCACCCAAGATGACCGACTTCTACGCCGCCGCGCTGGCCGAGGGTTTCGCCCGGCCCGGCGCCCGGCACACCGCGGGCACCTTCGACGTGGTCGGCGGCCCAATGCGGATCATCGTGGACGAGGACATCGAGCGGGCCGCCGACCTGATGCGGCCCACGCTGGCGCTGTACGTCGGCGGGATGGGCGCGCGCGGCGTCAACTACCACCACGAGGTGTTCGTCCGGATGGGTTACGAGGCCGAGGCCAAGATCATCCAGGACCGCTACCTGGCCGGTGACCGGGCGGGCGCGATCGCGGCCGTGCCCACCCGGATGGTCGAGGACGTGGCGCTGATCGGTCCCTGGGCCAAGATCGCGGACGAGATCCCGCTCTGGCGCCGCACTGTGCTAACCACGTTCTCTGCTCAGCAGCGACCTGCGTCACCTGGCTAAGCTAGCGGAGCTGGTCCGGGGCTGATCGGTGGCCCGGTGGCGTCCGGCTACTGCACGCATGGCCGGGCCCGTCCGGGGAAGCATCTAGCGCGCTGGCCCCCGGACCGACAGGAGGTGGCTGTCCATGACCGTCGGCGGCAGCATCGCGCTGATCTTGATCGGCGCAATACTCAAATTCGCCGTCACCTGGTCGCCCAACGGCATCGACCTGCAACTGGTGGGCCTGATCGTGATGCTGGGCGGCATC
Source organism: uncultured Actinomycetes bacterium (assembly GCA_963711705.1). GTDB lineage: Bacteria > Actinomycetota > Actinomycetes > Streptosporangiales > Streptosporangiaceae > RYN-230. The sequence continues at coordinate 257,559 of CAVQFM010000020.1, forward strand.
GTCGGGCTGATCATCTCGCTCGGCTTCCTGATCGCCCGCAGGCGCAGCACAGCGGCCGGCACCACGGAGGTGTACGAGGAGCGGCGCTACCACGAGCCTCCGGTCTGAGGCCAGGAGGCGGTCTCCTAGCCCTGGCCCGGGCAGCCCGCCGCCCGGGCCAGCAGCAGCGCGCGCTCCCGCTCGTTGCCGGTGAGCTCGGCCGCCCGCTCGAATTCGCGCCGCGCCTCGGCCGGGCGGCCCAGCTTGGCCAGCAGATCACCGCGGACGCTGGGCAGCAGGTGGTACTCGTGCATCGCGGGCACCGCCGCCAGCTGGTTGACCAGGTCCAGCCCGGCCTGCGGCCCGTACGCCATGGCCAGCGCGACCGCCCGGTTCAGCTCTACGACCGGTGACCCAGACTGCTCCGCCAGCGCATCGTAGAGTTCCGCGATCCGCGGCCAGTCGGTGCTGGCGGCCACCCGGGCCCGCGCATGGCAGGCGCTGATCGCCGCCTGCAGCTGGTAGGGGCCGGGCTCAGCGGCCAGGGCCTGCGCGCGATCCAGCGCCCGCAGGCCGCGGCGGATCAGCAGCTGATCCCACCGGGCCCGGTCCTGGTCGAGCAGCAGGACCGGTTCGCCGGACGGGCCCAGCCGGGCCGCCGACCGGGAGGCCTGCAGCTCCATCAGCGCGACCAGGCCGTGTACCTCCGGTTCCCGGCCAGCCAGCCCGGCCAGCACCCGGCCGAGCCGCATCGCTTCCTCGCACAGCGCCGGCCGCATCCAGTCCTGCCCGGCGGTGGCCGAGTAGCCCTCGTTGAACACCAGGTAGATCACCTCGAGGACGGACGCCAGCCGCTCGGCGCGTTCGCCCTGATCGGGCGCTTCGAACGGAACCCGGGCCGCGGCCACCATGCGCTTGGCCCGGACGATCCGCTGCGCGATCGTGGCTTCCGAGGTGAGGAACGACCGGGCGATCTCTTTCGTGGTCAGCCCGCCCACCAGGCGCAGCGTGAGGGACACCCGCGCGTCCAGCGACAGCACCGGGTGGCAGCAGATGAACATCAGCCGGAGCATGTCGTCTTCGATGTAGTCCACGTCCAGCGCGCCCGGGTCCAGCCCGCCCGGCGGCCCGGTATCCAGGCCGCGGGCCAGCTCGGACTGCTTGCGTTCCAGCCGCTCCAGGCGGCGGAAATGGTCGACGGCCCGCCGCTTGGCGATGGCCATCAGCCACGCCCCCGGGTTGGCCGGGACGCCGGCCTGCGGCCACTGCTGGAGCGCCGCGACCAGGGCGTCCTGGGCCAGGTCCTCGGCCAGGCTCAGGTCACGCACCATCCGGACCAGGCCGGCGATGACCCGCGCGGATTCCCGCCGCCAGACGGCCTCGACTGTCCGGTGCGCCTGCGAACTGGTCACGACTCCCGATCACAGCACCCGGTCCGCGGTCCGCGCAAACCCACCCGCCCCGCTCCGCCCGCTCCGGCGTCAGCCCACCGCACCCGCCCCGCCGCCCCGCGTCATCCACCTGCGCCACCCCCGCCCGCCCCGCGTCATCCACCTGCGCCAACCCCGCCCGGCCCGCGTCATCCACGTGCGCCACCCCACTCGTCACGGATTCCGCTCCCGCCAAATTCGAAAGGCCAAGAGACCAGATCCGTGACGAGTGGGAGTAGGCGAGCGGCGGCGCGCAGGTGGGCGGGCGGCCCGGCGGGCCGGGTGGGCGAGGGGTCAGCGGTGGGCCGGTGGGGCGGGGTGGGCGCCGTCGGCCCAGCGGCACCAGGCCCGGTGGCGCCGGCCTTCGGTGGTGGCAGGACCTGGAACGGGCCGTTAAGCGTGCTGCTGGTCGCCTGGCTCGAAGTCAGCCGGGTCCATCATCTGGCGGACCTCGCAGACCGCCTCGACGCCCGGCCAGTGCTGGGCATGCAGCTCCATGAACCGGCGGGCCGCCTCGATCGCGTCATCCTTGGTGCGCACCTGGTAGACCGCGAAGCCGCCGATCAGCTCCTTGGCCTCGGTGAACGGGCCGTCGATGACGGACACCTGGCCGCCGGACAGCCGGACCAGCGCCCCGGCCGCGCTCGGCAGCAGGCCGCCTTCCTCCAGCAGCGCGCCGTCCTTGCGGGCCTGCTCGCCGAGCTCGCCGATGGCCGCGAACAGCGACGGGGGCGGCGGGCCGGCCGGCATGCTCTCGTCCATCCTGACCATCATCATGTAGCGCATCGTGCACCTTCCTGCCGGTGGGTTGCGGCCGGCCTGGCCAGGCCGGCTCCTGCTGACGCGTCGACCGGGGCGGCCGGTTCTCGACACGGCCCGGAGATTTCTTTTCCCGGAGCTGACTGGTCCCCGGTACAGCGGCGCTGAGCTGGGCATTCCCGCCGCAGCATAGAATCAAGATCCACGGCGGGCGCAGCCGCCACGCCCGGCCACGGCCGCCCCAGCCGCCACCGGGTGAAGTCCACCAGACGGCGGCCGCGGCGCCGGGGACTGGGGAGAAACGCATGGCACGTTCCATCTGGTCGGGATTCCTGAGTTTCGGGCTGGTGAGTGTCCCGATCGGGCTCTTCCCGGCCACCGCTGACCAGACCCTCCACTTCAACCAGCTGCACAAGGGCACGTCGCACCGCATCCGGTACAAGAAGGTCGACGAGGTCACCGGGGCGGAAGTGCCCAACTCGGACATTGTCAGCGGGTATGACCTGGGCGGTGGCGAGTACGTGGTGGTCACCCGGGAGGAACTGAAGGACGTGGCCCCGGGCAAGTCGGAGACGATCGAGATCAGCGACTTCGTGGACCTGGACCAGATCGATCCGGTGCATTTCCGGCAGACCTACTACCTGGCGCCGCGCGGCAAGGGTGCGGACCGGGCCTACGCGCTGCTCCGGCAGGCCATGCACGAGACCGGCAAGGTGGGCATCGCCACCATGATCCTGCGGGACAAGGAGCACCTGGTCGCGGTGCGGCCCGGGGCCGACGTGCTGATCCTGGAGACCATGTACTTCGCGGACGAGATCCGCAGCCCGCGGGAGGAACTGGACACGCTGCCGGAGGAGGCCACGTTCCAGGGCCGCGAGCTGGACGTGGCCAAGAAGCTGGTCGAGTCGCTGACCGTGGAGTGGTCGCCGGAGGAGTACCACAACACCTACCGGGACCGGGTCGCCGAGCTGATCGACCGCAAGCGCGAGGGGCGGGCCATCGTGGTCGAGGCCGAGAAGCCCAGGTCCAACGTGATCGACCTGATGGCGGCGCTGGAGGCGTCGGTGGCCAAGATGGGGGAGGCCGGGCCGGCCGCGGCGGGCGGCCAGCCGGCCGGGACGTCGCCCGGCGGCAAGCGCGGCGCGGCGGGGCAGGGCGGCGCGGACCGGAAGCGGGGCGCCGCCGGGCCGCCGGATCTCGACGCGATGACCAGGGCCGAGCTGCAGGCCCGCGCGGCCGAGCTGGACATCCCGGGGCGCTCCAAGATGGCCAAACCCGAGCTGATCGAGGCGATCACCGCCGCCGGGGCGCCCAGACGGCGTTCGGCGAAGATTTCCTAGCAATCTGGCCCCCGCCGGCCTGTCGCGCTGCGGGCTGTCGGCCCGTGGTGATAGAGCAGACTCGGGAGGAGCCACTATGTTCGAGTCAGCTGTGATCACCAGCGCGTGCGCGGAATGCGATCAGGACCTGGAGCACTGCCACGGCACCGCGTTCCAGCACTGCGACGGGGCCGCGGACTGCTCGGACGACCCGGACTGCCGCCTGCCCGCCGACCTGCACCAGTACATGGTGTCCTGCGCCGAGGCGGGGTGCGGCTGCACGGGGGACCCGCTGGAGCTGGCCGGGGAGCAGGCCGCGGCGTCATGAGCGGGTGAGCCCGCAGCCCCGCATCGCCTTGCGGTAGGCCACCGCCACCGCGTCGAACTTCAGGTGCAGCTCCGCGGCCAGGTCGAACGGCACCCGTTCCGGGCGCTGTGATTCCACCACCCGCTGGTCCTGGCCGAAGATCGTGTCCTCGAACTCCTGCAGCACCCGGTCGGGCTGGTCCAGGTTGTAATTCCGGCCGATCACCACGTAGCCGGCGCAGTCGTCGGCGCTGACCGGCTGGGCCGCGAAGAAGTACACCATGCCGCGCTCCCCGCCCCAGCCCAGCCGCAGCGCGATCGTGTACGGCAGGTGCAGCTCGTAGCGGCTGATCCGTTCTGGCGGGCCGGCCTGCTCGTTGCCGAACACCGGGAAATCGTCGCTGTTGGCCGCCTCCGGCCGGGTGATCGTGTAGTGCAGCACGTGTTCCTCGGTGCGCACCTCGTGCCGGGGCACCACTGGCCGGTCCGGGTCGCCCAGCAGCCCCGGATGCACCCAGGGGAAATGCCCGAGGTCGGTGAAGTTCTCCACCTGGCGGGCCGCGTCGCAGTGCCAGCGGTAGGGGCCCGTGGTGAGCACGGCCCACCCGCCGTTTTCCAGCTCCGGGACCTCCGGCAGCGGCCAGCGTGGTTCGTCCAGGGCCACCCAGACCAGGCCGTAGCGTTCCTGGCAGCGGAACGCCGGGATGCGGGCCTTGGCCGGCACCCGGCCCGGGTCGGCCAGCTGCGGGATGGCCACGCACCGGCCGTCCGCCCGGTACCGCCAGCCGTGATACGGGCAGACCAGCTCGTCCCCGCTGACCCAGCCCAGCGACAGCGCGGTGCCCCGGTGCACGCACAGGTCGAGGTTGGCCCGGGGCTGGCCGTCCGCGCCGCGCCAGATGACCAGCGGCTCGCCGAGCAGGTCGGTGTGGCTGGGGCCATCGGTCAGCTCGGCGCCGAACGCGACCGGGTGCCAGCAGGTGCGCAGCGCCGCCAGGTCGGCGAACGAGCCGGGCGAGGTCACGGTGCCATCTTTCGCATGCCCAGGGCATGCCCGTCCAGGTCCGGAAATATCCCGGTCCCGGTGGTCAGGGCCCCGTGGTCAGGGCCCCGTGGTCAGGGCACCGCGGAAGCCTGCGGGGTGGGATGCTCGGTGTGATGGCCCTGGAACAGCATGGCCGAGATCTGGGTCAGCTTGTTGGTGCCGTAGTTGAACCCGGAATCGCCGGTCTCGCGGTAGCTGCCCAGGTTGTACATGATGGCCAGGGTGTACTGCTGGTTCGGGCCGGCGAACCCGACCGTATTGGTGATCCACACACCGTAGCCGTTCGGGTTCTGCTCCCAGCCGTCCTTGTTGCCCGGGTGGTTGTCCGGGCCCGCGCCCCACACACCCCACTGCTGGTCGATCGCGCTGACGTGCTGGAGCCGGTAGACCAGGTAATCGCGCACCTTGGGCGGCGTCTTGTCCAGCACGTAGTTGATCAGGTTGCTCAGGTCCTGCGGCGTGGTGTCCACGTCGCCCCAGAACGCCGCGCTGGTGAACTGGGTGCTGCCCATGCCGAAGTCGCGGATCCGGTCGATGAAGCTGCCGTCCTCGAACTGGTTCCACAGCGCGGTGGCGTCGTCGTCGTTGCTGGTGTACAGCGCCTGGAACATCTCCGCCCGGTCCTCGGGGCTGAGCGCGATGTTCCCGGCCCGGTTGCGCAGCAGCAGGTCGGTCATCATGGCCAGCTTGATCGTGGACGCCGCCGGGTACAGCGTGGCGGCGTTGCCGTTGTGCCACGTCGCGCCGGTGGTCCGGTCGTCGAGCACGATGCCGATCGAGCCGGGCAGATGCCGCAGGTAGCGCGCCACCTCGCGGATCCGGTTGCGCATCGTGCAGGAGAACCCGGGGGCGATCTTGGCGCAGACCCGGGGGGTGGGCTTGGGGCTGGGTGTCGGGGTGGCCGTGGCCGGCCGGCTGCCCGACGACGGCCGCAGCGCGGAATGCTGGCTGGCCGGGGTGAACATGCTGCAGCCCGCCAGGCCGGCGGTAGCCAGCAGGCAGCCGAGCGCGACAGGTAGCCGCACGCGGCGGTGCGTGCGGTCGGCCGAGGAAGGCATGCCCGACAGAATACGAATCCGCCGGGCCTGCGGTGGCCAATCGCCGCGGGTATGGCCTCCGGGCTTTGCCAATTCTTGATGACACGCCTTAATCAGGCCGGGTGCTCCTGCCCGTCGCCCGCCCATTCGGTGTGGAACGTGCCCGGCTTGTCCACCCGGTGGTAGGTGTGCGCGCCGAAATTGTCCCGCAGCCCCTGGATCAGCGCCGCGGGCAGCCGGTCCCGGCGCAGGCCGTCGTAGTAGGCCAGGGAGGAGGAGAACGCGGGCGTGGGCAGGCCGGCCAGCGCGGCCTGGGCGGCGACCCGCCGCCAGCTGTCCACGCCGTCCCGGACCGCGGCCGCGAAGTACGGCGCGACCAGCAGGCTGGCCAGCTCCGGGTCCTCGTCGTAGGCGGCCCGGATGCGGTCCAGGAAGCGGGCCCGGATGATGCACCCGCCGCGCCAGATGGTGGCCATCGCGCCGCGGTCGATGTCCCAGCCGTACTCCGCGCTGCCCGCCCCGATCTGGTCGAAGCCCTGCGCGTAGGCGACCACCTTGGACGCGTACAGCGCGCGGCGCACGTCGTCCACGAACGTGCCCGTGTCGCTGATCTGCAGCGGGGTGAGGTCAGAGCCGAACGCCTGCCGGGCCGCGGCGCGCTGCCCGGCGTGCCCGGACAGCGACCGGGCGAACGTCGCCTCGGCGATCCCGGTGATCGGGATGCCCAGGTCCAGGGCGCTCTGCACGGTCCACCGGCCGGTGCCCTTCTGCTCGGCCTGGTCGAGCACGACGTCCACCAACGGCTGGCCGGTCGCGGCGTCGATGTGGGCCAGCACCTCCGCGGTGATCTGGATCAGGAACGAGTCGAGGTCACCCTCGTTCCAGGTCCGGAAGATGCTGGCGATCTCGGGTGCCGGGACGCCGAGCCCGGCCCGGAGCAGGTCGTAGGCCTCGGCGATGAGCTGCATGTCGGCGTACTCGATGCCGTTGTGCACCATCTTGACGAAGTGGCCGGCGCCGTCCGGCCCGACGTGCGTGCAGCACGGTGTGCCGTCCACCTGGGCGGCGATCGACTCGAAGATCGGCCCGAGCTTGGCGTAGGACTCGGCCGAGCCGCCCGGCATGATGCTCGGCCCGTGCAGCGCGCCTTCCTCGCCGCCGGACACGCCGCAGCCGACGAAGTGCAGGCCATGCGGGCGCAGCGCGGCCTCGCGCCGCCTGGTGTCCAGGAAGTGCGCGTTGCCGCAGTCGATGACTATGTCGCCCTGGTCGAGCAGTGGGACCAGCTCGTCGATGACCGCGTCGGTCGCCTCGCCCGCCTTGACCATGATGATGATCGCCCGGGGCCGGGCCAGGCTGGCGACGAAGCCCGTCATCGACTCGGACGGCACGAACGTGCCTTCGTCGCCGTGCTCCTTGACCAGGCTGCGGGTGCGTTCCGGCGACCGGTTGTGCAGCGACACGACATGCCCGTGCCGGGCCAGGTTGCGCGCCAGATTGCGGCCCATCACGGCCAGGCCGGTTACGCCAATGTCTGCCTTGCGCGGCTCAGTCATGCATCGCTCCTCGGAGGTCTCCTCCCTGGCGAGGGTAGTCCGTTATGGGCCGGCGGTGGCTGGGGTAGGTGGTGAGCCAGCCCCGGCCTGGTGGCCTGGCCAGCCTGGCCGGGCCGCCCGCCCTCACTGGCCTCGCGCCCTGGCCGGCCTCGCGCCCTGGCCGGCCTCGCGCCCTGGCCGGCCCCGCCCTGGCCGGCGCCCCGCCCTGGCCGGCCGCCTGCCCTGGCCATCAGGGACAATGCCGGGAATGGAATCCCGCCCGCCGCGCACCGGGCCCGTCGCGCCGCCCGCCGCGGAGGCCTTCGTGGCCGACCCCGCGCAGGGCAGGCTGTTCGCCACCAGGCGCACCGTGCGGAGCACCGACGTCACCCCGGCCGGCCGCCTGCGGTTCGACGCGCTGGCCCGCTACCTGCAGCAGGCGGCCGAGGACGACCTGGCCGACGCGGGCGCCGCGGTGCCCTACACCTGGCTGGTCCGCCGGGTAACGCTGCGCATCCACGGCTTCCCGGCGCACCGGGATCGGGTCACGCTGCGCACGTTCTGCTCCGGCACCGGGCCCCGGTGGGCCGAACGGACTACCACGGTGGCCAGCTCACCGGGCCGGGACGGGCCCGGCCCGGACCTGATCCAGGCCACCGCGGTGTGGGTGGCCATCACCGCCGCAGATGGGCGGCCGGTTCCGCTCGGCGACCAGTTCCACCAGCTCTACGGCGCCTCGGCGCAGGGCCGCCGGGTGTCGGCCCGGCTGTCCCATCCCGCGCCACCCGAATCCGTCCCGGCGCGGGCCTGGCCGCTGCGGGCCGCCGACTTCGACACGGCGGGCCACGTGAACAACAGCATCCACTGGGCCGCCGTCGAGGACGTGCTGGCCGGGGTGGACTGGCTGCCGGCCCGGGCCGAGCTGGAATACCATCATCCGATCCTGCCCGGCCACGATCCGCGGCTGCTGACCGGCGGGGGCGGCGGCGATCTGTACGCCTGGCTGTGCGACGGCCCGCGGCGGCTGGTTTCGGCGCGGCTCACGGCCCCGCTCACCGGCGCGAGACGAACCGGAGCATGATCGTGGTCATTTCTTGCTCCCTGGCAACACCGGGCCCGGCCGCTGACGGCCTGCCCGCCGGAGAGGCAGCCCAGCTCACCATCACACGCAGTGATCGGGTTCGCTGGGCGGCGGCCGTGCAGTATGCCACGGCTTGGGCTGCATCCAGCACCGGACTTCTCTGAGCAACGGCTGTCCCGCAGGCACAGGCTCCGTCAACAGGTGGTGCCGCGGCCCGCGTGAATTCGTCCTTACCTGGCTGCTGTGCCGTATCGCGAGTGATCGGCTTGCGCCCGCAAATCATTCAGTGTTATACATAACCATAACAATCTTTCGGCCGGTCCAGTCCGGGAAGGGACGTGCAGTGTGATCGACTTCCATGTCGATAAGGCGGGCAGCGTGCCCGTCTATGCGCAGCTGGTGCGCCAGGTGCGGGAGGCGATGCGGCTGGGTCTGCTGCACCCCGGTGACCGGCTGCCAACCGTGCGAGAGGTCGTCACCTCGTGCACAGTGAATGCGGCCACCGTGCTCAAGGCGTATCGCGAGCTGGAGATGTCCGGGCTCGCCGAGTCCCGGCAGGGTTCTGGGACGTTCGTCACCGGCACTCTGGGATCTGCTGATCCCCACGTCATGGCCCGGCTGCGGGGCGGCTTGTCACGCTGGCTGGATCAGGCGCGCGAGGCAGGACTCGAAGACGAGGACGTCCAGGCGCTTGTGGCCTCCGTGCTCGCCCAGCAGGCAGCGGGCGCGCCACGAGCCGGAGATCCCGGTCCGGCACGGCGGGCCGCCGGTACAGAAGTGGCACCACGTGCCGCCGGGATCGGAGGTGCGGCGTGAGCGAGGAGCCGAGCGCCCTGGAGGCCAGGGGCCTGACCAAGCGCTACCGCGACGTGGTGGCGCTGAGCGAGTGCAGCTTCCAGCTGCCCGCGCACCGCATCATCGCGCTGGTCGGGGCCAACGGCGCGGGCAAGTCCACGCTGATGAGCATCGCCGCCGGGCTGCTGCCGGCCACCAGCGGTGAGGTCCTGGCCGGCGGGCAACGCGTTGACCCGCACCGCCGGCCCCGCCCGGCCGACACCGCGCACCGGGTCGCCATCCTCGCCCAGGACAAGCCGCTCTACCGCGACTTCACCGTCGCCGACATGCTGAAGTTCGGGCAGCACACCAACCGCGTCTGGGACCAGCAGCGGGCGGTGAACTGGCTGGATCGCTTCGAGGTGCCGCTCCAGCGGCGCTGCGGCCGGCTGTCCGGCGGGCAGCGCGCCCAGGTCGCCCTCGCGGTCGCGCTCGGCGGCTGCCCCGATGTGCTGCTGCTGGACGAACCGCTGGCGAACCTGGACCCCGTCGCCCGCAGCGAGGTCACCGGGGAGCTGATAGCCGAGGTCGCCGACAGCGGCATGACCGTGATCCTCTCCACCCACATCGTGGCCGAGCTCGCCGGGGTCGGCGAGTATCTGCTGCTGCTGGCCGCGGGCCGGCCAGTGCTGGCCGGTGACATCGAGGAACTGCTCGCCGGCCATGTGCGGCTGACCGGCCCCCGCGCGGACCTGCCACCGTGCCCCGGCCAGATCGTCCGGGCCCAGCACACCGAGCGCCAGTCCACCTTCATCGTCCGGCTGCCCAGCCAGGCCGTGCCCTCCGCTGTCGCCCCGGGGTGGAGCAGCGGGCCGGTGACCCTCGAGCAACTGACTATCACCTACCTCAAGACGTCCGCGAAGCCGCCCCGAGCCCTGGAGGCCGCCGTATGAGCGCACTGAGCACACCCGGTTCTACCACCCCTGCGGCGTATAGCGGCCGGGGACGCGGCGGCGCGCGCCTGACTGACCTGGTCTGGCTCACCTGGCGTCAGCACCGCGCGGTCATCGTCACGGGCCTGGCAGTCGCCGGGGTGGTCACCGGTTCCATGCTCTACGTCGCTGCGCGCATCGCGACGATCAACCAGGAGTGCAAGAACACGGCCTGCCCGCCCGGCTCGGCCCAGGCCGCGTCCCTCACAGGCCTCTTCGGACTCACCAATCTGTCGATCTACCTCACCATCATCGTGATGTTCCTGCCGTTGCTGACCGGCGTGTTCCTCGGCGCCCCGCTGCTGGCCCGCGAACACGAGCAGCGCACCCTGCTACTGGCCTGGAGCCAGGACATCACCCCGCAGCGCTGGCTGTGGACCAAGTTCGCGCTGCTCGGCGTCCTGACCGCAGCGGCGGCAGCGGCGGTGTCCGCCGCTGCCGGGCACCTGGCCCACATGGTGAGCATCGCGACCGGGAAGAGCTTGTTCTCCCTGTTCTCCGGCGCCGGGTTCCTGGTCACCGGCATACTGCCGCTGGCGCTGCAGACCGTGGCGTGGCTCGCCGTCGGTGTGGCGCTGGGCGCCGCGTACCGCCGCACCCTGCCCGCCATCTTCACCGCGCTCACCGGGTACATCGCCGTCCTCTTCCTTGTCGTGTGGCAGTATCCGTCCCTCATGACGCCGCTGACAGCCCTGGTCCCCATCAGCGGCAACCAGGACTTCACCTCCCGGCTGGGCGCCAACATCCTGGTCATCCACCAGGGCATGGACACGATCTACGACGCGTCCGGCCACGCCATGAACCGCGCCGCCGTGCAGTCGCTGTGCCCGTCAGGGAACAGCGACTGCCCGGCGCAACACCACCTAATGGAAGCCCTGCGCTATCAGCCAGGGAGCCGGATTCCCGACTTCCACCTCCTCCTGGCCTGCGGCTATTTCGCCCTCGGCGCGATCGCCGTCGCCGTCGTGTGGTGGCTGGTCCGGCGCACCAGCCTGAGCGCTGGCTAACGAACCCAAACCTTGATCCCAGCCCGAGCCCGGCAATCGAGCTCGCCTGGCATAGCGCAGTAGCTTGAGGACCAAGGAACCGCCACCTGCCGGAAGCCCTCAGAGCTGCGAAGGCGAATACGACACAGTTGGATTCGGCAGTGCACCAGTACCAATTGACCACGATCACGGCCTGGCCGCCCGGCTGGCGGCCTAGCCGCCGGGCGGCCCGTCCAGCAGGAAGCCGGTGACTGCGGCGGCGAACCCGCGCGGGCGCACCGCGGGCTCGCACGCGGGCGCGGCCATCACAAGTTCACCCCGGGCGCCGGGAGGTCGTAAACGGCAACCTGCCCGTCACGGCCCATTCGCGGCGGGAGCGGCGGGCTTACACTACAAATGGCGGGCCCTCTTACGTGCTACGGCGCCAGGGCCCGGAGGGGCTGGAGGCGGGGCCAGTGCACGGTGCGGACACCTTGATTACTGCCTCATCGTCGGGCTTCACCTGGGGAAGCGCGATCGTGATCTTCGTCATCGTCATCGTCGCCTTTTCGGTGATCATCGCGGTCGTCTTCCGCCGCTCCCAGCGGCTGACCTACCGGCCGCAGGTGCGCAACCGCAAGGACGCGGCCATCCGGCACCTGGCTGAAGAGGACATCGAGACGATCGAGGACGACCCGAGCTTCATCAATCGCCATGATGCCCCCGGCGGCCGCGAGGACGACCTTTAGCGGTGATCAGCCCTACGGCTCAGGCTGGTTGAAGCGGCGCCACAGCACATAGCCGGCGCCGCCGAGAATGACCACGCCGCCGAGCACGATGCTGGCGATGGCACCGGGCCGCAGGCCACCCCCGGCCGCCGGGGATGGGCTGCTATTGGGCTCGACCGCGGCTGAACTGCTCCCGCCCGGGGACCCGGTTCGCCGTCGGGCTGGCCGTCCCGCCGTCACCGGCCCGGGTGTGGAAGGCCACGACCCGGTTGGCCGACGTGGCCAGCAGCAGCCCGGCCGCCACACTCGGCGTGGGGAAGTGGTTGGCGGGCTGGCCGATCACCGCCTGCTGCCGGGCCTGCCCGGTCCCCGGGTCCAGGCCGTACAGCGTGCCGTTCTGGCCGATGGTCCAGACCCGGCCCGCGGCCACGATGGGTGGCCCGCCCGCGGCCGGCGAACTCCACAGCACCCGCAGCCCAGGCGGCGACGAGGTCACCCGGACCGCGGTGACCCCGCCGAAGCACGGCAGGTACACGACGGCGCCCTTGACCGCCGCGCCGCCGTCAATATCCGAACCGCACACGCCGCGCAGCGCCGCCTGCTCCCCGCCGATGCCGCCCAGGTGCGCGCCGTCCAGCAGGTAGGCGACGCGGGACTTCCCGGTCAGCAGCACCTGGCCGGAGGGCAGCAGCACCGGCTCGATCGACATGTCCAGGTCCTGGGCATTGTCCGCGGCCCAGCTGCGCGGCGCGAAGTACTGCACCAGGCGCATCGTCGGGGTCAGTTCGAGCACCGAGTCACTGTCGTCGTAGGGCTGGCCCGCGTCGTGCACCGAACCGTTCCCGGCGCTGACGAGCACGTGCCCGCTGCCGTCCACAGCTGGCGCCCCGCCGCCCATCCAGATGGCGCCCTGCGACTGGCCGTCCGCGCCGTCCACGGTGAACATGGCCGGCTTCCCGCCGGTCTCCGGGGCGGCCACCACCCGGCCCCGGTAGCTGGCGCAGTCCCCGTCGTTGCCGCCAAAGCCGAAGATCACCCGCCCGCCGGCCAGGGTCAGCCCGGTGCGCTGCAGCAGCGCCGCGGTGTCCGCGCCAGGTGGGTCGACGTTCGTGGTCAGCTCCACCCGGCCGCTGGCCGTGCTGAGCCCGACCAGCACGTGCGCGGGCCGCTGGCTGATCACCCGGTCGGTCACCACGAAGATCTCGCCGCGCGCCGGGTCGATGACGGGCGTGCCGGTGATCCCGACCGTCGGCGCGATGTCGCCGCACGGCAGCGACCCGCTGGGCACCGGGGCGGCCAGGTGCCTCGACCAGACGACTGCCCCGGTGGCCGCGGACAGCGCGTAGACCGTGTCGTTCTCGGTGGCCACGAATACCCGCCCGCCGGACACCAGCGGCTCGCCGTAAAGCTCACCGTCCAGCGCGGGCGACGTCCAGGCCCGCGCCGAGGTGTCCACGCCGGGCACCGACCGGGCCACGCCGGAGCCGGCCAGGTCGCCGTGATAGACCGTCCACGAATCAGGCCCGCCGGGCTGGCCCCCGGCGGCGGCTACTGCGGGGCCGCTCAGGCCGAGCCAGCAGGCCGCGCTGGCCGCGCCGGCCGCCGCGAGCAGGCTGGCCCGCCTGCGCCCGCGCGCCCGGCGCATCATGAGCGGGCGCTGGTCGGCGGGCAGGCGCGGCGCATCGGCCAAGCCTATCCAGGCGGCCCGGGGCCAGGCCGCTGATTGGCACCTAGCCGTGGCCGTCCGGCGGCACGTCCAGCGCGGGGTTGCGCGCGAAGAACCCGGACGGCTTGAGCCAGAACGACACCGTGTCCACCGGCATGATCGGCCAGTCCTCGGGCCGGGTCAGGTGATGGATGCCGAACACGTACCACAGCACCACGTCGGTGTTCTCGATCGGCCGGTTCTGCGCGGTCCACACCGGCAGTCCGGAGTCGGCCACGGCGAGCGTGGGGAACTCGCCGCACGGCCACCGCTCGCCGGCCCGGTACGGGGTGACCCACAGCGTGTGCCCGATCACCCGGGCCCGCTCCAGCACCGGCGAGTCCGCGTCCAGCATGGCCGGGAAGCACCCGCCCGGCACCAGCTTGTAGCCGACCGGGGTGCCCAGCGAGTTCAGCACGTTGTCGTTGACCACTTTCCAGCTGCGCTGGGTGTGCCAGTCGTAGTCCTGCTGCCCCTCGCCTTCGGTGCGCAGCGGGGTGTGCCGCAGCACCAGCCCCAGCTGGTACGGGTCGTCCTCGCTGGCCCGCTGCGGCTCCGAGTCCACCGCGTACACCGTGTTGTCCGGGCCGTCCACGTCCAGGTCCAGCCGGGCCACGATGAAGTGCTGGTGGAACGGGGCGTAGGTGCGCTCGTCGACGAGCGCGCCGTACGGGGGCTGCTGGCCGGCCGGGAAGCTGGAGGTGACCATGATCCCGGTCGCCCGGACCTCGCACTCGATGTTGCCGTCCTGGTAGAAGCGCCAGTACACGAGGTACTCGTAGTTGGCCACGGTGACGTGGAAGGACACCACCAGCCGCCGGGCGCGCCGCACCTCCGGCCCGAACTGGTGATCCACGTGCTTCCACAGCACGCCGTTGTCTTCCTCGTGGATGCAGATGGCGTGCGGGATGCTGACCGGCTCACCCGCCGAGTCGTGCACCACCGCGTCCAGGTAGGTGATCTCGCCCAGGCAGTCACAGCCCCGTTCCAGCGACGTGGTCATGAACCCGAGGCCCCACTCGCCGATGTCGAACGCGGTCCGCCGGTAATGGTCCACGGTCGCGTCCCGGTACGGCACCACCATCTCGGCGAACGACAGCCGGTGCGCGACCGGCCGCAGCCGGCCATTGTCCCGGAAACTGACGCCGTGCAGAACCAGGCCCTCCCGGTAGTTGAAACCGAGCCGCATTTCCCAGTTCTGCCACGAAAGCAAATGCCCTTCAATGCTGAACGAAACACCCTCGGGCTGGCTGATCTCCAGCGGTGCGACGTGCCGCAGCGGGCCGGGAATCAGCTTGGGCAGGTACTCACCCATCACGCCGGGCAGTCCCGGGTCGGTGTCCGGGTCGACGTCGTCCTCGATCTCCAGCACCGCCATCCGGTTCAGGTCGATGACGGGATGCAGCCCGCTGAGGTGGTGCGCGTACGGGCTGCCCTGCTCGCTGCCCCGGTACCAGACGTCCGCCCAGCCCAGCCGCAGCCCGCGGTACCGCGGCGGGATCTGGGCCGGGGGGTAGGCCCACATGTCGGTGACCACGCGCGACAGGTCGGTGATGCCCCGCCGGGCCAGTGCCTCGATCAGGCGTGGGTCCCCGTGCAGCAGCACATCGCACTCGTGCCACTCGTCCACGGTCATGTTCGGCTGCTGGCCGGGCAGCTCGTCCCAGCTGACCACGGCGTCGCCGGCCAGCGACACCACCGCGCGGTAGGCCAGCCCGGTGTCCCGGTCCCAGCAGACGGCCAGCGCGTCGCGGGAAACCGGCGCCCCGGTGCCGTCGCAGCGGGCGGTCAGGGACTCCTTGGCCGGCTCGCGCAGCTCGATCGAGGCGAACCGCCACCGGTCCCCGACCCCCCGGTCACGCCGCAGGACCGACGCCACCTGGCGGAACTCGTCGGCGGTCAGCGGGTCCAGCGGATGGCCGGCCGCGTCCGGCGGATTGCTGCTCACCGATTGCCTCCACTCGTCCCGGTTTCCGGCACTGCGGCCCGGTCCCCTAGCGTGACTACCCTGCGGACCGTCTCACCACTCTGCCGCCGGCTTCCGCGGACCGCCACCACCGCTGCGAGGATCACCGTTGAGCCAGGCTGAGGAGACCTCCTTCAGCCGGGTCGCTTTCGTGGCCGCGCTGGGCGCGTTCTTGCTGATCGGTTCCATCGACGCGGCGTACGGCCTGCTGCTGCGGCCGATCGCCACCCGGTTCGGCGTGTCCTTGCCCGCCGCCGGGACCGTGATCAGCGTGTACTTTGCGGGCGCTCTGGTCAGCGTGCCGGTAGTGCTGGCCGCCTTCCGGCGCGGGCCACCGCACCGCGTCGTGGTAGCCGCCCTGGCCGTGCTGGCGGTGGGCTGCCTGGCCATCAGCCTGGCCGGAGGGTGGCTGATCCTGCTGGCCGCGGTGCTGGTCAGCGGGCTCGGCTTCGGCGCCACCGACTTCGGGCTCAACCAGCTCGGCGCGCGCACGGCGGCCGACGGCCGGGCCGCCCGGCTGACCATCCTGAACGCGGCGTTCGGCGCCGGCGCCATCCTCGGCCCGGTCATCGTCAGCCAGCTCGGCGAGCAGGCGCTGACCGCCGGGTTCGCAGCCGCGGCCGGGCTGGCCTGTGTGCTGGCCATCGGGCTGCGCGGCATCCGGGAGCGGCCGGCGCCGGGGGTGGATGACCTGGCCGCCGGGCCGGTGGGGTTCGGCCCGCTGGGGGACGTCCCGCTCCCGGCCAGCCCGGAGCCGGCCGCCCCGGTCGCTCCGGCCGCCCCGGTCGCTCCGGCCGATGGCCCGGCCGCACCCAGCCCGGGGCCGGTCACCCCCGGCCCCCAGCCGGCCGCTCCCACCCGCCGGCGCGGGCTGGTCGCGCTGGCCGGCCTCGGCTACCTGCTGTACGTGGCGTGCGAGGCCAGCGTGGCGGGCTGGATCCCGGCCCAGCTGGCCTCGGTCGGCTACCGCACGTCGTTCGCGGCCGGTGTGACGTCGGGCTTCTGGGCGGCGATGACCGTGGGCCGGCTCCTGGTCGTCCCGGTCAGCCGGGTTGTGCCGGCCCGCCGCATCGTGCTGGCCGCCTGCGTGCTGCTGCTGGCCGTGCTCACGCTGACCGCGCTGCCCGCGGCCGCGCCCGCCGCCTACGTCGCGGCCGGGCTGGCGGCCGCACCGGTCTTCCCGGTCGGGCTGGCCTGGGTCGGCGCCGCCTTCCCGGGGCAGCGGCATGCGACGTCGTGGGCGCTGACCGGCGCGCTGGTCGGCGGGGTGATCGGCCCGGCCGTGGTCGCGGCGGTGGTGTCGGTGGCCGGCCTGCCCGCCGTCCCCGCCGTGCTCAGCGCGCTGGCGGCGGGCACCCTGCTGGTGTTCCTGGCCATCTGGCGGGTTGCGGCAGAATGACGCTGGCCGCGCGCCGGTACCCCGCCGCGCGCTCTCCGGCCACCGCCAGTTCACCCGGTCCGCCCGTGGCGGCCAGCACCGGCCAGGCACGACCCACCCCATCCCGTCCTGGCCGCCGCCCGCGGCGGCCAGGACCGGCCAGGCACGACCCACCGGAGGCGAGACATGCACCGCGAGCGGCGTGGGACCGGGCCGGTCGGGTTCGACCTGGACATGACGCTGATCGACTCGCGGCGGGCGATCCTGGCCAGCTGGGCGGCGCTGGCCGCCGAGACCGGGGTCCCGGTCGACCTCGCCGAGGTGGACCGGCGGCTGGGGGCCAAGCTGGAAGACGAGATCGCCCAGTGGTTCCCGGCGAACCAGCGGGACGCCGCGGTGGCCAGCTACCGGCGGCACTACCTGACCGTGGCCGCCGGGCTGACGACGGCCCTGCCCGGCGCGCGTGCGGCGCTGGCCGCCGTCCGCCAGGCTGGCGAAGCAGCGGTGATCATCACGGCCAAGCACGTGTCGTCGGCCGGCCCCAGCCTGGCCGTGGCCGGGCTGTCCGGTGATGATCTGTTCACGAATGTGCACGGCGCGGAAAAGGCGGCCGTGCTGGCCCGGATCGGTGCGGCCGCCTACGTCGGCGACACCCCGGCCGACATGCAGGCGGCCACGGCCGCCGGGGTCACCGCGGTCGGCGTGCCCACCGGCTCGTTCCCGGCCGGCGACCTGCGCGCCGCCGGGGCCGACGTGGTCCTCGGCTCGCTGCACGAGTTCCCGCCCTGGTACGCCCGGCTGCGCGGCCGCCGCTGACCGGACCGGGTTCGCCGGTAGCCTGTCCGGCGTGCTGGAACAGGTGAACGTGACCCGGTACGTGACCCCGCTGCGCGAGGGCGGGTCACTGCCCGCCCTGGTCGAGGCGGACAACCTGGGCACGTACGTGCTCAAGTTCCGTGGCGCGGGGCAGGGCCCCAAGGCCCTGGTGGCCGAGATCATCGGTGGTGAGCTGGCCCGCCGGCTGGCGTTGCGCACCCCTGAGCTGGTGCTGGCCTACCTGGACCCGCGGATCGCCAGCAGCGAGCCCGACCCGGAGATCCAGGACCTGCTGCGCGCCAGCGACGGGCTGAATGTGGGCGTTGACTTCCTGCCCGGGTCGGCTGGCTTCGACCCGGCGGGCTGGCGGGCCGACGCCGACTTCGCCAGCCGCGTGCTGTGGCTGGACGCGCTGATCCAGAACGTGGACCGGACCTGGCGCAACCCCAACCTGCTGGTCTGGCACGGGCAGATCTGGCTGATCGACCACGGCTCGGCGCTGTACTTCCAGTACAACTGGCCGACCGCCCGCCCGCTCGCCCCGTTCGACGCGCGGGATCACGTGCTGCGAGCGGCCGCCACCCGGCTCGATGACGCGCACCAGGCGCTCGCGCCGCTGATCACTGAGAAGCTGCTCGATGAGATCATCGGGCTGGTGCCGGCCTCCTGGCTGGGCGACGGGCGGCCCGCGGACTACGCCGCGCACCTGCTGGAACGGGCCCCGCGGGTGCTGGAGGTGATCCGGTGAGCGACGAGGCAGTCGGCCCGGCCCGCACCGAGCCGTTCGAGTACGCGGTCATCCGGGTGGTGCCCCGGGTCGAGCGGGGCGAGTCGATGAACGCCGGCGTGATCCTCTACTCCCAGCAGCACCGCTTCCTGGACTGCCGGATGCACCTGGACGAAGACCGGCTCCGCGCGCTCGACCCGGCCGCCGACAGCGCCGCGGTGGCCGCCGCGCTGACCGCGCTGGACGAGGGCTGCCGCGGCGGCCGCCCGGGGGAGGAGCCACTGGGGGTGCGGTTCCGCTGGCTGACCGCGCCGCGCAGCACGATCGTGCAGCCCAGCCCGGTGCACAGCGGCCTCACCGCCGACCCGGCCGCCGAACTCACCCGCCTGTTCGACGAGCTGGTCCGCTAACCAGCCCGCACACGCCCAGCTTCCGCTCCCCGCTAGCCCTACCAGCCCCATCCACCAACGGCCCTGATCGTGATCATGACTTAGGGGCGAAACTATTAGACCTCAAGTCATGATCACGAGCTGGAGGGTGCTCGGGCACCGGGCTGCCCTGGGATCGGGCTGCCCTGGGATCGGGCTGCCCTGGGATCGGGCTGCCTGGCACCGGGCTGGCCTGGGCCGGGCTGGCCGTCGGCTGGAAGCGGGATTATCGGGGGGCGTCCTGTTGTTACACGACCTGATGTTAGTTTGGATCAAGCAACTATTTGACCGGACGAGACTGTCCGAGAGGCGGGATGCACGCCTGGACGGCCATCAGGGAAGGGTGGGTATGCGGGCCTTTTCAGCTGCCCGGGCCGAGGACGTCGCACAGCAGGGATCCGCGGGGCAGGTGACCGCGCCGAGCAGCCGGGCCACCCGGCCGCCGGGCCCGCACTACAAGTGGATCGCGCTGTCCAACACCACGCTCGGCGTGCTGATGGCGACGATCAACGCCTCGATCCTGCTGATCGCGCTGCCGGACATCTTCCGCGGCATCGGGGTCAACCCGCTGCAGCCGGGTAACACCAGCCTGCTGCTCTGGATGATCATGGGCTACCTGGTCGTCACCGCGGTGCTGGTGGTCAGCTTCGGCCGGCTCGGCGACATGTTCGGCCGGGTCCGCATCTACAACCTCGGCTTCGCCGTCTTCAGCGTGTTCTCCGTACTGCTCGCGGTCACCTGGTTCCACGGCACGGCCGCCGCGTGGTGGCTGATCGTGATGCGCGTGCTGCAAGGCGTCGGCGGCGCCATGCTGCTGGCCAACTCCAGCGCGCTGCTCACCGACGCGTTCCCGATCAACCAGCGCGGGCTCGCTCTCGGGCTGAACCAGGTAGCTGGCATCGGCGGCTCGTTCATCGGGCTCATCCTCGGCGGGCTGCTCGGCCCGGTGGACTGGCACCTGGTGTTCCTGGTCTCCGTGCCGTTCGGCGTGTTCGGCACGTTCTGGGCCTACCTCAAGCTGCGTGAGCTAGGCATCCGCCAGCCGGCCCGGCTGGACTGGTGGGGCAATATCACGTTCGGCATCGGGCTGATCGCGGTGCTGGTCGGGATCACCTACGGGATCCAGCCCTACGGCGGGCACACGATGGGCTGGACCAGCCCGTTCGTGATCACCGCCGTGGCCGGCGGGCTGGCCATGCTGGCTGTCTTCTGCGTGATCGAGACCAGGGTCGAGCAGCCTATGTTCCAGCTGCCGCTGTTCCGGATCCGGCCGTTCACGGCCGGCAACGTGGCCAGCCTGATGTCCGGGCTCGGCCGGGGCGGCCTGTTGTTCGTGCTGATCATCTGGCTGCAGGGCATCTACCTGCCCCGGCATGGCTACAGCTTCAGCCAGACGCCGCTGTGGGCCGGGATCTTCATGCTGCCGCTGACCGCCGGGTTCCTGGTGGCCGGGCCCGTCTCGGGCTGGCTGTCCGACCGGTTCGGGGCGCGCCCGTTCGCCACTGGCGGCATGGTGGTGGCCGCGCTGTCGTTCCTGCTGCTGGAACTGCTGCCGATCAACTTCGACTACTGGGCGTTCGCGCTGATCCTGCTGCTGAACGGGATCGGGATGGGCCTGTTCGCCGCGCCCAACCGGGCCGGCATCATGAACAGCCTGCCGCCGGAACGGCGTGGGGTGGGCGCCGGGATGAGCGCCACGTTCCAGAACTCGGCCATGGTGCTGTCGATCGGCGTGTTCTTCACGCTGATCGTGCTTGGGCTGGCCAGCTCGCTGCCGGCCGCGCTCACCCACGGCCTGGTCGCGCAGGGCGTCCCGCACGCCGACGCGGCCCGGGTGGCCGCGCTGCCGCCGGTGTCGGTGCTGTTCGCCGCGCTGCTGGGGTACAACCCGGTGCAGACCCTGCTCGGCCCGGCTATCGCGCACCTGCCCGCCAGCCATGCCGCCTACCTGACCGGCCGGAGCTTCTTCCCGGCGCTGATCTCGCCGTCGTTCTCCGACGGGCTGTCGATCGCGTTCGACTTCGCCATCGCCGCGTGCCTGATCGCGGCGCTCGCCTCGCTCATGCGCGGCAAGCGGTACATCCACGAGGAGCACGACCAGGCCGCCGACCCGCAGGGCGCGGTGGTCGCGCTGGCTGCGGACACGGAGACGGCCCGGGTGGAGACGGCCCAGGGGGAGGCGGCCCGGGGGGAGGCGGCCCGGGTGGAGACGGCCCGGGTGGAGACGGCCCAGGG
The DNA here is from genome assembly GCA_963711705.1 of uncultured Actinomycetes bacterium. GTDB lineage: Bacteria > Actinomycetota > Actinomycetes > Streptosporangiales > Streptosporangiaceae > RYN-230. The sequence goes on from CAVQFM010000020.1 coordinate 278,764, forward strand.
GGAGACGGCCCGGGTGGAGACGGCCCAGGGGGAGACGGCCCGGGCGGACACAGTTCGGGCGGAGCCCACTAAGGCGGAGACCGCCGCGGCGGCCAGCGGGCCGGGCCAAATCTCTCGATCTGGTCACTCCTGAACAGGTAAAGACGGCCGTGCCACTCGTGCACGGGTCCGCCCCACTATGCTCCGGCCATGGGGTTGGGGACGGGGATCGGCGCGCGGCCGGGAAGGGGCCTGCCTTGGGGGTGAACGGGCCTGCCCGGCAGTTGCGGAAGAGGCTCGGCCCGGGCATAGCCAAGCGGCTCGCCTGGGCGGCGGTGGCCGCGGGAACCGCGGCTGCCGGCCTGGCCGGGTGCGGTCACCCGGCCGCCAAGCACCCGGCCGCCGGGTCCATGCTGGCGCTGAGCTTCACCGATTCCCCCATCAAGTTCCGGGTGGTCACCTGCGGCCCGCTCAGCCCCGCGCAGCAGGCCGCCGCGCACACCCGGGCCCGGAACGGGGTGGTCATCCGGGCCACGAACACCGGGACCGTGGCGATGATGCCGACCTTCACGGTGGAGTTCTACCGCGGCCACAAGCACAAGTGGGACGGCACCAACTACACCAGCACGGCCAGCCCGGCGCTCGCCCCTGGCCGGTCCAGGGATTTCGAGGCCGACATCGCCGCCTCCGAGTGGGCCGGGCATCCCGGGGATTCCTGCCTGGTCACCCAGGAAGATGTGTTCCAGGTCGGGGAGTTCACCAACGTGGCCACCTACCGGGCCCGGGCGGTCCCGCTCAAGGTCCAGCCCACCCCGGCCAGGAGCTAGGTCCCGCCCACCAGGTCAGCGCGGTAGCAGTTCCAGTTCCCCCGAGTCGACGCGGGCGCTGATGGACCGGGTGGCGTCGCTGGCCTGGGGGATGCCCGCGCGCAGGTAGCCCGAGGTCACCTGCTGGCTGAGCCGGTAGCTGACCGTGGCGGGCAGCCGCAGTGTGGCCTGCGCGGACCGCAGGGTGACCGCGACCCGGCGGGGCGGGGCTGAGGAGGGTGGCGCTCAGGTGCCCCGAGGTGACCGACGCGGCAAGAGCCGGTGACCGCAGGCCGGCCGCCTGGACGTCGGCGTTGCGCGCGGTAATCCGCAGCGCCCCGGCCAGGCCGGCCAGCACCACGTGGCCGGCGGGCTGGTACAGCACGATGGCGGTGCGGGGCGGCACGGTGAGCCGGAGGTTCGCGGTACACGGGCTGCCGGCCGCGCAGTGGTACACCAGCCGGAGCAGATGGCCGGCTGGCCGGGGCTGCACCGACACCGCGGCCGGCGCCGGTCCAGTGCAATTGCCCGGTCATTGTCACCTGGCTGCCGGGCACCCCGGTAATGGTCAGCTGGCCGGGCACGTCCTGCACGACCACGGTGCGAATGGAATCCGCGTGTACCGATACCGCCTGGGTGTCCGCGCCGTCCGCCGGGGTGCGCGCCGCCACCAGCACGAATGCGATCACTGCAATGGCGGCGGCGGCAATCACCAGCGCCGCGATCCGCCACCGCGGGTGCGCCACGGGCGGTGCGGGCGGCTGCCGGTCAGGCCCGCCGGGCGGGGTTGGCGCTGGCACAGCCACTCTGTTCCCTCACTCGCCCGGTCAATGCGTACAGTGCCATGTTTAACACGACCTTCGCGGGTACTTCCGGGCCATTCCCAAACTGGACACACGTAAGGGCACCCAGCCGCTGCTGCTAACCGATCCCCGTTCAGCCGTTTTCCACCGGAAGGATTGACCCATGCTGGGTATCATCGCCGCGATCCTGTTTTTCATCGCATTCATCCTTCACGCCGCGAGCGTGTCAGTCAGTAACGCGATCTTCACCCCGACCAGCCTGATGCTGCTCGGGCTGACCTGCCTGGCCCTGCACCTGGTCGGCTGGGGCGCGGGCTGGAAGTGGCGCCGCTAGCCAAACGCACGCCGCGGCCTCCCCGGCACCTGGCTAGGGGAGGCCGTGGCCTGCCTGGGCCAGGCCGCCGGGGTCGGCGGGGCCGCTGCGGCAGCGGGGCCGCCGGGGCCGGTCCCGGGCGGTGCACGGGCCACGGCAGGATGACAGGGTGGATCACGCTGACCTGGCCCAGGCCCTCCGCGCGGTCGTCACGGGCGAGGTGGACACCTCCGCCCGGCGCCGGGCGGAGTACTCCAGCGACGCTTCCAACTACCGGGTCGTGCCCCAGGTCGTGGTGTTCCCCCGGGACACCGCGGACATCGTGGCCGCGGCCGGGGTGTCCCGGCAGTCCGGGGTCCCGCTGACCACCCGGGGCGCGGGCACGTCCATCGCGGGCAACGCCGTCGGCCCGGGCATCGTGCTGGACACCTCCCGGCACCTGGGCCGGGTGCTGGACATCGACCCGGCGGCGCGCACCGCCCGGGTCGAGCCCGGCGCGATCCTGGGCACGCTGCAGGCGGCGGCGCGGCCACACGGGCTGCGGTTCGGCCCCGATCCGTCCACCTGGTCGCGCGCCACGCTGGGCGGCATGATCGGCAACAACGCATGCGGCGCGCACGCGCTGGCCTACGGCCGTACCGCGGACAACGTGGTCGAGCTGGACGTGATCGACGGGACCGGGCGGCGGTTCACTGCCGGACGCGGGCTGGACCCCGTTCCTGGCCTGGACACCCTGGTCACGGGCAACCTGGCCGTGCTGCGCACCGAGTTCGGGCGGCTGCGCCGCCAGGTGTCCGGCTACTCCCTGGAGCACCTGCTGCCGGAGAACGGCGGCCACCTGGCCCGGGCGCTGGCCGGCACCGAAGGCACCGTGGTCACCATCCTGGGTGCGACCGTGCGGCTGGTCCCGGTGGCTCAGGCGCATGCGCTGGCCGTGCTCGGCTACCCGGACGTGGCCGACGCCGCCGACGCGGTGCCCGCGGTCCTGGCCCACCACCCACTGGCCGTCGAGGGCCTGGACGCGCGCATGGTCGACGTGGTCCGCCGGCGCAAGGGATCCGCGCGGGTGCCCGATCTGCCGGCCGGTGACGCCTGGCTGATGGTGGAGATCGGGGCGCAGTCGACTGCCGAGGCGGTGGCCAGCGCCCAGGCCATGGCGGCCGGCGCGGGGCCGGCCTCGCTGGTGCTGCCCGCCGGGGAGCAGGCCGCGGCGCTGTGGCGGATCCGGGAGGACGGCGCCGGGCTGGGCGGGCGCACCCCGGCTAACCAGCCCGCGTGGCCCGGCTGGGAAGACGCGGCGGTGCCACCGGACCGGCTCGGTGCTTACCTGCGGGAGTTCCGCGCGCTGCTGGCCAGCCACCGGCTGGACGGCCTGCTGTACGGGCACTTCGGGGACGGCTGCGTGCACGTCCGCATCGATTTCCCGCTGGACTCGGCGGACGGCACCGGCGTGCTGCGCCGGTTTCTGGCCGACGCGGCGCATCTGGTCACCATGTACGGCGGGTCATTGTCGGGTGAGCACGGCGATGGCCGGGCCCGCAGCGAACTCCTGCCGGTGATGTATTCAGCGGCGGCGATAAAAGCGTTCAGCAATTTCAAGAATTTGCTGGATCCGGCGGATCTGCTGAATCCCGGCGTGCTGGTCGCGCCGCGCCCGGTGGACGCGGACCTGCGGCGGCCCGGCGCCGCGCCGCTGCGCCGGGCGGGCGGGTTCGCGTTCGCAGACGATGGTGGCGACCTGACCACGGCCGTGCACCGGTGCGTCGGGGTGGGCAAGTGCCGGGCCGATTCCGCCGCGTCCGGCGGTTTCATGTGCCCGTCCTACCTGGCCACCCGGGATGAGAAGGACTCCACCCGGGGACGGGCCCGGGTGCTGCAGGAGATGGCCCGCGGCACGCTGGTGGCCGGTGGCTGGCGGTCGGCCGAGGTGCGCGAGGCGCTGGACCTGTGCCTGTCGTGCAAGGCCTGTGCCACCGACTGCCCGGCCGGGGTGGACATGGCGCAGTACAAGTCCGAGGTGGCCTACCGTGCCTACCGGCGGCGGCTGCGGCCGCGGTCGCACTACGCGCTGGGCCAGCTGCCGCGCTGGTCCCGGTGGGCCGGGGCCGCGCCCGGGCTGGTCAACGCGGTGCTGGGGACCAGGCCGGGGGCGGCGGCCGTGCTGGCCGCGGGCGGGATGGATGGCCGGCGGGCGATTCCCCGGTTCGCTGCGGTGCCGTTCCGCCGGTGGGCCCGCCGGCACGCGGCGGAACTGCCTGGCGGGCCGGGGTCTGGCCCGGCCGCGGGACGGACGGTGGTGCTGTGGGCCGACTCGTTCAGCGACGCGTTCGACCCGGAGATCCCGCGTGCCGCGCTGGCCGTGCTGCGCAGCGCCGGATACCAGGTGACCGTCCCGGGCCGGGCCGCGTGCTGCGGGCTGACCTGGATCTCCACCGGGCAGCTGGACGGCGCGCGGCGCCGGCTGCGCGGGCTGCTGGACATCCTCGCCCCGTACGCCGCCGCGGGCACGCCCATCGTCGGGCTGGAGCCGTCGTGCACCGCGGTGCTCCGGTCCGACCTGGCTGACCTGCTCCCGGATGATCCCCGGGCGGCCGCGGTGGGCGAGGCCACCCGCACCCTGGCCGAGCTGCTGACCGCACCGGAGCCGCTGGGCCCGGGCGCCGGGTGGGCGCCGCCCAGCCTGGCCGGCCTGCGGGTCATCGCCCAGCCGCACTGCCATCACTACTCGGTACTGGGTTATGCCGCCGACCACTCCCTGCTGGCCCGGGCCGGGGCCACGGTTGACACGCTGGCCGGGTGCTGCGGCCTGGCCGGCAATTTCGGCATGGAGAAAGGGCACTACGACGTGTCGGTGGCGGTCGCCGGGGCAGCGCTGCTGCCCGCGCTGCAGGCGGCCCCGCCGGGCACGGTGTTCCTGGCCGACGGGTTCTCCTGCCGGACCCAGGCCGGGCAGCTGGCCGGGGTGCGCGGCCAGCACCTGGCCCAGCTACTCGCCGAACGGCTGCCGGGCGGGCCACCCGGCTGACGGCGGCTGGTCACCGGCGGGGTAGCCGTGGGCGGGATAGCCGTCGGCCGGGTAGCCGTCGGCCGGGTAGCTGTCCGCCGGGTACTCCGGCGCGGGGTACTCGTGCGCGGGAAGCAGCCGGATTCCGTGCCGGAGCGTGACCATGCCGGGCAGGTCCAGCTGCCCCTGCTCGCTGACCACGGTGATGTCCTGGACGGCGAGGGCGGCGGTCACCTGGCAGCGCCCGGAGTGCACGGCGGCAAGCCGCCCCTGGCGGACCTCAGCCAGCAGCGGGCTCACGCTGAAGCCGAGCGTGATCCGGAACCGGACGGTGCCCACCTGGTGGCCGTCCACTAGCACGCTGACATACGGGTCCTGGTGCGCGGTGAGCCGGTGGCTGGCCAGCTCGACCAGCTCGGTGCTGCCCGGCGCGGCCAGCGTGCGCCGGGCAGCACCGGTTAGATCCTCATGCTGCCGCCACCCGGCCGCGACCACGTCGGCCAGGTTGACGTCCAGCAGCTCGGTGGCGGTCGCGCTGACCTGGCGGATCGCGGCGTCCCGGGTCAGCGGGGGGACCCGGTCCAGGACGCGGCCCAGGTCGGCACCGAGGTCGGCGGACCGCAGGCGCTGGGCAATCGCGGCCGGGGTGTCCTGGCCGGGGCCGAACAGCACGGCCAGCGCGGTGTCTGGGTAGGCGGTGCCCGGGTGAGCGGGTGCGGGCGTGCTCATGGTGCTGACTCCTCGATCGTGGTGACGGCGGCGGCGGGATGCGGTTCGATGCGCATGCTGTGCGTGGCCTCCGTCCGGCTGGGCTGGACGGTGACGGCGCCGGGCGGGCCTGCGTGCGGCACGGTGTTAACCGCTGGCGGGGGAGGCGACGGCGGCCGCGGGCGGCGGCGCCTCAGGAAACGGGCCGCGGCCAGGCCGGCCGCGCAGGCCACGGCGAGCAGGATGAACCCGACCGTGGCCGGGATATGGAACGGCGACGGCCCGGTGATCGCCACCGAGGGTGGATCGGTCAGCGCGGTCAGCACGGCGGCGGTGGACGCCCGTTGCGACGCGCCGAAAACCGAACTGCCCGCCGCCCGCGGAGCAGCCGCCGGGTGGTAGCTGATGGTGAGCGGTTGCCCCGCGGCCAGGGCGGCCCCGGTGACCAGGATTTGCCTGCCCGACACTCTTACGGCACCGGGTACGGCGGAGGTGTAGCCGGGGGTGCCCGGGACCACTGACGGAGCGGTCCAGCCGGGCGGCACGGTCAGCATCACCTCGCCAGCGGCGGGCAGGCCGGTGCCGGGTGGCTGGTAGGTGAAGGTCAGCGTGGACGGATGACCGGCCGCGATGCTGCCCGGCGAGACGGTCATGATTCCCGTGGTGTCCGGGCTGGATGAGCTCAGCGACGGGGTGGGCGTGGGCGATGTTGACCCAGTGGGGGAGGATGCTGACTCGGTCGGTGTAGCCGTGAGGAGGTACTGGTGGCCAGCGGCGTGACGTCTACCTGGGGGCACCTGGGCAGTGCATCAGCGATCCAGCGGCGGCAGACTTCTCGGGCCGCGATAAAGGCCGAGGTCGTCGCGGCCGCAGGCGCTCGCCTGGTTGTAGGTGATGGTGAACTGCTGGCCCGCAGCCAGGGTGATCGCCGCTGACAGTCAGCGTCGTGCCCGATATCCCCACTGACAGGGATACCAGGTCGGACGAGACGTAACCACCGGTGCCCGGCGTGGCCGAGGGGCGTATCCAGCCGGCCGGCACGACCAGCGACACAACGCCGTCGACCAGACCGCATCCACCGGCCGGGATAGGTGAAGGTCATCATGCTGACGCTGGCCACCGTCACGTGGTTGGGTGACACCTGCACCGTGCCGGTACCGTCCGCGCAGGTCACTGTGACCTCGGGGGCGGGGTCGAAGGCAACGGGCTGAAGCGGTGCTGGCTCGGAAAACCGGGGAGGCGGCTGCTCAGTCGCGTCGAAGGTGACTGGCCCCGGCAGAGCGGGGCACGGTCACTTCCCGTAGGTAATGATGACCGCGGGCTTCTCGGCCTCGACGGGCTATGGCGAGCTGACCGTGACTGCGATCGTCATCGTCGGGCTGGGATTACTGGGTAGGCCGGTATTGGGATCCGCGAGCAGGCCAGGCATTCCACGGTCACTGGCCCGGGATCAGTTGCCCGGATCGAAGGAACGGCTTCGGGGCCGTCCAGCCAGCGGCACGTCGAGCGTGATTACGACCAGCCCCACGATCGGCTTTGGTAGCGACGGTGTACGTGAATCTAAGTCGTGCGTACTCGACGCTGGCACGTCGAGGGATTCACCGTCAGGGTGTCTGGTGCGGGTGGGTTTGAGCTCGTGGCCCAGGTCACCAGGAGAGGGTGGCGCCCGGTGCGTGGACGGGCGGTCGTGCCGTGATCAGCGTCCGCCGAGACTCGGCGGCCCGGTGATGGCCAGGGCGGCCAGGCCGATTCCGGTGAATGCTCGCCGCCAGTGCCGGTCATGATTACGGGCTTCTGGTACTGGGCCCGCCCGATCGGAGGCGAGCTCTTCTCGGCTCCATTTCAAGATCCTTTGCTCGATGTGATCCTCCTCAACTGGAAGAGAGCACGAGCAAGGGCACGGTGATACCGGTCGCACTGACCCGTTCGATGATCAATTGATTTGCGGTCAGGCAGGCAGAGTGGGCTAAAACCGCTGCGATAACGGCGGTCAGGTCTTCAGCGCCGGCCGCGGTCGAGGGCGGCGACCTCGCGTACGGCCTGGGCGATGGCCGGGAAGTCCTTCTTGAGGATCGCACCGTGGCTGCTGGTGACCTTCGCGCTGATTTTGATGCTCGGGTTGTGGGCGGTCACCGCATCGAGGCTGGTGCGTATCTGTTCCTGCTCATCGCCGCGGCTGCCAAGGGACGTCCCCGAAGCGACCACGTACCGCACCGGGACGGTGATGTTGTCCAGCACGGGGCCCAGCTCGCGCTCGCGGGAGAGCCTGCCGAGCTCGATGTTGCTGTCGGCCTGCTGTCCGGCGCTCATCCGCGGGGTCAGGCCCGTCGGGCGCAGCAGCGGCGTGAACCAGCTCATCCGCCGGAACAGCTTCCGGATCCGCTGCTCCATGGCCTCGTCGAGCCAGTCGTAGGGGTACGCGCCGTCGACCAGGACCGCGCCCAGGGCACGCTCCGGATTCTGGCTGGCCCAGTGCGCCGCGACGACCGCCCCGTAGGACCAGCCCACCAGCAGCGCCCGGTCCACATCCCTGGCCGCGAGAACGGCATCGACATCCCGGACGGCGGCCACGAAGGAATAGTCCGCCGAACGCTTCGATTTGCCGCGGGCCCGCTCGTCGTAGGTGATGTGCCGCCACTCCGTCCCCAGTTCAGCGATGACCCGCCGCCAGTACCCCTGAGTGGCGAACTGGCCATTGAGGTAGACCACAGGGATGCCGGGACCGCCGGTGTCGGTGACGGCCAGGGCCGTATCGTCAACCGGCAGCAGGCCGGCCCACTTCGAATTGGCCGGGGAAGTGCTGTTGTTCGTCATGTGTTTCACCTGATCGTGTTAGGCGTCTTGGACGGCTTCTGCAGGCCCGGCACGTGGATCGCCGGCCCCTTGGGACGGCCGGCCGGCCGGGTCGCCGGCGGCGGCGAGAGGATCTCGGTCGCGGTGGGCCCGGCCGGGCGGTCCTGGTTCTGCTCGTTCAGAGGCTGCGGGCGGTGATGTCGCCGTCGGAGGTGGTGGCGCGGATGTCGAGTTCGGCGCTGCCATCGTTCTTGAGGGCGTTGCTGATGCGGCCGTGGCCGGTGCCGGCGTCCAGGGCGGCCGAGACGCCGGGGGCGGCGCCGACCGTGATGTCGCCGGACTGGGTTTGGAGCACGACCGTGCCGCGCACGGCCTCGGTGATCCGGATGTCGCCCCGTGCGGTGCTGATCTCCGCGGGGCCGTTGAGCCGGCCGACCTCGACGTCGCCGTCGGTCGCAGTGAGGCGGACGCTCGCGGCCTCGTCGATCTTGATCTGGCGGTACGCGCCTTCGAAGGCGACGTCGCCGAGGCGTCCGACGCCGCGCAGCTCGGCGCTGGCGGCCTTGGCCTCGATACGGGAGCCGGCGGGCAGCTGGACGGTGACCTCCAGGGATCCGGAGGGGCCGAAGAGCTGGTTGCTGGGGGCCGGGGCCATGATCTGCAGGACGCCGTCGGCGTAGGCGACGGTGGTCTGCTCAGCGGCCTTGGCGTCGCGGCTCTTGGCGGGGTTGGCCGGCCGGACCTCGACGGTGGTGTCGGCGCGGTCCGCGGCGATGAACTGGATGCGCCCAGCGGGGACGTCCAGGACGGCGGAGATCGGGGCGGGGGTGTCGAACTTCTGCATCGTGCTCTCCTGAGCTCGTTCGTTGTTTCTGATATCAGAAACGCTACGTTGCCTTCCAGGATTCAGCAACACACTCGTTGCATAGAGTCGGTATCTATGCAGGTAGAAACTAAGAAACTGTTGCAATGGACATGAGAGTAACGCAACGGTCCCAGCTCTGAACGTTGCAATGGATGAGAAGTGAACGCTATAGTGGGGGAGCAGGGACCGCCGCGGAGGATCACCAAGGAGATCGCGATGCCGGGAGGCAGGCTCACCCAGCAGGAACGCCAGCAGATCGCGCTGGGGCTGGCCGACAGCCTCCCCTACGCCGAGATCGCCCGGCGCCTCGACCGCCCCACCTCGACGATCACGCGTGAGGTGATGCGCAACGACGGCCCCACCGCCTACCGCGCCGATTTGGCCCACCGCGCCACCGAACGTCGCGCCCACCGGCGCAAGCACACCCCGCACCGAGGGCAGGGGGCGCCGGTGCAGGGCCGCGGGCGCGACGACGAGGCCGTGCGCGAGTACGAGGAGGCGTTCACCACCCTCCTGATGCAACAGGGCCTGCCCAAGATGACGGCTCGCGTGCTGACCTGTCTCTTTACCGCCGACGCAGGCAGCCTCACCGTGTCCGACCTCGTCCAGCACCTCCAGGTCAGCCCGGCGTCCGTCTCCAAGGCGGTCGCGTTCCTCGAGGATCTGGGCCTCATCCGCCGGGAACGCGACGAACGCCGCCGCGAGCGCTACTTCGTCGACGACGACGTCTGGTACCAGTCGACGATCGCCAGCGCCCGCGGCATCGCCCAGGTCGCCGAGACCGCACGGCAGGGCGTCGGCATCCTCGGCCGCGACAGCCCGGCCGCCGCCCGCCTGGAGAACATCGCCCGCTTCAGCGACTTCATCAGCGAGAGCATCCTCCGCGCCGCGGAGCAGGTCCGCGAAGTCCTCTACACGAAACCCGGAACGACCCCAGGTGACACCACTATTACCGCTGGTGCCAGCGCCAGCTGAGGTCACCGTGCGGGGGCGGGCCGGGGAGGGGCGCCCGGCCGGTCTCGCTGGCCAGGCCGTCCACCAGCAGCCGCAGGTAGCGCTGGCGCAGTTCGCCGGTCCGGGCCGGGTCAGGGACCCGGATCGCCGCGCATCCTTCGAGGATCAGGTCGATGTCGTCGGGGACCACGTCGGGCCGGAGCCGGCCAGCGGCCTGGGCCCGCTGCACCAGCGCGGTGGCCAGCGCGCTGGCCCGCTGGGCGTCCGCGTTCATCTGCGGTGTCGGGGTGAAGGTACCGGCCAGGTGCACGGTCAGTGAGTGCACGTCCGCCTGGACGATCCGCTGCAGGAAGCCGGTCAGGGCCTGCCAGGCGTCCGGCTCAGCGGCGGCCGCCTCGGCCTCGGCGATGAACTCGGCCAGCCCATCGTGGCACAGCCGCCGCAGCAGGTCCTCCTTGCTCGGGTAGCGCCGGTACAGCGCGCTGATGCCCACGCCGGCCTGCTCGGCGACCGCGGCCACCGGCGCCCGGGGGTCGCTGAGGAACACGGTGCGCGCGGCGTCCAGGATCACCGCGTCGTTGCGGGCGGCCTGCCCGCGCAGGCCGGCCAGGCTGCTGCGGCCGGCCAGGCCACGCCCGGGTGCGCTGGCCGGGCCGTGGGCGGGCGGGGACGGATGCGATGCCGCTGCTGACATGCCGGCCAGATTAGCACTGGAACGGATCATTCCGCTCTGCTAGACTCGACAGTGAAACAGAACAGATCATTCCGTTCCGCTAGGGAGTCATCATGACGAGCACCGAGATCCGCCCGTACCGCGTGGAGATCCCGCAGTCCGCGCTGGACGACCTGGCCGGCCGGCTTCGCCGCGCGCTGTGGCCCGACGAGCTGCCCGGTGCCGGCGGCCGCTACGGGATGACCACCGGGCGCGTCCAGGACCTGGCCGGGTACTGGCTGGACGGGTTCGACTGGCGCGCGGTCGAGGCCCAGCTGAACTCCTATCCGCAGTTCGTCACCGACATCGACGGGGAGAGCATCCACTTCCTGCACGTCCGGTCCTCCCGGGCGGATGCCACCCCGCTGCTGCTGACCCACGGCTGGCCGGGCTCGGTCATCGAGTACCTCGACCTGATCGGCCCGCTGACCGAGCCCGGCGACCCGGGCCTGCCCGCGTTCCACCTGGTCATCCCGTCACTGCCCGGGTTCGGCTTCTCCGGGCCGACGCGCAGCGCGGGCTGGGACCGGTACCGGACCGCCCGGGCCTGGGCCGAGCTGATGCGCCGCCTTGGCTACCAGCGCTACGGCGCGGTGGGCAACGACGCGGGCTCGATGATCTCCCCGGAAGTCGGCCGGACCGACCCCGACCACGTCATCGGCGTGCACGTGACCCAGCTTTTCTCGTTCCCGTCCGGCGACCCGGCCGAGTTCAGCGGGCTGAGTGAGGCCGACCAGGCCGCCCTGGGCCACCTGCAGTGGTTCTACGACAACATGTTCTCGTTCAACACGCTGCACAGCCAGCAGCCGCAGACGCTGGCCTTCGCGCTGGCCGACTCGCCGGCCGGCCTGCTGGCCTGGAACGCCCAGCTGTTCGGGGAGAGCCTGGACCCTGACTTCGTGCTGGCCAACGTGGCGGTGTACTGGCTGACCGGCACCGCGGGCTCGGCCATCCGGTTCTACTACGAGGACGCGCACACCAGCGAGCACCCGGACGGGCCGACCACCGCGCCGACCGCGCTGGCCATGTTCGCCGGCGACTTCCAGTCCATCCGCCGCTTCGCCGACCGGGACCACAGCAACATCGTCAGCTGGAACTCCTACGACCCCGGCCTGCCTGCGGGCGGCCCGCGCGACGCGGCCGGGCACTATGCCGCGCACCAGGCGACGGACCTGCTGGCCGGTGACATCCGGCAGTTCTTCGCCAAGCTGGGCTGACCGCCAGCCCCGGGCCGGCCGCCAGCCCCGGCCGGGCCGGGCGCCCGGGCGGGTCCGCAGCCCCGGGCGGGCCAGTAGCCCCGGCGGGCCGGTAGCGGCCGCCCGGGGCTGGCCAGCCAGGCCGGAGCCCGCCCGGTTACCTGGCCTGCCGGGCCGGCGACAGGAAGCCCCGCGCCTGGTTAGCGTCACACACGTGCACTGACCGCCGGCCATCCCGGCCACCCGCCCCGCCGGTGCCCCAGGCGAGAGGAGACGCAGATGACCCGCCGCGATATCGAGTTCGATGCCGAAGGGGTCACCCTCCGTGGCTGGCACTACCCGGCCGGGGACGCGGGCACCGGCGGCGCGCCCGCCGTGGTCATGGCGCACGGGTTCTCCGCGGTCAAGGAGATGTACCTGGACCGGTTCGCCGAGGTGTTCAACGCGGCCGGGATGAACGTGGTGGTCTTCGACCACCGCAACTTCGGCGCCAGCGACGGCGAGCCCCGCCAGGAGATCGACCCGTGGGACCAGGTCCGGGACTACCGGGACGCGATCACCTACGCCAGCACGCTGCCGGAAGTGGACGCGGACCGGATCGGCATCTGGGGCAGCAGCTACTCGGGCGGGCACGTCCTGGTCGTCGCCGCCATCGACCGCCGGGTCAAGGCCGTGGTCTGCCAGGTCCCGCTGATCAGCGGGCACGACAACCTGCGCGCGCTGGTCCGGGCCGACTTCATCGCCGGGTTCCGGCAGCTGTTCGACGCGGACCGGCTGGCCCGGTTCCGCGGCGAGCCGCCCGCGATGGTCCCGGTGGTGGACGCCGACCCGCTGGCCCCGTCCGCGCTGCCCACCCCGGACTCGTGGGAGTGGTTCACCGAGACCGGCAAGAGCCGCGCGCCGGCCTGGCGCAACGAGGTCACGCTGCGCAGCGTGGAGCTGTTCACCGAGTACGAGCCGGGCACCTACCTGCCCTGGATCAGCCCCACCCCGCTGCTCATGCTGGTCGCGCGGGGCGACCACCTGGTGCCGGCCGAGCTCGCCATCGCCGCGTTCGACACGGCGCACGAGCCCAAGAAGCTGGTCATCCTGCCCGGCGGGCACTTCGAGGCGTACACCATTGGGTTCGACGCGGCCAGCGGGCACGCCCGGGACTGGCTCACCGAGCAGCTAACCTGACCGGGCCGCCGGCCTCCCGGCCGCCCGTTTCCAGCCCGTCGGCTTCCGGCCCGCCGGGGGCGAGCCCGCCCCGCTGCCAGTAGCGCCGCAGCACCACCAGGGTGCCCAGGCACACGGCGGCGAGCAGGGCGAACGGCAGCACGTCCGAGGTGGCCTGGGCCAGCGCCCCGCCGCCCGACGCGCCGACCGTCTGCCCGCCCGCCCAGGCCAGGTTGGCCAGCCCGAAGGCCAGTCCCTGGTTCAGGTCCAGGCGCCGCGCGCCGTTGCTCAGCAGCGCGGACGCCGGGGCGAACAACGTCCCGTAGCTGGGCATGCCCACGATCAGCACGGTGACCAGCACGGCGGCCGGGGCCAGCAGCGGCGCCAGGACGCTGACCAGCACCGCCCCGGCCAGGGACAGCTGGATGGGCACCAGCGCGCCGCGCCGGTCGGACAGCCGCCCGGCCAGCGGGGACAGCCCGGCCTCGATGGCCGCGGCGGCCAGGAACGTGGCCCCGATGACCACCGTGGTCGCGCCCAGGTGGCTGAGCCGCAACGGGGCCAGCACATCCACCACGCCGAACGCCAGGCCCGCCAGCATGGTCAGCCACATGCCCGCCGCCACCGGGGGATCGGTCAGCGCGGGCAGCGCGGCCCGCAGCCCCTGCGGCGCCGACCGCGGCGGCGAGCGCATGAACAGCCCCACCACGATCAGGATGGCCCCGGCCACCGCCGCGGCTGCGAAGGCCGGCCCGGTGCCGACCTGCGCGCCCACCGCGCCGACCACCGGGCCGAACAGGGCGCCGACCACCGCCGCCCCCAGCACGGTGCCGAGCAGTTCGCCGCGCCGCTGCTCCGGCGCCGCGGTGGCCATCCACGCCATGGCCGCCGCCCAGGTGCACGCACCGGCCACGCCCTGCACGAACCGCGCGAGGTCCAGCACCCCTTCGGCCGTGGCGAACCCGAAGACCAGCGTGGACACGCTCATCAGGGCCAGCCCGAGCAGCGCCACCTGACGGTCACCCAGCCGGGCGATGAGCAGCCCGGCAGGCAGCGCCCCGACCAGTGTGCCGAGCGGGTACGCGGCGACCAGGATGCCCGCACCGGACTTGGACAGCCCGGCGGCATGGGTGTAGTAGGGCAGCAGCGGGGTCAGCGCGGTGAAGAAGACCGTGTCCACCAGCACCAGGGCACACGCGAAGGCGAGCAGCACGCGGAGCTGTGGGGTCAGTTTTGGCCTGGTCGTGAGCGGTTTCGTGTCAGTCATCCCGGATGCGGACTGTACCGTCAGTCAGCCGCATCTGGCCAGCGAGTTCTTCCAGCCACAGCTGGCTGGCCCGGGCCACCCGGGGCGGCACCGCCAGCTCGCCGAGCAGGTCGCTGGCCGCCGCCATCTCGTGCGCGCGCCGCGCCGCGTGCTGGTAACTGCCCTGCTCCAGGCGGTCCAGCGTGCCCGCGTCGGCGGCCGCGAGTTCCCCGGCGATGTGCGCCCGCAGCCAGTCCTCGCAGCCCGCCGCCCGGGCGGCCAGCAGTGCTTCCAGCACGGCGGCGGCCATCCCCTTGTAGAACACGCTGCGCAGCAGCTTGCGGGTGGCGGCCGCGCCCGCCGGGCCGTCCAGCACGGCGACCGTGCCGCCGCAGCCGCCGAGGATGCCGCTGGCCGCGGCCGCGGCCGGGCCGGACGCGAGCATCGGCACGTGCAGCCCGCGCCCGGGCACCGGGGCCATGATCGCGATGTCCGCGAACGGCACCCCCGCGCCAGTGGCCAGGCTGGCCAGCCGCTGCTTCAGCCCGGCCGACGCGGTGTTGGCGTCCGCGTACACCGTGCGCCCGCCGCCCCCGGTCAGCCCGGCCAGCGCCTGGCGCAGCGCGTCCTCGGACTGGCCCGCGGTGGTCAGGCTCAGCACCAGGTCGGCGCCCCGGCAGGCGTCGGCGTCGCTGGCCGCGGGCTCGACGCCGGGCGGCGCGGGCACGGCCGGGTCGAAACCGCGCACCCGGGCCCCGGCCGCGGCCAGGTCGGCGGCGATGTGCCCGCCCGCCTCACCGAGCCCGAGCACCCCGATGACCGGCGCCGCCGGGCCCGGGCTGCCGGTCATGCGGACGCGCCGTCCGCCCCGGGACGGCCGGCGGCGGCCGGGGCTCCGGCCGGCCCGGCCACCGGCGGCGTGCCGTGCGTGTGGAACGTATCGATGGTCTTCAGCCCCCAGGCCTGGCCCTTGGCCCGTTCCGCGCGCGACCACGAGATCGGCCGCCAGTCCGGGGCCAGCACCAGCCGGGCCCCGGCGTTGGCCAGCTCGATCCGGTTCCCGCCCGGCTCCCACACGTACAGGAAGAACGTCTGCTGGATGGCGTGCTTGTGCGGCCCGGTCTCGATGTGGATGCCCGCCTCCAGCATCACGTCGGCGGCCCGCAGGATGTCCTCCCGCTGGTCGGTGGCGAACGCCAGGTGATGCAGCCGCCCGGTGCTGCCGGTCCAGTCGGCCGTGTACACCAGGTCGTAGCTCTTGTCCGCCACGTGATACCAGACCGCCGACGGAACCCCATCATCCATAACGATCTGTTCCGTCAACTGGGCCCCGAGCACGTCGGGCAGGAACCGGGTGATCGCCGGGATGTCGGCCGCGAGGTAGTTGACGTGGTCCAGCCGGCGTACGTTGGCCCCCCGGCCGGGGAACGGGTCGGCCTGGTTCTTCAGCGCCGGCCGGCGGCCTTCCGGTGCCTGGTACCACTCGGTCTCCCAGTAGATGCCCATCTCGTGCCCGTCGGGGTCGGTGAACAGGTACGTCGGCCCGATGCCCTGCTCACCGTCGGTCCAGCCGATACCGCGGCCGCTGGCCTCGATCGCCGCCACCCGGCGGGCCAGCGCGCCCGGGCTGGCCGCGCGCAGCCAGGTCCGGCCGATACCGGCGGCGGGCGCGGCGAGCACGCACACCGTGAACCGCTCGTAGTCGTCCCAGGTGCGCAGGTACACCCCGGTCCCGTCCCGGGCCACCTCAGACATGCCCATCAGCCGGACGAAGAAATCGATGGTCTGGTCGGGCACCTGGGTGCGCAGTTGCACCGCGGACACGTGGGCTATGTCGCGGCACCGTTCGGCGGACATGGATCCGGTCACCTCCAGGAATCGGCAGGCCGGGCGGTCGCTGCTGGCCGGCCCCCCGCCCGCGCGCTGCCCGCCTGCCGGGGTGGCAGGGCGTCGAGGGATTCGAGAGATTCGATGACACTGCTGATGTGGTCACGCATGGCCGCCCCGGCCCCGGCCGGGTCGCCGGCCGCGATGGCGGCCACGATCCGCTCGTGCTGGGCCAGCGACACGGCGGGCCGCCCGGGCACCAGGGCCAGCGCGAACTGATGCCGGACCAGCTGGGCGCGCAGCCGCTCGATAATGCCGGCCGCGGTGACGTGCCCGGCGATGGCCTGGATCGCCGCGTGCAGCCGGGCGTTGGCGTCGCTGTAGCGCATCAGCTCGGCCGCGGCCACGGCCGCGCGCATCTCCCGGATGATCTCGTGCAGCCCGGCGGCCGCGGCCGGGGTGATCAGCTCCGCGGCCCGGGCCGCGGTGAGGCCTTCCAGCAGCCGCCGGACCTCGGTGATCTCGATCGCCTCGGCCAGCGGGATGACCCGGACCCGGGCCCCGCGGTGCCGCTGCACGTCGACCAGGCCCTCGCTGGCCAGTACCGGGATCGCGGCGCGCACCGCGAACCGGCTGGTCCCGAAGCGCTCGCACAGGTCCACTTCGACCAGGCGCTGCCCGGCGGCGAACTCACCATCCAGGATCGCGGTGCGCAGCGCGTCCAGCACGGCCACGTCGTCGGTCATGCCAGCGCGCGGGCTGGTCCCCGCCAGGTGGCGACTTCCATCACCAGGCCTGCTCCCGCCACCGGGCGCACCCCCGCCCTCTCCACCACATTGGCAGTAATTTTGGCGACAAAATCTGATGACAACTTGCGTCAACATAGGCGGGCCGGTGGACGAGGTCAAGGGGCGGGGGCGGCCCAGACGGGATTTCGTCACCGGAACGAATTCCCAGGCTGCCCGGGGTGATCAGCGGCATACCCACGCATACCGGTCTCCGGGAGATGCGGGCACGCAGCCGCCCGGACCTCTACGGTGAGCCCATGCAGGACCGCGAGATCGTCGCGGCAATCGTGGCCGGGCGGGCCGACGGGCTCGCCGCCGCGTACGACCGGTATGCCCGGGCGCTGCACGCCTACTGCTGCTCGGTGCTGGGCGACCAGGCCGACGCGGCCGACGCGGTCCAGGACACGTTCATCATCGCCGCGGCCAAGCTCGGCGGCCTGCGCGACCCGAACCGGCTGCGCCCGTGGCTGTACGCGGTGGCCCGCAACGAGTGCCGCCGGCGGCTCCGCGAGCGGGGCACGTCAGCCGGGCTGGACGAGGCCGGCGAGCTGCCCGGTGACGGGCCGGAGGTCGGCCTCGACGCGGAACAGGCCGAGCTGCGCGCGCTGGTCTGGTCGGCGCTGTCCGGGCTGAACCCGGGCGAGCGGGAGATCATCGAGCTGAACCTGCGGCACGAACTGGAGGGCGCCGACCTGGCCGCCGCGCTGGGCGTGCCGCGCAATCAGGCGCACGCCCTGGCCTCGCGGGCCCGGGGCCAGTTCGAGACCGCACTGGGCGCGCTGCTGGTGGCCCGGTACGGCCAGCAGTCCTGCGCCGACCTGGCCGACATCCTGGCTGGCTGGGACGGGGAACTCACCGTCCTGCTGCGCAAGCGGATCAACCGGCACATCGACCGCTGTGACATCTGCGGGGAGCGCAAGCGGCGTGAGCTGAGCCCGGCCATGCTGCTGAGCGTGCTGCCGGTGGTCATGCTGCCGGCCAACGTGCGGCGCCAGCTGTTCCGCCTGGTGTCTGACGGCAGCCCGGCCGCGACCGCGCGGGTGTCCTGGGTGGTCGAGCGCTCCGCGCCGTACCGCGCGTCGGGCTTCCCGGAGCCCATCGACCCGCCGCAGGTGCCGCACTGGTGGCGGTCGGGTTACGCGGTGGCGGCCGGCGTGGCCGTGCTGGCCCTGCTGCTGCTTGGTGGCGGCACGGTGTTCGCGGCCGATCTGCTGCACCACGCGAGCACGCCGGATATCGCGCTGGCCAAGCGCAGCCCGGTGGCCAGCCCGTCCGCTGCCGCGCCGGGCCCGGGCAGCACCGCGCCCAGTACCGGGCCGGTGCCGTCGCCGTCGGGGCCGGCGTCGTCCACCCCGGCGGCCAGCACGCCCGCGCTGGTCGCCGCGACCAGCCCGGCGGCCAGCACCGCGCCCGCACCGCGGCGCAGCCCGCCGCGGCCCCGGCCGTCGCCGTCGGCCAGCCGGTCGCGGTCCCCGTCCCCGTCGGCGTCGCCGGTGCCCAGCCCGGGCACGGTGGCCGCCGCGCCGGCCACGGTGCGGCTGGTGTCGGCCAACAAGGGCCCGTACACCGGGTCGTTCACGCTGACCGCCGAGGGCGGCCCGGTCCGGTTCAGCATCACCGCTTCGGCGCCGGCCGGGGACCTGGCGGTGGGGCCGGCGTCCGGCTCACTGGCCGCCGGGCAGAGTGTCACGGTGACGGTGACCGTGCTGTCCGCGACCGGTCTCGGGTTCCAGACCACGCTCACCGTCGATCCCGGCGGGCAGAGCGTGGTGGTGGAGTACCCGCCCGCGGGCTGACGTGAGTGCAGCCAGCCCCTGGGGGCTGATCTGAGCGGAGCAGCTCTCAGGAACTGAGCTGGATCTGGCGCAGGAACTCGGCGTTCGAGCCGGTGTCCCGCGCCTTGTCCAGCAGCAGCTCGATGGCCTGCTGCGGGTCGAGTTCGGCCAGCACCCGGCGCAGCCTGCCGGTGACCTCACGCTCCTCCGCCGTCATCAGCAGGTCATCGCGGCGGGTGCTGGACGGCGCCACGTCGATGGCCGGGAAGATGCGCTTCTCGGCCAGGTCGCGGCGCAGCCGCAGTTCCATGTTCCCGGTGCCCTTGAACTCCTCGAAGAACACGTCGTCCATCCGCGAGCCGGTGTCCACCAGCGCGGTGCACAGCAGGGTCAGCGAGCCGCCCTCGGCCACGTTGCGCGCGGCGCCGAGGAACTTGCGCGGCGGGTACAGGGCACCGACCGCCACGCCACCGGCCAGGATCCGGCTGCTGGGCGGGGCGATGAGGTTGTAGGCCCGGCCGAGCCGGGTGATCGAGTCGAGCAGCACGACGACGTCGCGGCCCTGCTCGACCAGGCGCTTGGCCCGCTCGATGGCGAGTTCGGCGACCGCGATGTGCTCCTCGGCGGGCTGGTCGAACGTGGCGTAGATGACCTCGCCGCGTACTGACCGGCGCAGGTCGGTGACCTCTTCGGGCCGCTCGCCGACCAGCACCACCATCAGGTGCGCTTCGGGGTGGTTGGCGGCGACCGCGGCGGCGATCGCCTGCAGCACCATCGTCTTGCCCGCCTTGGGCGGGGACACGATCAGCCCGCGCTGGCCCTTGCCGATGGGGGTGACCAGGTCGATGATCCGGGCGGTCGGCGAGCCGGCCCTTCCAGCCGGAGCCGGTCCTGCGGGTACAGCGGGGTCAGTTCGGCGAACTCGGGCCGCTGCGCGGCCAGCGCCGGGTCGGCGCCGTTGACGCTGTCGACCCGGGTCAGCCCGGGATACTTGTCCCGGGTCTTGCCCGTCCGGGGCGGCCGGGCGGCCCCCTCCAGCAGGTCACCGGCGCGCAGGCCGTACTGCTTGATCAGGGCGGGGGCGACGTAGACATCATCCGGGCCTCGCTGGTAGCCGGCCCGGCGGAGGAAGGCCCGGCCGTCGCTGATGCCGAGGATGCCGGACACCGGGGTGACCGGGGTGGGCTCGGCCGCGGCCGGTGGCTGGGTGCGCTGCGGCCGGGCGGCCCGGCGCGGAGCTGGCTGTGCGGTCTTCAGCACAGCGGGGGGTTCCTGGGTGGTTGTGGTCATCAGGAAAAGATCCCTTCGAGGGTGGCCGCCCGCATTTTCTGGGCATGCCGGTGAAAGCGCCTGGCGGCGCTTGGGAAATGCGCGCGTGCGCGGACAGGGAATTCCGGGGACCAGCACCAGAGCGCCGATGCCGTGGAAATTGCTCTACGTCTTAGCCAGGACGTTGTCCCAGGTTGACGGAGCTTGAGGAAATCCTACTCGCCAGGCACGCTCGCCGTTACGGCGGAAAAGCATCGCCTGCTGCGACCATACCCGACAACAGTGCCGGATGCCAGATCATTCCCGGCCGGGCCTTCCAGCTGTGGCCTCAGGCCGGGCCTAGCTGGGCGGCCCGGGCTGGTTCAGGATCAGCACGATCGCCAGCACGAGCAGCGCCAGGCCGAATGTGACCAGCGCGTACCGGATTGTATGGATCTTGAAGGTGGAACCGATGCCGACCAGGAACAGCACGGCGGCCAGGAACACCGTGATCCGGATGTAGTTGTCGCTGATTTCCCCGCCCCGCGTGCCTTCGTCGAACTTGGCGGTGGCCCGGCTGTCCAGCACGTTGGCCTGCGCCTGCGCGGGCAGCTTGTACTGGGGCATGTAGGTCGGGCCGGGCGGGGCCTTCGGGTTGTGCACTGGGTCGGTCGCCATCCAGGCGTTGAACGCGACCCGGAACGCCGGCCGGAACCGGCGCTCGGCGATCACCTCCTTCTGCTTGCTGTTGAGCGTGAACGCGATGAACCAGGCGTTGAACGTGGAGGAGTCGAAGTTCCTGGTGGACATCGCCTCCAGGTCGGCGCGGGTCGCCAGGTTGCGCAGGGTGGAAGACTGGGCGATGTCCACCCGCGATTCGGTGCCCCATTTCGCGGCGGCGTACCCGGCCCACGCCGCGGCAATGGTGACCAGCGCGAGCAGCGTCGCCTCGCAGATCTGCAGGATCCGGGAGTGCCGCTCGCGGGCCTTGTCGGCCTTGCCCGCGGCGGTCTGCCGGTCCGCCGCTTCGCGCTCCGCTGCCTCGCGTTCCGCTGCCTCGCCGTGCTCATGCAGCTTCCGGCCGGCCTCGATCGGATTGAGTCCCTCTGGCATCGGCGCCCCTTCGCCCCAGACAGTCAGAGCATATGTGCGCCCATCTTGCGGGCCGGGCCTGGGGTGCGCGTCCCCCGGGGCGGGTGAGCCGGGCCACCGGCCGGCCCTGGCTAACTGGCCGGCTGCGCGCTGCCGGTGTACTCGGGGTCCGCGCCGGACTTCCGCAGTACGTGGCCGACCAGGGTGATCAGCACCTTCTTGGCCGACTCCCGGTGCCGCGCGTCGCACAGCACGACCGGCACATCCGGGTCGAGGTCGAGCGCGATCTGGACGTCTTCCGGCTCGTAGACCGGGGCGCCGTCGAAGCAGTTGACCGCGACCACGAACGGGGTGCCGTGCTGCTCGAAGTAGTCCACCGAGGCGAAGCAGTCGGCCAGCCGCCTGGTGTCGGCCAGCACCACCGCGCCCAGCGCGCCGTAGGCCAGTTCGTCCCACATGAACCAGAAACGTTCCTGGCCGGGCGTCCCGAACAAGTACAGGGCCAGGTCGGCACGGAAGGTTATCCGGCCGAAGTCCATCGCCACCGTGGTCGTGGTCTTCCGGTCCACGCCGCTGATGTCATCGATGCCGACGCTGCGGTCACTGAGTGGCTCCTCGGTGCGCAGCGGCCGGATCTCGCTGATCGAGCCGACCAGGGTGGTCTTGCCGGCCCCGAAGCCCCCGGCGATGAGGATCTTGGCGGTGGTGGGCGTGACCTCCCCCGCGGCCGCCGGATCAGAGTGCGTGTAGTCCATCCAGCACGTCCCTTAGTAGACGCTCGTTGGTTACCTGGCCCCGTGGCGCCGGGAGAATCCTGAGTATCCCGTACTGGCTCAGATCGCTGAGCAGCACGCGGACCACCCCGACCGGCAGGTCCACGTCGGACGCCAGGTCGACAACGGTGCTGGGCCGCTGGCACAGGGCCAGGATCTGCCGGTGCTCAGGGCCCAGCCGGACCCCGTTCGGCGGCCTCGGCCCGGTCACCGCCACCACCACATCGATCAGCCCCACGGCTGTACCCGGGGCGGGCACGGTCCGGCCCTTGGTCACCGCGTACGGCCGTACTACCGGCCCCGCCTCGCGGTCCAGCCACCTGTCCTTCGGGACGATCATGCCCGTTCACCCGGTGGGGGTTCGGCGCCGGAGAACCGCGGCGGGGCGGACAGATGCTTGCCCATCCGCCGGACCAGCATGGCCATCTCATAGGCCATCACCCCCACGTTGGCGCTGGCCGAGCTGAGCACGGCCAGGCAGGTGCCCTGCCCGGCGGCCATCACGAACAGGAACGCGGACTCCATCTCGATGATGGTCTGCCGCACCTGGCCGCCGCCGAAGTGGTTCGCGGCCCCCCGGCCAAGGCTCTGCACGCCCGCGGCCAGCGCGGACAGGTGATCGCCGTCTGCCCTGGTCATGTTCTGCGAGGTGGCCACGACCAGGCCGTCCCGGGACAGGATGAGCGCCTGCTGGACGTCCTCGACCTGGCCGACCAGGTTGTCCAGCAGCCAGCTCAGCGGCCCGGCTACGTCCGGCTGGGCCATCACCCGGCCCCGCCCTCATCCGGCCCACCCTGTGGATCGTCCAGATCGTCGGCGCGCCCGCGCTGCCACCCGTCCTGCAGCGCGGACATCAGGCTGCGGGTCATCTCGGGCGAGCGCGGTTGCCGCCCGGCGCCCGTCTCGGGCGGCTTCTCCGGGGTGGCCTCAGCCGTCCCGCGCAAGCTGCGGCACGAGGCTGGCCTGGCGCACCCGCCGGGGCAGGCCGCGATGAGTTCCCTGAGTCCCCGGGCCGCGCTGCGCCAGGCGCGGGCCGGGCCCGGCCGCGATCACCGGCTGCGGGGCTGTGTCCTCCAGGCTCGGTCCCGGATCCGCGGCCAGCCGGTGCTCCGGTGCGGCCGGCGGCGGCGCCGGGGGCCAGGGGGAGGCCAGTGCCGGGGGAGCGGGTGCGGGTGCCGGGGGAGCCAGTGCCGGGGGAGTGGGCGCCGGGGGAGCCAGTGCCGGGGGAGCCAGTGCCGGGGGAGTGGGCGCCGGGGCGGCGTCCGGCCGGGGAGCCGAGGGCCGCGGCGGCGGTCTCCGGCCGGGCCAGTTCCAGCCGCGGCCGGCCGGTCAGGCTGAACACCGAGGCCCGTTCGCGGTTGGTGATCGCCTCCAGCGGCCCGGTGGGCAGCACCTCGTCATCCACCCCGGGCCGCCGGACCGCGCCGGGGCTGGCCTGCGGCCCGGTCTCGCCTTCCCGGACTACCAGGCCCGGCGGCAGCAGCACGATGGCGGTCGTGCCGCCGAACGGGGAATCCCGCAGCGAGACCTTGATCCCCTGCCGGGCGGCCAGCTGGCCCACGACGAACAGGCCGAGCTGATCGCTGTGGGCCAGGTCGAACTCGGGCGGGCTGGCCAGCCGCGCGTTGACCTCGGCCAGCTCCGCTGGGGTGAGGCCGAGCCCGCGGTCCTCGATCTCCACCGCGAACCCGTTGGCCACGGCGTCCGCCCGGATCTCCACCTGGGTGCTCGGCGGGGAGAACGTGGTCGCGTTCTCGATCAGCTCGGCGACCAGGTGGATCACGTCGTTCACCGCGGAACCGACCACCGCGTCGCGGCCGTCGCTGGCCACATCCACCCGGATGTAGTCCTCCACCTCCCCGATCGCGGCCCGCAGCACGTCCACCACCGGTACCGGGTCGCGCCAGCCGCGGCCCGGAGTCGCGCCGGACAGGATGATCAGGTTCTCCGCATGCCGCCGCATCCGGGTGGTCAGGTGGTCCAGGCGGAACAGGTCGGCCAGGGCGGCGGGCTCGTCGGTGGCCCGCTCCATGGCGTCGAGCATGCCCAGCTGCCGGTGCAGCAGCGACTGGTTGCGCAGCGACAGGTTGAGGAAGACCTGGTTGACGCCCTTGCGCAGGTTGGCCTGGCCCACCGCGGCCTGCACCGCCGTCCGCTGCACGGACTCGAACGCGTCGGCCACCCTGGCGATCTCGGTGATCCGGCCCGGTGGCGGGGGCGGCGACTCGGCCTCGACGTCGACCTCCTGGCCGTCCCGCAGCCGCTGCACGACGCGGGGCAGCCGTTCCGCGGCGGTCTGCTGCGCGCTGTCGTGCAGGGTGGTGAGCTCACCGGTCAGCCTGCGCCCGAACCACAGTGTCAGCAGGATCGACGCCACCACCGCCACCAGGCCGACGCCGCCGGCCAGCACCGCTTCGAGCAGCAGCCGGTTACCGGTCCGGGCGGCCAGCGCGGCCAGCGGCGGGGCCGCCCGGATCTCCGCTTCCTCCACCCCGGCCAGGAACTTCCTGGACACCGTCTGCCAGGTCCTGATGTTCACCGGGATCGGCGCCCGGCTGCCGATGCTCCCGGCGATCCGGTTCTCCAGCACCATGAACTGCCGGTGCGCGCGGGAGTCGTAGGCCCGGGCCCACGGGCCGCGCAACTGTGCGCTGAACGTGCCGAGCGCGTCACCGATGAGCAGCCGCTGGTCGGCCACGGCACTGGCGAACAGCTCACGATCGCTGGCGCTCATCTGGCCGTGCGCCGCCGCCGCCCCACTGACCAGGGCCGCCTCCCGGCTGGCGTACTCCAGCGCCCGGGCCGCATCGATGCTGGCGTCCGTCTGGTGGTCCACCACCAGCTCGTTGCCCTGGTACGACGAGCTGTCAACGTCGAACAGGGCGTCCATGATCTTGCTGTAGGCCTGGAACGCGGCCGCCGGGCTGAGCACCCCGGCATCGGCCGCGGCCCGCAGCCGGGGCAGGTGGTCCAGCAATGAGATCAGCGAATCCTGCGCCGGGCCGGCCGCGGCCGGCCGCAGGCCCTGCGTGGCGTGCTGCAGGCGGAGGTAGCCGGCCACGGCGGCGTCGGTGCGCTTCCGGGCGGCGGCCAGCTGGCTGGCGGGCGGCCGCGGGTCGGTATGCAGCCAGGTGTAGGTGTCCAGCCGCTCCTGGGAGATCTGGCTGGCCAGCGCGTCGCTGGGATTGGCGCTCAGCGCGACCAGCCGGTTGTAGTCACGCTCGTGCAGGGCGTTGCCCAGGGTGACGCTGGCGGCAAAGGCCCACAGCGCAAGCAGGGAAACGAGCGGGACGACGAGCAGGCCGATCAAGGTGAGCCGCATCGGCCGTGTCCGCATCGGCCGCTGGCGGTCAGCCATGGCACCTCTTAGGCAGGGTCGGAACGGATGATGGAGGGAAAATGCCGCTTTCCGTACCCAATGTGAGGAATGGCCGAGGGCCGGCCGTCCGGGGACTGAGGCCGCGATCCCCGCCGGCCGAGATTCGCACCGTCTGCCTCCTGCGCCGCTATCCTGCGGCGGGCTCGCCTCCCAGGGGAAAATGGTGCTCAGGAGAGTAACACCCGATCGAAAGCTCTTAGCACATTCGGCCGAATATGTTCCGGCTCCGGAAAGGCCAGCTGACGCGGCAGTCCCGGAGGCCAGCCCGGGTATTACCTGGGTTATGCCAGCGGGGCCGGGTCGGTGGCGCGGCTGTTGTCGGCGATCCACCCGTCGATGCGCTGCCACCAGTCATACAGCCAGCGCACCTGGGCCTCGTACCCCGCCGACCGCGGCACGTCGGGGGCGGGCACCCGCCACCACCTGGCCTGCACCACCTGCTCAATCGGCAGGCTGCGCCAGACATTGGACACGCTCACCAGCCGGTCCAGCCCGGCGTGGGCCACGAAGATCACGTCCGACTCCGGGCAGGCGGCGATGGCGGCCAGCGTCCCCCCGGTGCGCGGCGGGAGCAGGTTGGGCATGTCCCGGGCCCGGGCCGCGAGGTCGCCGCGGCCCTGCCGCTCCAGCCGCCGGATGCCGCGCCGCCACCGGCCCGGCGTCCAGTTGCCACCCTCCGGGAAGATCACCAGCGCGCCGGCCGGGCCCAGCCCGCGCGCCAGCCGGCTGATCTGCTCGACGAAGATATGCTCGCCGGTCCGGCGGCCCTGGATGAACACGTTGGGCACCCGGTTAGCCACCACGTCCAGGCTGGGATCGAGCTGCAGCGATGCCTTCATGACCACCCGCGGCCGCCGCTGGTAGACGTGCAGCAGGTGGTAGACGAGCAGCAGGGAGTCACCCGGCCCAGCGTGCCGGCTCAGCACGATGACCGGCCGGGCCAGCCGGGCCGCCTGCTCGGCCGGGGTGAGCACGGGCTCGTCCACCGCTACCCGCAGCCCCAGGGTGCGCTCGGCCGCGCGGTACAGACGGCTCAGGTACCAGTCCATGATCGTGTAATGCCGGGCCTGGTACGGCTCGGTGCCCAGCCGGCCACCGAAACCGCTGGCCAGCCACAGGCCCAGGCACATGAACAGGGTGGCGGTCTCCGCGACCAGCCAGATCAGCGCGAAGCAGAGCAGCCGCAGGGCGCGCATCCGGTGCGGCCGGGAGCGCCCGAGCAGGCCGAGCAGCAGGGCCAGCAGGGCGAGCGGCGGGAACAGCACGATGAGCGCGACCGCGATGACCACGGCCAGCGGGGCCAGCAGCACCCGCCGGACCAGCCTGGGTGGGACCACGCCGCACCTCCCGTCCCAGGTGGCCGGCTCAGGGCCCGGCCAGCTTGGCGAGATAGCTCGCGGACGCCTGGTACGCGCGATCCATCCGCACTCCGACTTTAGCCCGGTCGCGGTAACGGAGCTGGGACATGTCCGGCGGCCTGGGATCGGCGCCGGTCGGCAGCACATGGACCCGCACCTCAGCCGGCAGCGCCGACATCTCCTCGTGGAACCGGTGCCGCCGGGCGATCTCGAACGCGACCAGCCCCACCTCCCACGGCCGCCGGGGCACCGTCAGCGGGCGCTCGATCCGCCCCACCTGCAGCACGAAGACGGTGCGTGCGCCGAGCGCGACGGCCCGGCCCACCGGGATCGAATCGACCAGGCCGCCGTCGAAGTAGTGCTGGCCACCGACCTCCACCGGGGGCAGCAGGCCCGGCACGGCACACGAGGCGAGCACGGCCGGCGCGATCGGCCCGTGGCTGAACCAGCGGGCGCTGGCCGTCTCGATGCTGGCCGCCACGCAGTGGAACGGCACCTGGAGATCAGCGAAGTCCCGGCCGGGCAGCACCTCGTCCAGCATGTGCCGGAGCGGCTCGATGGAGTGCAGGTGGGTACCGGACCGCATCAGCCGGACCGCCCGGCCCCAGAGCGTCTCGCTGAACGCGTGGCGCAGCGCCTCACCCTGCCATAGCTGGGCCAGCCGGTCCGCCGCACCGGCCGGGTCAGCCGCCACGAATACACCGTTGAGCGCGCCGACCGAGGTCCCCACGACCAGATCGGGCCGCACGCCCGCCTGCTCAAGCGCGCGGAGCATACCGACCTCATGCGCGCCGAGCAGGCCGCCGCCGCCGAGCACGAACGCGGTCTGCACCTGGGCTGCCTCCTCGCGGACAAGCTAAGCAGACCGCGGTCGGCCGAACGTGTTTGCCGGGTGGCTGTGCGAGCAGGGGACGTAGAGACACGAGGTGAGGAGGAGTCATGAGGCCCGCGGGAACTGGTCACCGCCCTACTGCCGCCGCCTGGGCGGGGCCGCCAGGCAGCTACGAGCGGGTGTTCCCGGGCCGGCCCGATCAGATCCGCCAGGCACGGGTGTTCGTCACCGGCACCCTGCACGGCCACCCAGTGACCGAGAACGCCGTGCTCGCCGTGTCCGAGCTGGCCAGCAACTCCGTCGCCCACTCGGCCAGCGGCCGTCCGGGTGGGGAGTTCACCGTGCATCTCGACGTGCTGACCGGGGACACGATCTGGCTCGAGGTGGCCGACGACGGCGGGCCGTGGCGCCTGGCCCGCTGCGACGACCACCTGCACGGCCTGCAGATCGTGCGCATGCTGGCCAGCGACGCCGGGGTGACCGGCGGCCCGGACGAGGGGTGGGTGGCCTGGGCCCGGTTCGACTGGCCGGCCGCCCCGGCCGCCACCATCCCGCCCACCCGGCCCGCCCCGTGGTGAGTTAACCGTGGTGAGCTGACCGTGGTGAGCTGACCGTGGTGAGCTGACCGTGCTGAGCTGACCGCACTGGCTCAGCCGCTGGCGGCCTCGCCGAGTAGTGCCCGGGCGATGATCACCTGCTGGATCTGGCTGGTCCCCTCGTAGATCCGGATGAGCCGGGCGTCCCGGTAGAACCGCTCGACCGCCACCCCGCGCATGTAGCCCGCCCCGCCATGAACCTGGACCGCGCGGTCGGCCACCCGGCACACCATCTCGCTGGTGAAGTACTTGGCGCAGGACGGGCCGACCTTGGTGTCCTCGCCCGTCTCGAACCGGCGGGCCGCGTCCAGGACCATGGCCCGGCCCGCGTAGTAGTCGGTCATGGAGTCCGCGATCAGTCCCTGCACCAGCTGGAACGAGCCGATCGGCCGGCCCGACTGGCGGCGCTGGGTGGCCCACGCCACCGACTCATCCACCAGCCGCCCGGCCATGCCGACGCACATCGCGGAGATGCCCACCCGGCCGTGCGCCAGGCAGCCCATGGCGATCTGGAAACCGCGGCCCAGCCCGCCCTCGCCGCCGACCAGGGCGTCGGCGCCGACGTGCACGCGGTCCAGGTACACGTCCGCGGTCCAGGCGCCCGCCTGGCCCATCTTGCGGTCCTTCGGCCCTACGGTCAGGCCGGGCGTGCCCCGCGGCACCAGGAAGGCGGAAATGCCCCGGCCGCCCGGCTGGTCCTGATCGGTCCGGGCGAACACCATGAACAGGTCGGCGGCGGGCGCGTTGGTGATGTACCGCTTGGTCCCGCTGATCGCCCAGCCCCCGCCCCCTTCACCATCCCCCTGCACTGGGTCGGCCCGGGTGATCAGGGTGGACGGGTCTGATCCGGCTTCCGGTTCGGTCAGCGCGAACGATGTGGTCACCTCGCCGCTGGCGATCCGCGGCAGCCACTGCGCCTGCTGCGCCGGGGTCCCGCCGACCATCAGCACGTGCCCGGCGATGCCGTTGTTCGTGCCGAACAGCGAGCGCAGCGCCGGCGTGGTGTAGCCCAGCTCGAACACCAGCTGGACTTCCTCGGTCATGGACAGGCCCAGCCCGCCGTACTCCTCGGGCAGCGCGTACCCGTACAGCCCCAGCTGCCGGGCGGCCTGCTGGAGATCCTCCGGCACCTCGTCCCGGTCGTCGATCTCCGCTTCCCGCGGCACCACCCGTTCCCGGATGAACTGGCGGGTACTCGACAGCACCTCGGCGAAAACTGCGGGGTCCACGATGCCTCCTGCTCAGCCGTGTGATTCAGCCGCGATCTGGGCCACTCATGGTCTGCTCACCGGCCGGCGGGTCGGCCACCGCATACCGCTGTTCGGCGGCCCGCACCTCGGGCAGCCCGATGAAGTCCACGAACTCGCCGAACGACGGCAGCTCACCGAGGACCGCAGCGGGCGTGCCCGCCACGGCGATCTCCCGCAGTATGCGGCGCATCGCGGCCGTCGCGGCCAGCAGCGTGCCGATCGGGAAGATGACGATCTGGTAGCCGAGCCGGCGCAGCGTGCCCAGGTCCAGCGGCGGGGTCCTGCCCCCCTCGGCCCAGTTGAACAGCAGCGGGACGCCCGGGAAGGCCCGGGTCACCTCGGCCGCCTCCGTCTCGGACACCACGGCCTCGATGAACAGCACGTCGGCGCCGGCCGCCCGGTACTGCCGGGCCCGGTCGATGGCCCGTTCCAGCCCCTCCACCGCGCGGGCATCGGTCCGGGCGATGATCACGAGCTCGGGCCGGGTCCTGGCCTCGGCGGCGGCCCTGATCTTCTCGGCCATCTCGGCCGCCGGGATGACCTGCTTGCCGTCCATGTGACCGCACTTCTTCGGCGCGACCTGGTCCTCGATGTGCAGGGCGGCCACGCCGGCCGCTTCGTAGGCACCGACGGTGCGGATCACGTTCAGCGGGTTGCCGTAGCCGGTGTCCGCGTCCGCGATCACCGGGATGTCCACGCAGGCCGCGATCCGGCCCGCGTTGTCCGCCATCTCGGTCATCGTGAGCAGGCCGACGTCGGGACGGCCGAGCAGGGCCGCCGAGGTGCCGAACCCGGTCATGTACACGGCCGGGAAGCCGGCCTCTTCCACCAGCCGCGCGGCCAGCGGGTCGAACGCGCCTGGGGCCAGGATGGTCTCGCCCGAGTCCAGGAGGCCGCGCAGCCGGGCCGCCCCGCCCGGGCGCGGTGTGAGCCGGCCGGTCACCGGGGCTCAGCCACCGCTCTTCCGGCGGAACGAGCGCCTGCTCTGCGCCGGGCCGTGCGCCCCGGTCACCTTGCCGCCACCCGGCCCGCCGCGCTGTGCGTTGCTGTCCGCCTGCTGGGCGCGCTTGCGCTCCAGAGCCTCGCGGAACTTGCGCTGCAGGTCGTCCCCGGCCTCTGGCGGGGCGGCCTCGTCGTCCGGGCGGCGCGTCGTCCGGCGGGCGGGCCGCCTGGCCGCGCCCTCCGGTGCCGCCGGAGCGGATTTCCTGCCCGCGGGCCCCCGGCCCGGTTTGGCCTTAGCCATCGCCGACCTCCTGCCCTGACGGCTACCCCCGGGGACAGCCTGCCACACCCGCCCGGCCCGGCCGCGCCGGGCAGGCCGGCGGCGGCCCGCGGTCAGCCGCATTCGGGGTGTGTCTGGCTGGCACCATGGGCTGATGGACCGCGACCCGACCCCGTCGTTCGCCGACCAGCTGGCCGGCACGCTCACCGGCGGCGCGCTGACCATGCTGATCAGCGTGGGCTACCGGGTGGGCCTGTTCGAAGCCGCGGCCCCGGGCCCGGCGACCAGCGCCGTCCTGGCGGCCAGGGCCGGGCTCCAGGAGCGTTATGTAACTGAATGGCTGGGGGCCATGGTCACCGGGGGCCTGTTCGGCTACGACCCGGCCAGCCAGCAGTATTACCTGCCGCCGGACCATGCCCGGCTGCTGACCGGGGACGGTGCGGCCAATGTCGCCCCGGTGGCCTCGATGCTGCGCGCGCTCGGCGGGGCCCTGCCTGACCTGGAGCGGTGCTTCGCGGCCGGCGGCGGGCTGCCGCACGCGGTCTTCGCGCCGCACTTCGCGGCGGCCGGCGCCCAGCCCGGTGACACCTGGCGGCGGATCTACGACGAGCAGCTGGTGGACGGGTTCCTCGGTGCGGTGCCCGGGCTGCCCGCCCGGCTGGCGGCCGGGGCGCGGGTGCTCGACGTCGGCTGCGGGTCCGGGCACGCGGTCACCGTCGCGGCCCGGGCGTTTCCCGCGTCGCGGTTTCTCGGCCTGGACATCGACGAGCACCTGGTGGCCGTGGCCGCGGCCGAGCGGGCCGGGCTCGGCCTGGGCAACGCCGCGTTCGTGGTGGCGGACGCGGCCGCGCTGCCGGCCCGGCCGCGGTTCGACGTGATCACCGCGTTCGACGCCGTGCACGACCAGCACTCGCCGCAGCAGGTGCTGCGCCGGGTGCGGGGCGCGCTGGCGCCCGGCGGGCTGTTCGTCATGGTGGACGCGAAGTTCTCCAGCGACCTGGCGGGCAACATCGGCCACCCGCTGGCCGCGCTGTGCTACGCGATCAGCGTGCTGTACTGCACGCCGGTGTCACTGGCCGGTGGGGGCGCCGGGCTCGGCGCGATGTGGGGCACCGAGCGGGCCCGCCAGATGCTGGCCGAGGCCGGTTTCGGCCAGGTCGAGGTGCTGGACTCGCCCCGGCCGCAGAACTGCATCTACGCGTGCCGGCCCTGACTCCCGGCCGGGCGCCCCGGGAAAGGGGTTGCGGGACGCGGCCCGGGGTGGTGATCTGCCGTGGTGGATGACGCCCAGCTGCTCGCCGCGTACAACGACCAGGTCCGGCGGGGCCCGGCGGACGACGGGCCAGGCGCGCGCCGGGAGGTGGACGGCCCGGTGGTCCGCCAGGTGGCCGTGGGTGGGTACGGCTGGTCCGGCATCACCTGGTCGCAGCTGGCCGGCCCGGCCGCCGCGGACGCGGCCATCGCCCGGCAGGTCAGCTATTTCCGTGAGCTCGAGCCACAGTTCGAATGGAAGCTGTACGACTACGACCAGCCGCCGGACCTGGGCCGCCGCCTGGAGGCGGCCGGTTTCACGCCGGATGACCCGGAAGCGCTGATGGTCGCGGAGGTGGCGGACCAGGCGGCCGAGGTCGCGCTGCCGGACGGCGTGCGGTTGCAGCCGGTCACCGGCGACGCCGGGGTCGAGGCGCTGATCGAGGTGCACGGGCAGGTGTTCGGCGGCGACCAGTCCCAGTTGCGTAACTCACTGCTGGGCCAGGTGCGGAACGCGCCTGAGCTGATGGCCATGGTGCTGGCGGTGGCCGGCCAGCAGCCGGTGAGCGCGGCGCGGATCAACTTCCTGCCCGGTACCGACTTCGCCGGGCTGTGGGGCGGCGGGACGCTGCCCGCCTGGCGGGGCCGCGGGATCTACCGGGCCCTGGTCGCCTACCGGGCCCGGCTCGCCGCCGAGCGGGGTTACCGGTACCTGAATGTGGACGCCTCGGCGGACAGCGAGCCGATCCTGCGCCGCCTCGGCTTCCGCCGCCTGGCCCGGACCACGCCGTACGTTTGGACCGGATGAGGCGCGGGTGGACTGGATGAGGCTCGGGTGGACTGGATGAGGCTCGGGCGGGCCGCTTGCGGCACGGGCACCGGTGCACGGGATGACCGGTGCGCCAGATGACCGGTGCGCCGGGGGACCCGTGCGCAAGTGAAGGGAAGGGTCGATGGCAGTGACGGGGGTGGCCGTGGTGACCGGGGCCGGATCCGGGCTGGGCCGGGCCATCACCCGCGCCCTGCTGAACGCCGGCTGGCAGGTGGCCGCGGCCGGCCGCCGCTGGGCGCCGCTGCAGGAGACGGTGGGCGCCAGCGCCGGGCCCGGCGGCCCAGCGCTGCCGGTGATCACCGACGTGACCGAGCCCGATTCGGTGGCTGCCCTGTTCGCGGCGGTCGGCAACCGGTGGGGACGGGTCGACCTGCTGGTCAACAACGCAGGCGTGTTCGGCCCGGTCGGCGCGGTGGATGAGATCACGGTCGCCGACTGGCGGCAGACGGTGGACACCAATCTGACCGGCGCGTTCCTGTGCGCCCAGCAGGCGGTGCGGATGATGCGGGACCAGGACCCACGGGGCGGCCGGATCATCAACAACGGCTCGATCTCGGCGCACACGCCGCGGCCGGGCAGCGTCGCCTACACCGCGACCAAGCACGCGATCACCGGCCTGACCAAGTCGATCTCCCTGGACGGCCGGAAGTCCGGCATCGCCTGCGGCCAGATCGACATCGGCAACGCGGCCACCGAGATGACCGAGCGGATGAGCCGGGGCGTGCCGCAGGCGGACGGCACGCTGGCCCCCGAGCCGACCTTCGACGCCGGGCACGTCGCCGACGCGGTGCTCTACATGGCCAGCCTGCCCCTGGACGCGAACGTGCAGTTCATGACCATCACCGCGACCACGATGCCGTTCATCGGCCGGGGCTGAGCCGCGCCGGCCCGCTCACCGGCCCAGCCGGGCCCGCTCACCGGCCCAGCCGGGCCCGCACCAACTGCGGGACGATGGCCGCCCCGGTCGCGGGCTGGAACCGTTCCGCCGCGGCCCGCAGCGCCTGCTGCTCCGCGTCAGTCAGGTCGATGTCCGCGGCCGCGACGTTGCTCTCCAGCTGCTCGACGCTGGACGCGCCGGGGATGGCGGTCACCGCCGGGCTGCGGATGACCCAGGCCAGCGCGATCTGCGCCGGGCTGGCCGAGTGCGCGTCCGCCACCTCGCGCAGCGCGGCGATCAGCTCCGCGGCCCGCTCCAGGTTCTCTGGCAGGAAGAGCGGGTTGGTCCCGCGGACCCGGTTGGCCGGCCGGTGGCCCCGGTGGTAGCGGCCGGACAGCAGGCCCTGGCCCAGTGGGCTGTAAGCAATGATCACCCGGCCCTGGGCCTCCGCGTACGGCAGCAGCTCCCGCTCGGGCTCGCGGTCGACCAGGCTGTACCTGACCTGGTTGGCCAGCACCCGGCCGCCCAGCGCGGCCTCGGCCGCCCGCCACCGGTCCAGTGAGTAGTTGCTGACGCCGACCTCGCCGACCAGCCCGACCCGCTGCAGCGCCCGCATGCCCCGCATCGGCCAGGTGTCGCGGATCACCGGGTTCGCCTGGTGCACCTGGTACAGGTCCAGGTGCCGGGCGCCGAGCCGGTTGGCGCTGGCCACCGCCCGCTGCTCGACGACCGGGGCGAGCGGCAGCACGGGCAGGATCTTCGTGGCCAGGAACACCGACCCAATGTCGTCGCCGAGCGCCTGGCCGAGAATCCGCTCGCTGCGCCCATAGCCGTAGATCTCCGCGGTGTCGAACAGGGTGACGCCCAGGTCGAGCGCGCGGCGGACGATGGCCTGCGCCTCCTGCTCCGCGTACGGCGCGCCGTACCCCCACTCCTTGGAGCCGAACTGCCAGGTGCCCAGGCCGATCTTGGAAATCCGTTTCGTGGTACCGCTATCCAGATAGCGCATGCTTAAGTTTCCGCCATGCCCGCCGGGCGTACGCGGGCGGCTACCCGGTCCTGTCAGTACCAGCGCTTAGCCTGGTCCCGTGCAGAGAAAGACTGGCCCGGCCCAGCCGGGCCGGGACGGTTCCGGACCGGGCCGCCCCGGCCGGGCTGACCAGCCCGAGGACCGGTTCGGGGACGTGGTGGACGGGCTGATCGGCAGCCCGGGAGTCACCCCGCCGCGGGGTGGCAGCGGGTTTGGCCGCAGCGCGCTGCGCTGGGAAGGCAAGATCTTCGCCATGCTGGTCCGCGGGCGGCTGGTGGTGAAGCTGCCCGCGGCGCGGGTCGACGCGCTGACCGGCGATGGTGACGGCGTGCCCTTCGACGCGAACAAGGGCACGCCGATGAAGGAATGGTTCAGCCTCGACCCGGCCTCCGGGCTGCCCTGGCTGCCGCTGGCCCAGGAGGCGCTGGAGTTCGCCCGGCACCGCTGAGCAGCGCGGGCTGGCCGGTGCTGCACTGCTTGACGGCATCGTGACGGGCGCGGTTTATCGTTACGGCGTGACGGGATTCGGGCCGGGCACCGGCCAGCGGCGCCGGTTTCCCGCCCTCGACCCAGAACCACCGCCACCTCCGTGGTGGCGGCGGCTGGTGATCCCGGCCGCGCTGCTCGCCGTGGCGGGTGCGGTCGTGGCCGTGGTGCAGCTGTACCCGTTCCCGGCCACCGGGCCGCACCGGACGGCCGCCCGGGCCGGGCACTCCACCCAGGGGCAGCCCGCGGGACCACGGATCCAGGCGCCCGGGCGGATCGCGGCCATCACCCCCGCCGGGGCCCTGGTGCTGGCCAATCCGGACGGCACCCAGCTGACCCGGGTCCATGGCCTGGGCAACGTCGGGCAGAATCTCACTCGTTCGCCCGGTGGGCGCTACCTGGCCCTGTTCAACGGCCAGCTGGTCGGCGTCAAGCAGGGCCGGGCGCTGGCCAGCTATCCCGGCAAGATCCCGCTCAGCAGCCTGTACTCGGTCGCCTGGCCGCAGCCCTTCGCCGATCACGACCGGGCCGTGGTCATGCTGCACGACTACGGCGATCCCAGCCAGTCGGCCAGCAATCCTATCTTTGTCGCCTCGATCGCCTCCGGGAACACCGTGCCGCTGGGCAACGGGGATTCGGTGGCCGGGGATCCGCAGGCGGCCGGGGTCTTCGTGACCGTGGCCGCGCCGCTGGGTGCGACCGCCACCTCGCTCGCTGACAGCCCCGACTCGGCGGTCGTGCTCCGGGACGCCGGGCACGCCGCGGTGCGGCTGGCCACCGCCGCCCAGCTCGCCCGCGACCTCGGCCTGCACGGCCGGCCGCCAGTGTCGCTGGCTGTGTTCCCGAGCCCGTCCGGCCGCGAGGTGGCGGTCACTGTCCGCCCGGCGGCCGGCGGCCCGGCTCGTGGCATCGTCGTGCTCAGCCGGGCCGGCCGGCTGATCGCCAGGATTCCTGGCACGCTGGCCGCCTTCAGCGGCCCGGTCGGGGACGGCACCGGGCCGGTGCCCCCCGTGTGGTCACCCTCGGGCCGGTCCCTCGCCTACCTCAGCGCGAGCCAGAGCGGGCGGCAGGGGGTGGGTATCTGGTCCGCGCGCGGGCACCTGGTGGCCAGCGAACTGCCCGCCACGAACGGCAGCTACGACGGCTGCATCTGGTCGCCGGACGACCGGCTGATCCTGTGCGCCGCCGCCGGCGGGGACTGGGCGGTGGCCAGCGCCAGGGGTGGCCCGGCCGGGGCGGCCCGCGGGGCCGGCTTCCCGGTGGCCTGGCTCCGCTGAGGGTGCGTCCCGTCGCGGTTTGCTATCAACTTGCCAACGATCCGCTGGTCAGCGTCTGGCCGGTCCAGGTGGCTGATTTACAGTTCTGCACATGACCGAAACCCCCGGCGATCACGGCTGGCCGGGGCGGATCGTGCCTGATCCCGGGGACGTGGCGGCCAGCCCGGGTGCGCGGCCCAGCTGGCTGGCGCCTGCGGGCGGCGGATGACCCGGCTGGCATCGATCCTGCGCGGGATGGCGCAGCGTGGCGGCACCACCCTGATGATCCTGGCCGTGGCGCTGGTGGCGACCGCGGCGGCGGCCACCGGCCCCATCTACTATCAGGCGGCGCGCACCTCGATCCTGCGGGGCACCGTGGCCAGCGCCACGTTCATCGGCCGCGGCTACGAGGCGAACGAGACCGGCGCCGTGCCGGGGCTGCTCGGCCAGGTCGCGCCGGTGACCGCGGGCCAGCTGGCCCGCTCGCTGGGCCCGCTGGCCGGACGCGGGCTGTTCGCGCCGCCGGTCTACTCGGTCGAGACCACGATGCCCTATCCCCAGTACCGGACGTCGGTACCGCTGATCTGGCGCAGCGATGTGTGCGCTCACTTGCGGCTGGCCGGCCGGTGCCCGGCCCGCCGCGGCCAGGTCCTGGTCAGCCAGCGGATGGCCGCCCTGTCCGGCTGGCACGCCGGGCAGCAGGTGCGGTTCCCGGGCTGGCCCGCGTTCACCATCACCGGGATCTACCGCCTGCCGGACCAGTCGCTCGGCTACTGGTTCGGCCGCGGCTCGCTCTACTTCTCCGCAACCAGCGTGATCGACGCGTTCTTCACCCCCCGGGTCACCCTGGAGCAGGGCCCGGCCCAGCAGCAGGGCACCGCGGTGGTGGACGACCTGCTGCGCGGGTCCCGGGTCACCGGCGACGACGTCAGCCAGCTCCAGTCGGCCATGACCACGTTCAGCACCAGCCAGCTGCTCCAGGACCAGCAGGTGCTGGTCAGCACCGGCATCCCGGTCACCTTGCAGGCGGTGCAGGCCAGCTGGCGCTCGGTGGCCGTGCCGGTCCTGCTGATCACCGCGCAGCTGCTGGTGGCCTGCCTGCTGCTGCTCTTCCTGTCGGTCAGCGACGCGATCGACGCCCGGAGCCATGAAGTGGCCCTGGCCAAGCTGCGCGGCCGCGGCGGCTGGCGGACCGTGGTCTACGGGATGTCCGAGCCGGTGCTGCTCCTGCTGGTGGCCCTGCCCATCGGCACCCTGATCGGCTGGGCGGCCACGGACCTGCTGGGCCGGCTGCTGCTCCGCCCGGGTACCGCGGTGACGCTGACCCCGCTGGCCTGGGCGGCGGCGGCCGTGGCCACCGCGGGCGGGCTGGCCGCTGTGCTGCTGGCGGCGCGGCGGACCCTGCGCCGCCCGGTGCTCGAAGAGTGGCGCCGGTCCGGGCGCCGGGCGGCCGACCGGACCTGGGTGACCGACGCCGTCCTGGCCACCGCCGCCGTGGTCGGGCTGCTCGAGCTGGCGGTGACCGGGCAGATCGGCTCAGCCCGCCGCGGTGTGCTCGGCCTGCTCGTGCCCGGCCTGCTCGGGCTGGCCGTCGCGGTCATCGCCTCCCGCCTGCTGCCACTGGCCTGCCGGGCGTTTTTCCCGCGCACCAGCCGGCGCGGCAGCCTCGGCGTGTTCCTCGCGCTCCGGCACGTGGCCCGGCGGCCCGGCGGCGTGCGGACCACGATGGTGCTGGCCACCGCGTTCGCGCTGGCCGCGTTCGCGGTCAGCGCGTGGACCGTGAGCCGGGACAACGAGCGTCTCGTCGCGGCCGCCCAGGTCGGCGCGCCGACCGTGCTGACGGTCAGCGTCCCGCCGGGCAAGGACCTGGCCGCGATCGTCGACCGGGCCGACCCAGGCGGTCACCAGGCCGCCGCCGTGGACCGGTTCACCAGCGTGGCCAGCGGCACCGCCGGGCAGACCGTGCTGGCGGTGGACCCGCAGCGGTTCGCCCGGGTCGCGGCCTGGCGGCCCGGGTTCGCCCGCCGGCCGCTGGCCGCGCTGACCCGCCAGCTCGCCCCGCCCGCCCCGGCCCCGGTCGTGCTCACCGGGGACGCCGTCCGGGTCACCGTGGACGTGCACGCCCTGTCCCCGGCGGGCTCGGTGCTGTCGGCCGACGTCACTACCGGGGCCTCCCCGGTCAGCCTGGGCACCCTGCCCGGCCGCGGCACGGTCACCCGCACCGGCCAGCTGACCGGCTGCCCGTGCGTGCTGCGGGACCTCGACCTGAGCCCGCCGACGAATTTCCTGCAGAGCCCGGTGACCGGCTCGGTCACCATCACCCGGCTCCAGGTCCACGGCCGGTCCGGCTGGACCACGGTGGGCAGCGGGGTGCTGGCCGCCGCCGCGCGGTGGCAGCCCGGGCACGCGGACAGCCCGCCGGACCAGCTGACCGCCAGCCCGGCCGGGCTGGCCTGGAAGTTCGCCAGCCGGCCGCACCAGGACGCGCTGCTCCTGTCGGTGAACCGGCCCTACCCGCTGCCGGCCGTGGTGTCCGCCGCCCTGCTCAGGCCCGGTCAGCACCTCGCGGCCGGCGTCGGGCTGGACGGCAGCACCCTGGACCTGAACGTGGTGGGCGCGGCGGCCGTGGTCCCGGGCACGCCGCAGAGCGGGGAGATCGTCGACCGCCGGTACGCGGAGCTCGCGGCCGGGGAGAACTTCCCGCAGGCCAGCGAGCAGGTATGGCTGGCCGCCGGGGCCCAGCCGCGGATCGAGCCGCGGCTGAAAGCGGCCGGGCTGCGGGTGCTGACCGTGCGCAGCGCGGCGGCGGTGGCCGCCGGTTACGCGCGGCAGGGCCCGGCCCTGGCCAGCGTGCTGTTCCTGGCCGACGCGGCCGCGGCGGCCCTGCTGGCCGCGGGCGCGGCCGTCCTCGGCCTGTACCTGTCCGCCCGGCGGCGCCGTTACGAGTACGCCGCGCTGTCCGCTTCCGGGGTGCCCCGCCGCACGCTGCGCCGGGCCGTGCTGGCCGAGATGGGCCTGGTGCTCGGCTTCGGCACGGTGATCGGCGTGGCCACCGGCCTGCTGGCCGCGGTCCTGGCGCTGCGCACGGTGCCCGAGTTCGTGGTCACCCCGGCCGTCCCGCCGCTGTCCTACGTGCCGCCCGCGATCCCGCTGGTGATCCTGCTGGGCGCGGCGGTCGCGCTGCTGGCCGTGGTCGCGGTCACGTCGAGCATCCTGCTGATCCGCGGGGTCAGCCTGGACCAGCTGCGGGAGACGCCGGCATGAGCGCCGACCTGTCGCCTGGGCCCGCGGCCAGCGGCGCCGGGGACATGGTGCGCTGCGAGGGGCTGGTCCAGGTGTACGGCGACCCCGGGCAGGAGCTGACCGCGCTGCGCGGGGTGGACCTGGTGGTCGGCGAGGGGGACACGGTCGCGCTGCTTGGCCCGTCCGGGGCGGGCAAATCTACCCTGCTCTGGCTGCTCGCCGGGCTGCTCCGGCCCACCGCCGGGGTGGTGGAGGTGTGCGGCCGCCGGCTCAGCGACCTGACCGGCCGGACAGCCGCGGAGCTGCGGCTGCGCGAGGTGGGCGTGGTGCTGCAGACCCCGGGCCGCAACCTGCTGCACAACGAGACCGCCACCGGCAACGTGCTGTTCGCCCAGGGCCCGACCCGCCGGACCCGGGCGGTGAAGCGCCGCCGGGCCGCGGCCCTGCTGGACGCGGTCGGGCTGGCGCGGATGGCGGGGCGCCCGGCTGGCCGGCTGTCCGGCGGCGAGCAGCAGCGGCTCGCGCTGGCGGTCGCCCTGGCCAACGGCCCGCGGCTGCTGCTCGCCGACGAGCCCACCAGCCAGCTCGATCACGAATCCGCCCGGGCGGTCGTGGACCTGATCCGGGCGGCCAATGAGGACCTGGGCACCACGGTGGTCGTGGTGACCCATGACCCGGACGTCGGCGCGGCGCTCGGCCGCACGATCACCATCCGCGACGGGCGGGTCGGCGCGGAGGGCCAGGCCGGCGAGGACTACCTGGTGGTGTCCAGGGACGGGTCGGTTCAGCTGCCCGCCGAGGTCCTGGAGGGCACGCTGCCGCCCGGATCGCTGGCCCGGGCAGTGCCGACCGCGGACGGGGTGGAACTGCACCGGGTGCCAAGGGAGCGAGGCTGACATGCTCGAAGCCCATGGCCTGCGTTACATCCGGGACGGCCAGCTGATCCTGGCCGGCCTCGACGTCACCGTCGGGCCGGGGGAGAGCCTGGCGGTGACCGGCCCATCCGGGTCGGGCAAGACCAGCCTGCTGGCCATCTTGTCCGGGCTGACCGCACCGACCGCGGGTGAGGTGCTCATCGACGGGACCCGGCTCACCGGGTTCGCGGGCCCGGCCCGCGGGGTCGCCGTCGTGCTGCAGGGCTATGGCCTGGTCTCGTTGCTCACCGCGGCCGAGAACATCGAGGTCGCGCTGCGCGCCGTGGGCCGGCCGCCCGCCGCGGCCCGCGCCGCCCTGGCCGACGTGGGGCTGGACGGGCACGCCGACCAGCTGGTCGAGGAGCTGTCCGGCGGCCAGCAGCAGCGCGTCGCGGTGGCCCGGGCGCTGGCGCTGACGCCACGCCTGCTGATCGTGGACGAGCCGACCGCCGAGCTGGACCCGGCGTCCCGGGCTGTCGTGCTGGCCCGCATATTCGGCGTGACCGCGCACGGCGGGGCGCTGGTGATGGCCACGCACGATCCGGAGGTGGCCGAGCGGTGCGACCGGATCCTGGACCTGCGGGTCGCCGTCGGCTCCCCCTAGGACGCCGCTGAATAATCGGCGCCCGCTCTGCTCACTGGCGTGCCCCCGGCACGACGGGGAGCGGGTCATCGGTGCCCGGCTGGCCCCGCGGAGCGGGAGCCGGTAGTGGAGCCATCGGCGGCGACGGCAACGCCGCCAGTGGGATGTGGGGGAACGCGAGCCGGGCGCCCACTATTCGGGGGTCTCGTAGCCCCGGGCATGGGCATGTAGTCCGACAACAGATGCGCGACAGATCTCCGTCGGTTGAAGTGCGGCATCTGCCAGGGGACCAAGCAGGCTGTCGGAGCTTGAACGCACGGATCTGCATGATGAGCGTGTATTCCGTGCAGGGGTGAGTTCAGAGGGCGAAGAACCCCGGAGACCACCGCGGTGCACGCGCGAGTTCCGGACGGGGCGCTGCTGACCGCTGTGCGGGCCGCGAGCGGGTGGCGGCCATGACGCGATGACGCCGAAAGTTCATCCGGTTGAGGATCGGGCCTGCTCCAGGTTCGACTGGTGGATGCCCGAGAGCCAGTCTTGACTCAGGCGCGCGTCCGCCGGTTCCTCTCCTCGCCGCAGCGCGTCGATGTAGGCATGATCGGCGGCCAGGCGGGCCGCCACCTCGGGACCCTCGGCAACGGCGCCGTGGCCGGGGACCAGGACATCGACGTGCCTGGCGGCCTCACCCAGCCGGTCGAGTGCCGCCTCGTAGGCGCCCACCTGATCGGGGCGGCGAGGGTCGAAGAGCGGGATCAGGACGTCGGAGAGCATGTCGCCGGCGAGCAGGACGCCGCGGTCCGCGAGGAGGACCGCGGCGTGGCCGATGGCGTGCGCCTGATGCTCGACGATCTCGCCTGGCACCGGTCCGCCGTCTGCGGGCAGCGGGGTGACGAGCCCGAACAGCTCAAGAGGGATGCCCGACGCGCTTTCCGCCGCCATCCTCTGCCCCCGCTCTCGGGCTTCACTGGCAGCGTGGGCGCCGGCGGGGGTGGCGTAGCGCGGCACGTCGCCAAACCGGGGATGCCAGAGCAAGTGATCCCAGTGCGGATGGGTGGAGAACCCGGCGACCATCGGGAGGCCGAGCCCGTCCAGGTCATCGGCGAGCTGGTTCAGCTCCGAGCCATCGATGCCGGGATCGACCAGGATCAACCCACCCTCCCCGCGCACCGCGATGGCATTGCTCCAGACCCACGCGCTCTGCCGGACCCAGACGCCGTCGGCCACCTGATTCAGCATGGTGTTCATGGTTCCCTCCTCGCCCGCCGCACCGTCACGGCCCGGCCATTGGCCTGCGCTACCTTTCTGCGAACGTAACCGTGCGACTGGCCCCCGGTAAGGTCCAATTCCATGCCGGTTGAGTAGACCGGTTCGGGCCGGGCTTCCGCCCGCCGACCAGCCAACAGCGGTGACCATCGTGCTCAGCGCGCACCAGAACGGGCGAGAGCCTAAGCGAGGCGGGCAGGGCACCGAGGCAGGGCGAGCCTGCTGGGCCCTGCACCTGCGGGCCATTCCTGGAAGCAGTAAGCGCTGCAGGCTGCTACCGCTTCTTCGCCAAATGCCCCCACCGCCTCGCCTGCGCCCGCTGCCCCATCTACCTCCCCAAGAACACCACCAAAGGACAGCTCCTCGAGGTCAAGAGCGGAATCGAGCAGATGCTCGAACAACTCGACCACACCGACGACGAACGCCAAGCGCTCGAAGGCGACCGGGAGGCCATTACCGCCCTCGCAGCCAAGCTCGCCAATGTCCCCATCCCAGCTGCGCCCGCGATCGGCGCCTATCGGCGCATATGCATGACGGTCAACGCATAAACCTGCCTAGATCGTTCGTTGAGTCCTGCACAAGAGCGACTCGCTCGGAGGCTGGGCGGGAAGTTATCACGGCTGCCCGTTCGGGTGATACACGGGTCTCCACATATCCGATCGATATGAATCATTATCTCTCATATATCTAGCATTACACGGTCCGCAGGGCTTGGTGATCTTCGATCACCCTGCCGATTATGAGCGCTTCGGGGAATTGGACGGCCGTGCGGGTGGCTGGGCGCAGATCAGCCGCCCATGGGTCCGCAACGCCAGCTGGGTGGGTGGTGGCGGGTCCGGCTGGGCCGCAGTCCGCGTCACGCCCCTGACTCAGGTGGCCGCGGTTCGCTTGCCGGCTCGTGTGGTGCCTGACCCGCCGGGTGCCCGGATCTGCGGGCGGTCTGGCCGGCTGAGGTGTAGGCCCGGGCCGGCCGGTTGAAGACGCGCTCTACCGGACCCACATCTGGTCGAGCAGCGTGCCGTAGTAATACGGGGATACCTGGCAGTTCCCGACCCGGGCGGAGACGAACACAGTTGTTGACACGGTGAGGACCGGGACCCAGGGAGCCTGGTCGGTGAGGATACGGTCGATGCTGGCCCACAGCTTCCGGGCGGCGGCCGGGTCGGTCTGCTGCGCCGCCTGCGCCTCGTCGGCCAGCTCGTCGGCGTGAGGATCGCAGAACTCGGCGAGGTTGCTGGTGCTGGCGGGATTCTGGTAAAAGGAGCGGCA
The DNA here is from genome assembly GCA_963711705.1 of uncultured Actinomycetes bacterium. Taxonomy (GTDB): domain Bacteria; phylum Actinomycetota; class Actinomycetes; order Streptosporangiales; family Streptosporangiaceae; genus RYN-230. The sequence goes on from CAVQFM010000020.1 coordinate 322,445, forward strand.
GCTCAGGACCGGGCGGAAGAAGTTAGACGCGGTGGGAAAGTCTGCTCCCCAGCCCGCGCTGCCCATCTGGATCTTGCGGCTGGAATTGCCGGCCGCGGTGTAGAACTGGTCATCGGACACATTGCGCACGGTGGCCCGGTATCCCAGTTGCCGGAGCACCTGAACGAGGTAGGCGCCGACCGGTTTGCCGAAGCCGTCCTGGTTATTCCACACGGTCACCGGCACCTGCGTGGTGCCGGACTCGTGCGCGAGCCGCACCGCCGTGGCCAGGTCCGGGCCGTGCCAGGCGCCGTCCTTTGCGCCGGCCGTGTAGGGGCAGTAGGGCTGGTAGCTGGGGGAGCCGGCAGGCAGGATCTGGCATGCCGGGGCGGCTTGGGCGGAGCCGTAGCCGAGAAGCTGGATGATCCGGGCGCGGTCGGTGGCGTAGTTGAGGGCCTGCCGGGCCTTGAGGCTGGTGAATGGCGGCTGGCGGGTGTTGAGGAACAGGTGCAGGGCGACAAGCTTGAGGCTGGAGTGGATCCTGGTCGGGTACCGGACGGCGAGAGGGCGGGACGGCTGGCCGTTAAGGCTGATATCGACGAGATCCGCCCGGCCGGCCGCCACCGCTGATTGCTGCTGGCGGGGGTCGGCCATCTGCTCGAACCGGATCACGTGGGGGTAGCCGGCCGGCTGGGCCGCGTACGACCACTGGCGGAAGTGGGGGTTCCGCACCAGGGTCAGCGACGAGTCCGGCCGGTATCGCGAGATCATGTACGGGCCGGTGCCGGGCAGGAACGGCGCCCGGTCGATGAGATGGCCGGGGGCGCCGGGCGGGGCCGGTGCAGCCATGACCAGCGCGAGCTTGTAGAGGAAGTCAGGGTCGGCGTGGCCCAGGCGGAAGGTGACGGTGCCCGCCGCGTCGTCGGTGACGATCCCCGCGGACAGGTCGCACCGCCGCGGGTGCAGCGAGCACGCCTGCCCGCCGAGGATGCCCTCGTAGTAGGCGGGACCGGCGCCGAAGCTGAGCTGGCGCTGGATGCCGCGGCGGAAGTCCGACGCCCGCACGGGCGTGCCGTTGGAGTACCGGATGCCCCGGCGCAGCGTGAATGTGTACGCCGTGCCGCCGCCGGCCGGGCGCGGCAGCATAGCGGCCAGGTCCGGGACGAGCGTCCCCCCCAGCGCCCCGTCTGTTTTGCGGAACGCGACCAGTCCGTCATAGACGGTGGCAAGCGCAGGCATTCCCGGGGCGCCGTACGCCTGCGCCGGGTCAGGCCCAGGCAGGAACTTGCTTACTTCGGTCAGCGTGCCGCCGCGGTGGCCGGCGGCTGCGAACGGCCGCGCCGCGACCCACACGCCGGAGGGGGTGGCGGCCAGGCCTCGTGGCGAGCTGCCGACGAAGACGGACCTGGTGACCTTGCCGTCCCGCGGGTCGATGCGGTCGAGCGTCGCGTCGAACTCATTGCTGACCCATATGGCGTTGTTGGCAGCGGCGATGGCGCCCGGCCCGTCACCGACACCGATGATGGCGGTGACCCTGCCCGTCGCCGGGTTGATCTTGGAGACGGTGAGATCCAGCGAATTGGCGACCCACACGGCTGTGGGGGTGATCGCGATGCCCGCGGGCCCGGAACCGACGGACACGGGGCCGCTCGGCTGGCCGGTGGCCGGGTCGATGCGGGTAACAGTGCCGTCTTCAGCATTCGCCACCCAGACGGCGTCCCGCCCGGCCGCGATGCCGTCTGGCCGCCCGCCGACCGGGACCGTTTTCGTCACTGTGCCCCTCGCCGGGTCGATCCGGTCCACGGTGTCGTCGCCTTGGTTGGCCACCCATACGCCACTTGGCCCGCTGGCGATGGCAACCGGCAGGTTGCCCACCCGGATTGTCTGGACGACACGGTCGGCGGCGGCGTTGATCCGCGATACGGTCCCGTCGCCGCTGTTGGTCACCCACACGTTGCCGTCGCGGGTGATGGTCACCGCGCTCGGTGCGGAGCCGACCGGGATCTGCTCGATCACGGCGTGGGTGGCGGGGTTGATCCGGGACAGGCTGCCTTCGGTGCTGTTCACGGCCCAGACTGAGCCGTCGCCGTAGGCCACGCCGGCCGGGCTGCCCACGCTCACCGCGGCACCGAGCCGCGCCCCGGCGGTGTCGATCAGCCCCACCGTGTTGCCCGGCAGGCCAGCTGGCCCGCCCGCCCCCGGCCGGGTCAGCGCGACGATGACCGCCGCGGCGATGACCACGAGCGCCAAGCCCGCCACCAGCAGGCGGTGGCCGCGCCGCCTTCCCCAGCCCAGCACATGGCGGCCCAGGGCCGGCCTCGGGCGACGGCGTTGCGGAGAAGGGGCTGGGGAGCCGGAGCCGGCGGGGTGGACTTCGCCCACCGTCTCGCGGCCATCGCTCCAGTCGAGCGCCGGGTCGTGGGCCAGGACGGATGCGTGCAGGTGCTGCAGCGGTTCCCCGGGGTCGATGCCGAGCTCGCCGGCGAGCAGGTCGCGGGCCCGCCGGTAGGCGGCGAGCGCTTCGGCCTGCCGGCCGCAGCGGTAGAGCGCCAGCATGAGCTGGCCGTGCAGCCGCTCCCGCAGCGGATGCTCGGCGGTCAGCTGCTCCAGCTCGCCGGTGAGCGTGTCGTGCCGGCCGAGCGCCAGGTCCGCGTCGATCCGCGCCTCGAGGGCGGCGAGCCGCAGCTCCTCCAGGCGGGCTGCCTCGGGCCGGGTGAAGGCGTAGTCGGCCAGGTCGGCCAGCACGCCACTGCGCCACAGCCCCAGCGCCTGGCGCAGCGTCTCGGCGGCTTCGGCGTACCGGCCGGCGTCCAGCGCGGCCCGCCCGGCGGTGAACCCGTCCTGGAACTGCGCCGCGTCCAGGTGCTCACGGTTCACGCACAGCAGGTAACCGTGGTTCCTGGTGACCAGGACGTCTCCGGCAACGCCCCGGGCCCGGTCCGGCTCGAGCGCGCGGCGCAGGTGAAACACGTAGGTCTGCAAGGTGGTGGCCCACCCCTCGGGTGGGTCACCACCCCAGATGTCCTCGGCCAGCCGGTCCATCGAGACGACCCGGTTGGCGTCCAGCAGCAGCAGCGCCAGCACCGCCCGCTGCCGCGGACCGCCCAGCGGCACCGCGCACCCCGACCGGCAGACCTCCAGCGGCCCGAGAATCCCGAACTCCACCAACTCGGTCTCGGCGGCCGCTGCGTCAGCAGCCATCACAACCCCCCGCCCGGCTTCTGCCCCCCAGCCGCCCCGGGCCGCTAGCGGCTTGTGACCATTCCACCACCAGGCCCGCCGCAGGTCCACCGCTGTTCCAAGCCCCGTCCAAGCCGATCCCAAGGCAATTCCACTCACCCCGCGCTGATGTGACGGTGCAGGCCCACACCAGACAGCGGCACCAGGCGATCACAGCGACAGCCTGGCGCCTGAACGGCAGGCACCTGCGGCAGCTCTTCTCCTGACCCACCACCGCCCACAAGGAGGGCACCATGAATCACTTCCGCCGCATCTTCGCCGCTGTGGCCACCCTGGCCGGGGCCGTGCTGGCCTTCGCCACCACCACCGCCGCGTCCGCCATGCGGGTGCCGCCGCCCGGTGAAGGCAGCGGCATCGCACCTCCACCCCCGCCCGTACGTGTCATCACCGAGGGTGGCATGCCCGGCTGGCAAATCGTCCTCATCGCGCTGGCCGCCGCCCTGGTTGCAGCCGCCGTGGCCGTGCTGCTGGACCGTGCTCGGGCGGCACGCAAGGTCCACGCCCCCACCACTTGAACCCGCCACCACACCGGACCGGGCCCGCACGCAACCACCACCGGCTGCGCGGCCCGGCCCCACAACTGGGCGGGCTAAATGAGCTGTGACCCGCGGCAGACAGCTAAGGCGCACAGGGTTGGGCCGGACACCGAGATCGTCATGCTGAAGCCGCCCGGCGATGGTACCCGCCTGGAGCTCTCGAGCTTCGCTCGACCCGACTCCGTGCCGGGCTCACCGGCCGCCATGGCAACGAGCTGGGATTGCGCAACGTGGCCTTCGAGGTCAACGACCTGCAGGCGGCTGTCGATTGGGCAGCGACCGAGGGCTACGGACTGGTCGGTGGCATCGGCGAGTACGAGGGCGCTTGGCGGATGGCCTACGTCCGGGGGCCGGAAGGGATCATCGTCTCGCTGGCCGAGCGCATCGGCTGAGCCTCGCAATGCCCGCATCTGCCGCCGAGGGTGCAGATCTGAGTGCGGATCTGAATGCTGGCTGGGGCTTTGGGACACGAGGCGGCGGTCCCTCCCGCGTATGTGGGCTTCTGGCGGCCGTGGGCTGGGCGTGCCTGGTGAGCTGGCGTAGCGAGGATCGCGGGTGTGCTGGGCCGCGGCGAGCTGGGCTGGGTTAGCTTTCGGGGATGGGCTTTGCCGGCGGCAGGTATCCGTCCCTGATCAGGCGCTGTGCTCCGGCTGCGTAGCGCGCGGGATCGTGCGGGGCGTTCGTGGCCAGCCCGTTGACGTACCGGTTGAACATGCAGAACGCAGCCGCGATCAGCACCGTGTCGTGGATCTCCAGGTCCGTGGCGCCTGCCGCGCGGGCTTCGGCTACATCATCGGCCGAGACCTGCAGGCCGCTTTGCTGTACCGCCGAGGCGATCACGAGCAAGGCCTTGAGCTTGGCTGAGATGGGCGCGCTCCCGGCGTCCGCCCAGACCTGCTCCACTAGCTCCATGCCGCCCGGCAACTGGGCGGCGGCGCAGGCAGAGTGCGACGATGCGCAGTACCGGCAGTCGTTTAGCGCCGATACGTAAGCCGCGATCAGTTCCCGGTCACCGCGGGCCAGGGTACTTGGCCCCCGCAAGAGCACCTCAGCCAGTTCGCTCAGGGCCCGGCCTGTCTCCGGGCGGAACAGGAGCAAGCCCCGGATTCCCGGTTCCCCGGAATTCAGGGCGATGTGTGGCATGGACGCTCCTTCACGCCTGGGACCGCCGTGCATAGCATGCAGCATCGGCGCCGGAGACCCTCCGGTCAACCATTCAGCCTCCCCGCGTCAGCCAGCCTGGTAAAGGCAGCGCCACCAACGCTCGGTCATGCCGCTGATGGCGTGCGTTCGCGGAGGTCCCGCAACGAGAGGTCCTGAGAACGCCTGCCCTGGCGGATGCACGGTCGATACGAGGACGGGAGGCGGGCCTGTGTCACATGTACGGCGCTTCGACCACGTCGGCCTCACGGTCGCAGATCTCGACGTCGTGACCGCCTTCTTCGTGGCGCTGGGCCTGGAGGTCGAGGGCAGGACGTTCGTCGAGGGCGAGTTCGTGGACACGGTCTGCGTCGTGCTGGACCACTCGCCCGCTGAGCACGTCCGCCGGCCCTCCGTCCCGCCGGAGTCCTCGACCCTTGGGTTCACCCACCTGCAGTTCGAAGCCCTGCTCACCGCCGCCCGGGAATCAGCCAGCCCGTGCGACTTCGCGCTGGTCGCCATGCTCGGGCTGCTCGGTCTGCGGATCTTCGAAGCTACCGGCGCTGACATCGCCGACCTCGGCGAAGAACACGGTCACCGGGTCCTGCGCGTGTGCGGCAAGGGCACCAAGGTCGTCCTCATCCCGCTGCCACCAGCCGTCGGGCGGGCCATCGACCAGGTCCTGCTCAACAGCCGCGGCGCCCGGATGGAACGCCACGCCGCCACCCGCCGTCTGCGGCGGCTCGCCGAGACTGCGGGTGTGCGGATCACCAGGCCGCACCCGCATATGCTCCGCCATACTTTCGTCACGACGATGCTCGACGCCGGCGTGGACCTGCGAGACGTCCAGATCGCCGCCCGCCATGCCGACCGAGAACCACGATGCGTTACGACAGGGCCCGCAAGAACCTCGACCGCCACCCGAACTACATCCTGGCCGCCTATATGGCCTCCGGGACCTGACTGGCCCGCGTCTCCCGCGGCCCAAGCCCAGGAGACGCCCGGCATTGCCGATGTGCGTGCGTAGCAGCTGGAAGTGATGAACGCAGATCCGCCGTCGAGGCCGGGCCTGCTGCGGGTTCAGGCCTCGCGCACGTAGTCGATGGCGAACAGCGGCACATGGCCGGCATGCACGGCCGCCGCTGGCCTCATGGGGAAGTCGAAGACGCCGATCATCATCTGCATGGGATAGTCCGGCGCCTGCTCCACGGTGCGCACGTGGTCGCCGTTGACGAAGAAGTCCACGCAGCCCGGGCGCCAATCGGTGGCGTAGACGTGGAAGCCGGTCACGTCGATCGGTAGCCGCGGCGTGGCGAAGTCGTCGCGCAGGGCGGGGTCGCGGAACGGATGGATGCCCATGCCGACCGCCGGCCCGCGCCGGTCGATCGCGTCGCCGAACACCTCGAAGATGCAGATCTCGCCCGAGCGCTGGGGCTCGTCCTCGATGCCCACCAGCCAGGCCGACGCCATCGAGCGCGCGGTCAGCTCCATGCGCGCGCGGACCTCCAGGACGCCATAGTGCGGCGTCCAGCCCCATTGCGCCGGCTGCACCTCGCGCACGCGGAGCCCGTCGCGGAACGGCTGCTGGCCAACTGTGCTGCCCACCTCACCGGAGAACACGCCAGACTGGACGCCGGAGACGCGCAGTGGCCCCTCGTGCTCGACGGGGCACCACAGGCCCTGCCCGGGCGGGATCGACAGCCGCAACTCCGACCTGGTGACCTCGTACGTTGCCGCGCTCTCAGCACGCGAACTCCACTGCGGCAGGTAGTGCGGGAGCCACACCGAGCGATCGAGGTCGTGGCCCTCGAAGTCGTCGCGGAAGCTCACGGCGTGAGCATACCGAGTGCCGTGCAAGGACATGGTTCGTGCCGCACCGGCGCGTGCAGCTGCGCGGGCGCACCGCACGTCGTGCCGCTGCCAAGGCACTCATCCGCCGCCGACAGGGCGGGCGTTCGAAGCCCGGCGCCGTTGACGTGCTTGGCCTCGTAAGGCCGTGGCCGGTGTCCTTCCAGCCTCCCGAGGCTTCCCGTTGCACCAGCCCGGCGAGGCAGAGTTACTGCAAAGCGATTGCCGATGGGCTGGACGGGAGCGCACACTGCCGCCGCTATACGCCACGTCGCGGTCGTGGTGGGACACCGTAGCCCGGCGCTGAACTGGCAGATATGGCGCTGCGCGATGCCGATGCGTTGCCCGGCTTGCTGGGGAAAGGCTGTGATCTGCCCGATGGTGTGGAGGAGGAATAGAGGTATTCCTGCTCAGGGGCGCGGCGTGCCCCACGTGAAGAGGGCCGTGATGACAAACTCGCGTTCGCGCAGGTCGTGGGACACCTGGAATTCCACGTGCACGAACCCAGCATCTGTGCCGGTGAAGACGCGGGTGCTGTAAGTGAACGGGCCGGTGCCGTCCTTCGGGCCGGCCGAGGCGCTGGGCGCTGCGCTGGCGTGCCAGGCGGTGACCTCATTGGACGGAAAGCCCCAGGCAGCGGCGTACTGGGTCAGCAACCGGCTAGTGGTGTCCAGGCCGGCGGCGGGCAGCTGGACCGTGAGACGGTCGGGGTCACGGGTACTGGCCGGGCTGAGCATCGCGGCCATCGCTGCCCGGGCGTGGTAGACACGGCCGCCAGGCAGGTTGACGGACACATCCACCGGTTCCTGGCCGGGATTCATCCAGATCCGGCTGCCCGCGCCGGCGGCGAATCTGGCCGATTCACGGGTCGGCGGGCGCGTCAAGTCGATCACCGTGGCGGTGGCGGCGGCTGCCCGGGCTGGCGCGGCCACCGCCCGCAAGAGCGGGCCGGCAGCGGCGGTGATGTCCAGGTGCCAGCCGGTGATCGCCGCGGCGGCCAGCGCGGGGGCGCGTGCGAGCAGCCGGTAACGGGCCATCCGTATCTGGACCGGGGTGGTCACCAGGGCCCGGGCCTGCTCCGGGTTCTCGCGGATGAACGCGAGACATTTCGGCAGGGTGTCCTCGTCGATGAGCTGCCAGCGGTTGGCGAAGACCGCGATGTTCCCGTCGGCCAGCGGTGTGCGCGCGCTGATCTGCCCGCGCGGCAGCCGCGCCGCGAACGTCAGCGGGTACCGCTCCGGATAGGAGTGCGCGCCGGGCACTGAAGGCGCTCCGGCGAGAGTCAGCAGGTAGGTGAACGCCGAACCCTCGAGGCCGTCGTGGTCGAGCATGTGGACGTAGAACCGGTCGATAATGTCATGCTGCTCACGGAACAGCAGCGTCCGGTTGCCCTCAGCCACCGCCGCCTGGTCACCGCCGTGACGCCCCGTATCGATCTGCTGCCAGGCCGCGAGGGTGGCCAGGTCGATGATGCGCGCCCGGTAGAACTCTTCGACCTGCGGCAGACCACCGGCGAGGTAGGCCTCATGCATGGTGGCCTGGTCCTCGAAGATCTTCTTTTGCATGGTGAGAAACGTTGTCTCGTAGAAACCGAGATCACCTGCAGCACTCCGGGCCAGCCGCCGCGACGCCCGCCCAAACACCGCCAGCACCGCCATGCGAACCGCATCCGGCACCAGCCCAAGATCCCTGAACCCGGCGTAAAAGGCCGGGCCAATCATGCTCGCCATACCGGCCCACAGCAGGTACGGATGCGCCAGGAACAGCTCGCCGTAGTAGCCGTAGACAGCCTCCACGACCCGCCTGTTCTCCTCCACGCCGCGGCCTGGGCGCCAGCTCTCGTGCTCGATACCCGCACGCACCAGCGCCCGGTGAAACCAGGTCTCTTTCAGTTCGCGCGCCCCCACGACCCTGACACTACGCCGGATCCCAATCCGGCCGTCAGCGCCTGCGCAGGGTATCCCGGCCAAAGGCAGGTGCCCGATCAGGCAGGCCAGTGAGCCGGCCGAGTAGGCCCCGCAGCACAGCCCAGGTCACGGTGACCGCACGCATGAAGAGCGCGTCTTGCTATAGAACCCCGCAGGGCGTTCACGCATCTGGCGGGTCACATGCATGCTCCCAAAGTCCCAGTTCAAAGGCCACCTTTCACGTGACATGCTATAGACCCATTGACACGGTGGATTCGGGCTAAGTCAATCGCGGTCATGGGCATACCTGCCGGAATGGGACAGACTTAATGAATACTGCCCACTCTTCTGGCATGAGCGAACGACCCGATATTGCGCAAGCCGCATTAACAAGATTCTTGGCGTTAGGCAAGGCTATGTTCCACAACTGGGCCGTGCCGGCACGGCTTGCAGTGGCCAGGACTTTCCCATCAGGGCTGAAGGTCACATCGCTTATGCCGCTTCTACAGGAATTTAACGCAGAACCCACCTGCTGATGCGTGGCTCTGGGTCCCACAAACGCGCCGTGCCGCCGGCTTCCCCAAACTCACCACACCCTCATGGTCATCGCCGTAAAACGCGCCACCCGCAAAGACCTCCGCTACCTCAACGCCATCCTCGAAGCCGCCTGATGAAATCTGGCCCTCCGCAACATATGACCCTGCACTAATTCGCAGCCCTGCATCGTCTCCCAGAATGGGAGCCAAAGCGCTCGCAGATCCCCGTTCCGCACGCCGCACACAGCGGGGCATCCTGAGCTCGCAGCCACCCCAGATTAGGCGGGTCCGCGCGCTTATTGACCGGCGCTGCTGTGGGCCTGGCTAATGGCCGGGTTCAGCCGGGCCGGGTAGCTCACCGGAGGTCCGGGTCAGCCGGTGACCCAGCGGCATCGGCGAGCCGGTCGACCGCTCTGGCCAGGGCGTCCAGGGCGGGGACGGCCGCCGCGAGTGCTCGGCGCTGCCCCGGCGGCAGGGTGGACAGGGCCAGGTGGAGCACCGCGGCGTTGGTGGCCTGCCATGAGTGCACGGCCTGCTGCCCGGCGTCGGTGATGGTCAGCTCGATGGCGCGCCGGTCCCCCTCGGGGGTGGCACGGCTGATCATGCCCTGAGTGGTCAGGGCGTTGACAATGGTGGTCACCGTGTTGGGCCGCATGTGCAGCCGCCGGGCCAGCTGCCCGGGGCGGGTGCCGGGGTGCTCGGCCAGCGCGGACAGCAGTTCCAGCTGGGCGACGGCCAGGGAGTTACCGGGGCTGGCGACCCGGGCGCCGCGGCGCAGCGCCCGGCGCAGCCGCGCGATCCCCTCGGCCAGCCCCTCAGCCTGGGCGCCCGCGCTACGCGCCCGGCCGCGCGGGCTCCGGGCGGGGGTGGTCACCGGTACCGCCCTCCGCCGGGCCGCACGATGCCGTCTGGAGCCCTCGCCCGGGAGGTGCCGGCCCAGGTTGCCGCCACGGCGGCGGCGGCGAGCACCACCATAGCCACCGCCGGCCCGGCACTGGCATGCCCGAGCCGCGCCGCGGCGTGCAGCGCGAGGGTCACCGCCGTCACCCCGAGAGCGGTGCCGAGGCCGCGGGCCATGTTCACCATCCCGCCCACGGCGGCCGCCTGCTGGGGCGGGACCGCCGCCATGATCGCTGCGTTGTTGGCCGGGATGTACAGGCCCAGGCCGGCACCCAGCAGCCCCAGCCCGGCAACCGCCACGATAGCCGGGGCAGGGGCCGCCAGGGCGGCGGCGCAGCCGCTGGCCAGCAGGCCACCGGCCGCACACCGGCGCCGGCTGGGCCAGCGGCTGGGCAGGATCTGGTCGGCGGTCACGGCGGCCAGCCCGAACCCCGCTGGCAGGGCGGTGAGCATCAGCCCCGCCTGTACGACACTGCCTCCATGGGCGTCGAGCACCTGCGGAAACAGCACCAGCGGGCCGAACAGCACCAGGTAGCCGCACAGCGCCCCGGCCAGCAGCGGACCGATACCGGTGCTCGCCAGCATCGGCAGGTCGATCAACGGCGCGCCGCTACGCCGCTCCCACCAGGCCAGGCCGCCTGCGGCGAGCATGGCCAGCAACCCGAACCCGGCCAGTTCCGGCCCGGGCAGGCCCAGCCCCGAGACCCCGGAGACCACGATCAGCGCCCCGGCGACGGCTACGGCCAGCAGCACTGGCCCAGCCCGGTCCGCGCTCTGGCCCACCGCGCGCTGTCGGGTACGCGGCAGCAGGAACCAGCCGGCCGCCACGGCAGCCACCCCGACGGGGACGTTAATAAAGAAGACCGAGCGCCAGCCCGCCGAGGCGACCAGCAGCCCGCCGACCACCGGCCCCAGGGCCAGGCCCAGCGCCTGCGCCGCGGCCTGGACCCCCAGCGCCGTACGCCGCCGCCCCGCGGGCGCGCTGGTAGCCACCAGCGCCACGCTGTTGGCCTGCAGCATCGCCGCCCCGGCGGCCTGCACCACCCGCATCCCGATCAGCACCGGCAGCGACGGTGCCAGCCCGCACGCCGCCGACGCCGCAGTGAACACCGCGAACCCGTACAGGTACACCAGCTTGCGGCCGCGCCGGTCCGACCAGCGGCCCACTGGCACCAGCAGCACCACCAGCGCCAGCAGGTAGGCCAGCGACACCCACTGCACCCCGGCCAGGTGCACGCCGAACTGGTGCTGCAGCGCCGGGAACGCCAGCGTCACCACGCTAGCGTCCAGCTGGCCCATGAACGCGCCGAAGCACACCGTGGCCACCGCCAGCCAGGGCGCCAGCCGGTGCTCACGGATCACGGCCGGCCGGGCCGACTCGCGCACCAGCACCATCACCGCCGGGACCCAGCCCCGCGCCTGCCCCGGGGCCCGGTCCGGCCGGCAGGCCAGCGGCCAACCGGGACTCGCACAGTTATCCCCTTGCTTCTGTAGCAGAACTACTTTTAGTTCTATCACAGAACTATCCACGTAGCGGTATCTGCCCACGCAGGCCGGGGTATCCAGCCCGGCCAGCGGTCGGCGGTTTCGGTGGCGTGCGCGGCGGCGCCTGCCACCCCCAGGGCCGCGGTCCGGTCTGTCACCCACCAGCTCAGCACCGGTGGCCAGGCCAGGAAGCTGTCTCCTCGCAGGCCAGCTGAGCTCAAGGCTCAATTGCCGCAGGCCATCTATCCGGGTCAGGCAGGTTTACCTGGGTGAGGAAGCCCGGCGGGGAATGACGCCGTGGCCGATGTGCCCGCCTGGGGAGCCAGCACGCTGATCCGGTCACCCTGGGCCAGCATCCGGTCCGGGTCGGGTTCTTGCAGGCTGCGCTGGTGCAGGACGGAAACCGGGAGGTAGCCGGCTGGCCAGGAAATCGTGCCCAGCGTCTTTCCCACGGCGGGCGAGTCAGGTCCGATCGTTACTTCCAGAACCTGGTAGCCCGGCAAGGGGCTGGGCGGCTCCGGGGAAGAGGCTTCTGGGACAGGCCGGCCCGGTGTCCGCGCGGCTCGCGGCCCGGTGCCTTGCGGTGGGGAGGTGCCGATCTCACGGGCTATCGCTTGGAGGACGCTGTCGTTGGTAATCCAGCCCTGCGCCTGCCGGCCATCACCCGACAGGACTGGCAGTCCGTCGCGCCCGTAGGCGTCCAGCTGCCGCAGGGTCTGCGCCAGCGATTCTCCCGCGTAGACGGCCTGGGCACCGCCCCGGAAGGTGACCCGCCCCGGCAGCGCCACCCGGCCAGTGACCGCACTGCTGCGATCGGCGCTGCGGCCCATGCCCTCATGATCCGTATCGTTCCGGTCCACGGCGCTCCCGTCCGCGCCAGTGCTTACCGCGAGCGGCGCGGGGAACGGCCGCATGGCCCCGGCCGCCTTCAGATCACCGAACGCCCGCCAGGGCGCGGCCCGGTCGATGTCATAGCCACGGCGCAGCAGCTTGGTCGTGTAGATGGTGCCGTAACTCAGTGCCCGGGAGGTGGCGGTGGCAATGGCGACCGCGAGCATCACGGGCAGGGTCAGGGCGTAGTCGCCGGTCATCTCCACCACGCTGGTGACCGAAGTCAAAGGGGCCCGGGCGGCCGACGCGAAGACCGCGCCCATGGCCACCACAGCGTAAAGGGCCGGCTGGCCAGCACCGGGGCCGAATACGTGCTCGGCGATCTCGCCAAAGGCCATCCCCGAGGTGACCCCGACGAACAGCGACGGCGCGAACACGCCGCCGGATCCGCCGATGCCCAGCGTCAGGCTGCAGGCGAGGATCTTCCCGGCCGCCAGCACCAGCAGGAACCACAGGACGTAGTCACCGGCGACGGCCTTGTACATGACCGGGTAGCCGACGCCGTAGAGCTGCGGGAGGGCGAGCAGCACCAAGCCGAGCGCGATGCCGCCAATCGCGGGCCGGGCCCACTCCGGCCGATTCTTCCAAACCCTGTCCCAGAGATCTTCCATCTTGTACACCGTGTTCTTGAACAGCACCCCGATCAGCCCGGCGGCCACGGCCAGCAGCGCCACCAGCAGGTAATCGCGGGGATGGTGCAGCGCGATCCCCGCGGGCAGCCCGTACAGGAACGGCCTGTGACCCAGGAACGGGATGGCGACAACATCCGCGAGCATCGCCGACAGCAGCACGGGGAACAGGGCGTCGACGGAGAACTCGCGCAAGATGATCTCCACCCCGAAGAACACGCCGGTGATCGGCGCGTTGAACGTCGCCGAGATGCCACCAGCGGCGCCGCAGGCGACCAGAATCCGCATCCGGTTCTCCGGCATCCGCGCCCACTGGCCGAAGCCGGACGCCAGCGCGGAACCGATCTGCACGATCGGGCCCTCCCGCCCCACCGACCCGCCTGTCCCGATGCACAGCGCGGACGCCACCGCCTTGACCACGCTGACCTGGGGCCGGATCCGGCCGCCGCGCTCCGCGACCGCGGCCATCACCTCGGGCACCCCATGGCCGCGGGCCTCACGTGCGTACCGGTAGATCAGCGGCCCGTAAATCAGGCCGCCGATGACCGGAATCACGACGAAAAACCCCAGTCCCAGCCATGGCAGATGAGCGCTGCCCACATGGCCGTCCTGGCCGAACTCGACATGGCCAGTAACCAGCCAGGTGAAAAAGTAGATCAGATACCGGAACACCACCGCGCCGAGGCCGGACCCCACCCCGACCAGGACAGCGATGATAAGCAGCCCGGCCCGTGTGGTACGCAGCCAGCCGCCTGCCTGCGTCACCCACGGCAGCCTCCCCGTCCCGGCCGTCTGTGTGGTCATCCCTGGCCCCCCGCACTCGCGCCACCCTGCGCACTCACCGTTTCTGCCACCGGCCGGGCGCCGGCATCGGCCCGCGCATCAGGATCTGGGGCCGGCCACAGGCTGTCGGGCACCTCGCCAGCCGCCGCGGCGAACGCAGCTAGCGCACTGGCGACGGCTGACTGCTGCCCGGCTGGTAGCCGGTACAGGATCTGGGCCAAGAGCGCCCGGCGCCGCGCGGTCGCCTGATCCACGACCTCCCGCCCGGAAGCGGTGATCGACAATTGCACCGCACGGCGATCCGTGCGGCTGCGGTGCCGCCGGATCAGCCCCTTGCGCACCAGCCGGTCACACATCCGCCCGGCCGTGGACGGCGTGACATCCAGTGCCCCGGCCAGGTCCACCAGCCGCTGCCGGCCCCGCGAGGCCAGCACCACCAGGGCCCGGTACTGGGCGATGGTGATGTCCTGCGCCGCCTCACCCAGCGACCTGGTGGCCACGGCCACGAGCGTCCGGCTCGCCGTCAGCACCGCATCGACGACAGCGTCGTCCACCTGCTCAGTCATGCCTCACCGGCCACACTTACTTGGTCACAGCAATGATTGTCTTAGACCTTTATATCCCTATGCTACTAACTGCCGGCCGGCATGACAGACCCGCCCTGCGATGTCGGTTCTGGCCAGCAGTCACCAGCGCAAGGCCTCCTGACCGGCCGTCCTCCAGGGGCCCCATCCGGTCGGAGGGGTGAGGCCCGCAGCATGGCAACTCTGAGCGATGCGGTGGCCTTCGGTTGGTCAGGCGGCTGGCCTGGGCTGATCGCGGAGGATCTGATATGGGGTCAATGGCCGGTGCCAGAACAGCCAGGTGAGGCGGTCATGCTGGAACTCGCTGGCGAGCGCGGGCGGTGGGATGGCCAGGACGGGGCACCGGGCGTGGGCCAGGCAGTAGCGGCTGACCCTGGACAACACCATCCGGGCGAGCGCGCCGCGGCGGCCAGCGCCTACAACTAGCACGTCGCCGGGGCTGGCAGGCCAGGTTCACCAGGACCCAGCCTGGGGTCACCGTTCGACGTGCGGCTCGACCAGCGGATCGATGGGGACCTCACCCCACACTGCGATGAGCGCGTCGCGGAGCCGTTTGCTGGCCAGGCTGCGTATTTCCTGGCTCAGGTGGGGTGAGGGCTGGGCCCGTTCGGCTCGCTCGCCGCCGGGCGGTTCCCAGGCGATGACTGGGATCAAGACCGCATGGTGGGTGCAGGCCAGGCCCTCTGCGTAGCGCAACGCCTGCAGGCTTCCTGGTGAGCCACTGGTCCCCACGATCAGCCGGTCAACCCCGAACACCGTGAGCCTCTCTGCCTACCGGGCGGCGAGGGTGGGCGTCCCGGCTGCCAGCGCCCGTCCAGCTTGTTCGGCAAGTGTGACGGCGACCAGGCGTGCTTGCAATGATGGCCGGGAGTCCGGGTTGGGTTTCATCATGAACCCCCCGAAGTACTGACCGTCGCCGAAGGTCCGCAGCTCTATCTCCTGAGCGGGCAGGGCCGCCTTCTGCACATCCCAGTGGCTGTGGCCAGCCAGCACTGTGCCGTCGGGTTCCAGCCGCGGCGGGTGACCGAGCAGGCTGCCGTACTCGAACCGGCACTCCTGCAGGCCCAGCAGCGTGATGAGCTGCTGGCGGACATGGTCGACCACCGCGTCGGGGAACCTGGTCGTCCGGGCGAGACGGCCGTGCCCCAGTTCGCGGGCCAGCTCGGGTGGCGGGACGGCCAGGACCGGGCACTGCGCGTGGGCCAGGCAGTACCGGTCACTGTGGAAGATCTCATCCATCCCGCGGCGCTGCGGCGGCCAGACCCCACGAGCAGCACATCGGTGGGCTGGCAGGCCAGGCTGACCAGCACCCACCCGGCTGGGCCCCGCTCAAGGTGGGGCTCCACCATCGGGTCGTTGGGGATCTCTCCCCAGACTGCGGCAAGCGCATCCCGCAGCCTCCGGCAGGCCTGGTTCCGGGATTCCTTCCGCAACGGCCCTGACGGCTGGATCCGCTCGGCCCGCTCACCACCGGGCGGTTCCCAGGCAATGACCGGCATCAAGAACGCATGATGAGCACGGGCCAGGAACTCCCCATAGCGAAGCGCCCCGCAGGCTGCCCGGTGAGCCGCTGGCGCCGACGATCAGCCGGCTTATCCCCGGCACCATGGTGCGCCTCCAAAGCCTGCGAGCTCCAAACATCACGAATATCGCCGACCAGGCTTCCCGGCACACCTGCAACGATGCTAAGCCGCACCCAGACACCTGCCAACAACAGCCAGAGCAGCAGTGCTCTGGGGGGACGATCCGGCGGTCAGTCTGTTTCGCTGCCGAGCCGGGCCAGTTCCAGGTCAAGACCATGCTGGAGCCGCTGGCGGGTGGCCGCGCTGATCGTGCCGGCCGCGTACAAGCTGGCCAGTTCGGCGTTCTCCGCAGCGATCACGTCGCGGTGGATATCCCGCCCGGACCGGGCGTCTTGTGCAGCGTCGCCGTCTTCGTGGAGGCGGGCCCGGGCTTGCCCGATACGGGCGTTCAGGACGCGGCGGATCCGGTCGATCTCCACGCCGGGAACTTCTTCGCTGGCCGCGAGCTCGTCGAGGCGGGCGATGCCCGCCTCGGCCAGCCGCAGCCGGGCGGCGGCGTCCTCTTGCTGGGTACTGGCCGCTGGCTGGGTGACCGCGGTACGCCGGACCAGCGGCTCGAGGGTCAGG
>CAVQFM010000021.1:0-89659 GCA_963711705.1 uncultured Actinomycetes bacterium
CGAAGCGGACTGACCCCAGACGCACCATGATCACGGTCAGTTTGCGTTCGTGGCTGACACAAACTGACCACGATCACGGGGCGGCCGGGTGGGGACGGGTCAGCTGGGCGACGGTTCGGCAGTTACGGCGGCTTTGCCGCGCACGACGTGGTTGACCAGTTCGCCGATACCGGAGATGGCGATCCGGACCTCATCGCCCGGCCGAAGCGTGAACGGCAGGTCCGGGACCAGGCTGGTGCCGGTGGACAGCACCACCCCGTCCGGGAACTCGTCCTCCCGGAACAGGAACGCGGCCAGCTCGGCGATCCTGCGCCGCAGCCCGGCGGTGCTGGCCGAGCCGGACCAGGCGGCCGCGCCATCCCGGCTGATCGTCAGCTCGATGGTCAGCGCGTACGGGTCCGGCACCTCCCAGGCCGGCCGGATCCACGGGCCGGCCGCGCAGCCGCCCAGGTAGATCTTGGCCTGCGGCAGGTAGAGCGGGTTCTCCCCCTCGATCGACCGGGAGCTCATGTCGTTGCAGATGGTGTAGCCGAGCACGTCACCGGCGGAGTTGAGTACCGCGGCCAGTTCCGGCTCGGGCACGTCCACCGCGGAGTCGGCCCGCACGCTCACCAGGCCGCCCGGCCCGGATACCCGCCACGCCGCCGACTTGAAGAACAGCTCGGGCCGGGCCGCGCCGTACACCTTGTCGTAGATGTCGGCCGAGTCCTCGCTCTCCTGCACCCGGGCGTGCCGGGACCGCTCGTAGGTCACCCCGGCGGCCCACACCTCGGTCCGGCCGTCGATGGGCGCGAGCAGGCTCCGCTCGTGGAACCGGGTGCCCCCGGGCGGCAGGTCGTTCGTCATCGCCCGGACCTCAAGCACCGGCATGGCCAGCAGATCGGCCAGCGACGTGATCCCCGGCAGCGACCTGACCTGGCCATCCTTCAGCAGGCCGGCCCGCGGCTGGCCGCCGGAGTCCCGATACCTGACGAGGTACACCGGTCTCCCTCCGCCCGCCGGTGGGTGGGAGCTCCTGACTGTGGGCTCCAGCGACTGCGGCTCCAGCTTGGAGCCCGCGGACCTGGCCGGGCCCGCGGGCTTGGCGGAAGCGTACGGGCAGCGCCGCCCGGCGTCAACCGTTCATCGGATTAACAGCCAACTTCATCAGATGAAGTGTTGACTGACGGCGGTGCCGGACCGTACTCTCGCCCCATCAGGAGCCGGCCACAGCGGGAGGCGCGATGGTGACCGCCGCCTATCCCGGGCAGGCCCGGCACGCCCAGGTCGTGCACGCGCTGGGCGCCGCGATCGTCCGCGGCGAGCTGGGCCCGGGCGCCCCGGTGCCCACCGAGGACGAGCTGGTCAGCCGGTTCGAGGTGGGCCGCTCGGCGCTGCGCGAGGGCGTTAAAGTGCTGGCCGGCAAGGGCCTGCTGGAGAGCCGGACCAGCGCCGGCACCCGGGTCCGCCCGCGCGAGTCGTGGAACCTGCTCGACCCCGACGTGCTGCGCTGGCGGTACGCCCCGCAGGCCAGCCCGGACGACGTCCGGGTGCTCGCCGACCTGCGGGTCGCGCTGGAGCCGGGCGCGGCCCGGCTGGCCGCCGAGCAGGCCAGCGCCGGGCAGCGCGGTGAGATCATGGCCGCGATGGCCCAGCTGTGGGCCACCGTCGGTGCCCCGGACCAGTTCATCGAGGCCGACCTGGCCTTCCACCGGGCGGTGTTCGCCGCCTGCGGCAACGACCTGCTGCTGTACATCCACGACGTGATCAGCGTGGCGCTCGGCGCGATCAGGCCGCTGCACACCCACTCGGTGGCGCGTGGCCGGCAGACGCTGCCCGCACACCAGCGGGTGGCCGAGGCCATCCAGCGCGGCCACCACCGCAAGGCCGAGGCGGCCATGCGCGAGGTGGTCGAGGGCGCCCGGGCCGACGCACTGCGCAGCGGAGGAGCCCAATGACCGAAACCCATGGCGAGATCCGGCTGGACGTGCGCGATCAGGTGGCCGTCCTCACCCTGCACCGCCCCGCGAAACTTAACGCGATTACCCCGCAGATGACCGACCAGCTCACTGGCCATATCGCCGCGCTGAACGGCGACCCGCAAGTCCGGGCGGCCGTGCTCACCGGGGCCGGGCGGGCGTTCTGTGCGGGCAGCGACATCGGCGGGCTGGCCGGTTACGACAGTGCGGTGCAGTTCGGCAGCCGGCCGGACTACTGCGACGCGATCCACACGCTGGCCAAGCCGGTGATCGCCGCGATCAACGGGCCCGCCCTTGGCGGTGGCCTGGAGCTGGCGCTGGGCTGCGACGTCCGGCTGGCCGCCGGCAGCGCCACGTTCACCGCCCCGGAGATCAAGCTCGGCTGGATCGGCGGCGGCGGGATGTCCGCGCTGCTCGCACACAGCATCGGCACCAGTAACGCGGCGCTGATGCTGCTGACCGGGGACCCGGTCGACGCGGCTACCGCGCTGCGCTGGGGCCTGGTCACCGAGGTGCTGCCCGCTGCCGACCTGACCGGCCGCGCGATGCAGCTGGCCACGGTGATCGCCAGCCGGGCGCCGATCGCGGCCCAGGCGGCCAAGCGCAACCTGCGCGCCGCGTTCGAGATGCCGCTCGGCCGGGCCATCGACTACGAACGCCAGCTGCAGACGATCTGCTTCGCCACCGAGGACGCCGCCGAGGGGCGGGCCGCGTTCGCCGAGCGCCGGGCGGCGGTCTTCCACGGCCGGTAGGGATCAGCGCCGGCCGGTGCGCGGCTAGCAGGGATCAGCCCGGCCACACGACCGGCAAAGATCAGCGCCAGCGGCCGGCAGGTCAGCCCGGCCCGGGCGGCGGGCCGGGATCAGCCCGGCCCGGGCGGCGGGCCGGCAGGATCAGCCCGGCCCGGGCGGCGGGTCCGGGCGGGACTGGGAAGGTGAGGGCCGGATGGGCATCCTGACCGGTTACCGGGTCATCGACCTGACCATCGCGATGGCCGGCCCGCTGGCCGCGATGCGGCTCGGCGACCTCGGCGCTGACGTGATCAAGGTCGAGCCGGTGGGCGGCGAGTGGCAGCGGCACACCGCGGCGGGCGGGGCCACCGGCCACCAGATCAACGCCTCGTTCCTGTCGCTGAACCGCAACAAGCGCAGCCTGGCGGTCGACCTCAAGTCGGCCGAGGGCCGGGCCATCGTGCTGGACCTGGCCCGCGGCAGCGCGGTGTTCCTGCAGAACTACCGGCCGGGGGTGGCGCAGCGGCTGGGCATGGACTACGAGTCGGTCCGCGCGGTGCGCCCGGACATCGTGTACGTGTCGATTTCCGGGTACGGGGAGGACGGCCCGTACGCGGACCGCCCGGGCCAGGACATGCTGCTCCAGGCGATGAGCGGGGCCATGTTCAACGTCGGCCGGGCGGCGGACCCGCCCGCGCCGGCCGGCACCTACGCGGTGGACGCGATCACCGGGTACGGTGCCTTCGAAGGAGCGCTGGCTGGCCTGCTGCACCGGGAGCGGACCGGGGAAGGCCAGCTGGTCACCGTGAACATGCTCGACTCAGCCATCGCGGTCCAGGCCCAGGAGCTGTCCATCTTCACCGTCGGCGGGATACCGCAGCAGCGCGGACGTGAGGCGCACGGGCACGCCTACATCCGGGCGCCGTACGGCACGTTCGCCACCGCCGACGGGTACCTGGCGCTGGCCTTCCCGCACCTGGCCGACCTGGGTGAGGTGCTCGGCATCCCGGAGTTCGCGGACCTGGACGACGAGGTGGACGGGCACACCAGGCGGGACGAGATCACCGCGCTGGTCCGCGCCCGGCTGACCGGGAAGACCACCGCGCAGTGGCTGGCGCTGATGCAGCCGCGGGGCATCTGGGCCGGCCCGGTGTACAGCTACGCTGACGTGCTCACCGACCCGCAGGTGCAGCACAACGGGTCGCTGGTCAGTTACGACCACCCGACCGAGGGGCGGGTCACCACGCCCGGGTTCCCGTACCGGTTCAGCGCGACCCCGCCCGAGGTGCGCCGCGGCGCACCGCTGGCCGGCGAGCAGACCCGGGAGATCCTGGCCGAGCTGGGTTACGCCGGTAAGGACGTGGACGGCCTGGCCCGCCGGGGCGTGATCGGCGCTCCGGAGCGGGCCCGGTGACGGTCCGGCTGCGCGGGCTGACCTGGGATCACCCGCGCGGCTACCTGGTGCTGGAGGCGCTGGCCAACGCGCTGGCGCCGACCGTGACGGTGCGCTGGCACCGGCAGCCGCTAGCCGACTTCGAGTCCCGGCCGCTGCGGACCCTGGCCGACGACTACGACCTGCTCGTCATCGACCATCCCGGGCTGGGTGCGGCGGTCCGGGACGGGGCGCTGCGCCCGCTGGATGACATCGCGGGCAGCGCCGAGCTGACCCAGTGGCGGACCGCGGCCATCGGCGCCTCGTTCGCGAGCTACACCCTGGACGGGCGGCAGTGGGCGCTGCCCCTGGATGCGGCGGCCCAGGTGTCGGCGTGCCGGCCGGACCTGATGACCGAGCGGCCGGCCAGCTGGGCCCAGGCCTGCCAGGCGGTCCGGTCCACCCGCAGCACGCTGTGCCTGGGCGGCCCGCACGCGCTGCTCATGTTCGGCGCGATCTGCCTGGCCTCCGGTACCCCTCCCGCCGCGGCAGCGCCGGACCCGGCGGGGAAGGGCGAAGCCGGCACCGGATCGGCGGGCCGGGCTGAAGCCGGCAGCGGGCCGATCGGCGGCGAGTTCGTGCCGGTGACGGCGGGCACGGCCGCGCTGGACGTGATGGCCGACCTGCTGGCGCACGCCGACCGGGACCTGTCCCAGCGCGACCCGATTGGCGTGCTGGACGCGATGGCCACCGCGGATGGGCCAGCCTACTGCCCGCTGGTCTACGGCTACCTGACCTACCAGCGGCGCACCGACCTGGGGCGCCGCAACGGCCACCGGGCCCGGCGGCGCACCGCCGCAACGGCGGGCAGCGCACCGCCGCCGCACCGGCTGGCCACGTTCGACGCGCCGGCCGGGCCGGGTGGGATCGGCAGCGTGCTCGGCGGCACGGGGCTGGCCGTCACCCGGTCCTGCACCGGCAAGGGCGCCACCGCCGCAGCCGCCGCCCAGCTCGGCCTGCTGCTCTCCGAACAGGTGCAGACGCGGGTGTTCGCCCAGCTGGGCGGGCAGAGCGCGGCCCGGCGGGCGTGGCACGACGCGACCGCGGACCGGGCCAGCGGCGGCTTTTACAGCGCCACCCGGGCCAGCGTGGAGCAGGCCTGGGTGCGTCCCCGGTTCGCCGGCTACCCGGAGTTCCAGCTGGCCGCCTCGGCCGTGCTGCGCGACGGCCTGCTCGCGGGCCAGCCGCACGGCGGGCTGGTCGGCCAGATCAATGAGCTGTTCGCCCGGGCGGGTCGCCCGTGACCGGGCCCGAGGCACACTACGAGGTGACGTGATGAGCAGTCTGCGAATCGGGCGCGCGGCCCTGGACCGGTTCACCGGCGACCTGGCCGCGGCGGGCGGGGTACGCGCCGTGGTGCTGGACGACGGCAGCGAGCGCGGCATCCGGGTGCTGGAGTTCCGCACCGGTGGCGGGCTGCGCTTCGACGTGCTGGTCGACCGGGCCATGGACATCGGGCTGGCCGAGTTCGACGACTACAGCGTGGGCTGGCGGTCGGCCACCGGATTCCGGCATCCGGCGCTGCACGAGAACGCCGGCGAGGACGGCCTGGCCTGGCTGCGCAGCATGTCCGGGCTGCTGGTCACGGCCGGTCTTGATCACATCCTGTTCGGCGGGGAGGTGGACGCGGCCCAGTACCACTACCCGCCCCGGGGCACCGTCCGGCACGGGCTGCACGGCCGGGTGGCGAACATCCCGGCCCGGCTCACCGGGTACGGCGAACGGTGGGACGGCGACCGCTACGTGCTGTGGGCCGAGGGCGAGGTCCGGCAGGCCGCGATCTTCGGCGAGCACCTGGTGCTGCGCCGGCGGATCGAGGCCGATCTGGGCGGCACCGAGATCCGGCTGGCCGACAGCGTGCGCAACGCGGGTTTCGACCGGACCCCGCACATGTTCCTGTACCACATCAACATCGGCTGGCCACTGCTGGATGAGGGCGCCCGGTTCGAGGCGCCGATCGCCACCACCCGGTGGCGCAGTGACAGTGTCGCGGAACAAGCCGTTTCGCATCTGGAGTTTCCCGGTCCGCAGACCGGATTCGTGGAGCAGGTGTACGAGCACGAGCTGACCCCGGAGCCGGACGGGCGGCAGCGCGTCCGGGTGGTCAACGACCGGCTGGGCCGCCGCTTCGAGCTGGACTACGACCCGGCTCAGTTCCCGGCGTTCTTCGAATGGCTCAACCTGCGCGAGGGCAGTTATGCGGTCGGCCTGGAACCATCCACCCATCACGTGGCCGGCGACGCGGCCGCCCGCGCGGACGGCTCGATGATCTGGCTGGAGCACGGCGAGCAGCGGCACTACCAGTCGGTGCTCCGCTTCAGCCGGCACTGACCAGCCTGGTGAGCGAAAGCTCACGTGCTTGACAATTGCCCAGAACAGGGGAATTTTGGGATTCATCGGGCTGCTGGCGCTCACCCCGCTGGTCCGGCGCCTGGCAGCAGAGCCAAGCGGCCCGCCATGCCAGTGGCGCGGCCACCCCAGCGGCAGACAGGCGGTGAGCGATCCCCATGACGGCCCCCACCCGCTCCGCGCCCGGCCGGCTCCCCTCCGGGTTACCGCGGTACCGGCCAGCCCGCCCACGACCGTGCCGTGGGCGCGGGCTGGCCTGCCGCCCGGCGCCCCCTGCCCGGCCAGCGCGCGTCCCGGGCCATCCGGAAAGGGCACCTGGCAGGCGGCCGGCTCCGTCTGGTGAATGAGGCGTGAACTCTTGCCGGCGATATCGGCGGCGTGCATACTGTCCCCGATGCACATTTGCGCAGCCTCCGAGCAAATGCTCAGAACTGCCTACCGGCCGCAACGCGGTCACCGCTGACCTCCTCCGATCACCGGCGAACCTGCCGGGTCACTCCCCCACCAGCCCCCTGGACATCCACCCCCCGCGGAGGCGGATATGGATTGGAACGAGCCGGAGCACCCGAACACACCGCAATCAGGCCGCCGTGGCGACACCCCGGCCCGTCCCCTGTCCCGGCGCGGTTTTCTGGGCCGGGCGGGCGCCACCGCCAGCGCGCTGGCCGCGGGCCCGATCCTGGCCGCCTGCGGCACCACGAGCACCGGCGGCTCCAGCAGCGCCAGCTCGGGATCGTCCCCGACCGGCAACCGGAAGAAGATCGGGTTCAGCCAGCCGGATACCAGCGCGTCGATCTGGCAGCCGCTGATGCTCGGGGCCAAGCAGGAATGCGCGGCCCGCGGCTACGAACTGCTGGAGAGCCACGCGAACTCGCAGCTCGACGCGCAGCTGTCGGAGATCCAGACCTGGATCGGTGAGGGTGTCGGCGCGATCGTGGCGCTGCCGCTGGACAACAACGCGATCGTCCCGCTCATCCACAAGGCGCACCAGTCGGGCGTCAAGTTCCTCGACTACTCCGACAACGCGCTGCCCGGCGTGGACGGCTGGGTCATCTTCGACAACCTGCAGGGCGCCGGGCTGGTCGGCACGTACGCGGGCCAGTGGGTGAAGAAGAACCTGGGCGGCAAAGCCCAGGTCGCGCTGCTGACCCACCAGATCCAGCTGACCGGCAGGCAGCGCATTGACGGCTGCGTCAAGGCGCTGCAGGCGGTGGCGCCCGGGGCCAAGGTGGTGGCGCAGCACGAGGGCGTACTGTCCCCGGACACGTTCCCGGCCTTCCAGTCGATGCTCCAGGCGCATCCCGACATCAACCTCGCCATCTGCATCGCGGACGAAGGATGCGACGGTGTGCTGCGCGCGTTCCAGGCCACCCACCCGTCGGCGCAGCGGACCAAGGACATGTTCATCTGCGGCTTCGACGGCTCCGGGCCGGTGATCAAGGCCATCGAGACGGGCGGCCCGATCCGGGCCACCGGGGCGCTGGACGCGGTGGCCATCGGCAAGGCGTCCATCGAGGCCGCGGCCAATGCCATCGAGGGCAAGACCCCCACCAAGATCAACTTCCCGTACGTGCTGTGCACCGTACAGACCACAGCCGTCAACAAGAAGCTGCTCGCGGAGCTCCAGTAGCGGGCGCACGGCAGGCAGACGGGAGACTCCGCCCCATCGGCACCGGCAACTGAGGGAAGGCGGCTGGATGAACGCAGGGCCAGTCAGGCACTCATGGCGCAGCGGCGGAGTCCCCCGTCTGGGCCAGCAGCGCAGCTCGCTGCAGCGGCTGGCCTCCGCACAGGGCGGCGGCCTGTTCGTGGCGCTGGTCATCATGTCGCTGTACTTCAGCGTGGCCACCGACAGCTTCTTCACCCGCAGCAACATCCTGGTGGTGCTGGAGCAGGTGTCGGTGCTCGGCATGGTGGCGGTACCCGGGGCCATGCTGCTGGTGTCCGGCAACCTGGACCTGTCGGTGGGCTCGGTGGCCGGCCTGTCCGCCGCCGTGTTCGGCGAGTTCGACAAGATCTTCGGCTGGCCGGTGTGGCTGGCCGTGATCGGTGCGCTGGCCGTGGGCGCGGCCTGGGGCGCGGGGAACGGATTCCTGATCTCCTACCTCGGGTTCTCCCCGGTCATCGTCACGCTGGGCGGGTTCGCTGGCGCGGCCGGGCTGGCCCAGACCATCACCAGCGACAACACCCGGTCCGGGTTCGGCAGCGCGTTCGACTTCCTGGGTGACGGGACGCTGGCCGGGATCCCGGTCCCGGTCATCATCTTCTTCGCGGTGTTCCTGGTCGGCGTGTACGTCTGGTACGAGACGGCCACCGGGCGCCACCTGATCGCGATCGGCGCGAACAAGGACGCGGCCACCGCGCTGGGCGTCGCGTCCAAGCGGCTGCCGTTCGTGATCTACGTGCTGTCCGGGACGGCCGCGGCGCTGGGCGGGCTGATCATCACCGCCCAGCTGGACGGCGCCTCGGTGCAGATCGGCGTGGGCCTCGAACTCCAGGTGCTGACCGCGATCCTGCTCGGCGGGGTGGCGTTCAACGGCGGGCGCGGCTCGCTGTGGGGCACGCTGGCCGGCATCCTGTTCATCGGCGTGCTCGACGACGGCCTGATCCTGATCAACGTCGGGCCGTACGTCGCGGACCTCGCGGTGGGCGGCGCACTGGTGGTGGCGGCCGCACTCGATGTGCTCTACCAGCGGCTGGAACGGGTACCGGTGCCGGAGAGTGCCGAGGCCGAGGCGCTGGAAACCGACCGGCCCGCCGGGCCGCGCCGCGCTGCCCGGGCGGACGGTGCTGCCGGGGCGGATGGCGCCGGGGCGGACGGGCCGGCGGCGGACGGCCACGCCCGCCGCGGCGGCGGCGGACCCGGACGGCGCGGCGGGTGTGGGCCAGGGCGGCCCGGGCGGCGTGGACGACGTGGCGGGGCCGGTTGGCCCGGCGTTGCGGGCCACCGGCGCGGGCGGCCCGCCCGTGCCCCCGGGCGGCGGTCACGCGGACCGGGCCGGCCGCAACGGGCAGCCGGTGCCCGCCCTGGAAGTGTCGGACATCACCAAGCGGTTCGGCCCGGTGGTGGCGCTGCGCGGGGTGTCACTGTCCCTGGACGGCGGCGAGGTGCTCGGCCTGGTGGGCGACAACGGAGCCGGGAAGAGCACGCTGATCTCGATCATCTCCGGGGTGGCCCGGCCCGACTCCGGGGAGATCCGGGTAGACGGCAAGCCCTGGGCGGAGACCGGGGCGCGCACCGTCCGCGAGGCCGGGATCGAGACCGTGTTCCAGAACCTGGCCCTGGTCCCGACGCTCAGCATCGCGGAGAACATGTACCTGGGCCGCGAGCTGTACGGCCCGGGCCAGCTGGCCTCGGCCGCCCGGCGGATCGACAAGCGGCGGATGCGCCGCGAGGTGGAAGCGGCCTTCTCCCGGCTCGGCCTGCGGATGCCGCCGGTCACCGCCAAGGCCGGCGCGCTGTCCGGCGGCCAGCGGCAGGCGGTCGCGGTGGCCCGCGCGGTGCTGTGGGGCAGCCGGGTGGTCATCATGGACGAGCCCGCCGCGGCCCTCGGGGTGCAGCAGACCGAGGCGGTCCTGGCGCTCATCGACCGGCTCAAGGCCGAGGGTGTGGCGACGCTGCTGGTCAGCCACAACATGGAGCACGTGCTGCGGGTCGCGGACCGGGTCGCGGTGTTCCGGCTGGGCCGGAAGATCGCCGACATCGACCGGCGGCAGCGGGCGGTCACCGGGATGGAGCTCGTCGGCCTGATCACCGGCGCAACCTCGGCGTCCTCATGAGCGCGCCCGGGACGGCGCCCAGCCCGGTGGTGCTGATCACCGGTGGGGCGACCGGCATCGGCCGGGCCGTCGCCGCCGCCTGCGGCCGGTCCGGGGCGACGGTCGTGCTGCTCTCGCTGCCCGGCCCCGAGCTGTCCCAGGCCATTGACGAGCTCAGCGGCGCCGGGGTGACGGCCCAGGCGGTCGCGGCCGACGTCCGTGACTTCGCCGCGGTGCAGCAGGCGGCCGGCCAGGTCCACCGCGAGCTGGGCCGCATCGACGCGCTGGTGGCCAGCGCCGGGATCGCGGATCAGTCCAGCATCACCAGCGGCTCGCCGGAGCGCTGGCAGCAGGTGGTGCAGACCAACCTGCTGGGCACGGCCAACGCCATCCGGGCGGTCGCGCCGCTGATGCTGGCCGCTGGCGCCGGGGACATCGTGATGATCGCGTCGGCCTCGGGCCGGGACAGCTACGTCGGCGAACCGCTGTACATCGCGAGCAAGTGGGGCGTGGTCGGCCTCGGCCACGCGGTCCGCAAGGAGCTGCAGGCCAGCAACATCCGGGTCGCGCTGATCGAGCCCGGCCTGGTGGATACGCCGCTGACCCGGGGCAGCCCGGTGGTGCGGCCGCTGGTCGAGGCGGGCGGGGCGATGCTGCCCGGGGATATCGCGGAGGCCGTCGTCTGGCTGCTCGCCCGGCCCCGCCGGGTGAGCGTGACCGAGCTGGTGATCCGGCCCACCGCCGTGGGCGACATCGAGAGGATCTAGGCGATGTCTCCCGGACCCGGCGTGCAGATGGTGCGGGACCTGGCCATCCCGCTGGCCGACGGGACCCGGCTGTCCGGCGACCTGTGCCGGCCAGCCGGCCGGGCGGCCGGGCCGGTGCTGGTCAGCTACTACCCGTACCGCACGGACGACATCATCGGCAGCCTGTTCGCGGGCACCCGGGACGGCCTGGCCCGGCGCGGCTACGCCACCCTGTTCGCCGACATGGCCGGCACCGGGGCGTCCGGCGGGGACTACGCGGAAAGCTTCGACCTGCCCCGGGAGGGCCGCGACTGTGCGGAGATCATCGAGTGGGCCGCGGGGCAGGACTGGTGCGACGGCCGGGTCGGCGCCTGGGGGGTGTCCTACGGCGGGATGAACGCCCTGGCCGCCGCGGCCCACCAGCCGCCGCACCTGCGCGCGCTGGTCGCGGTGTACGCCACCACGGACATGTACCGGGACACGATCGCCCCCGGGGACTGCCCGGCCATGCTCGGCCGCTACGCCTGGGCGGCGCACATGCTCGCGCTCGGGCTGTGCCCGCCGACCCGCCAGGACCCGGATGGCCGGTGGCAGCGCACCTGGCAGCGGCGGCTGCGGCGGCTGGCCGCGGGCCAGCCGCACGCCCTGGAGTGGCAGGCGCACCCGGAGCGGGATGACTACTGGCAGGCCCGGGTGGTGGACACCGCCGCGATCCAGGTGCCCGCCATGCTCATCGGCGGCTGGGCCGACGCCTACGCCGACGCGATGATCCGGGTGTTCGGCCAGCTGACCGGGCCGAAGCGGCTGATCATGGGCCCGTGGATGCACGTGCTGCCGCACCTGTCCGCGGTCGAACCGTATGACTGGGTCGGCGCCATGGCCGACTGGTGGGACACGCACCTGGGCCCGGAGCCAGCCAGTGCCCAGCCGGGCGAGCCGCCGGTGCTGTTCTTCTGCCAGGGCAGCGGCTGGCGGTCCGCGCGGCACTGGCCGCCCGAGGGGACGGCCGAGCTCCGGCTCTTCCCGGCCGGGCACCGCCTGGCAGCAGCGGCACCCACCGAGCCCGGCGAGCACGGCTATCAGGCTGACCCGCTGGTCGGCATGGCCGCGGGCATCTGGGACCCGTTCGGCACCGGCAGCGGCTGGCCCGAGGAGCAGAGCGGCGACGACGCCCGGAGCCTCACCTTCACCAGCGACCCATGGCCCGAACCACTGGTGATCATGGGCAGCCCGGCCGCCGACCTGTGCCTGTATCCGGCGCCGGACACCGAAACCCAGCTCACCGCCCGGCTGTGCGCGGTCAGCCCGGGCGGGCAGTCCACCCTGATCAGCTCCGGCTGGTACCGGGTCCGGCCCACTGACCGCGGGGCCGCCAGCGACCGGGCGGGTGCCAGCGACCGGGCGGGCGATGCGGCGCCTGGTGCGGCGCGGGCGGCCCAGGTCAGGATCAGCCTCGGCGAGACCGCCGCCGAACTGCCCGCTGGCTCCCGGCTGCGGCTGAGCGTGGCGTGCGCCGACTTCCCGCACCTCTGGCCGACGCCGTCGAACCCCTCCCTGGTCCTGGCCACCGGCCCGGGCACCGGCACCGAACTGCGGCTGCTGGCCAGCGACCCGGCCGGCCGCCGCGACCGCCCGGCGGCCATCACCCCGCCGCCCGCCGGGCCGCCGGACACCGGCTGGGTCACCGACGGCGAGCCGCTGTACCGGGTGACCGAGGACAAGGTGTCCGGCGAGACCTCGGTGACGTTCGGCGCCAGCTCCCGGCTGCGCCCGCCGTCCGGCGCGGATCTGCGGCTGGCCGAGGTGTTCACCGCGCGGGTCAACCCGGCCCAGCCCGCCGGGGCCGCGGTGCTGGCCCAGGTGGACGCCCGCCTCCGGCTGCCCGCGGGCGAGCAGGTCCAGGTGGCCGTGCGCAGCACCGCCTGCCGGCGCTCATCGGCCATCGAGGCCAGCGTCACGCTGGACGGGACGACCCTGCTGCACCAGCGGTGGTCCGGCCCCGAGCCCGAACCGCCCCCCGCCGGGCCATCATCGGGAGCCCGGCCCCCCGCCGAGACCGAACGGAGCGGCTGACATGGAACTCCTCGGCTACGCCCAGCCGTGCACCGCCCACCCGGGCGAGACCGTGGAGGTCAAGGTCAGCACGACCCAGCCCGAGTTCACCGCCGAGGTGGTCCGGCTGGGCGCCGACCACCAGCCCGCCGCTTCCCCGGCCGTCCGCGGCCGGTTCCCCGGCCAGCATCACGACCTGGTCGGCGGCTCCTACTTCACCGCCGCGCTGGGTGAGCCACTGCCCGGCCCGGCCGGGCACGCCGCGACGCTGTGGTTCCACCCGACCCGGTTGCTCGCCGCGCAGTGCCTGATGGCCGGCTGGTCCGGGGACGACGGCTGGGAACTGGGCATCGGCGCGGACCAGCGGGTCAGCCTGACCCGGCAGCCGGCCGCGGGTGAGCCGCGCAGCGTGTCGGCCGGGCCGGTGCTCAGCACCGGGGCCTGGTATTTCGCCGCGGCCAGCTGGGACGCGGCCGGGGCGGCCACGCTGACCGTGCTCGCCCGCACCCAGCCCGGCGCGGCTCCCCCGTCCGGGCCAGACGCGGACCTGCCAGATGGAGCCAGCGGGGCCGGGCCGCACGACCTGGGCGGCCCGTGCCCCGCGCCCGAGGGGGTATCGGTCGGTGCGGCGGTGCGTGGGCCCCGTGCGCAGCGCCCGTTCAACGGGAAGATCGACACGCCCCGGCTGTTCGCCGGCCCGCTCACCGGCACCGCCGTGGCCGCGCTGGCCGCCGACGCGCCCGCGGCCCGGGCCGGGGGCCTGCGCCACGAGTGGCGGTTCACCCCGGACGCGGCGCTGCCACCGCACCGGGTCCGCGACACCGGGCCCGGCCGCCGGGACGGGACGCTGGTCAACTCCCCCGCGCTCGGCGTGACCGGGCGGAACTGGACCCCCGGCACCGAGGGCTTCCCAGTCCGCCCGGACGAGTACGGGGCCGCGCACTTCCACGAGGACGACCTCACCGACGCCGGCTGGCCGACCAGCCTGTCGTTCGAGGTGCCGGCCGGCTGGCCGAGCGGCGTCTACGGCATCCGGCTGCAGGCCGGCGAGCACGAGGACATGGTGCCGCTGATCGTCAGCGCGGCCGGCCGCCGCGCACCGGCCGGCCGCCGCCCACCGTCCGGCCACGGGCCAGATCGGCGCCCGCCGGCAGGCCACGGCGTTGGCCACCCAGCCGCCGCGGTACTGCTGCCCACGTTCAGCTACCTCGCCTACGCCAACGAGCACGCGTCCTGGGAGAACCCGATCAGCGCCACCGGGGACGTCCCGCTGATCGTCACCGCCCAGGACCGGTTCATGAGCGACCAGCGGCTGCTCAGCCTGTACGAGCGGCACACCGATGGCAGCGGGTGCTGCCTGTCCTCCTGGCGCCGCCCGGTGCTGAACATGCGTCCCGGGTATCACCTGCCGCTGGTCCGCGGCCCGCACCAGTTCAGCGCCGATCTCGAACTGCTGTACTGGCTGGAGCACCGGCAGGTCGAGGTGGACGTGATCACCGACGACGACCTGCACACCCGCGGCGCGGCCGCGCTCAGCCCGTACCGGGTCATCCTGACCGGCAGCCACCCGGAGTACACCAGCACCCAGATGCTCGACGGGCTGGACAGCTACCTGGCCACCGGCGGGCGGCTGATGTACCTGGGCGGCAACGGGTTCTACTGGGTCACCACGGCGCCCGGCGGCGATCCGTATCTCATCGAGGTCCGCCGCGGGCAGGCCGGCACCCGGGTGTGGGAGTCCGCACCCGGCGAGTGGCACCAGGCCATGACGGCCGAGCGCGGCGGCCTGTGGCGGCACCGCGGCCGCAGCCCGCAGTCGCTGACCGGGGTCGGGTTCACCGCCCAGGGTTTCGACGTGTCACTGCCCTACCGCATCGTGGCCAGCCCGGACGATGAGCGGGCCGGCTTCATCCTGGACGGCATCGACCCGGCGGCGCCGCTGGGCGGCGGCGGCTCGGTGCTCGGCGGCCCGGCCGGGTTCGAGATCGACCGGGCCGACCCGGCGCTGGGCACCCCGGCCAGCGCGGTGGTCGTCGCGACCGCCGACGGCTTCAGCCAGGCCTATCAGGGCGCGGTGGAGGACGTGACCACCGCCGACTCCCGGCAGGGCGGCGCGGACAGCCCGCTGGTCCGCTCGGACGTGGTGTTCTTCGAGACCGGCCGGGGCGGCGCGGTCTTCTCGGTCGGCTCGATCGCCTGGTGCGGCGGGCTGCGGCAGGACGGGCAGGAAACGCCGGTGGGCAGGATGACCTGGAATGTGCTGGCCCGGTTCCTGGACGAGGCGCCGTTCACCGCCCCGCCAGCCGGCCCGTAACGAGGGGGGTTGCGGTAGACGTGGACGAGAGCAGGCCGGGGGCCGAGGAACTGCTGCTGCGCGTCGCCTGGTTTTACTACAAGGATGAGCTGACTCAGGACGAGATCGCGCACCGGCTGTCGGTGTCCCGCGCGTCGGTCGGCCGGATGCTGGACCGGGCGCGCAAGGTGGGCCTGGTGTCGATCAACCTGAACGCCGACCACCTCGACGCGTTCGAGGTCAGCAACCAGCTCCGGCACACGTTCGGGCTGGCCGAGGCGCTGGTCGTGCCGGATCATGACCGCGAGCCCGCCGACCATCACGTGCTGAACGCCCGCCTCGGCCTGGGCGGGGCCCAGTTCATGACCACCCACTTGCGGCCGGGCGGGACGCTCGGGGTCGGCTGGGGCGAGACCGTGTCCCGGGTCATCGGCGCGACCAATTTCGGCGCGGTCGGCCCGGTGCACATGGTGACGCTGACCGGCGGCGTGGATGGCTACCTGCCGACGATCCTGTCCTCGCAGAGCGAGTCGGGCGGCGACCCCGAGGCCACCACGGCGGCGATCATCCCCACGCCGATCGTCGCGTCCACGCCCAGGCTGGCCGCCGCGCTCAAGGCCGAGCCCGCCATCCAGCAGGTGCTCAAGCAGGCAACCTCGGTCCGGCAGGCCATCGTCGGCGTAGGCACGCCCACGGCCGACGCGACGATCGTGCAGATGGGCTACCTGGCCGCGGACGACGTGCGCGCGCTGCGCGGCCGCGGGGTGGTGGGCGACATCCTCGGCCAGTTCTTCGACGCCGACGGCAACGTGGTCAGCCTGCCGATCCACCAGCGCCGGATCGGCATCGAGCTGTCCGACCTGGCATCCATCCCGAAAGTGGTGGGCGTGGCGGGCGGGCTGCACAAGGCCGAGGCCATCCTCGGCGCGCTGCACGGCGGGTTCCTCAACGTGCTCGTCACCAACGAGCTGGTCGCCTTGCGCCTGCTGGAACTGGAGCGGGCCCGCCGCCCCGGCCGCGCCGGATGAGTTACTGCCCGGCTCTGGCCGGGCAGGCTCCTTACGCGGGCGACGACCGGGCATCACTGACCGTCACTGGCTAGCATGCAGTGCGGCACCGGGCTTAGCCGACGAATGCCTGGCCGGTGGGGGCGCCATGTCCAGCTGGTTCAGCACGAACATCGTGCAGACTGGGCGTCTGCCGCTGTTCTGCTTCTTTGTCGCGTTCGTGCTCGGCTTCGGGTTCATCCGGCTGTCCACCCGGCTGATCCGGGCCCAGGTCCGCTGGTGGCCCGGCAACATCACCCCGGGCAACCTGCACGTGCACCACATGGTGTTCGGCGTCGTGTTCATGCTCGTCGGCGGGGTGACCGGCATCGTCGCCCCGTACGGCTCGCTGGCCTGGCGGTCCGGTGCGGCCGCGCTGTTCGGGCTGGGCGCCGCGCTGGTCCTGGATGAGTTCGCGCTGATCCTGCACCTGCGCGACGTGTACTGGAGCAGCGCCGGGCGGCTGTCGGTGGACGCGGTGTTCGCCGCGGCCGGGATCACCGTGCTGCTGCTGCTCGGCGTGGCCCCGTCGGTGATGCCCAGCCCGGCCGACCCGCACGCGGGCACCTGGGAGGCGTTCGCCACGCTGGTCATCAGCGTCGCGCTGACCTTTGTGCTGGCCACGATCACCCTGCTCAAGGGCAAGCTCTGGACCGGCATGTTCGGCCTGTTCCTGTTCCCGCTGCTGATCGTGGGCACCGTCCGGCTGGCCCGGCCCGGCTCGCCGTGGGCCCGCTGGCGCTACCAGCGGCGGCCCCGCAAGCTGGCCCGCGCGGAGCGCCGCGAGCAGCGCGTCCGCGAGCCGGTGATCAGGGTCAAGGTCCGCATCGAGGACCTGCTGTCCGGCCTGCACGACCGCCCGGAATCCCGGCCCGCCACGCCCCGGCCGAAATCAGAAACCCACTAAATCAGCCAAACGGCCGGTTCCGTCCCCTGCCACCACCACCCGCCTGAGCCGCCCGCCAGCCTCACCGGCCGGGGGGTGACCCGGACCTGAGCTGGTCTCCTCGGCCGGGAGATCGGCGCTGGTCATGACCTGGGCGGCGATGGCCGTGGCGGAGAACTCCCGGGTCAGCGCCGCACGGTAAGCGTCTGTGCACATGGCTGCGATCGCCGGGTGGCTCAGCGCTGCTGGATGCGGACCAGGTTGCCCGCGGGATCGCGGAACGCGCAGTCGCGGATGCCGTATGGCTGGTCCGTCGGCTCCTGGACGACCTCGGCGTCGCTGGCCTGCACCCGCTCGAAGGTGCCGTCGAGGTCCTTGGCGGCCAG
This sequence comes from uncultured Actinomycetes bacterium, assembly GCA_963711705.1. Classification (GTDB taxonomy): domain Bacteria; phylum Actinomycetota; class Actinomycetes; order Streptosporangiales; family Streptosporangiaceae; genus RYN-230. The sequence goes on from CAVQFM010000021.1 coordinate 17,639, forward strand.
CAGGATCCAGCCGTAGGTGCCCTTGGCCATCATCTCGCTGATCGTGCGGCGCTCGTCGTCGGTGATGCCGGGGTCAACGGCTGGCGGCGCCAGCAGGATGGACGTGTCGGGCTGGCCCGGGGGGCCGACCGTGATCCAGCGCATCTTGCCCGATCCGACGTCGGTGCGGACCTCGAAGCCGAGGATGTCGCGATAGAAGGCCAGCGAGGCGTCCGGGTCGTCGTGCGGGAGGGCGCTGGCGTGAATGGTGATGTCCATGCCGCTCACGCTAGCTGTGCCTCGGTGACCTGCGCTTCTCGATTCCTGATCGGTCTGGTTACCTGTTTCGCCACGCACGGCGGCATCCCCGCCGTCGCGCTGGCGGCCGCGCTCCGGTAGGTGCTGGGCGGCATGCCAACCAGCTCGGTGAACCGGGTGCTGAAGGTGCCCAGCGACGAGCAGCCGACCGCGAAACAGACGTCGGTGACGCTGAGGTCGCCGCGGCGCAGCAGCGTCATCGCGCGCTCGATGCGCCGCGTCATCAGGTAGCTGTACGGCGACTCGCCATAGGCGGCCCGGAACTCGCGGCTGAGGTGCCCGGCCGACATGTGCGCGCCACGGGCGAGTGCCTCGACGTCCAGCGGCTGGGCGTACTCCCGGTCGATCCGGTCCCGCACCCGGCGCAGCCGCGCGAGGTCGCGCAGGTGCTGCGTCTCGGTGGGTCGGCTGGTCATAGGCCCGATCTTACGTCGCGGTGGTGTTGCGCCGCCCGGCTCGGAGCGAGGCGCCTTCCCACCCGAACCCGTCCGGGTCGGTGAACGGCCCGGCATCGCCGCCAATGATCAGCCGGTGCGATCCGGTGCCGTCGGGAGCGACGCCAGCGTCCTTGGCAAGGGCCCGGCGCCCGTAGAGCGCCAGCTTGACCGGGCTCGACGGCGTGGCGAACTCGACGTACTTGCGGCCAAAACTCTTGGCCACGGCAAAGCCGCGGTCAACGTAGAACAGCTTGCTCGCGGCCACGTCCGCGGCGCCGAGCAGGAGCACGATCTGGTCGATCTGCCGGGTGGCCGGGCCGGTGTCCTTCTTCGCCGAGGTCGCGATCTTCCAGATCGTCCCGTCGGGGGCCTGGACAACCCCGCCGTAGCCCCAGAACGACTTGGCGACCGGCTTGAGCGCCGTGGCGCCGGCGTCGAGCGCGGCGTTGACGAAGCCGCGGACGGTGGCGGGCTGCGACACCGTGAGCGACAGCGTGAACCCGCGGAAGCCAGCCGTCGGTGCCTCCGAGGCCCGCAGGCGCACCGGAGTGTGCGGGCCGAAGGCGGTGGTGTAGAAGCGGTCGGCGGCCGTGGGATCGGCCACTTCGAGGATGAGGGATTCGATGGAAGTCATGCCGGTCACGCTAATTGGGGCCGGCGGCCATGCTTCTCGATTCCTGACCGGTCTGGGCCGGTCAGGACAGCACGGCCTGGGTCTGCGTCACCTGGGCGGCCAGCCGCCCGCTCTCGTCGAGCAGATCGGTCTGCACCACGATGTTGGTCCGCCCGGTGTGCAGCGGCCGGGCCACCGCGGTCACCGTCCCGCCGCGGATGCCCCGGGTGAACACGGTGGACGAGCTGACGGTGGCGGTCCGCGCCCCGTGTGGCAGGTTCAGGTAGGCGCACAGCCCGCCGAGGCTGTCGGCCAGCGCCATCAGCGCCCCGCCGTGCAGGATCCCGCCGGTCGTGCACAGCTCAGCCGACCAGGCCAGGTGGCCGCGGACCTCATCGGGGCCGGCCGCGTCCAGCCCGATGCCCAGCCGCGCCGCGAACGGCATCAGCTGCACCAGGCCGGCCAGCTCATCGGGAGTTATGTTCTGCTCATCAGGCACGGCCTCACGCTATCGGGCCACCGCCCGGCCGGCCGAACAGCCCGCCCAGCCGGGCGGAACGTCGCCCGGCCGCACGCCCCGCGAGGCCCGGCCACACGCCCCGCCAGGCCCGGCCGCACGCCCCGCCAGGCCCGGCCGCACGCCCCGCCCGGGCCCGGCCGGACGACCACTGCGTGGAACACTCCGCCCCCCGCAACTGTTTTCGTAACTGAGATGTCATCAGCTGAAAACATCATGACGTGCGTCACCTGCGGGGCGGAGCTCCACCCCGAACGGGCGAAGAAATACGACTACTGCATGGCGCCGGACTGCCAGGCCAAGAACCTCAAGGGACTGACCATGGTGGCGGTCGGCGTGAACAAGTCGGCCGAGCAGTACCTGCTGCTGGACGAGGACACCAAGACCGAGCTGGCCGAGGGCAAATACCACGACCAGCGGCGCGGGAGCTTTGGCGTGCCGGCGTCATCCCCGGCGGCGGCCAGCCCCGGGGCACCGGCCGGGCCCAGGCCGGGCCGGCCCAGGCCGCGCCCGCCCAGGCGCCGGCCGAGCCTGCCCACACCGGGCCGGCTCAGGCCACCCCAGCCCAGGGCCCTGGATCCCAGCGGCCCGGATCCCGGCGCCCGGCCGCCCCGGCTAGTGCGTCCCGGCCCCGGACCGCGAGCCAGCCGCGTCAGCCCGGGACCCCGTCCCAGCGCCGGCTGGCCGTGCTGTACAACCAGCAGGGGCTGCGGCCCGACGAGATCGCCCGCAAGCTGGGGCTGAGCCGGTACGAGGTCACCCAGATCATCCTGGCCGCCCGAAAGTAAGCCAGCCCCCGTACTCCTGACCATGATCGCGGTCAATTTGTGCCAGCTGTGAACCACAATTGACCACGATCATGAACGGGGTCAGTCGGCGTCGGCGAACTCGGCCCGGACGCCGAGCAGCCGGACCGGGCGCCGGCTGGTGAACCGGTCCAGCGCGGTCAGCGCCGCCCGCTCGATGGCAGCGGCGTCACCGGTCGGCTCGCCCAGCGAGCGGGAATGGCTGACCGTCATGAACGGCGCATAACGCACCTTGACCACGACGCGGACCGCCGGGCGCTGCTCGGCGGCCACGTCCGCGGCGACCCGGCCGGCCAGCCGTACCACCTCGGCGCGCACCTGGTCCCAGTCCTCGATGTTGCGCTGGAAGGTCTCTTCCCGGCCGCGGGACCGGGCCAGCCAGGGCTCGCTGGTCACCGGCGAGTGCGAGATCCCCCGGGCCAGCTGGATCAGCCACGGCCCGGTCACCGCGCCGAACTCCCCGGCCAGCACGGCCGGGTCGGCGGCGGCCAGCTCGCTGACCGTGCCGATGCCGAGCACGGCCAGCCGCCGGGCCGTCTTGGCCCCGATCCCCCACAGTGCGTCGGTCGGCCGTGGCCCGAGGACCTCGAACCAGTTGCCGTAAGTCAGCCGGAACACCCCGGCCGGCTTGCCGAACCCGGTGGCCAGCTTGGCCTGCAGCTTGTTCTGCCCGATGCCGACAGTGGACTCCAGGCTGGTCGCGGCGCGGATCCGGGTGGCGATCTCCCGCGCGGCCCGCTCCGGGTCGTCGGTGTCCACGGCCACGAACGCCTCGTCCCAGCCCATGACCTCGGTGGTGGCGCCGAACCCGCGCAGCGCCGCCATGACCTCCTCGGACGCCTTCTCGTACGTCTCCCGGTCCACCGGCAGGAACACCGCGTCCGGGCAGCGCCGCGCCGCGGTGCGCAGCGGCAGCCCGGAGTGCACCCCGTACTCCCGCGCCTCGTAGGACGCGGTGCTGACCACGCCGCGCTTGGCCGGGTCGCCGTCCCCGCCGACCACGACCGGCCGCCCGCGCAGCTCGGGCCGGCGCAGCATCTCGACCGCGGCGATGAACTGGTCGAGATCCACGTGCAGCACCCAGGGCTGGCGGGCTGGATCCTCCCCCGCAGGCATACTCGCTACCTGCCCGCTGTCAGCACTTCCAGGCATTGTGAGCACAGCAGTTTCCAGGCCAGCGGCAACATCCTCAGCTGCCATTCTGAGCTGCGGATTATCCGTTTCTAACGTTCGCTGGCGTTCGTTGATTTTGGTTCGGTGGCGGGTAGCGGCGCTGGTGACCAACCGCGGCAGCCCTGAGGTCCGGCGCTGCTCGACCGTACGAGGTCGCGGGCGATATCGGTGACCGGATGAAAGCTGTGCTGGACCGGGTATGCGTACTGACTGACGGGCAGCCCGGGCCGCTCCGGGCAGCAAGAGAGCCCTCCAGCCGCCGGAGGCGAGGCAGCCGGGGGCTCCGGGTGGTTATCTCCGAGGTAACAATCAGGTCCAGGACGGAACGCTGCCCCCCGGGTGCACGGCAAAGGTGTAGGACAGTCGCTTGGTGCGGCCGTTGGCGTTCACGTACTGGTAGACCAGGTGCGAGAAATGCGCGTAGTCCTGCCCGGCGTGGGTGCGCGGGGTGTTGGCCCAGACGGTGACGCTGTGCACGGTCGGCTTGCAGGTGGCGAACACGGGGCACCAGAACAGCTCGATCTTGCCGGTGGCCTTGCCGCTGCTGGCCGTCCAGCGGGACCACCGCAGGCTGGTCACCTCGGGGCTGCCGCCCTCACCGATCGTGATGTGGCTTGGCCGCTTGACCATGCCAGACCAGCCGGTGACCTTGTACGCCTGGATCTTGGGCAGGGCGGTCACCGCGGCGGGCGCTGCGGTCAGCGTCACCAGGCTGGCCACCAGGCCGACGAGCGCGGCGATAGACACCCGGGCCAGGTATCTCATTGCTTCCCCTTCAGTCGGATGGTGCCGCCCAGCGCATGCTGGACGCCGGGCGCTGGACGGGATCGACTTCGGCTATCCAGAGCAGGCCGACTAGGTAGAACCCGCCGAACATCTGTGCGACGGCCAGCCAGTGGTCCCGGTTGTCACGGTGGCCGAACGCGGCGATATCGACGAGCTGCCGCCGCGCCAAGGGCGCAGGTGCCTTCCTCGCGGGCAAAGAAGCACGGTGACCGGCCTGCCAGGGCCAGCACACCGTGCGGTCGAGCACCCAGCCCGCCGTGGCCACGCTGCGCCAGGCATACTGCGCTGAGGCAGACACGGCGGGAGCGAGCAGCCAGATGATGGATCCGGCAGACCGGGCGGATGATCAGCACCGTCCGGTGCTGGACGGCGAGCGGGTCCGGCTGCGCCCGGGCGGCCCAGCCGATGCGCCTGAGCTGCACGCGATCCTGGCCGAGCCGACCGTGGCCTGCTGGTGGGGAGAACCCGAGCCGGCCGAGGCCGTCGCCGCCTCGCTGGCCGGCGACGGCGACGGCGTGCTGCTGGTCATCGAGGTGGGCGGCCAGGTCGCGGGCGGAATCCAGTATTTCGAGGAAACCGATCCGATGTACCGGCACGCGAGCATCGACATTTATCTCACCGGCCGCTGCCAGGGCCGCGGCCTCGGCACCGAGGCGGTGGCGCTGCTGGCCCGCTATCTGTTCGAGCAGCGTGGGCATCACCGGCTGACCATCGACCCGGCGGCTGCCAACCACGGCGCGATCCGCTGCTACCAGAAGGCCGGTTTCCGGCCGGTCGGCGTGCTGCGCGAGTACGAGCGCGGGCCGGACGGCACGTTCCACGATGGGCTGCTGATGGATTTGCTCCGCGGCGAGCTTACCCAGCCGCCCGGGAAGAAAAGAAAACCGCCTGGAGTTTTATCCAGGACGGTTTAATAAGCGCCAATCCGGGCCCGGATTATAATGTAAAAGGAGGCCGGTTGTCAAACGGGAACGCCGATCACGAGCAGGAATACATCTCCATGCTCTATGGCAAGCTCGACGGCCTCCGGGACCGGGCTTCCGGCCGCCTGTCCAAGGTTTTGCTGGAGACCGGTGGCACGCCAGCGGCCATGTCAGAGCGGGACGCGTTCGTGGAGATGTACGCCCAGCGGATCAACCAGCTGGATGCGGCCGAGAACGGACTGTGCTTTGGCCGGCTCGATCTGACGGACGGCGACCGCCGTTATATCGGCCGGATCGGCATTCTCGATGACGCCTCCGATTATGAGGCTGTGCTGGTGGACTGGCGGGCGCCGGCCGCGCGCCCGTTCTACATCGCCACCGCATTCTCACCCGAGGGCGTGCTGCGGCGCCGGCACATCCGGACCCGCCAGCGCAAGGTGACCGGCGTCAACGACGAAGTGCTCGACTACGCCGCCGCGGATGGCCAGGCCGCCCCGGCCGGGCGTGCCGGGCTGACCGGCGAGGCCGCGCTGATCGCGGCGCTCAGCGCCAGCCGGACCGGCCGGATGACCGACATCGTGGAGACCATCCAGGCCGAGCAGGACATGATCATCCGCTCGCCGCACAACGGGGTGACAGTGGTCCAGGGCGCGCCGGGCACCGGCAAGACCGCGGTCGCCCTGCACCGGGCCGCCTACCTGCTGTACACCTACCGCGAGCAGCTGTCCCGGCGCGGCGTGCTGATCGTCGGCCCCAACCCGACCTTCCTGCGCTACATCGGGCACGTGCTGCCGTCGCTGGGAGAGACCGGGGTGGTGATGTCCACGATCAGCGACCTGTACCCGGGAATCAGCGCGCGGCGGGCGGAGCCACCCGAGACCGCCGAGATCAAGGGCCGGCACGAGATGGCCCAGGTGCTGGCGGCGGCCGTCCGGGACCGGCAGCAGCTGCCGGCCGACGGGCTGGAAATCACCTTCGACCATGAGGTGCTGCGGCTGGACCGCAAGACGGTCCAGCGGGCCCGGGAACGGGCCCGGCGCTCCCGGCGGCCGCACAACCAGGCCCGGCCGGTCTTCGTCCGGGAGATCCTCAATGCCCTGGTCGAGCAGGTCACCGGCCGGCTCACCACGGGCATGCGGGAAGCGGACCGGCTGGTCGCCGAGGCCCTGGGCGAGGAGTACGCCAGCTCCGGCGTCAGTGTGATCGGGCCGGGTGAAACCGAGGACATCCGGTCCGACCTGCGCCAGGACCCGCAGGTGCAGGCGGCGGTGGCCAAGCTGTGGCCGGTGCTGTCGCCGCAGCGGCTGCTGGATGACCTGTTCGCCTCGCCCCGCCGGCTGGCCGCTGCCGCCCCGCGGCTGACCGACGCCGAACGGGCCCGCCTCCGCCGCGAGCCGAAAGGCGGGTGGACGCCGGCCGACGTGCCGCTGCTCGACGAAGTGGCCGAACTGCTCGGCGAGGACGACCGGGCGGCACGCCAGCGGGCCAGGCGGGAGCGCCAGCGCGAGATCGCCTACGCGCAGGGCGTGCTGGACATCGTCTCCCGTGACCTGGAGGACGACCCGGAAATCCTGATGGCCTACGACCTGATCAACGCCGACCGGCTGGCCGGCCGGCACGAGGAGCTGAGCAACCTCACCACCGCGGAGCGCGCGGCCGCCGACCGGACCTGGGCGTTCGGGCACATCGTGGTGGACGAGGCGCAGGAACTGTCCGAGATGGCGTGGCGGATGCTGATGCGCCGCTGCCCGAGCCGGTCGATGACGATTGCTGGCGACATTGCCCAGGCGTCCAGCCTGTCCAGCACGTCGTCGTGGGAGCGGGTGCTCGCACCGCACCTCGGCACCCGGTGGCGGCTGGACCGGCTGACGATCAACTACCGCACGCCTGCCGAGATCATGGCGGTGGCCGCGGATGTGCTGGCCGAGATCGACGACAAGCTGGAGGTGCCGACGTCGGTACGGGAGACCGGCACTGTCCCGTGGCGGCAGCAGGTGACCGAGGCCGGGCTGGCCGCCGAGGTGGCCGGGGCGGCCGCCGCGGAGGCGGCCGGGATGACCGACGGAAACGTCGCGGTCCTGGTGCCCGCGGCCCGGCTGGCCGAAGTCAGCCGCGCGGTGGCGGCCCGGCAGCCGGGCCGGGCCAGCGGCACCGAATCCGGCTCTCCCAACGGTCACGGCCCGGGCCCGGCCGGCGGGGAATCCGCCGCCGATGGCGCCGACGCCAGCGCCGCCGACGGCCCGGACCTGGACGACCAGGTCGTGGTGCTGACCGTCAGCCAGGCCAAAGGCCTGGAGTTCGACTCGGTGCTGATCGCCGACCCGGCGCAGATCCTGGCCGAGTCGCCGCACGGGCTCAGCGACCTGTACATCGCGCTGAGCCGGGCCACCCAGCGGCTGGGTGTCCTGCATCCAGGCCCGCTGCCGGACATGCTGCACCGGCTCGCTCCCCGGCCCTGACCCGGACGCGGACCGCATCCCGTCACGGCCAGCCGGCCCCTGGCACGTCAACCTGGGTGGCCAGGACCTGGCCGCTGCCGGGCGTGACCATCTCCGGCCCGGTCATGCCCTGCCACTCGGCCGCCACGATGAACAGCGTCGACCGGCCCGGCCCGCCCAGGGCGCAGGCGAAGCCACCCCGGTCCAGCTCGACGGTCTGCAGCACGGTGCCGCCCGCACCGACCCGCACACACCGCTGGGCAGGCACATCGGCGTACCAGACGGCGTCCTGCGCATCGGCGCAGATCCCATCGGGGGTACCGTCGCCCAGCTCAGCCCACACCCGCCGGCCGGAAAGCGCCCCGTCCGCGCCGATATCGAAGCCCACCAGCTGGTGGCCGTAGGAGTCCGCGACGATCAGCGTGGAGTTGTCGGCGGTCACCGCCATCCCGTTGGGGAAGGCGATGCCGTCAGCCACCTGGCGGACCGACCCGCCCGCGGTGACCTGGAAGACAAAACCCGGCTGGAACGCCTCACCGGCCATCGGGTTGAAGCCGGCCCGGTTCAGGTAGATGTTGCCGCGCCCGTCGGCCACGATGTCGTTCCAGCCCGGCACGCCCAGGTCGGCGTGGGTGACCAGGGACCCGTCCGGTTCCCGGCGCAGCAGCCGCCCATCCGCTGACGAGACGATCACCAGCCGGCCATCCGGCAGCCAGGCGGTGCACAGCGGCAGCGACGTCACCCGGGCGACCACCTCACTGTGCCCGGCCAGGTCGACGGCGACCACCTCGCCCGCGGACCAGTCGGAGAAGTACAGCCGGCTGTCATGCCAGCGTGGCGATTCGACCAGCCCCCGGCCCGTGAGCAGTGTCCGTAGCTCGCTCATCCCGTCCGCCCCTTCCGCCATTACGGCACTGCGCAAACGCATCCTCACCAGCTACACGAACGGCGGGCAGGCGGATCGACAGCCGCGGTCAGCGGCGGCCGAGCAACCGGCTGATGGCCTGCGCCGCGCGGCTGAAATCGGTGCCGAACGGGTTGTCCTGCACCACGTACGTCCAGGTGGCGCTGGGCCGTTTCAGGCCGGCCGCGGCCAGGTCGGCCCCGTCGGCAGTGATCGGCGCGGTGCGGAACGTCTCCTCGGTGGCCGCGGTGACCTCGCCGGTGAAATCGCTGAACATCCCGGTCAGCTCGCGGTTGAACTCCTCCACCGGGTTCAGCGCGGCGCCGAACGGGTTCGGGCCGTGCCCGAGCGAGCGCAGGTGGATGCCCTCCCGCAGGTCGCCCGCCCGGGCCAGGTACTCCGACCAGGCCCGGTCCAGGTGGCCGAGGGTGATCTGCCGGGCCGCCCCGGCCAGCACGCCGTCCGGCACGGTATCCCGCAGCTCGGCCACCCGCTCGGGGCACGAGCGTTCCAGCGCGCGCAGCGCGGCGCCGGTGCGCAGCACCTCGTCGCGGTAGTCCAGCACGGCGCGCCGCTGATCCTCGATCAGCACGTTGTACCGCCACGTGTCGCGGTGGATCTGCAGCTGGGTGCCTTCGGCCACCCGCTGGGCGTGCGTCACGGTCGCGGCCGCCCGCGGGCTGGTTACCTCGCCATCATCGGTGGCGTCGACCGGCGGGGCGTCCGGCGCGCAGGAAGTGATCAGCTCGTCGGCCAGGCTGACGAAGAACACTGAGCCGCCTGGGTCGCCCTGCCGCCCGGACCGGCCGCGCAGCTGATTGTCCAGCCGGCTGCTGGCGTGCCGGCCCACGCCGACGACCAGCAGCCCGCCCAGCCGGGCGACCTGTTCCGGATCGCCGCCGGTCCCGCCCAGCCGGATGTCGGTGCCCCGGCCGGCCATCTGGGTGGACACGGTGATCGCGCCGGGCGCGCCGGCCTCGGCCACGATCGCGGCTTCCTCCGCGTCGTTCTTGGCGTTCAGCACCACGCATGGCAGGCCGGCCTCGGCCAGGCCGGCCAGCCGCTCGGACTCGGCCACGTCCAGGGTGCCGAGCAGCACCGGGCGCCCGGTGCCGTGCGCCGCGGCCACCTCGCCGACGACCGCCTCCTCCTTGTCCGCGGCCGTCCGGTACAGCCGGTCCGGCTGGTCGGCCCGGATGCACGGGCGGTTCGGCGGGATGACAGCGATCTCCAGCCCATAGAACTCGCGCAGCTGCTCGCCGACGGCGACCGCGGTGCCGGTCATCCCGCACACCACCGGGTAGCGGCGGACCAGCGCCTGGGTGGTGATGCTGTCCAGGATCTCGCCGCTGTCGGTGGCCAGCAGCCCCTCCTTGGCCTCGACCGCCGCGTGCAGCCCGTCGGGCCAGCGCTGCAGCCGGGCCACCCGGCCCCGGGAGGGACTGACCAGCTGGACCCGGCCCTGCCGGACGATGTAATCCACGTCCCGGGTCAGCAGTACCTGGGCGTGCAGCGCGACGTTCAGCCGGGTGAGCGTGCCCAGCTGGCCGGCCGCGTACAGGTCGATCCCGTCCAGCGCCTGCTCCGCGATCCGGGCCCCGGCTTCGGTCAGGTAGACGTTGCGCCGCTCGTCATCCACCTCGTAGTGCAGCCGGGGCAGCAGCCGCCCGGCGATCTCCGCCATCTGCCGCCCGGACTCGGCGTCACCGGCCGAGCCGGCCAGCACCAGCGGGATCAGCGCCTCGTCGACCAGCACCGAGTCCGCCTCGTCGATCAGCAGCACGTCCGGGGCGGCGGTGACCAGGTCGTCCACATCGGCGGCCAGCCGGTCGCGGAGCACGTCGAAGCCGATCTCGCTGACCGGGGCGTAGCACACGTCGGCGGCGTAGGCCCGGCGGCGCTCGTCCGGGGTGCTGGCCTGGCCGAGCCAGCTGACCGTCACGCCGAGCCGGTCGTAGACCGGCCCCATCCATTCCGCGTCCCGCCGGGCCAGGTAGTCGTTGACCGCCATGACCTGCACCCGGTGCCCGCGCCGCACGTACCCGGCCGCGGCCAGCGCGCCGGACAGGGTCTTGCCCTCGCCGGTGGCCATCTCGGCCACCTGGCCGGACAGCATGGCCAGCGTGCCGAGCAGCTGGACATCGAACGGCCGCTCGCCGAGCGCGCGGCGGGCGGCTTCCCGGCCCACGGCGCAGATCTCGCCGTCTTCGGTGGCCGCCCGGGCGGCCGCGGCCAGCTCCGCGTCGCCCAGGTCACGCAGGGCCGCCTCGCGGCCGGCGATGGGGGCCAGCAGTTCCTGGTAGCGGGCCAGGCTGGCCGAGCCGGGCTGCTGCAGAAAGCGCCGTACCCGGGAGCGCAGGCCAGTCACCCGGCTGCCCGCCCGGTCCTGGTCAGCGTGGCCGTCGTCACCACTCCATAGTGGACCAGCCGGTCACCTGGTCGGGCCGCCGCTCAGCGGCTGGCCAGGCTGGCGTGGTGGCCCGGGTCGGCCGGCCGGGGCCCAGCGTGGGTCAGCGCGTCCCGGATCGCGGTGCCCAGGGCCCGGGCCACCGGCGGCGGGAACGCGTTGCCCACCTGCCGGTAGGCGGCGGTCTTCCGGCCGGAGAACTCCCAGGAATCGGGGAAGCCCTGCAGGCGGGCCACCATCCGCACGGTCAGCTTGGGCGGCTGGCCGGCCGGGAAGTCCGGCCCAGGCGCCTCGTCGGCGAGGCCGAGCCCGTTCACCCCGAGCGCCCGCCACGCCTCGCGGGCCCGGGTGGGGCCGAGGTCCGGGCCGCCGTGCTTCTTGCTGCCGCCGACGATCGTCGGGCCGATGCCACTGGCCCCGGCCGCCCAGGCGGCCGCCCCGGGCCAGCCCCGGGCGGCCATCAGATCGGCCAGCAGCCCGCCTACCGGGCGCGGCGGCACCGCCGACGGCTCCGGCCAGCGGAACGAGGCGGCCCACGGCGCCCTGATCGCGACCAGCACGAACCGCGGCCGCAGCTGGGACACCCCGTGCTCGCTGGCCTGGACCAGGTCCCACCAGGTGTGGAAACCGAGGTCGTGCAGCCGCCGCAGGACCTGGCTCCGGTAGCCGTCGAACCGGCGGGCGGCCAGGCCGCGGACGTTCTCCAGCAGCAAGGCGCGCGGCCGTGCCTCCTCGACCAGCCGGAGCGCCTGCGGGAACAGGTCCCGCTCGTCGTCGTGCCCGAGCTGCTTGCCCGCGATGGAGAACGGCGGGCACGGCACCCCGCCGGCCAGCAGGTCGAGGCCGGCGAACGCCCGGCCGTCCACGTTCGCCACGTCTTCCTGGTTGACCTTCCAGTCCGCGCCCCGGTTGCGGCGCAGCGTCTCGCAGGCGTCGGGATCGAGCTCGACCACCGCCTCATGCGTGAACCCGGCCTGCTCCAGGCCCAGGGCCTGGCCGCCGGCTCCGGCGCAGATCTCAAGGGAGGTCAGCTCACCCACGGTCTCTCCCTTCGGCGCCCGTCTCTCCGCAGATTGTGCCCGCCCCTCACGACAGTTCCGGTGTCCCACGCCGTCACCACGAGGCAAGTGTGTCCACGAGCAGCTCATAGCTGAGCACCCGCCGCTGGCCGGTCACCTCGTGCCACGCGTCCGCCTGCTCGGCATTGGCCGCAGCCGCCACACTTTCGGCCATCGCGTCGTACGCGATGTGGTACACGGCGTCCACCTCGCCCGTCCCCCGGGCGATGGACGCCAGCCTGGTCGGCAGCGGCTCCGCGGTCACCGTGACCAGGTGCGGCTGGCGGCCCCGGCGGTGCCGGATCATCTGCAGGCATTCGTGCCGGATGTTCTGCACCCGGTCCGACCGGATCGTCCATTTGCAGGACACCGCGGCGTGCAGCGGCGGCAGGCCGGACGCGGTGCGCACCCGGGCCAGCGACACGGTGACATCCGGCTTGATCAGGTAGTCCATGCCGACCGTGACCCGCAGCTCAGGGTTGGCCCGGACCAGGGCATGCACCTCGGACAGGTGCGCGTACTGGTCGAACCGGGTGATCACCGCACCGCGCTCGATCCGCCAGCCGCGGTCCGGGTCGCGGCGCTGCAGCACCCAGCCGAGGTCCTCGCACACCGCCTGCTCCAGCGGCCCGCCGGGGTCCTTGGGCACGTCGGAAACGGTGCCCCGGTCGACCGCCAGGTGATCGAGCACGGCGGCGGCGATGCGGACCGACTCGATACTGTCCACGTCGGCGAAGTTCGGCACCAGCGCCCAGCCGAGCTTGTTCTGCTTGGCGCTGGGCTTCCAGCCGAGCAAGTCGGTGGCAAAAGACGCAGTCACGTTCCCCACTCCAGCACAATCCGGCCGCACGGCCGGCAGGCTCACCGTAGCGGGCTGGCACGCCGGGTTTGACCTTTCCCCAGGGGCAGGCCACACGATCGGGTTGCCGGGCAACCGCCCGGTCCAGGAAGGCGGTACCAGGGTGCTGACCATCGGCGAGTTCGGCCGGGCGTCCCGGCTGTCGGCCAAGGCGCTGCGGCTGTATGACGAGCTCGGCCTGCTGCGCCCGGCCCGGGTGGACCCGGATTCCGGATACCGGTTCTACGAGCCGGCCCAGCTGGAGCGGGCCCGGCTGGTGGCCTGGCTGCGCCGGCTGGGCATGCCGCTGGCCCGGATCCGGGTGGTGTGCGACGCGGCCACCCCGGATGAAGCCGGGGCGGAGGTGGCGGCGTTCTGGGCCCAGGCCGAGACCGACCTGGCCAGCCGCCGTGAGCTGGCCGCCTTCCTGGTCTCCCACCTGTCCCGGAAGGACACTGCGATGCCTGCTCCCGACACCGGCCTGACCATCCGCTACGCCGCGGCCTCGGACACCGGCCGCACCCGCCCGGTCAACCAGGACTCCGCCTATGCCAGCGCCCGGCTGCTCGCGGTCGCCGACGGGACGGGCAGCGCCGGGGACCGGGCCAGCGCCGCTGCCATCGAGGCCCTGAAGCCGCTGGCCGCCCCGGCCGCCGGCCGGGGGATCTGCTCAACGCGCTGGCCCAGGCGGCCGAGCAGGCGGGCGTGGCGGTGCAGGACATCGCCGCCGCCGATCCGTCGCGAGACAGCGGGACCACGCTGACCGCGATGCTGTGGTCTGGGTCCCAGCTGGCCCTGGTGCATATCGGGGACACCCGCGCTTACCTGCTGCGTGACGGCCAGCTGTTCCGCATCACCCACGACCACACCGTCGTGCAGAACCTGATCGACGAGGGCCGGCTGACCGCCGAGGAAGCCCGCTCCCATCCGCAGCGCGCCTTGCTGCTGCGCGCGCTGGGCGGCGCCAGCGGCTCCGCGCCGGACCTGTCGCTGCACGAGGCCCGGCCCGGCGACCGGTACCTGCTGTGCTCGGACGGGCTCAGCGCGGTCGTCCCGGCCGGCCGCATCCACGAAGCGCTGCGCGCAGCCGCCGAACCCGGTGCAGTGGTGGCCCAGCTCATCGAGCTGGCTAACCAGGCCGGCGGCCCGGACAACATTTCCTGCGTGGTCGCCGACGTCCTCGAGGCAGCCTGAGGTCAGGTCGCGTCCTTCCGGCTGGGTCACCCCGGACGGCGAATAGGCTGGTGAGCCGGGGTGGCCGAGCAACCGGAGGAGCGTTGACGCTGGACCGCACGGATGGGCAGCCCGCTGTCCTGCTGCTGGAGAACATTCACCCCGATGCCACCGCCCGGCTGGTCAAGGACGGCTACCAGGTGCAGACGGCGGCCACGGCGCTGGATGAGGATGAGCTGATCGCCGCGCTGGCCGGCGTGCAGGTGCTCGGGATCCGGTCCGGCACCAAGGTCACCGAGCGGGTGCTCGGCGCCGCGCCCGGCCTGCTCGCGGTCGGCGCGTTCTGCATCGGGGTGAACCAGATCGACCTGGCCGCCGCGTCCCGCCGCGGGGTCGCGGTGTTCAACGCCCCGTTCTCCAACACCCGCAGCGTGGTCGAGCTGGCCCTGGCCGAGATCATCGCGCTGACCCGGCGGCTCACGGACAAGAACGCGCAGATGCACGCCGGCACCTGGGACAAGTCCGCGGCCGGCAGCCACGAGGTGCGCGGGCGGCGGCTGGGCATCGTCGGGTACGGCAACATTGGCGGCCAGCTCTCGGTCCTGGCCGAGAGCCTCGGCATGACCGTGTACTTCTACGACACCGCGGACAAGCTCGCGCTGGGCAACGCCCGGCGCTGCGGCACGCTGGAAGAGCTGCTGGAGATGTCGGACGCGGTCACCCTGCACGTGGACGGCCGGCCGGGGAACAGCGGGCTGTTCGGCGAGGCCGAGTTCGCGGCGATGCGGCCGGGCAGCCTGTTCCTGAACCTGTCCCGGGGCTTCGTGGTGGACCATGCCGCGCTGCGGCGGCACATCGAGTCCGGCCACCTGGCCGGTGCGGCCGTGGACGTGTTCCCGGAGGAGCCGAGGGGCCGGGACGGCGAATTCCGGTCCGAGCTGCGCGGGCTGCCCAACGTCATCCTCACCCCGCACGTGGGCGGCTCGACTGAGGAGGCCCAGCAGGACATCGGCGAGTTCGTCGCCGGGAAGCTGCACGACTACCTGGCCGCCGGGTCGACCTCGCTGAGCGTCAACCTGCCGCCGGTCGCGCTGCCGCACACGCCGGGCACGCACCGCCTGGTGCATCTGCACCGCAACGTTCCCGGCGTGCTGGCCAGCATCAACCAGCTGCTGGCCGAGCACGGGGCGAACATCGAGGGCCAGCTGCTCGGCACCCGGGACGAGCTCGGCTACGTGCTGACCGACATCGGCACCGAGTACCCGGATGACATGCTGGCCAGCCTGCGCGAGCTGGATGTCACCATCCGGCTGCGCACCACTCAGCCCAGGTAGCTGGCAGGCTGCGCGCTACTGCGGGCTGGCCGTGGCGGCCGCTTCGGCCGGGCGGTCCGCGGCGGCCTCGCCGGTGTCCCGGGCACGGCCCAGGTGACCCTCCAGCCGCCACAGCATGTCCAGGTGCTCACTGGCCCACAGCATCAGCAGGGCGTTCCGGGCCACCGTGGGCTGGCCGGTGCTGATCGCCTGCCGGGTGCATTGCAGCATGCCGCTGCGGGCCGCCTGCTCGCGCCGCTCCGGCGGGGGCAGCGCGGTGCCGTTGACGATCGAGTCGCCCAGCGTCACATACCAGGCCCGCAGCTTGAGCACGTCCTGGTCCAGCCGTTCGGCGCAGGGCTTGCGCTGGCCCGGCGGGCCAGCGGGCGGCGGGTCAGCCGCGGCCAGTGGCAGCAGAGCCCGGTGAGCGGGCTGGCGGTCGGGGTGCGGGCCTTCCGGGCCGGGGGCATCGGGCCCGCTGCTTGCGGGCCCGGACGCTACCGCGTTCAGCGCGGCCAGGGACTGGCCGGCCCGCAGCAGCTTGGCCGCCCCGCCGACCAGCCGGGTTACCCGTTCCGGGTTGACCCGCTGGGCGGACCGCTCGGCCAGGTACTCGCGTAGCGAGTCGTTGAGCCGGTGCATGGCCGCACCCGCGGCCGCCCCGGCCCGGCCCGGGTCGGCCCCGACGTCCAGCCCGCCGAGCTGCTCGACCATGGCGGCCACGTAGTCCGCGGTCCGGGAGTAGGCGGCGGCCAGGTTCTGCCGGAGCAGGGCTGCCGCGCCGCGTGGCCAGAACACCAGCCCGACCCCGAGGCTGACCGCGAAGCCGACCGCGACGTCCTCGATCCGGACGATGCCGACCTTCCAGCCCGCGGGCTGGATGATGTTGAACAGGACCAGCACCACCACGGTGAACGCGGCCTGGCCGGCCGCAAACGAGATCACCCGGGGCGCGTAGCCACCCAGCAGCACGGCGACCGGGAGCACGGCCCACAGCACGGCATCGTGCCCGCCCACCGGGATGAGGATCGCGGCGCCGATCAGGATGCCCACCGCCGTGCCAGCCAGCGCGCTGAGCACCGACCAGCCGGTGCCCAGGGCGTTGGACCGCAGCACCGACAGGGTGCCCAGCACCACCCAGAAGGAGTGCTGCAGGCCGGTCTTCTGCGCGATGAACACCGCGATGGCCAGGCCGACCGCGCCGCGGACACTGTTGCGGAACCAGACCGAGCGGTAGTCGGCATGAGTGAACGCGAAGTCCTCCGCGCCGGTCAGCCAGGCGCCCAGGAAGCGGGGCCAGCTCGGCTGGGCCGGCACCTCGCCGGTGAGCGGGTCCTCGGCGCGCGCCTCCGCGGCGGGCGGAGCAGACCGGCCGCCCGCGGCTGGTCCCGGCGTGGCGGTCAGCTCATCCAGGACCGGTACCCCGGCGAGCGGCGGGCCACCCTGCGGGTTCGCCGCCCGGGCGTACGCCGCGATCTGCCGGGTCGTGTGGGAGATCGCGTCCACCCGGAACCCGCGGTCCACCATGGCCTGCAGCGACTCCTCATCGGGGACCTGCGGCAGGCCGGAGATCCGGTGCGCCAGCGCCTGCGCCGCGGTCTCCCTGGCCTCCTCCAGCCGGGCCGCCGGCTGCTTGCCGTCCGGGCCGACGCTGGACAGTTCCGGCCGGCCGGTCAGCTCGGCCGCTGTGGCCCGAAGTACCGTGGCGACCGCGCGCAGCGTCGCGGAGTTCTCGTCCACGCACAGTGCCCCGGACGGGGATCCGGCCAGGTAGGCCAGGGACTGGCTGAGCCAGCCCAGTTCGTCGATGACCCCGGCCAGCGCCGCGGTCGAGCGGGTCGGCCCGGTCGGCCGGTGCGGCGTGGTGTGCAGCTGCTTGAGCAGGTCATCGATGGACTTCTGGGCCTCCTTCAGCCGGTCGTCCTCGACCGGCCGGGCCGCGCACAGCGCCTCCGCCAGACCGGCCAGGGCCAGGCAGCACCGGGCCGCGTCGCGACGGAGCGTAGCCCGTTCGTGCGGCGGCCAGATGAACATGACGGCCAGGATGCCGGCGGTCGCGGCCAGCCCCCAGCCCGCCAGCCGCCACGGGATCTGCGCGGCCGGCGCGGGCACCGACACGGACAGCACGAAGACCAGCACCGCCGCGGTCCCGCCCGCCGCGAAGTAGCCGTTGATCACACCGGAGAACAGGATGCCGAACCCGACCACGGCCATGGCCCCCGCGGCCAGCCAGGCGTTACCGGAGAACGCGGTGCCCAGCGGGACCAGCGCGGCCCCGGCCACCCCAAGCGACAGGTAGGCGGTGAACCGGCTGCGGGGCGGGCCGCCGAACGAGGCCAGCACCAGCATGGCGAACGACCCGAACGCGGCGAACAGCGCGGCCTGCGGCTCGGCTATCACCTGGTCGGCGAACGCGAAGACCGCGGGCATCACGATCGCGGCCCGCGCCGCGCTTTTCAGCGAGGCCAGGCCGGGATCGTTGATGACGAGGCGGGGAAGCTTCATCCGCTGCGGTCATCCTCCGGCGCGGCCATGTTGCCTTCTCTACCCAGCGCACCACCCCCCGGAGCAGGGGCGGATGGAGCGCCGGATTCAGCTGATCGTATACCGGCACGAGGCCGCGGCCACGGTGCCATCCGGTCTGCCCGCCGGTACCCGGCCCACCCCGGGCCGCCGCCGCAAATGGGTCTTATTTCGCCCGGGTGCGCATGGTTATGCTGCCGTTTGGGCCGTGACCGATGACCGGTGATCGGTGACCAGGGCGGGAGTTCCGGATGGCAGGCCAATGGCTGCGCAGGCAGGCTCCGGCGCAGGACCGGGCCGCCCGGGCCGACGCCCGGCAGCCACAGTCAGCCCGGGCCGACGCCCGGCAGCCACAGTCAGCCCGGGTCGACGCCCGGCACCCGCAGTCGGCCCGCGTCTACGACTACTGGTTGGGCGGGAAGGACAACTTCTCCGCCGACCGGGACGCGGCTCACGAAGCGGCGGCGGTCAACCCGGGGATAGTGGCCGACGCCGCCGCCAACCGGGCGTTTCTCGGCCGCGCCGTGCATTACCTGGCCAGCCGGTGCGGTATCAGCCAGTTCCTGGATATCGGGGCCGGCCTGCCTGCGGCCTGCAACACCCACGAGGTGGCGCAGGCGGTCATCCCGGCGGCCCGGGTCGTGTACGCGGACAGCGACCCCGTCGTGCTCACCCACGCCCGGGCCCAGCTGGTCAGCGGGCCCGCCGGGCACTGCGACTACCTCGACGCGGAGCTGCGCGATCCGGTGGCGATCCTCCAGGCCGCCGCGCACACCCTGGACCTGACCCGCCCGGTCGCGGTGCTGCTGCTGCTGGTCCTGCAGCTGATCCCGGACGCCGAGAACCCGCACGAGATCGTCGCGTCGCTGCTGGACGGGGTGCCAGTCGGCAGTTACCTGGTGCTCAGCCACCCGGCCAGCGACGTCCGGCCCGCCGAGGTGGCCGAGATGACCCGGCGGATAAACCAGCGGCTGATGGGCACCAAGGCCACGGTCCGGGACCGGGCACAGGTCAGCCGGTTCTTCACCGGGCTGGAGCTGGCCGAGCCGGGCGTAGTCCAGCCGCAGCAGTGGCACCCGGAGCCCGGCCAGGAGGCACCGCCCGACGTCGCCGTGTGGTGCGGGGTAGCCCGGAAGAGCTAGCTCACCCGGCGGCGGGCGCGCAGGTTCCGGTTCTTGATCAGGTTCCCGCAGCTTGACATGTCGCACCACGATCCCTGGCGGCTGTGCGACCGGTCGAAAAACGCCCACTGGCAGTCCGGGTTGCCGCATATCTTCAGCCGCGCCCAGCTGCCGTCCTGCTGCGCGTCGCGGATGACGACCAGCAGCCGGAGCAGCCCCTCGGTGAGGCTGCCGGCCGGCCCGGCGGCCAGCTGGACCCGGCCGTCCGGGAGGACAGCCAGCCGGGGGCGGCCCGCCCCGGCCAGCGCGCGCAGCGGCGCCAGGGCATCGCCCGCCGCCCCGGCAGCACCGGTACCGCCGGCCTCCCCGGGCCTCAGGGCATCGCCCGCGGCCAGGTCGTCCTCAGCGGCCAGGGCCCGGGCCGTGCCGCGGCCCGCCGGCGGCCCGGACGTGTTACGGGCCAGCAGGGCCCGGATGCTCTCCCGGACCTCCCGCGCGGTCGCCAGGCCGTCGGCCGTGACGGTAGCGTCCGCGCTGAGCAGCCCGGCCGCGCGGAGCCAGGCGCTGGCCGGGCCCGGCTCGGCCAGCAGGTCGGTGCCCTGGTCCAGGTCCCGTGTGTTGACGAAGGACTGCACCACGAGCAGCGGCAGGGGAGCCTGCTTGTGCCCGTCCGGCACCCAGGAGGGAAGCGTCACGTAAGCCACCATAGCCCACTCGTGACCAGATAAATGATTTGACTGGTCATGGATGACCTGTAACTATGGATTTAGAGGTCACGAGGCTGAAGGTAAGCTGACCGTCAGCCACGGAAACCGCGAGGTGCCCGATGCTGTTGCTGCTGGAAGAGCGAACGCACGGACTGGTCGTGCGGCCTGCCCGCCCGTGGGAGCGGCTGCTGGCCGGGGTGCGGACCCACCACCTGGACGAGGACCTGGCCCACGGCGCTTCCCCCGAGGCCACCGCCCCGCTCGCGCTGCGCGCCCAGGCCCTGGCCCACGACGGCTTCCGCCAGGAGCTGGCCCGCAGCGCACAGCAGATCCTGGCCGAGGCGCAGCAGCCCGGCCAGCACCGCCGGCCCGCCATCCCGATCTGCCGGGACCGGGTCCGCGAGGCCACCGCCGAGCTCGGCGAGCTGATCAGCCGGCTGCGCTCCCCCGGCCCGCTGCCGCTGCGCGGCGTCGCCCAGGTCAGCGTCCTGTTCGGGGACGGCCGCAGCCCGCTGTACCACCGGGACAGCCAGGACGACCTGCGGGCCCGGCTGCGCGAGGCGGCCGACGCCCTCAGCCAGCTGGACGCAGGCTAGGTGTTCTGCCTGGTTTCGTGATCATGACTTTGGGTCGAATCTATTAGTCCCAAAGTCATGATCACGTTCGTACCAGGGTGCGCAGCCCACCCGGCTGGGGCGGGAGCGGCGTGGCGCCAGGGGCCAACGCCTGCCCGGCCACACCAGCCGCTCAGCTGCGCAGGTACGAAGCGCCGTTGAGGTCCAGGATCGTGCCGCTGGCCCACTCAGCCTGCGGGGAGGCCAGGTAGAGCACGGCCGCGGCCACCTCCCCGGCCGTGGCCACCCGGCCGAACGGGCTCTGCGCGCGGATCTCGTCCCCGGCCGGGCCGTCCAGCACGCTGGCTGCCATGTCCGTGTCCACGAAGCCGGGCGCTACCCCGGTCACCGCGATGCCGTGCGGGGCCAGCGCCTGGGCCAGTGACTGGCCGAACGCGTTCAGCCCGGCCTTGCTGGCCGCGTAGCCTGGCTGGCCCGGTTCGCCGCGGAACGCGCCCCGGGAGGACACGTTGACGATCCGGCCACTGCCGCCCCTGATCATGTGCTGCACCGCGCACCAGGTCACGTTGGCCGCCCCGGTCAGGTTGACCGCCAGGGTGTGCTGCCAGGCCGCCTGCCACTCCTGGTAGGACAGCCCGGTGACCGGGTGCGCCACGAACACCCCGGCGTTGTTGACCAGCACGTCCAGGCCATCCAGCGCCGCGGCCGCCTCGTCCACCATCCGGCGCACCGCGGCCGGGTCGGCCAGGTCGGCCTGCACCGCCACGTGCCCGGCCCCGGGCAGGCGGGCCAGCAACCCGGCCGCCAGATCGGCCGAACTGCCGTAATGCACCGCGACCCGGTCGCCCTGCCCGGCGAATGCCTCGGCCACGGCGCGGCCGATGCCCCGCGCCGCACCGGTCACCAGAACCGCCCGCCCGCTCACCCGATCCCTCGCTCTCTCCCCCGCGCTCCAGGCCAGTGTTCCCGCCCTGCCCCGCGTGGCTGGCACCGGCCACGGGGAGGACCAGCTTGGCGTGGGGTCATGGCCTGGAACAAATCGTTAGGCAGCGGATTTCGCCTGGCCGCAGGCCCGCGGCTCGGGCACAATGCCGGCATGGCAGCTGCCGCCCGGCCGGAACCCTGCGTGTTCTGCGAGATCATCGCCGGGCGGTCGGAGTCGAGCCAGGTGTACCAGGACGGCCTCGTCGTCGCGTTCCTGGACATCCGCCCGCTGACCCCCGGCCACCTGCTGGTCGTCCCGCGCGAGCACGCAGCTGGCCTGGACGACCTGGACGAGGGCCTGGGCGCCCGGGTGTTCACCGTGGCCCACCGGCTGGCCCGGGCGCTGCGCCGGTCCGGGCTGCCCTGCGAGGGCGTGAACATGTTCCTGGCCGACGGCGCCGCGGCGGGCCAGGAGGTGTTCCACGTCCACCTGCACGTGATCCCGCGCAACCCGGGCGACGGGTTCCGGCTCAAGGCCAGGCGGCGCACCCCGGGCCGGGATGAACTCGACGCACAAGCCGCGAGTGTCCGCCACGGCGTCACCGGGATGCCCGGCGGCTAACCCCCCGGAACGAGTTATCTGAGCTAGCAGATCACCCGGCCGGGCAGGCGATCGGCGGGCTGGCGAATGGCAAAACCAGCTCCAGGGAAAGTGCCCAGCTAGGGTTGGGGTTGCTACTGCCTGCCAGAGGAGTTGTTGACAGCGTGGATAACCGGGCCCGGCTGACTGATCGGGAGGGGGCGGAGCCGCGTGAGTGACAGGGACAGCACGGGCCCGTTCGGCCGGTACCACTTCGTGGTGGCGGCCAGCCGGCTCCCGGTGGACCGGGCCGAGGGCCCGGACGGCCAGGAGGAGTGGCGGTCCAGCCCGGGCGGGCTGGTCACCGCGCTGGAGCCGGTGATGCGGGAGGCTGGCGGCGCGTGGGTCGGCTGGCCGGGCGCGGCGGGCGACGCCCCGGAGCCGTTCGACCTGAACGGCATGCACCTGGTCAGTGTCGGCCTGTCCCCGGCCGAGGTGCGCGAGTACTACGAGGGCTTCTGCAACGCCACGCTGTGGCCGCTCTACCACGACGTGATCGCGCAGCCGGAGTTCCACCGGGAGTGGTGGGACGCGTACGTCCGGGTCAACCGGCGCTACACGGAGACCGTGGCCGCCCAGGCCGCGCAGGGCGCGACCGTGTGGGTGCACGACTACCAGCTCCAGCTGGTCCCCGGCATGCTCCGCGAGATGCGCAGCGACGTGTGCATTGGCCACTTCACGCACATCCCGTTCCCCGGCTACGAGATCTTCGCCCAGCTGCCCTGGCGGCGGCAGATCGTGGTCGGCCTGCTCGGCGCGGACCTGCTCGGCTTCCAGCGGCACAGCGACGCCACCAATTTCCTGCGGGCCTGCCGGCGCAGCGCCGGGCTGGCCACCCACGGCTCGCGGATCCACGTCCCGGACCCGCTGCCCACGGGCGGGGCCGCGGCCGGCCCGAGCGTCGCGGCCCGCCCCGCCCGCCGGCGGCGCACGGCCGGGGACGGCACGGCGGGTGACTCCGAGGGCTGGCGCGAGGTGCGCTCCGGGACCTTCCCGATCTCGATCGACTCCAGGGGCTTCGGGGAGATCGCCCGGCGGCCGGAGGTCCAGGCCCGGTCCCAGGAGATCCGGGAGGCACTGGGCAAGCCGGACACCGTGCTGCTCGGTGTGGACCGGCTCGACTACACCAAGGGCATCCTGCACCGGCTGAAGGCCTACGCCGAGGTGCTGGCCGAGGGCCGCCTCGGCCCGCCCGGCGCGGTCCTGGTCCAGGTGGCCAGCCCCAGCCGGGAGCGGGTCGAGCACTACCGCCGGCTGCGGGAGGAGGTCGAGACGACCGTCGGCCGGATCAACGGCGAGTACGGCGAGGTCGGCCTGCCGCCCGTGCACTACCTGCACCAGTCGTACCCACGGGACGAGATGGCCGCGCTCTACCTGGCCGCCGACGTGATGCTGGTGACCCCACTGCGCGACGGCATGAACCTGGTGGCCAAGGAGTACGTGGCCTGCCGGCACGACGAGACCGGCGCCCTGGTGCTCAGCGAGTTCACCGGCGCCGCGGACGAGCTGACCGGCGCGTTCATCGTCAACCCGCACGACATCGACGGGATGAAGGAAGCCATCGTCCGCGCGGCCAGCGTGTCCCCGCAGGAAGCGCGGCGCCGGATGCGCTCGATGCGCCGCCGGGTGTACGAGCACGACGTGAACTACTGGGCGCACAGCTTCCTGGAAGCGCTGGAAAAGCCCGCGACGTCTGACCACGCGTCCGCTGAGCCCCCGCCGGACGCCCCGCACCCAGCGTATTGACCGGAACGCGCCCACGGATTGTGTATTGGCGGTTACGTTAGGGTCCAAGGGGGCCGGACGCAAACAGCAACGGCCTGGGGGCACCCATGACCGGCACGGCGTGGCAGCGGCTATGCGGCCTGAGCGCCTTCCGGGTGACGCAGATCCCACGCCGTCTGGATGACACTGGCGACCCGGGGCTGTCGCAGCGAACGGCCGTGCTGGTCTCCGCCTATCACGCCGCGCAGAGTGCGGCTGGCGCGCCCGGCGCGATCGCTGTCGGCTGGGTCCGGGCCACGCCCGGCGGCCCCGTCCACCTGCTGGTCGCCGGGTCGGCGCTGCGCGGCAGCGCGGGCTTAGCCGCACCCGGGACGGCGCTGGCGTTACCCAGCGGCGGCCGCGGGCAGCCGGTCCCGGCCGGCGGGATGGCGGCCGCGCTGACGGCCGTGCCGTGCTGGGCGCCGATCGCCGGCATCGCCGACGGGCTGCTCACCGGGGACGCCAGCGGCGCTCCCCCGCGGCCGGCCTCGCTGGCCGAGTGCCTGCTGGCCGCGTGGGACGGGGCGTTCGGCTGGCTCGTGCTGGCCGACCCGCTGTCACCGGCCACGATCTCCGGGTACGCGCGGGACGTGGCCGACCGCCAGCGGCTGGCCGCGGGCCTGGCCGAGCGCGACCCGGGGAAAGCGGTCGAGGCCCACCAGCTGGCCGGGCGGCACACCGAGCTGCGCCAGGGGCTGTCGGCCGGCCTGTGGCGGCTGCACCTGCTGGCCGGCGGCGCCGACCCGGCCGCTGCCGGGCAGGTCGCCGGCTTGTGCTGCGCCTCGGCCGGCCTGGACGGCCTCCCCTACACGCTCACCCCCTTTTCCTGCCTAACGCAAACCATTCCCGAACTGCTCGGCCAGCCGCCCGCGGTGCTGGCACCAGCCCGGACCGACCCGAAGGCGGCGTTCCCGTTTCCCGCGAGCACGGGGCTGCTGGCCGCGCTGACCCGGTTCCCCGAGGCCGAAGTGCCCGGCGTCCGGCTGGTGTTGCGCCCGGAGTTCGACGTCACCCCGGAGCAGGCCGATGAGCCCGGCGGGCCCGCGGCCCGGCTGCGGCTGGGCCAGGCCCTGGACCGCAACGGCAGCCCGGCCGGGCCGCTGTCACTGGCCACCACGTCGGTGAACCGGCACGTGTTCGTGTGCGGGGCGACCGGGTCGGGGAAGTCGCAGACCGTGCGGGCGCTGCTGGAGGCCGCGTCCGGCACCGGGTTGCCGTGGCTGGTCATCGAGCCGGCCAAGGCCGAGTACCGGGCGATGAGCGTAAGGCTGGATGGTTCCCCGGGCGGGGTGGTCCGGATCCGCCCCGGGGCGGCGGATGAGATCGCGGCCGGAATCAACCCGCTGGCCCCGGCGGCCGATGCCGCCGGCCGCCGGTTCCCGCTGCAGACACACGCCGACCTGGTCCGCGCGCTGTTCCTGGCTTCGTTCGCGGCGGACGAGCCGTTCCCGCAGGTGCTGGCGGCCGCGCTGACCCGGGCATACACGGAGGCCGGCTGGGACCTGGCGCTGGGCGAGCCGGCCACGCCCGGCGTGCGGCCGCGCTATCCCACGCTGGGTGACCTGCAGGCCGCGGCCGAGCGGGTCGTCACCGAGATCGGGTACGGCCGGGAGATCACCGACAACGTGCGCGGCTTCATCCGGGTCCGGCTGTCCAGCCTGCGGCTGGGCACCACCGGGCGGTTCTTCGAGGGCGGGCACCCCATTGACTTCGGCAGGCTGCTGGCCCGCAACGTGGTGTTCGAGATCGAGGACGTCGGTGACGACCGGGACAAGGCGTTCCTGATGGGCACCGTCCTGATCCAGCTGGCCGAGCACTTGCGGATGCGGTCCCGGTCAGGCTCTGGAGCGGATGCGGCGGCCGGGCTGCGGCACCTGTCGGTGTTCGAGGAGGCGCACCGGCTGCTGCGCCGCCCCGAGGAGCGGGTGGCCGGCGGCGGGGCCGCCGCGCACGCGGTGGAGATGTTCGCCGGCCTGCTCGCCGAGATCCGCGCCTACGGGGAGGGACTGGTCATCGCCGAGCAGATCCCGGCCAAGCTGGTCCCGGACGCGATCAAGAACACCGCGGTCAAGATCGTGCACCGGCTGCCCGCGGCCGATGACCGCGAGGCCGTGGGCGCGACCATGAACCTGACCGACGCCCAGTCCCGGTACCTGGTCACACTGCCGCCCGGGCAGGCCGCGGTGTTCACCGACGGGATGGACTTCCCGGTGCTCGCGGCCATGCCCGACGGCACGGCACGGGAGAGGGCAGGCTCGGTGGTGACGGCATCCCCGGCGTGCGTGGTTCGGCCGCGTTCGGTCACCTGCGGCGCGGACTGCCAGGCCCGGCCGTGCACGCTGCGCGACATGCGCGCCGCCCAGCGAACCCTGGGCGCACTGCCGGGGCTGGTCCTGTGGGCCGAACTGGCCGTGCTGGCCCACCTGACCGGGTGGTCCATGCCCTTGCCTGCCGCCAGCGGGGACCTGGCGTCGCGGCTGGCGGCGCTGGGCGCTGATGCCCGGCTGGCCGGCTGTGCTGTGTCCCACGCGGTGGACGCCGCGGTTGCCGCCCGGACCGCCGCGTTCGCCGGGCGGGTCAGCCCTGATCTGCTGGCCGCTCACGTGGCCGGTGGGTTGCGCCGCTGGCTCGCGGACGGCGGCCGGGACTGCACGTTCCCCGAGCCGCAGTGGCTCGCCCCGGCGTACCGGTGGTCGCTGATCCTGGACGACCTGCGGACCCTGAACCGCCGGACCCCGGGGGCAGCCCGTCATCCACGGTCGGCCGACTGGGAACAGGCCACCGGCCGGGCGATTCCTGGCGAGACGTGCGAGCAGCAGATCGGCGTCGTGCAGCAGTGGTACGACCTGGATCAGCGGGATTCTGGCGGTGTGCGGTGCGTTGCGTTCGGCGCCAGATCCCCCAGTGCCGTGGCGGAGGCAGTCGGCGCGTCCGTGAGTGACGCGGACTGGGAGCAGCGGCTGACTGCTTCCCTGGGTGAGTTCGATGACTGCCGCTGGCCCTTGGATTACCTGCGCGGCAGCCCGGCCCCGGGCGGGCAGCCCGGCCCCAGGAGGTGGGAGGTGAGCCGTGCGCATTGACCAGCCTCCCGAGCCGGCCGATGACTTAGCGCGGGAAGGCGACCCGGTACCGGATGAGCCCGTTCTGGAGCACCCGGCCCCCGTGGCCGGTGACACGGAGCCCGCCGAGCCCCGCACCCGCCACGAACACGCCGACCCCCCTCCCTCACCCGGCGAGCCCAGCGAGCCCCCAGAGGAATCTCCGCCAACGAACCCGATTCTCCCGATCCTGAGAGGCTCGACAGCCCCGACGACTCCCCGCCAACCGCGAAGCCAGCGACAACCAGGAAGAACTGCCTGACAGCGAGGGACAGCGCCCGACCCAAACGTCGATGACGACAGCACCAGCCCGATGATCTCTTGGACGACCCTCCCGATCCCAAGCCAACCGAGAGCCCGAGCGTCACAGGATCAGGAATCATCCCAGCAAGCCACGACGCGTCCCATCCACCGACCCACCCCACTCCCTGACCGACAAAGAATGGACCGAGCACCTCACAGAGGTACGCGACGGGCTCGACGAGCCTGCTCATCTCTCACACATTCGCATCAATTAATGGCTCCCGAGAGGTCTGGACCGATGAGCGTGACCGCCTCCACGATTCCATCTGCGAAGATCTCTACGCGAAGGCCATCGGATGTTCCATGTGACTTCAAGCGATTATAGCTGGCGGTCCGGGAGGTGCAGGTAAGACAACGGTTCTAACCAACAGGCAGGCATAGACTTGTCACAGTATCATGTGATAAACCCTGACCTCATGAAGGAAGAGATGGCCCGCCGAGGTATGATCCCTGACGATAGACGGCCTATCTCCCATGGAAGCCTCTGAGTTAGTGCACGAAGAATCTTCATACTTAGCCAACCAGCTTGCTTTGCGCGCCGAGGCAGACGGCAAGAACATAATTTGGGACATAACTATGTCCGGACAGGAAAGCACGGCAAAGCGAATAAAGAGTTGAGCACGGCAGGCTACACCGTATTGAGGGACTCTTCGTAGACATCTCGTCGAGACAAGTCTGAGGCGGATTGAAGTCGAGGTACTGAGCGGACCATGAAAAGTAGATGGCCGGTGAAGGATTAGGCGGTAGGTGCGTTCCACCAGAGATAATTGAAACGTCAAGCGTGACCCCGACTGGGGCACAAGAACAGGAAGACTTTTGATCACGTCAAGACCCGGTTGAATGACTGGTCGATCTACGAATAACTCCATGGATGGACGCCGCGCGGTACTCATCGAACTCAAGCAGCAGCAGACATGCGAGTTGAGATCAGTTCCGAGGAGTAGGTTCCATGAGCAGCGAGGTTGCCGAGCTAATCGCCGCATTCCGAAACGGCAGCATCAGCCTGGAAGAAGTGGCCCAGCGATTCCGTGAACGATCTTGGCCACGAGCGCGAGGCCCCGGAGCGCAAAGACATACTTGAACTGGCGCAGCTGCCGAGGATGATCCCGATCCTCTGGTCTCCTGGATCATTCGATGAAGTAGCGGCCGCATATCATCGCGGCGACCTTTCTCGCCCGACGATTATCGAGTGCTTGCTGAAGCTGCCGCTGACTCAATTCGCGCTGAGCAGCTCGAGGCAGCTGACCCATGGGGAACAAACCGGCAATAGATTGGACAGCAGCCCTGTCGGGATGGTTTGCCGATGAAGGTGCCTCGGCTGGATGGTGAAGATGAGCTCCCTCGGCGGCCAGCGTCTCGATGGCACGGCGGACGGTCCCGCGAGCAACTCCGTGCTGGTTGCTGAGATCGCTCTCCTGGGCAGCATGCCCGAGCCAGCTCTGCTTGCACTTCCCCTCGATGTCTCGGCACCCGGCGTAGCGAGATCGCTGCTGTCTGCTCATGCAGCGGTGTCGGGTCGCATTAAGGATCGGAACTTTCACCTGATCTACTGTATGAAACCGACTAGCTTCAGCCGACCATGATGGTACAGAGCTATGTCATATACGTTCAATCATCTCCGGTCTATCTGACTATCGCGACATGGAGCTGGATCCCACATCCGCTTTCAGCAGCATCCGGGCGACGCAACTCGACAGTTCGCGCGTCGCCACCAAGCGGCTCCTTACCGCTGCACTCGTACCTGGAGTTGGGGGTCCTGCCGACCGCTGTCCCCTGTGCGCGGGGGCATACGCGGCTGGTGCTGGCTGAGTGGGGTCTGCGCGACCTGGCCGACCCGGCCGAGCAGGTGGTCTCTGAACTGGTGACGAACGGGGTCAGGGCCTCCCGGGGGTTAGTTGGCAGCAGGTTCGGCGGGCGGTGGTCGGCCGGGGTCCCACCGGTCAGGCTGTGGCTGCTCTCCGATTACCGGAGCGTGCTGGTGCAGGTCTGGGACGGCAACAACCGGATGCCGGTGCGCAGGGAACTCGACCTGGAGTCCGAGAACGGGCGCGGCCTCTGGCTGGTGGCGGCGCTCAGCGAGGACTGGGGGTCATTTCAGCCAGAACACGCCAGCGGGAAAGTGGTCTGGGCATCGGTGGCCGGGCCATGACCGGGTCATCAGAACCGCACATCACAGTCGTCGTGGTCCCTGTTCCAGCAGCCAGGCCAGCAATGGACGGCCCCACCGGCAGACGGCGCGCCTGGCGAGCCGCGCACCCGCCGGAGCATGCGCCCCCATGAGAGCACTTCGCGGTCAGGTGCCGCTCACGGCGGGGAGATCGTGCTCAGGACTGATCCTTGATGCCGACCCCGCACAGATGCCACCCGATCCCGCGATCGGCGGCCCGTGGCTCGGGGGGAATCAGCTTGAGCACGGGTTCACCGTCGTCACCGGGATGCTCGCCGCTGCGCAGTGGATTGTCCAGCTCGGGCCGCCACTGCGCGGGGGCCACCAGGCCGGGCTCGACCAGCGTGAACCCGTCGAAGAAGGCCGCGATGTGGGCGCGGTCCCGCGAGATGAGCGGCGTGTTCCAGTGCAGGTCCTGGGTCATTTGGAAAAGCCGCTGGGCCGCTTCGGGGTGGGCTTCGCCGGTCATGTGGCTCAGGGCCAGGTAGCTGCCGGGCGCGATGGCGTCCCGGAACTGCCTGACGACTCCCCACGGGTCCTCCCGATCCCACAGGCAGTGCAGGACGCACATGAACATGATCCCGACCGGCTGCCCGAAGTCGAGCAGGCCGCGTACCCGGGAATCGCTGAGCACCTGATCTGGCTCGCGCAGATCCGCCCGGAGCGTGACGACATTGGGGCCAGCCATCAGCGCGGCGGCATGGGTCGACACCAGCGGATCGACGTCCACGTAGACGATGCGTGCCTCAGCTGCCGCCCGGTGCGCGATCTGGTGGGTGTTGGCCATGTTGGGCAGGCCCGAGCCTAAGTCGAGGAACTGGCGGACGCCCTGGCTGAGCATGTAGTCGACCATCCGCTGCAGCAGATGGCGGCTCTCAATGGCCGTGTCGGCACCGTCCGGGACGCCCAGACCGTGCACCATGGCGTTGGCCGCTCCGGACGCCTCCCGATCGACAGCAAAATTGTCCTTACCGCCGAGCTGATAGTTCCAGATGCGAGCCGTGTTGGGATAACGGGTGCCGACCGGATCGGGGGTGCCCGGACCGGAGGCGGCCGGCGGCTCAGCTGACATCAGGCGTCGCCTCCCTGCGGCAGGAAAAGGTACCCCCGATGATAGGGGAAATGGCCGCCGCGGGGCGGTGCGGAAGTGACGCCGGGCGGCGTGCACAGGGTCGCCCGGCGCGACGGCACAGCACGGGCCTCGTTGTTCCCCGCGCCCACAGGGCCGCCTGGGACTTCGTCATATGTCCACTGGCTGGCGGTCCCTGCCGCCCGGGCTACAGACCGTACGACTCCAGCAGCAGCTCGCCCAGCTCGCGGGCCCGGGAGGCGGCCGCCACGTCACCTTCCTGGGCGGCCATGATGCTGCCCTTCATCAGGATGTGCCATTTGCGGGCGAAGGCGTCCGGGTCACTGACGCCCGCCTGCGTGGCCAGCCGGATGAGGTAAACCCGGATGTTGGCCAGGTGCTGAACGGCCGCCTGGTGCACCGGATGCTGCCGGGTCACTGACTTCGATCATTACCGTCAGGAACGAGCAGCCCTCGAAGTCCGGCCGGCTGAACCACTCGCCGAACACGTCGAAGATGGCCAGCAACTGCTCGCGCGGGGTGTTGCCGCGGCGCTGGCTCTCCGCCTCCAGCCAAGCGTGCGTCCACAGCTCCTCGCGGCGGCGCAGGAAGTCCAGGATGAGGTCGTCCTTGGACGGGAAGTTCCGGTAGAGCGTCATCTTGGCCGTACCGGCCTCGGCGATCACCGCGTCCACGCCGACCGAGCGGACACCGTCCCGGCTGAACAGCTCATACGCGGCACGGCTGATCCGTTCCCGCCCAGTGCCCCGGGATCCGGCCGGCGGCGCCTGCGGCTGCGGTTCATTCGCCATGGTCATAGCCGTGTTATCGCTCCCATTTGCCGAGTATAGGGTTCAGCCTGACGGTTCTGCTGGGATTGCATCTGCTCGTGCATCCGCTCATCCCCAGCCCAGCGCCGGGCCTGGCAGTGGCCGGTGAGGGCATAGAGGCCCGCCGCCGGCCTGGACGTGTACGGCACCGAGCCACTGCCCGCGGACAGTTCGTTGCATTACGCACGGTGCGCCGTGCTGACCCCGCATCCCGGCTATGTGACCACGCGCACGATGACGCACTGGTACGCCGAGGCGATCGGGGACATTGAGGCGTGGCAGCGCGGGGTACCGATCCGGGTGCTGACACCCGGCTGACGCGTCCTGTCAGCCAGCGCTGGCGGCCTGTCAGTGAGCTGGCCGGGACCTGTCAGCCCGGCCCGTGACAGTGGATCTGACCAAGCGGGCTAATGACAGGAAACGTGATGACTTACATGATCGAGGCCGAAGGGCTGACCAAGCGCTTCGGCAGCACTCAGGCGCTGCGCGGTATTGATCTGCGGGCCGAGCGTGGCAGCGTGCTGGCTCTGCTCGGCCCGAACGGGGCGGGCAAGACCACCGCGGTCCGGGTGCTGGCCACCTTGCTGGAGCCGGATGCCGGGCAGGCCCGGATCTGCGGCTACGACGTGCTCACCGAGTCGGTCCAGGTCCGCCAGCTGATCGCGCTGACCGGCCAGTTCGCGTCGGTGGACGACGAGCTGACCGGCACCGAGAACATAGTGATGATCGGCCGGCTGCTGGGCCTGGGCCGCGCCCAGGCCAAACGCCGCGCGGCGGAACTGCTGGACCGTTTCGAGCTGACCGACGCGGCCGGCCGGGCGGCCAAGACCTACTCCGGCGGCATGCGGCGCCGCCTCGACCTGGCCGCCAGCCTGGTCGGCGACCCCAAGGTGCTGTTCCTGGACGAGCCGACCACCGGGCTCGACCCGCGGGCCCGCAGCCAGGTGTGGGAGACGATCCGCGGGGTGATCGCGGGCGGGGCCACTGTGCTGCTCACCACGCAGTACCTGGAAGAAGCGGACGAGCTGGCCGACCGGATCGCGGTCATCGACAAGGGCCTGGTCGTCGCGGATGATACGCCCGCCCAGCTGAAGACGATGACCGGCGGCCAGACGCTGGTCGTCCGGGCCGCGGACCGGGACCGGGTCGGGCAGCTGGCCGGGATCGTCGCCCAGGTGACCGGCGCCACCCCGGACATCAGCACCGAGACTGGCCTGGTCACCGCGCCAGCCAGTGACCCGGCCCTGCTGCCGGCCGTGGTCCGGCGGCTGGACGAGGCCGGCCTGATGGCCGCCGAGCTGGCCTTCCGGCTGCCCAGCCTGGACGAGGTGTTCCTCACGCTGACCGGGCACCACGCCGAGAACCCAGCCGACCCCGACCGGTCGCTGATTGACGATGATGGGAGGGCAGCATGACCACGCTGCAAGCACCCGCCGCCGCCATCCCCACCGCCGGGGAGGGCAACCCGCTGCGCCGCCGGATCGGCGTTGGCCAGGCCCTGGCCAACGCGCTGACGCTGGCCTGGCGCAACGTGACCCAGCTCAAGCACTCGCCGGAGAAGCTGCTGGACGTCACGCTGATGCCGATCGTGTTCGTGGTGCTGTTCCTGTACGTGTTCGGCGCCGCGGTGTCCGGCAGCACCCACTCCTACCTGGAGCTGCTGCTGCCCGGGCTGGTCGCGCAGATGGCCATGTTCGCCACGATGGGCCTGGGCACGGCGCTGTGCGAGGACATCCACAAGGGCGTGTTCGACCGGTTCCGCAGCCTGCCGATCGCCCGGTCCGCGCCGCTGGTCGGCGCGGTGCTGGGTGACACGGTGCGGTTCTTCACGGTCATGGTGATCCTGACCGGGTTCGGCTCGATCCTCGGCTTCCGGTTCCACACCGGGGTGCTCCCGGTGCTGGCCGCGTTCGGCCTGGCCTACGTGTTCTACCTGGCGGTGTGCTGGATCTCGGTGCTGATCGGGCTGATCGCGCCGTCACCGGAGACGGTCCAGGGCATCGCGTTCATCTTCATGATGCCGCTGGTCTTCGGCAGCAGCATCCTGATGCCCAGCACGTCCACCATGCCGGGCTGGCTGCAGGCGTGGGTCAAGGTCAACCCGGTCACCCATCTGGCCGACGCGGTCCGCGGGCTGACCGTCGGCGGGCCGGTGGGCTCGCACGCCATGTACGCGCTGGCCTGGGCGGCCGGGATCGTCCTGGTCAGCTTCCCGCTGGCCATGCGGATGTACCGGCACCGGGTCTGACCCGGCGCGCCGGCCGGCGACTGCCGGCCGGCCGGGCGTCGCGCGACGCCGTGGCGCAGGACACCTAGCCGCACGGGGGCGGTCAGGGGACCAGCGCCACGGCGTCGCTGCGCGTCAGCTGCTGGCCGCGGGCGTAGGCCGCCTCGAACGCGGCCGCGCCGAGCGCATCCGTCGCGGCGGCGGTGGCCCGGGCGACCTCGAGGCTGGCCGAGTCGCAGAACCCGTGCAGCGTGTGCGCCAGCCCGAGCAGTTCGGCCGCCCTGGTGGCCTGGCCGCGCGCGGCGGCCAGCGCCGCGGCCCCCTCGACTACCTCGGCCAGGTTCGGATGGGCGGGCACGAAGATCTCCGGGCTCTCCGCGGCCAGCGCGATCGCCTTCGCGTGCCAGCCGGCCGCCGCGTCCAGTTCGCCCTGCTGCTCGTCCAGGCAGCCCAGCTTGCTGTAGATGCTCATCGCGATCGTGCTCATGCCTGGCCGCCGCCTGTGCTGCTCGGTGATCTCCCGCGCGCGTTCCAGGTGCTGCCGGGCCAGGCCGAAGTCCCGGGCCTGGATGGCCAGCTGGCCCAGGGCCAGCTGGCCGAGGGCTTCGTCGTCGAGTGTCGCCGATCCGCGCCGCGATCTGCACCCCGCGCTCCAGGTCGGCGCGCGCCCCATCGAGGTCACCCAGCCTGGCCTTGGCCTTGCCCATCATGATCAGCATCATGTCGGAGAAGTTGCCGTGCAGCCCGGCGGCCGCGTACCCGCGGGCCTCGGCCAGGATCCGCAGCGCCTCGTCCGGCTTGCCCTTCGCCATCGCGACTTCGGCCATCCCGGACAGGCAGAGGATCATCCCCCAGCGGTCGCCGATGGCCTGGAACTCCGTATGGCCCTGGTCCAGGTGGACGGCGGCCTCCGCCACCTGGCCGTTGTTCATCATCAGGTGCCCGCTCAGCGCGTGCCGGCCGGCCCGCACCCACGGGTCGGGATGGTCCCCGAGCGCCTGCAGTTTCCGCTGGGTGCCATCCAGGTCACCGGAGAAGAACGCCAGCATCGGCTGGGCCAGCACCAGCATCGGATGGCGGGTGTCGTGGCCGACCAAGGGCGACACTCTGCGCAGCGTGTCCATCAGCAAGCCGGGAGGTGGGTCTTCGACCCCGGCCGCGGTGGCGATCGCGGCCAGGATGTGGCACAGCGCGTACCCGTCGGCCAGGCCGGGTGACACCGGCTCGGTCGCGATGTCCCGCACCTCCAGGGCCCACTCGCCGGCCTCGGTCTCGTAGTCGCGCATGACCCAGAACCAGGCCAGCGCGGCGATGAACCGCAGCCCGGACTCGGCGTCCCGGGCGTCGATCACGTAGCGCAGGGCCGCGGCGAAGTTGTCGTGCTCGGCGGACAGCCGGGCCAGCCACCCGATCTGATCGGGGCCGCGCAGCTGCGGCTCACCCTGCTCGGCCAGGTCCAGGAAGTACGCGGCGTGTGCGGCCCGGACCTGCTCCGCCTCGCCCGCCTCGGCCAGCCGCTCCGTGGCGTAGGCGCGCACCGTCTCCAGCAGCAGGTACCGCACCTCGTCCTCACCGGTCGCGGTGACCAGTGACTTGTCCACCAGGGAGGCGATCACGTCGATCAGGCCGGCCGGGTCCCCGCCCAGGCCGCACACCCGCTCGGCGGCGGCCGGTGTCGCGCCCCCACTGAATACGGACAGCCGCCGCAGCACGGTGCGCTCGGCCTCGTTCAGCAGATCCCAGCTCCAGTCCACGATGGCCCGCAGCGTCTGGTGCCGGGGCAGCGCGGTCCGGCTGCCCGCGGTCAGCAGGCCGAACCGGTCGTCCAGCCGGCCACCTGGGCCGGGGTGAGCGACCGCAGCCGGGCCGCGGCCAGCTCGATGGCCAGCGGGTTGCCGTCCAGCGCACGGCAGATCCGGATGACCGGCTCGATGCTGACCGCGTCGATGGTGAAGCCGGGCCGGACCGCGGCCGCCCGCTCGGCCAGCAGCCGGACCGCCCCGTACTCCATGGCCTCGGCCGGGCTGGCGCCGTCCGGCGGCAGCGGCAGCGAGGGCACCGGGCAGAGCGTCTCCCCGGTCACGCCGAGCGGCTCGCGGCTGGTGGCCAGGATGCGCACGCCGGGAGCCACGGCCAGGATCCGGTCGGCCAGCTGGGCGACCGCGCCGATCAGGTGCTCGCAGTTGTCCAGGACCAGGACCAGCTCCCGGCTGGCCAGCATGTCGGCCAGCCGGTCCAGCGGCGGCAGCGCCGGGATCCGGACCGGGTCCGCCGCGTCGGCCAGCCACATGACCTCCGGGCTGCCGATCGCGGCCAGCACGGCCTGCGGCACGTCCAGCGCGTTGCCCACCGGGGCCAGCGGCACGAACCAGACGCCGTCCGGCATCTGGTCGGTGACCCGCGCCCCAGCCTCGACCGCCAGCCGGGTCTTCCCGGTGCCTCCCGGCCCGGTCAGGATGACCAGCCGCGACTCGCCGAGCAGCTTGCTGACCCGGTTCAGCTCCTCGTCCCGGCCCACGAAGCTGGTCAGCAGGGCCGGCAGGTTGCTGGTGCGCTGCGGCCCGGCCGCCGCCGGGGCGGGCCCCGCGGCCGCCACCGGCCCGGTCCCGGGCGGTGCGCCGGACACAGCCGCGGATGACGGCGCCCCGGACGGCCCCGGACGGGCCGGGCCCGCGGGCGGCCCGGCACCGCTGGCCGCGGGGGCGCCCAGGTCCGGGTCGGCCCGGAGGATGGCCAGGTGGACCGCGGACAGCGCCGGGGACGGGTCCACGCCCAGCCGGTCGGCCAGCAGCCGCCTGGTGTCCTCGTAGACGGCCAGCGCGTCCGACTGACGGCCGGCCAGATACAGGATGCGCATGAGCTGGCCGCGCAGCCGCTCCCGGAGCGGGTGCGCGGTGACCAGTTCCTCGGCCTCGGGCGCCAGTTCTGCGCCGCGGCCGAGCGCCAGGTCGGCGTCGATCCGGTCCTCGGTGGCGGCCAGCCGCAGTTCCTCCAGCCGGGCGATGGGCCCGGCGGCGAACGGCGCGTCCTCCACGTCGACCAGGGCCGGGCCGCGCCACAGGCTCAGCGCCTGGCGCAGCACAGCCGCGCCGCCCGCCGCGTCGCCAGCGGCCAGCGCGCTCCGGCCGTCGGCGACCAGCCGCTCGAACTGGCCGGCGTCCACCGCAGCCGGGTGCACGGCCAGCTGGTAGCCGCTCGGCCGGTGCTCGACGATGCCCGGCCCGGCCGCGCTGCGCAGCCGGGACACCAGCGCCTGCAGCGCGTTGCTGGCATCGGCCGGGCCGGCGTCCGGCCACAAGTCGCCGGTCAGCCGTTCCGCGGCGATCGTCCGCCCGGGATCGAGCGCCAGCCGGATCAGCAGCGCGCGCAGCCGCGCGCCACCCAGCCGCACCGGCTGCCCGGCCTGGTCACGGACCTCCAGCGGCCCAAGAATGCCGATCCGCACGGTTACCTCCCGCTGCCATTGTCCCCGTTCCGCGCGGACGAGTGGGCGCATGTCCCCGCCCGGCGCGGGTGGGCGGGCTCCGGCCAGGTCGTTGGCTAGGGTGGCCGCACCAGGGCCCGGTCGGCTAGAGAGGCGGATGATGTGCGCGTTAACCGGCGGGCGACGGCCCAGGGGGCACTGGCGGTGGGCGCGCTCGGGGTGGTGTTCGGGGACATTGGCACCAGCCCGCTCTACACCGTGCAGACGGTGTTCAACCCGCACGACCCGCACCCGGTCCCGGTGTCCACCGAGAACATCTTCGGGATCGTCTCGCTCATCTTCTGGTCGGTGACGCTCATCGTGACCGTCACGTACGTCCTGCTGGTGATGCGGGCTGACAATGACGGCGAAGGCGGGATCATGGCGCTGATCACGCTGATCCGCCGGCAGGGTGTACCCGGCGGGCGGCGGGCCAAGATCACGCTGGCGGCCCTCGGGATCTTCGGCGCTTCGCTGTTCTTCGGCGACAGCGTGATCACCCCGGCGATCTCCGTCCTGTCGGCGATCGAGGGCGTGAAGGTGGCGGCGCCGTCCCTGGCCAGCCTGGTCGTGCCGATCACCGCGGCGATCATCGTCGTCCTGTTCCTGGTCCAGCGGCTGGGCACGGGCGCCGTGGGGCGCCTGTTCGGGCCGGTCATGGGCATCTGGTTCACCGCCATCGCCATCATCGGCGTGCGCGGTATCGCCGGCTACCCGGAAATCCTGAAGGCGCTGTCGCCCACCTACGCCGTCGGCTTCCTGGCCGGCCACTTCTCGACCGCGTTCTTCTCGCTGGCCGCCGTCGTGCTCGCGGTCACCGGGGCTGAGGCGCTCTACGCCGACATGGGGCACTTCGGCCGCCCGGCGATCACCCGGGTCTGGCTGCTCCTGGTCTTTCCCGCCTGCATCCTGAGTTACCTGGGACAGGGCGCGTTCGTCCTGGGCCACCCGGGCAGCATCAGCAGCCCGTTCTTCCTGCTTGCGCCGTCGTGGGCGCGGCTGCCGATGGTGTTCCTGGCCGCCGCGGCGACGGTCATCGCCTCCCAGGCGGTCATCACCGGCGCATTCTCCGTGGCCCACCAGGCGGCCCGGCTCGGCTACCTCCCGCGGCTGCGCATCGTGTATACCTCGGACAAGCGGATCGGCCAGATCTACGTCCCGTGGATCAACTGGGTGCTGCTGGTCTCCGTGCTCACCCTGGTCGTCACGTTCCGGAGTTCAGCCGCGCTGGCCTACGCGTTCGGCATGGCAGTGACCGGCACGATCACGATCACCACGCTGCTGTTCTTCTACATCGCCCGGACCTACTGGAACACCCCGCGCTGGCTCGTCGCGGCCGGCGCCGTGCCCCTGCTCACGCTCGACCTGCTGTTCTTCGCGGCCAACCTGACCAAGCTGGTGAGCGGGGCCTGGCTGCCGCTGCTCATCGCGCTGGCGGCGTTCACCATCCTCACGACCTGGCAGCGTGGCCGGGAACTCGTCACCCAGCAGCGGGAGCGCCACGAGGGACCGCTCCAGGCGTTCATCGATCAGCTGCACGCGAGGCGGCCGCCGCTGCACCGGGTGCCCAGCACCGCGATCTTTCTCAACCGCGGCAAGGCCACCACTCCGCTGGCGCTGCGCGCGAACGTCGAGCACAACCAGGTCCTGCACGAGCACGTCTTGATCCTGTCGATCGAGACGAAGCCGGTGCCCCATATCCCGCCCACCGAGCGGGTCGTCGTCGATGACCTCGGCTACAAAGACGACCGGATCATCCATATCACCGCCCGCTTCGGCTACATGGACCTGACGAACGTCCCGGGCCTCCTGCCGCTGATCCGGGAAGCCGAACTGGAGAGCCCGCTCCACGACGAAAAGCTGTCCTACTTCCTGTCCCGCATCGAGCTGCACCTGGGCGATACACCCGGCCT
Source organism: uncultured Actinomycetes bacterium (assembly GCA_963711705.1). Lineage (GTDB taxonomy): Bacteria > Actinomycetota > Actinomycetes > Streptosporangiales > Streptosporangiaceae > RYN-230. Next base: position 56,646 of record CAVQFM010000021.1, read on the forward strand.
GAGCCGGTGGCGCAAGCGCCTCTTCCTGGCGACCTCCCGGATCACCGCCGACGCCACCGAGTCCTTCCAGCTGCCCGGGGACCGCACCGTCGTCATGGGCTCACGCGTCGAGCTCTGACCAGGACGTGGCCGGTTACCAGGGCAGCACGCCGTCCTCGTCGGGGCCGTCGGCAGTCCACAGGTGCCCCCAGAGCACGCCATCCGGCCCGTCCGCGGGCAGCGTGGCCAGCTGGGCCACGACCGCCGCGCCCTGCTCGGGGGCGCGGAAGCCGCGGTGGCCGTTCAGGTCGGTGGCGCAGTAGCCCGGGTTAGCCGCGTTGACCTTGATCGGCGTGTCCCTGAGCTCCTTGGCGTACATGGCGGTGACCATGTTCAGCGCGGCCTTGGACGCGGGATAGGGCACCGAAGCCATCGGGTACAGCGGGCTGTCCGGGTCGGTCATCGACGTGATCGACCCGACCTCGCTGGACACGTTGACGATCCGGGCGGCCGGCGCGCGGCGCAGCAGCGGCAGCATGGCGTTGGTCACCGCCACCACACCGAACACATTGGTCTCGAAGACCTCCCGCAGCGTGCCGACCGTGGTCTCGCTGGGCTGGCCATGGCCGTCGCCGCGGGCGATCCCGGCGTTGTTGACCAGCACGTCCAGCCGGCCGTACTCGGCCTCGATCCACGCTGCGGCCTGCCCGGCCGTCTTCTCGTCGGTGACGTCGAGCAGCACGAAACGGGCCTGCCCGCCCGCCTCGCGCAGGGCCTGCTCGGCCTGCTGGCCGCGGTCCGCGTCGCGCGCGCCGAGCAGGACCGTCATCCCGCGCCCGGCGAGCAGCTGGGCGGTGGCGAACCCGATTCCCTTGTTGGCCCCGGTGATCAGCGCAATAGTCGTCATGACGTCCAGCGTGCCCGGCGCGGCCCCGGTCCGGGAGAGACCAGCTGAAGCTGGGATCAGCAGTACCACCCTGGCCTGGCCGGGATGGGGCAAGCTGGGAGCATGAGCGAGCTCGGCCATGACCCGGGCGCGGGCGAGACCCGGCGCGGGCTCCGGCGCGGCGAGCTGGCCGCGTTCCTGCGCCGCAGGCGGGCCGGGCTGCGCCCGGCTGACGTCGGGCTGCCGGGCGGCGGGCGGCGGCGCACGCCCGGGCTGCGCCGTCAGGAAGTGGCCGAGCTGGCCGGCATGTCCGTGGACTACTACATCCGGCTGGAGCAGGCCCGCGGCCCGCACCCCTCAGAGCAGATCCTGGCCGCGCTGTCCCGGGCCCTGATGCTGACCCAGGATGAGCGGGACTACCTGTTCCGGATCGCCGGGGCCAGCCCGCCGCCGGTGGCCGGCCCGTCCCGTGAGGTGACGCTGGCCATCCGGCACCTGCTGGACAGCCTGGCCGACACGCCCGCCTACGTGCTGGACGCCAAGTACGACGTGCTGGCCTGGAACCAGCTGGCCACCTGCTTCATCGGCGAGCTGTCCGGGTACCCGGAAGCGGACCGCAACATGCTGCGCTGGATATTCCGCCAGCCCGGCCAGGATGTGCTGTGGGACGACGCAGACCGGATCGCGTTCGCCCGGCTGTCCGTCGCCGACCTGCGCGCGGCCTACGCCCGCTACCCCGGCGACCGCAGCATCGAGGACCTGGTCACCGAGCTGCTCGCCGCGTCGCCCCGGTTCGCCGCGATGTGGGCCGCGCACGAGGTCGAGGTGCGGCGGCCGATCCGCAAGCGGGTCAGCCACCCGGCCGCGGGACCGCTTGAATTCGACTGCCACGTGCTGCACATCCCAGACAGTGACCAGCGGCTGGTCATCTACTCGGCCGAGCCGGGCTCGCCGACCGCGCAGGCGTTTCGCCGGCTCGGTGCAGCAAGCACCCGGGCCATTGCGGCCAGCGCCGGAATCAGCGCGGCCGCCGGGTAGTTCTCCGGGTATGGCTAGAGGACACACCATCACCACCAGGCAGGGCACCGAGCACGTCGTGATCAGCCTCGGCGGCGAGAAGCTGGCCGAATCAGACCGGCCGGTGCTGCTGGACGAGACCGGGCTGCCGACCCGCTACTACCTGCCGCGGGAGGACGTGCGGACCGACCTGCTGCAGCCCACGGACACCCACACCACGTGCCCGTTCAAGGGCGAGGCGTCGTACTGGTCTGCCGAGATCGGCGGCGAGGTCCACCCGGACGTGGTGTGGAGCTACGAGTCGCCGATCCCGCAGGCGGCGCAGATCACCGGGCTGATGTGCTTCTACCCGGACCAGGTCGAGATGACCGTGGACGGCGAGGAACGCTGACCGCCAGCCCGGCCCGGCGCACCGGCTAACGGCGGGCGGACTCCGGGCGGCCGATCCGCACGTCCACGCCCGGTGAGTAGTGCACCAGGGGCGGCTCCTGCGGCGCGGGCAGCCCGGCCGCGGCGACCAGCCCGTCGTCCACGGCCACCGCGTCCGCGCGGTGCAGCGGCCACGGCCGGTGCTCGGCGCGGGCGAAGAACGGCCGGCCAGCCAGCCTGCTGAACAGCACCCACCGGGCGGTCAGGAAATGGTCCCGGTCGCCCAGCTCGGCGGGCTGGTACGGGGCGCCGATGCGCACCCGGACCTGGCTGACCGCCTCGCGCGGGCCGGGCACCCGCCGCTGGCAGGAGTAGGCGATCTCCTCGCCCCGCCGGGACAGCCGCATCGACGACCAGAAGTAGGGCAGCCGGTAGCTGGTCCGGGCCACGGCGACCGCGCCGGCCCGCGCGGCGTCCAGCGACAGGAACCAGATCCCGGCCCGGCCGTCCTGGTCAACGGCGTAGGTGCGCACGTTGGTCTCGCAGAAGTTGGAAACCCAGGGTGCGCCGTGCCCGCCGGGCGTGTGCACCCGCATGAAGAACGGGACGAGCCCGACCCAGGCCATACCGCCGAACGTGTGCACGGTGAGGCCGCTGGGCAGCAGCCGCTGGACCAGCGTGGGCTCGCAGGGCCAGTGCAGGAACGTCAGCCGTTCCCAGCGCTGCCGCATCACCGGCCGGTCCACTGTGAACGGGCAGAGCGGGGAGTATTCCGCGGCCGCCGCCGCGGCCAGGCCAGCCGATTCCACGCGTCCCATCATCCGCCCGCCCGCTACCGCTGGGCGCGCCGCCTACCCCAGTTCGGCGAGCCGGCGGCGGAGGTGCCGGGCCTGCGGCTCGCTCATGCCCAGCGTCAGGGCCTGCTGGTAGGCAGCGCGGGCCGCGGCGGGCTGGCCCAGCCGGTGCAGCAGTTCCGCGCGGGTGGCGTGCCACCACGGGTACCCGGCCAGGCCGTCGATCGCGTCGGCCAGCGCGAGGCCGGCTGCGGGCCCGTCGCGCTCGGCGACCGCGGCCGCCCGGTTGAGCCGGGCCACCGGGCTGTCCGCGACCGTGAGCAGCACGTCGTACCAGGAGATGACCGCGTCCCAGTTGGTCCGCGGGTAGTCCGGGGCCAGCGCGTGGCACGCGGCGATCGCGGCCTGCACCACGTACGGGTCGGGACGGCCCGGGGAGCGCCGCAGCGCGGTGCCGACCAGCACCACCCCCTCCTGGATGGCGGCGGCATCCCACCGGGCGCGGTCCTGGTCGGCCAGCAGCACCAGCCCGCCGTCGGCCGCCACCCGGGCATCCCGCCGCGCGTCGGTGAGCAGCAGCAGGGCCAGCAGGCCGAGCGCGGTCGGCTCATCCGGCATCAGCCCGGCCAGCAGCCGGGCCAGCCGGATCGCCTCGCCGGTCAGCGCGGCCCGGACCAGGTCCTCGCCCGCGCCGGCCGCATACCCCTCGTTGAAGATCAGGTAGATGGTGGCCGCGACCCCGGCGAGCCGGGCGGGGAGCTCTTCCGCGGCCGGCACCCGGTACGGTATCCGCGCCTGGGCGATCTTCTGCTTGGCCCGGGTCAGCCGCTTGGCCATGGCCGCCTCGGGGACCAGCAGCGCCCGGGCCACCTCGGCCGTGGACAGCCCGCCGAGGGTGCGCAGCGCCAGTGCCACCTGCGCCTCCATGGCCAGCGCCGGATGGCAGCAGATGAACACCAGCCGGAGCAGGTCGTCCCGGACCATCTCGGGAGGTTCCGGAGCCGGGTCAGCGAACATGATCGACTCCGCCTCCTTCGTGGGGCGCCGGGCCTCCCGCCGGATCAGGTCGACCGCCCGGTGCTTGGCGGCGACCAGCAGCCAGCCGCGGGGATTGTCCGGCACGCCGCGGCTCGGCCAGGTCTCCAGCGCCCGGACCACCGCGTCCTGCGCGGCGTCCTGGGCCAGGTCGACGTCGCCGGTGACGCGGATCAGCGTGGCCAGCACGCGGGTGCCCTCCTCGCGGACCAGCCGCGCGACCGCGTCACCGGCCTCCATCAGGCCGGGGCTCGCCAGGGCACGGCTCGGGGACGCATCAGAACTTGATGACCGGGCGCAGCTCGACCGCACCGTTCCACGCCGCCGGGATCTGCGCGGCCAGTGCGACCGCCTCGTCGAGGTCGGCGCATTCCAGCAGGTAGAAGCCGGTCAGCGCCTCCTTGGTCTCGGCGTACGGGCCGTCGCTGGTGATCACGTCGCCACCCTTGCCGCCCGCCACCCGGACAGTGGTCGCAGTGGCGGTCGGGTAGAGCGCGTCCCCGCCCCGGATCACGGCCGCGGCCGCCTCGCCAAAGGCCCGGTACTCCTTCACCTCACCGGCGTATTCCGGTGGCGGGTTGGTCCAGTCGACGTCCGGCGTGTAGGTCAGTGCGAGGTAGGTAGGCACAGGTTGCTCCTCAGGGCCAGGCCGGTCTCCGGTGACCGGCTCCACGGTAAGGACGAACGGCTGACCGGCAGAATGGACAGGCCGTGGCCGCGGATTTTGCTGGCCTGCCCGCTGCCGCCCGCCCGAAACTGGTCTGCCCAGGTCAGCCCAGGCTACGAGTGTCCGGCGGCAAGCCGCACCGCTGCTGCGCAGGATTGAGGCTAGCTTGGCCCGAGCCGCTGGGCGGCGGCGATGCCGGCTGGCGACGGTCGATGCGGCGCGCCTGGGCGATGGCAGATGGTCAGGGAGTTGCTGCGGCGATCAGCCCAGGCCTCGCCCGCCGTCGACAACGATGCGCTGGCCGGTGACGAAACCCGCTCCTGGTGAAGCGAGAAAACTCACGGCGTGGGCGATGTCCTCGGGTGTTCCCATCCGCCCAGCGGGCACGGACGCCAGGTAGGCATTCCTGACCTCGCCTGTGACGTCTGCGTGGCGCTCGACCGGGACAAAGCCCGGGGCGACCGTGTTGACCGTGATGCCCAGGGGCGCGAGCTCGCGGGCCCAGCTGCGGGTCAGGCCGATCTGCGCGCTCTTCGCGGTGGCATAGGCGGACCGGCCCGGTGGCGGCCGGTCCGCGACCTCGGAGTCGATCTGGATGATCCGCCCGGATCGCCTGGCCCGCATCCCGGGCAGCACGGCCCGCCCCAGCAGCACCGGGCTCTTGACGAAGAAATCGAGCTGGGCGAGGTGGTCCTCCCACGCCACCTCGGACAGCGGCGCTTCGGGCTGCGGGCCGGTCGCGTTCAGCACCAGCACCTCGACCACGCCGAGACTGCGCGAAATCGCGGCGACGAGCCTGGTGACGTCCCGCTCGTCGGTGACATCGGCGGCAAAGGCGCCCGCGGTTCCACTGTCGGCGCCGATACTGCGGGCGACTTCCTGGATCTGTGCGTCTCCGTCACGGCCATTCACGGCAACCGCCAGGCCGTCACGGGCAAGGCGCCGCGCAATGGCCGCCCCCAGCCCGCGGGAGCTGCCTGTCACCAGGGCGACGCGCTGCTGACCCATGCTCATGCGCCCGATCATCCCGTCCCGCTCCCGCTGCCGCCAGCAGCCGGTCCCTGCCGCGAAGGTGATCGCTGTTGCCTGCGCGAAGCATGTCAGCGCGCCTGGCTAGTGTGTTGCTGCTCTGACCGAGGGGGTGGCGGCATTGCAGGACCTGGACATTGCTCGCTGGCGGTTGCGCAATCAGCACCTGGTCTCGCCCTATGCCGATTCGGCGCGCGAGGCCGTCGGTTCGCTGCTGGCCGTGCAGGCAGAGAACCCCAGCCAGGCGGCGTGGGCAGTGGCCTCGCGCACATCGGACCCGGACCAGGCCGAGCTGGCGGCTCTCCTAGACGACGGCGCCATATTGCGCACGCATGTGCTTCGGCCCACATGGCACTTCGTGCGGGCCGAGGACGCCGGCTGGTTGCTCGACCTGACCGGTCCCCGCATACGGCGGGTCACCGGCCAGCAGCTTCGCGACACCCACGGGCTCGACGAGCGTTCCATCGACCACGCGGTCACCGCCGTCATGGACGCACTGGCGAGCCGGGGACAGCTCACCCGCGCGCAGCTGGCTGACGAGCTGCGCGAGCGCGGTGTCCAGGGCAGTGGGCAAATGCTGATGATCCTGCTGGCCCACGCCGAGCTGGACGGGCTGATCTGCAGCGGAAGAATCGCCGGCGGCGAGCACAGCTACGCGCTCATGGACGAACGTGTGCCGGTATCACGCCGGCCCGGGCGGACCGAGGCCCTGGCTGAGCTCGCCCTGCGCTACTTCACGGGGCATGGCCCGGCAACCGAACGGGACCTCGCCTACTGGGCCACGCTCACCCTCACCGATGTGCGCGCCGGCCTGCAGCAGGTGCGTGACCGGCTCGGCTCGTTCCAGCACGACGGGCGCACCTTCTGGCACGCCCCCGGGGATGCCCCCGGTGGACCGCAAGAGCCCGCCGCGCACCTTCTGCAGATCCTCGACGAGACCTACCGCGGCTACCAGGAGTCCCGCTGGGTGCTCGATGCCGCCGGCCACGTTCCACGCACCCGGGAGTCTGCGGTGGGAATGGCTCTGGTCGACGCGCAACTCCTCGCCGCCATGCGGCGCACCATCGCCCACGACCACGTGCAGTTCCACCTCCGGCCTTACCAGGCCCTGACCCCGCTGGAGATCGAAGCCCTCGACCAGGCGGCCCGACGGTACGGCGAGTACCTGCGGCTCGCGGCCCGGATCACCCTGCCGTGACCTTACGCTCCATCCCAGCTGCGGCGTTGAAGGCCCTGCCGCACGCCGAGCCGCCGATAGGCGCGGCCGGCTGGCGGGCGAAAGCGCCGATGCGATGAGGCCAGATGCGGGTGTTCTGTGCGCGGTCTGGCCGGCCGGCGCGGGGACTCACGGATGGCAGATAGTCAAGAGGTCACCAGCATGCGGGTCAGCAAGAACCAGCCCGCCTCCAGCGCGATGATCGCACCTGCCAGCACTGCGCCGCGGCGGCGCCAGCTGGGGCGTGCTGTGCCCGCGACGAGCACGGCGACCGCGGCGGCGGCCAGGCCGAGCTGGCCGATGGCGCCAGCCTTCAGCCATCCCAGGCCAGGCGCGGGAGTATCCCAGCTCCCCATCACGATGCCTGCCAGGTCGGTCAGGGCGAGCAGGCCAGCCGCGGCGACCGCGAGTGCGCCCGCCAGCCACATAGCCCAGGGCAGACGCGTCCAGCCGGGCCGGCTCGCGGGGCTGTCACTCATGGCCTCATTCTCCGCGGCACACAGCGCCCGCGCATGAGTACAGGTACTCAACCGGCCATAGTCGGTCTTCAGACTGGCGTGGTGGCATCGCCGCCCGATCGGTGCGCCGCCAGCGGCAACAGACCACGTGCAGCGCGGCATCGATCAGGCGCTGTGTCGCCCGACGAGCCGGTCACAGTCGGCGATCCCCGCTCAACACGTGCGGGCGCACTACCGTCGATTGGTGCGGGTGGCCGGGTTCTGTTACCGGTGCCCGGCAGTGCGCAGATCCGCTGTTAGGCGCGCTGGGAAGATGATGATGCTGCGCGTAGTGCCCGCAGAGCTTGCGATATAACGTGGAATGCCGGTGGCGCGGTGCCGCCACGTCGCCGCGAGGAGGCCGGATGACGGCAGACCTGCCCAGCTCACCCGCGCTGCGCGCGTCCGACGCAGACCGCGACCGGGTCATCGAACTGCTGCGGGCCGCGGTCGCCGACGGCCGGCTCGACCCGGTCGAGTTCGACGAGCGGCTGGACGCGGCGCTGGCCGCCCGCACCATCGACGCGCTGGCCCCGCTCACCGCCGATCTGATCGCGGTGCCAGGCAGCGGCGGCGCGCTCACGCTGCCGCTCACTGGGACGGCGGCCGGGCCAGCCGCGGAACTGCTCACCATCAGCGAGCGGCACGGCTTGGTACGCCGCGACGGCCGGTGGACGCTCCCGCACCGGCTGGCGCTGCGCACCGCGTGGTGCGACGTGATGCTCGACCTGACCAGTGCGGTGCGCAGCGGGCCCGAGCTGCTCATCGAGTTCCAGGTGCGCGGCGGCAACGTGGAGCTGGTCCTCGCGCCGGGCATGGTGGTGGACGCCAACGAGCTGTCAGTGCGGCACAGCAGGCTGGCGATCAGCAGGGACGCGGGCGACAGCACACCGGAGACGCTGCATGTCCGCTTGACCGGCCGCATGCGGCACGGCCGGATCGACACCCGATGGCTGGCGCCGCGCCGGTGACACGGTGGCCGGGCAGGCGAGGTGACATTCGGTCAGCCTCACCCGAACGGTGAGTCAGCGCGGGTACAGGCCGCCGCTGCGCAGCGCTTGGTGGACGCCGTAAGCCTCGAGGAATGCCTGGATAGTCTGGTACTGGCTGGCGAACGAGGCCGAGCGCCACTTTGATTTCCTGCCGTCGCGGTAGTGCAGGTCAAGCCAGACATCCAGCCGGACCTGGATACTGTCGGAGAAGGTACTTCCGGTGACCCGCAATCTGATCGACGAGAGGTTGCCGAAGTCGACCACCGCGCCCGGCTTCTTGCTGTCGATGTACTCGACCACACCGTCCGGGGTGATGACGAGCATGGGATCGGGATCTGCCGACGTCCCGCGCAGAAAGCCACGCACCCGGCCTCTCTCCTTCGTGAAGACCCGCCAGGTCGCTGGGGCCCTCCCGTGGCTTGCCTGGTCCAGAACTGCCTGCGGATCAAGCATGTCCGGCTCCCGGATCTCGGTTCCCGGCGATCCCGCGGTCGCCACGCACCCCAGTATCGCGGACCGGCGCAGGCTGACTTCGACGGAAGATGCACACCCTCCTCATCACGCGGTGCCGGCCTCGAACCCTGAACGCGGCATGAGTCAGCGTTTCGCGGGTTGCCCGGGAGAACGAAGGGAGCCCGGGTCAGCTCGGGGCGCTGGGATCTGGTGTGGCTGGCTTGAGAAGGCGCAGGATCAGAAATCCTGGTTCCCTGCTCAGCTTCTCGTAGTCCTCGGGATAGCGTTCACGCATTGTTTCGGCTGGGACCGGCTCGATGAGTTTTTCGATCAGAAATCCAGCATCGGTGGCAGCCGTGCACAGTGCTGACAGCGGTTCACGCCAAAAACGCACTGGCTGATCTCCCGATGGGATACGCCAGATGTCGGTTTCCAGGGTGGTCTGGAAGTAGGAGCCGCCCTTGCGCAGCCAGTCCATCACCGGATGCTGCGTTGATACCACAGCTGCTCCGCCGGGGCGCAGGACGCGGCAGAACTCGGTGAATGCGGCCGCGCGGTCGCTGGCGTAGTGAATGGCCAGCGCGCAGACGATGAGGTCGAAGGCGCCATCGGCGTAGGGCAGCGGCTCCCCGAGCGCCGCCTGCTCGATCCGCACCCGGCCCGCCGTCCGCTGCCTGGCCAAGCTCACCATCACAGGGCTCGCGTCAAAGGCGGTGACCTCGGCGCCTCGCTCCAGCAGTTCATGCACGTACAGGCCAGGGCCGCAGGCAGCGTCCAGGACCTGCCGGCCGGTGACGGGCCCTAGCGCGGCCAGCACCGCTGGCCGGTCATAATGTGCGTTGTACGCACTGTCCGCCGCATGCAGCTGGAAGCTCAGGCCCATCTTGTCGTAGGCATCCCATAGATCCTCACCCACGCAGACACCATGACACACGCCGGGACCGCCACTGGCGGAGCCAGCGCTGCCACCGGGTTCCCGGCAAGGGAGTCTGGCCACACACTCAGCCGTTACGCCTGCCTTGCCCGACCGCGCCTCTATGCGGCATGACCGGACGCCGGGAAATGGTGTACAGGATCAGCATGGCTGGGTCAGGTGTGGCGGGTGGCGAGGGTGACTCCGGAGCCGTGATCGAGTTCGACTGAGGTGAGCAGCGGGCTGGTCAGCAGGGCCTGCGCCGACAAGGTGCCCTCCATGACAGCGTCAAGCTAGCAGCCCATCCCACAGCCGCTCCACGCAGCGATGCCCTCCGGGCGGCAATTGAGGATCTTCACCCGCAGTGCGGCCCCCGGGAATTATGCGCTCTCGCGCGCGTTAACATGAGCGGTAGCCGAGAACCGAGCCGGTCGTCTGACGGCGATATTCCCCGTGCCGTGGTCACCAGCCCACCCACCGGCGGCTCAGAGTTCGTGTCAATGGCCTGCCGGGCCAGCCTGCGTTGATCGTCGGAGATCCGCAAGTCGGCTCGGCGTTCGAAGTACCAGGCTCGCTGCTTGGGACGTTTCTCGCCCCGGCCGCGGGACTGTGCGGCATGCTGCCGTGGCCACCGTGTCCCGGCATTCCAGAGGAGAAGTCTGTGGCTCGACCAGGCCAGCGCCAGACGGGCGCTCGCCGTACCACCCCGCGGAAGCGGGGACGCGTCCACCACCGCGACGATGTCGTCCCGGTGCTCGCCGGAACCGTCCGTGAGGTCGAGGCGGCTGCCCGGCGCGGCGGCGTGACGCCTGCCGTGCGCACGAAGTTCCAGGCCGCCGCCCTGCTGCTGCGGGACGAGCGTGCCCGCGTCCGGGCGGCGGGCGGAAGCGACAGTCATCGGGCCGAGCAGCTCAAGCGCCTGGACGGCGTCGCGGCCATCCTCGCGGCGACCGCCGTCCAGGACGCTGGGCTACTGGCGCTGCTCACCGAGGGCTCCGGCGTCTCCGACGCGGCCCGGTCGCTCAAGCGGGAGATGCTGCGGGACGTCGGCATTGAGCCGGCGCGCGAAGAGATCGCGCCTGCGCAGACCGCTACGGATGAAGCCGGCTCGGAGCGGCGCGTCGTGCCGCAGTCGGTGGTCTCCCGGCAACTGGCGAACCCCTTTCTCGCCCCCGACTTCTCCGCCGTTGCGCAGCGCACCTCCCGTCCGCGCCGCCTGGCCGGCTGGGAGCTGCTCGGCCCGCTGCTGAGTTCCTTCGAGCGGGCCGGCGGGGAGCCCCGGCGTGCATGGCGCTCCCGGCGCCGACGGCACGGTTCACCCCGGCGGGCCTGGAACTGATGCCGCACCAGGGGCAGCTGGTGGCCGCGGCCGCTGCCGGCCACCGGACATTCCTGCTTGCCGATGAGCCAGGTCTGGGCAAGACGGCCCAGGCGCTGCTCGCCGCGGAGGCGGCGAACGCCTACCCGCTGCTCGTCGTCGTGCCGAACGTCGTCAAGACCAACTGGGCCCGTGAGGCGGCCCGCTGGGTTCCCCACCGCCCGGCCACGGTGGTGCAGGGCGACGGCGAGGCTGTCGACGGCTTCGCCGATATCGTCGTGCTCAACTACGAGGTTCTCGACCGCCACATGGGCTGGCTCGGTGACTTCGGCTTCTGCGGCATGGTCGTGGACGAGGCTCACTTCATGAAGAACAAGACCTCGCAGCGCTCGCAGAACGCCCTGGCGCTCTCCGACCGCATCCGGTCCCGTACGGACCGGCCCCTGCTGATGGCGCTGACCGGCACCCCACTGATCAACGACATCGAGGACTTCCGGGCGATCTGGCAGTTCCTCGGCTGGATCGACGACAGCAAGCCCCTCGACGGGCTAATGGACGCGCTTGAGGACACCGGCCTGACGCCCGCCGACCGAAGCTTCTACGCCGCGGCGCGCCAGTGTGTGATCGATCTGGGCATCGTGCGCCGGCGCAAGCTCGACGTGGCCGCCGACATCCCCGCCCGCCGTATCGCTGACCTCCCCGTCGAGCTGGACGAACGGTCCAGCCGGTCGATCCGGGCGGCCGAACGGGACCTCGCTGGCCGGATGGTGGCGCGGTACCAGACCGCGCTCGCGAACCGACCCTCCGACGCCGGCGCCGATGGCATCGACCATGACCTCGTCCGCCGGGTGGCCCGGTCGGAGCTGAAGGACGCGGCGACCGCGCAGTCCGGCGAGAACGTGTTCACCATGATGCGACGCATCGGCCAGGCAAAGGCCGAACTGGCCGCGGACTACGCGGCTCAGCTGGCCCGCAGCGCCGGCAAGGTCGTCTTCTTCGCCAAGCACGTCGACGTGATGGACGCCGCCGAAGAGCTCTTCGCCCGGCAGGGGGTGCGCTTCTCGTCGATCCGTGGCGGCCAGACGCCCACAGCGCGGCAGGCGAACGTCGAAGCCTTCGTGAACGACCCGGACGTCGCGGTCGCGGTGTGCTCGCTGACCGCGGCTGGCGTGGGCCTGAATCTGCAGGTCGCCTCGAACATCGTGCTGGCCGAGATGTCCTGGACCGACGCGGAGCAGACCCAGGCCATCGACCGCAGCCACCGCATCGGGCAGGCCGAACCGGTGACCGCGTGGCGCATCATCGCCGCGCAGACCATCGACGCCCGGATCGCCGGGCTGATCGACAGCAAGGCAGGGCTCGCCGCCCGGGCGCTGGACGGGTCCGACCAAGAAGTCCCCTCCTCGGCCGACGTGCAGCTCGAGGCGCTGGCCGCATTGCTCACCGACGCGCTGCGCGCGTCTTCCGGACATGGCCACGCCCTGGCTTCCTGACCGTGAGGGCCCCCAGGCGAGACTGCGCCCCGAGGACCAAGGCCTACCAAATGCACATGCTGGTTCTATCGCCCTGACCGAGGCCACTCCTCCTGCTGGCACATGAGGCCAGGACGGGCTACAGGCGTCAAGAGAGTGCGCCCGGTTCGTGTCAGATGCGGTTCGCGGCATGAGAGCGCATTCGTAGCGCTCCCCGCGCCGAGCTGCCTGTGGACGATCGCAGGAGTTGAATCTGGCAGGGCACCATCGCGCAGGACTGACCCTGTAGAGCCGGGCGTCTCGACAGTTTCAGGGAAACCCCAAGTGGCCGGTCGCGTGACTGGTGGCTGCGAGCTGAATGGCAATCGCGACGCTGTTGCCATATTCCTAGTCGCGGGCGGATTAAGACGGGCTGGCTAGAGAGCTAGAGCCGGTGTTGGCTCAGGGTTTCCTGGACGCGCTGGGCGCCGGGGCTTCCGATGCGCTGGTAGATCGCGAAGGCCTGCTGGAGGTGGGTTCTGGCGTCACGCGGGTGGGCGTCGTGGAGGTGGCTGTGGCCGATTCCTTCCATGGCCCGTGCTTCTTGCAGGGGTGCGCCGATCTTGCGGGCGATGGCCAGCGCCTGGCTGTGGTGGTCGAGGGCCTGGCTGATGATCGCGGCGTGGGACGCTAGCTCGCCGAGGCTGTTCAGTACCTGGGCCTGGCCGTATGGTTCGCCGGCCTGGCGGAGCAGCCTCAGCGCCTGCTGGTAGCTGGCGGCGGCGGCGGCGTGGTTCCCGGTTTCCTGCTGTGCCAGGCCGAGCTCGTTGCGGGCGAGGCCCTGGGCGGCTGGCGCCCCGAGGTCACACAGCGCCTCCAGCGCCTGCTGCTGGCTGGCGATGGCGGCCTGGTAGTCGCCGGTCAGCCGTTGCAGCGCGCCCAGCTCGCTGGCGAGAAGGGCCTGCTCATAGCGGTCGCCGAGATCACGGTTCAGCGCATGGGCCTGTGCCAAGGTGATGGCGGCGGCCTCGTAGTCCCCGGTCAGCCGCTGCACGGCACTCAGTTCCTGCAGCGCAGCGATCTGGCAGAACAGGTCGCCGGTATCGTGCGACAGCTCCAGCGCCTGCTGCTGGCTGGCGGCGGCGGCCCGGTAGTCCCCGGTCTCTTGCTGCACGACACCCAGGTCGTTGAGGGCGCCGGCCTGGCCCCGCCGGTTGCCGAGGCCGCGGAACAGCTCTAGCGCCTGCTGGCAGCAGGCGGTGGCGGAAGGATAGTCGCCGCTGGCCTTGTGCATATAGCCCAGGTGGTTAAGGGCGCTGGCCTGGCCGACCTGGTCGCGCAGGTCGCGGAACAGTGCCAGCGCCTGCTGCGCGGAAGCTACCGAAGCTGCCCGTTCGTTAGTGACCAGCTGCGGGGAGGACAGCAGCATCAGCGCCCGGGCCTGGCCGGGCCGGTCGCCGGCCTGACGCGCCGCGGTCAGAGAGATCTGGTGCAGGGCGAGTTGCTGATCCCAGTGGCCCTCGGCATACAGGAAGTCGTCTATGGCGGCCGGGATCAGCATGGCGTGCTGGAGCCGCCCGGTGGCGGCGGCGTGGGCGGTGGCTGCGTGCAGGTTGGCGCGTTCGGTTTCCACCCAGGCGGCGGCCTGCCCGGGCGTGGACAGCGGTGGCGCGCACTGTGGCGGCCGGGCGGGTGGCATGAAGCCGGCGTCGCGGTTCCAGATGCGGAGGCGCTGGCCGGCGGCCAGCGCGGTGTGCAGGTAGTAGTCCAGCAGCCGCCCGGTCGCGGCGTCGCGATCCGCCGGGCCGGCGCCGTCGGCCAGGGCGCGGGCGTGTTCGCGGAGCAGGTCGTGCAGCTGGTAGCGGCCGGGCGCGGGCTCGCCGATCAGGTGCTGGTCATACAGCTCATCGAGCCCGAGGCGAGCCTCATCCACGCTGGTGTCATCCAAGGCGGCGGCGGCGTGCGCGTCGAAGTCAGGGCCGGGGACCAGGCCGAGGCGGTGGAAGAGCCGCTGCTGTCCCGGAGTGAGGTCCCGGTAAGACAAGTCGAACGCGGCCGCCACCGACAGGTTCTCGGCGTGCATCAGGGCCAGCCGGTCCCGCGCGCCACACAGCTTGGCGGCCAGGCTTGTGGCGGTCCAGGCGGGATGGTGGCGCAGCTGGCTGGCGAGCATCCCGATCGCCAGCGGCAGGTACCCGCCGAGCCGGGTGATCTCCCCCACCGCGATGTCCCCCGTCCTGAGGCCGGGCCGGGCCGCCAGCCGGATGAGCAGCGCCGCCGCCTCTCCGGGCGCCAGGATGTCGAGGCTGACTACTGCGGCGTCCTCCAGTGCGGTGAGCCGCCGGCGGCTGGTGATCAGCACCAGGGAACCGGCGGTGCCCGGCAGCAGCGGGCGGACCTGCTCATGGCCGACGGCGTCATCGAGCAGCAGCAAGATCTTCTTGCCGGCGAGGTGGTCGCGCCATCGCGCTGCGCGGGCCTGCATGCCGGGCGGGATCTGCTGGGGGGGTAGCCCGGCGGTCAGCAGCAAGCTGGCCAGCGCATCGGCTGGGTCCACCGGCCGCTGGCCGGGTGTATGGGCGTGCAACGGCAGGAAAACCTGCCCATCGGGCAAGCTCGCGGCGAGCCGGTGCGCCGCGTGCACCGCGAAGGTGGTCTTCCCGATCCCCGCCATCCCGTCGATGGCGTGAATGCCCACCACCGCGCCGCTGGCGGCCTGACGATCGATTCTGTCGAGTAGCTGCGCCAGTTCGCGCTCGCGGCCGGTGAAGCTGGCGATATCCCGCGGCAGGGTCCGGGGCGCGGCCGCCCCGGCCGGGGCGGGCAGGTCCAGCCGGGGGTCAGCGGCCAGCACCTGCTCATGCACCTGACGCAGGGCCGGGCCGGGCTCGATGCCCAGTTCGGCATCCAGCACCTGCCGGGTGTCGTGGAACACCGCCAGCGCCTCGGCCTGCCGGCCAGACCGGTACAGGGCGAGTATCAGCTGCCCGCGCAGCCGCTCGCGCAGCGGATGCTCGGCGACTAGCTGCTCCAGCTCCGGGCACAGTGCGCCGTGCTGGCCGAACGCTAGGTCTGCCTCGATCCGGTCCTCGGCCGCGAGCAGACGCTGCGCTTCGAGCCGCTGGATCTCGAACCGGGCAAACGGCTCGAACTCCAGGTCGGCTAGCGGCCGGCCGCGCCACAGCGACTCCGCCCCCCGCAGCAGCACTGCCGCCTGGCCCGGGTCACCGCGGCTGAGCGCGTCCCGGCCAGCGGCCACCTGCTGCTCAAACACCTCTAGATCCAGCTCACCTGGCTCGACGCGCAGCAGGTACCCGGGCGGCCGGGCGAGCACCCGGGGCGGACCGCCGCCGCCGTCGACGGCCTTGCGCAGCCGGGAGATCTGCACCCGCAGCATCCGCTCCGCCGATTCGGCCGGCTGATCGCCGAGCAGTTCATCAACCAGCTGGTCGCGGGAGACCACCCGGTTGGCGTGACACAGCAATAGCGCCAGCAGCGCCCGCTGCCGCGGCCCGCCAACAGCCACCAGCGATCCGCCGCGCCGCACCTCCAGCGGCCCCAAGATCCCGAAAACCAGGCCAGTGTTCACGCCGCCCCCCACCAGCAGTGTCTGCCAAAACGGCCATTCGTGGCTAGCTCGCAGGGCTGAGACAACCTTGAAGCAATTTTGAAACGCCCCAGGCGACGCTTACTCGCATGCTGTATGCGGCCAAGTGCTACTGGCCCGGCGTCACCCAGGCCGGCCTCGAGCAGGTCGCCGAACGCGCCATGGCCGGGCCCGGCACGCGAAGCGGCAACGTCATCTACCTTGGCTCGCTGCTGTTCGCCGCCGACGACCTGGTGCTGTGCCTGTTCCAGGGCCCCACCCGGGCCGCCGTCATCCAGGCCAGCGACCGGCTCGGCATCCCGTGCGAACGCCTCATGGAACCCATATGGCTCCCCACAGACCAGCCCATCCCCGAAGGAACGCAGAAATGACCAAACGACTAGTGGCCGCCGCAGCGGCATTGCGCACCGCGCACCTGCGTGCGCTGCCTGCGGACATACGCGTCTGCGCCGTACCCAGCCGGGCGGCGGGGTCAGCCACCATCGGGACGCCGCCACGGCCAGCTGCGCGCCGCCCCGGCCTGCTACACCACGGCGATGGTCTGCCACCACCGCCAGGACCAGATCGTTCAGAAAGGAAGCAAGTCATGGCTGGAAAAGCAGTGATCAGTCTCACCACCGAACTGCAGGACCCAAAGAAGATGCCGGTGACCCGCTACCGGCTCGCCGTCGTGGCTGCTGTGAGTGCATTCGCCCTGCTCGTGTTGCCGGGTTGCGGCAGTGGCGGCGGCACATCAGGGTCCGCGAAGGCGGCGGCGTCATCGCCGGTCGGCCCGACGTATGCGAGCAAAGCCTTCGCAGTGCCGCTCACGATCACGGTGCCCGCCTCCTTCTTCAAGGCTCAGCCGACCTCAGACACCAGCACCTTCTTGACCTGGGTCACAGGGTCCACCGAAAACGAAGGCACATTCCACAGAGTCAGATTCCTGCTGCCGGTCTCGCTGTACCGGCCGGGGCAGACCGCGCCGGAGACGCCGCCCAAGGACTACCTGACTTATCTTCGCGGGCTGTCCCGCCACGGGGCGACGCTCGCGGACGAGAAGAAGATTACCGTCGACGGCCACAGCGCGACCCTGATGACCGTCACCTCCACGCAGCACCTCAACGGCGCAGAAGGGTGCCCCCAGACCAAAGGCGTACCAGACGCGGGCGAGGATTGTTACGGGCCCCAGCCCGAGGCCGCGGCCCGAATCGCTGTCATCACCGTCAGCGGGAGGACGCTGCTCGCCTGGGCGGGTATCAACAAGGATGCTCCCGATCAATCCGCATTCTTTGCCGAGTTTGAAGCCATGCTCAAAAGCGTTCAATTTCACTGACCGTGAATCGCCCTGCGTGACTCTCAGCGATAGGGACAAGACGCCAGAATAGGATGATCTGCGCGGCGCGTGCCCAGCCGGTCAGCACTAGGGATACGGCTTGAGAGGCCGATCTCCATTCATCATGATCATATGCATGAGTATCCGGAGCCGGGCATGAGCATGCGCTCAGCGAACACGCTGTCATCGGCATTATGTGGGTGACCTTCGGTCACCTGAGCCCTTCGGGCCACATAATGCCTGATCACGCAGGTGATCGAAGGCGCGGCGCTCTTGGTCTTGGCGCCTCACGATCACCTCGATATCAAGCATGTGCGGACGGTTGCTGGAGTACGAGCAGGGGGGCCCGCAGGTGGCCGGAGCCATTTCCCGCAGTCGCGGTTTCGGGTGCGGCCCTGACGACGGGAAGGCTGGCACCGGATACTGCAGGCGTGGGTGATGCTGACGGGGGCGAAACGGGGCAACCGACGTGGTTGGCTGGCAACTTGGGCGGCGCGTTGCGTATCGGCGGCACGGTGCACCGGACGACCGGTTCGTGGACGTCAGCAGTTCATGCCCTTCTCGGCTTCCTCGCCCCGCGTCTTGAGCACACTCCGAGGGTGCTTGGGTTCGACGAGCAGGGCCGTGAGGTGCTCACCTTCCTGCCGGGGCGGGTGGTCGATATCGACACCGGGCTATTGACGCCGGGCCAGATCGACTCGCTCGTGTCGTGGACGCGCCGCTTCCACGAGGTGGTCGCCGGGTTTGACCATCCCGGCCCGTGGAGGTACCCGCGCGTGCCGCAGGCATCCCTCATCGGCCACAACGACATCGCCCCGTACAACGTCTGCTTCGACGGCGACAACGTGGCCGGGGTGTTCGACTGGGATCTCGCTGGGCCGACGACGCCGCTAATGGAGCTGGCCTTCATCGCGTGGAACTGTGTTCCGCTGTGGCGGGATATCGGGGATGAGGCCTGCGCAGAGCGTATCCGGCTCATCTGCTCGGCGTACGGCGGCATCCATCCGGCGCACATCGTCGATGTCGTGCCTCGCCGGATCCAGATGATGCTGGACTGGATCCCGCGCGGTGCCGCTGCGGGCGATGCGGGGCTGCGCCGCTTGATGAGCCACGGTGAGCCGGAACGCTCTCAGGCGGCGCTCAATGAACTGGTCCCGAGACTGCGGCGAATCCGGCTACTTCTCGGCTGACCTGCCCCCGGGCGGGCCCGGCCCGCAACGCGGCAGATGCGGACGTTCGGCTCGTGGCGCCAGTCCAGGTCAGAGCGGGCGACAACGCCTCAGCAACGGGGGTTCACGTCCAACGATGCGACGTCACAAGTGCCGGGCGGCTACGACCCGAATTTCGTCCATTGCCCTTCGGAGACCACCTCGACGGAGCCGTGTTCGACCTTGATGGCCGTCTGTTCGTCGATGGCGTAGGCCGGGACGCCGATGGCGGCGGCCCACCGCTCTGCATCAGCCAGGGCGTTCCCCGGGAAGGCGTCCAGGTGCGGGAAGATCGAGAAGTCAACGACCCCCAAGGTGCGGTCGTCCGCCGCGGACGGCCACTCGACGAAGTACTCCCCGATCCGGGGCGTCATGACCATGCTTCCGGCACTCACTCCCACCCAGACCATGTCGCGCAGCGAAGGCAGCAGATCGGCCAGCCCGGACTCCCGCATCCAGTGGCACAAGTACGTCGCGTCGCCGCCGTCGACCAGGAGCACGTCGGCCTCCCGGATCCAGGGGACCCATCGCTCCGCGCCAACGGTGGGCAGGGCGGTGAGCTCGAGGACACCGAGCGACGCCCATCCCAGGCCGGAGAAGTGCCGGAAGTCGGGCTCGGCGGCCACCAGGCCCCGCACCGATGCGGGTCCGCACATCGGGTGGCCCCACTGTGCGGTCGGAACGACGAGCGCGTGACACTCGGCGATCGGCTTGCCGAGAAGCTGCAGGAGCGCCGAGTGGATGCTGGGGTTCGTGACGCCGCCTGACGTGAGCAAGAGCTTCAAGGTGCCTCCAAGTTCGCGCGGAAGGTAGATGTGACAGAAGACCCGCTACTGTGCTGAGACTCATCGTTGTCCGGGCCACTCTTCAGAGGTCCCTCGCGGCAGTGGAGGGCAATCGCACGCACATCGGCAATGCAGGACGTGTTCTCGAGCGTGGGCTGGAGGAGGCGGTCGCGGTCAGGTGCCGGAGGCCATGTAGGCGGCCAGGATGTAGTTGGGGTGACGATCGAGGTTCTTTCGGGCCCTGTCGTAGCGCATCGTTGTGCGCGGATCGGCGTGGCGGGCGGCGATCTGGACATCCCGCAAGTCCACGCCCGCGTCCAGCATGGTCGTGACGAAGGTGTGGCGGAGCATGTGCGGGTGCGGCCTGGTGATCCGCACACCCGCAGTCTCGGCCAGATGCCGCCGCCGGCGGGTGGCGACGTGGCGATCCATCCGGATGCCGCGGCTGTTGAGCAGGATCGGTCCGCAGGTGCGGCCACCGATAGCCTGGTCGATGGCCCGGCCGACGGCAGGTGGCAGCGGGATGAGGACGACCTTGGTGCCCTTGCCGCACACCCGCAGGACCCGGTGACCGTGTTCTTCGCCGAGGTCGGCAATGTCAGCGCCGGTAGCTTCGAAGATGCGCAGGCCGAGTAGCCCGAGCATGGCGACCAGCGCGAAGTCGCACGGGCTGGCTGATTCCCGGGCGGCGGTGAGCAGGGCTTCGAACTGCAGGTGGGTAAACCCCAGGGTCGGTGACTCCGGGGGCACGGAGGGCCGGCGGACGTGCTCAGCGGGCGAATGCTCCAGCACGCCGTCGATGAGGCAGGTCTTGTAGAACCCAGCCGCCACCGAGAGCCGCCGGGAGACGGTGGAGGGCTTGAAGCGACGGGTCTCCTGCATCCACCGGATGTACAACTCCAGGTACGGGCGGCGCGCGGCCAGCGGATCCAGGCCGCGTTCTGCGCACCAGGTGAGGTAGCAGCGCAGGTCGGATTCGGTGTGGTAACGGGAGGCGCCCTTGAAGCGGGCCAGGTAGGCAGCCACCGCCAGCCGCAGCTGATCAGTGAACGGCACCAGGTGATCGGACGGGACAGACGGCAGTTCGGTGAAGTTCCTCATGCCCAGACACTGCGCCCGCTTCCGGTCGCCGCGAAGCCTGCGAAACGTGCCAGGCGCGGCATGAGCGGTCGAGGCCCGGGCTCTGCCAGCGGGACAGTGACACCGCGCTGATGGGCGAGCGGGCCTAGCAGATCACATCCAGCGGTGATCACGAAGATTCAGGCCGAATGAGCGCCGAAAAGCAAAGAGCCCCCGTTACCCGAGGGTGAGGCATACCTACACAACGGAGCGGGCGGGCGCGCATTCGCCGCGATTTGGGACTTACGCCCTATGGACTGCCGGGCTGCTGGCCGCGCTGGCCGTTCGGCCCGTTCCGTCATGCACTGCCAGCATACCACGCGACGTGAATGATCAACCACCCAGCGACGTGTACCCAGTTCAAGCAGCTTACAGATACCTCTAGTCGGTGATGACGCTGAGGCCTGAACACCCGTACCAGACCCACGTCCGATCACTGCAGCATGAGCGAGCGTTGCGGATGCTAGGTAGCCCGTATATTCATGCGGCCGACGTGGCTTACCAACCTGTCAACCGATGTGTACGGCATCCTTCCAGCCGCGTGCGTAACCGCCGTTCGGTACTGGGGGATCAAGAATCGCACGGCCGGTTAGGACTGTTCATAACAAGAAATTCTGTCGGCGCCGCCAGTGACCGTGAATCGCCGTAGGCGATCCCGTCCATCAGCTGGCAGCGAGCCCGGCGACCGTGTCGGGCACCCCGCCGGACTCGCCGGCCGGCGTGAGGTGGCCGTCTTGGCCCACGGCCCAGCCGAGCAGCTTCTGCGCGTCGGCGTCGATCGCGTACAGGTAGCGGCCATCACCGGAGATCGCTTCGTCGCGCAGGCCCTTCTCGCCCTGCCCGGTCGAGCCCGCGATCGGGTCGTGGAGCGTGAGGTTTCCACCGGCGGTGATCTCATAGCAGGACACTGTGCCGTCGCCGAAGTTGGTCACGTAGGCGAAGCGGTCGTCTCTTGTCAGCGTGACCCAGCACACCTCGCTGCGGGTGTCGCCAACAGTGCCGCTCACCATCGTGAGCTCCCCAGCTCCGGACATCGCATACGAGGAAGCCGCCGCCGCTCCTGTCGCGCCACCGAATGCCTCGGAGACGATCAGCGAGCCGTCCTTCGTTAGGCCGAACCCATACGGCGTCTGGCCGGAGGACTTGATCGTCGTCGGTCCCTGCGCGTAGCCGTGCTGATCCAGGACGTAGGTGCTGATGCTGTTGGTGCCGCGTTCGGTCGCGATCAATGCCCCGCCGCCGGGGGTGAAGGAAATCTGAGCCGGATCCGCGTCGGCGTCGCTCAGCGGGCGCGTCGAGCCCGGGAGCACGGTCAGCTTCCCGTCAGCGAGATTGAACCCGCTGATGTTCGGTGTGCCGTTGTTGAGCACGTAGACGAGCGCGCCGCTGACTGCGACGCTGGTGGGCTTGCTACCGCCCGAACCGGCGCGGTCGGCCAGCCGCAGGCCATCGGGCCGAACGGCAAACAACGACAGCTCGTCGCTGCCCGCGTTCACCACCAGCAGCCACCGGCCATCGTCACTGAGCACGACCGAACCCGCCGAGGCCAGGTGCGGCATGCCCGTCCCGCGCCCCCCCGTGGAGTAGCGCCCCGCCGGGGCGAGCGCGCCATCCTCCGCGCGGCTGAACACGATGACCTCGTTGTCGGTCGAGTCATTGGCCTGAACATAGACAGCAGCCGACATGGCTCTCCTCCAGGTTGTCTTGGGTCCCCCATCACTCAGTCACCCAGAAGGCACGGGCGTAAACCGCGCCGCCGAAATCCCTTCGGGCCTCACCTGATCACCACACGGACGCCGGCGGCGCTGGCGAACTGCTCCTGCACGCCCCAACTGCATTACAGGCCCCAGCTGCATCATCTGCGGCTTTCACCACGGCCCGGTTTGCGCTGACCGATTCTTGCCGTCAGTGTCTATGGAATCTGAAATCTGATCAGCTGACGGCATGCCGCGCCGGGGTCAGTATTCAGCTGCCGACGACGTCAGCGTGCCCGCTGCCAGCCATGGGCTTTCTCCTTCCAGCCGCCCAGATCTATGGGCAGCCGATGCCCCCGAACTGGCGATCTGCGCCAGCCGCGGGACCGGCCTCCCGGGCGCGAAGAGCTGCAAATTCGGCGATAGGCGCGCAACGAGAAAAGATCCGACGCCAGAGAACCCGGACCGCGTTGATCACGAATCCGCGCATGGATATGCGCCGCCGAGCATGATGATCCAGCAGAGCAACGCACTACTTTCGGCAGATCCGGTTGTTCCGGCACGACTTGCAAGCGATCTGGTGCACCTGATCGGCGCGCATCGGTATCTGTGGGCGCGGGACGGCCGGAGCCGGGGGCGTGCTGCCCCCGGCTCCGTTACGGGCTTGTGTGGATCAGCCGGTGACGACGATGCCTGCGGGTGTGGCGCCTGCGGGCAGCGAGGTCGGGGACCCGGCCAGCTCGGTCAGGTTGCCGTGATGGACGGCGAACGCGCCGACGGCGCCGATCTTGCTCTCATCGACGTACAGGTAGTGCCCGCTGGGGCTCAGCCGGGCGTCGACCGCGCCGACACCGCCGCTGGCGCGGACCGGCGTGCTGCCGAGCAGCGTCAGCGTGCCGCCTGGGGCGATCGAGTAGCGGGAGATCGTGCCTGACGCGGTGTTCACGGTGAACAGGAACTGGCCGTCATGGGTGATCTCCACCCAGCACGGAGCCATCTGCTGGTCTGCGAACGGGGAGGATCCGATCGACGACAGCACCCCGTTGCGCGAGTCGCGGAAGGCCGAGACTGTGCCGCTGTCCATAGCGGTGTTGTGGGCGTTCGACACGAATAGCTGATCAGGGTTGGTCGGGCGGAACTCGCTGCCGAACGGGCCCAGGCCCTGGGCAGGGAAGGGTGATCCGGGGGCGGCGGTCAGCCGCCCGGTGTGCCCGACCGTGAAGCTGTCGATCTCGGATGACGCGACGCGGGTCCCGGCGAGCTTGCTGCCCGTGCCGTTGAACAGTACGTCGCCGGGCTGAGAGCCAGCGGGCAGTGCGACTGTCGAGCCGGGGATCGGTGCGAGGCGGCCGCCGTGGCGCAGCCAGAACCCGGTGTAGTTACTGCCGGTGGTACCGGCGTTCGCCACGTACACGAGGTTGCCGTGGATGGCGATGCTGACCGGCAGGTCACCGCCGGAGGAGACGACGCCATTGCGGACGAGCTGGAGCGAGCCGCCGTGGATCCGCAGCACCGAGACCTGGTTGCTGCCGGCGTCGGCGGCGATCAGGAAGCGGCCATCCGGCGAGATCTGCAGCGCGCCTTGCGAGGCGAGCCCGGCTCCGGTTCCGGCGCCGCCGGCCGCGAATGGTGATCCCGGTTCGGGGGTCAGTGATCCGTCCGCATGACGGTCAAATGCGCCGATCGTGTTCGTGCCAGCCGTGTTGTCATTGACGTAGACATGTCCAACTACCGGCGACCGGTGGGTCGAGGCGGAGGCGGTGGCGGGGACGGCCGCGAGTGCGGCCGCCGCGGTGAGGCCGAGCAGAATCGGGCCCGGCTTCGGAATCCTCATGGTTCCCCCTGGGTAGGCGTTGGCGTGCGTGCCTGACAGTCCCGGCGAAAATCCACCCATTACGGTCTCGGCCGGGCAACTGCGACGTCAGCCATGCCATTCGGCAGAGAGGTCAAAGGCTCCCGGCCGGGAATCGCTGGCGCCAGAAGCCATTCGGTACCGCAGCGGTTCCGGATTGGTGGCCCAGCGGCAAGGCCAGCAGCTGGCGGCGGACAGGCTCGGGGGTGAACTCAGTGATCACGGCGTCTATGAGCGCGCCGTTGAGCACGATCGCGACGAAGACCTGGCGTTGCCCCAGGGCGAGCGCTCCATCTACCGTGCGGCACCCCGCGAACAGCGGGCCAAGGCACCGTCAGGTGCAGCGGTGGAACCTGCCCGCCGGATGGGTCATCTCCGCCCGCCCCGCCCACCTGGCAATCATCAGCGAAGCCGATTACGTCGCCGCCCAGGAAGCCACCGCACCGCGCGGCCCGGCTGGCCCGGCGACTCGCCGGTACCTGCTGGCCGGGCTGCTCCGCTGCGGCTGGTGGGGCGGCCGCTGGAATCCGCTGGTCTAACGGCAACCC
The DNA here is from genome assembly GCA_963711705.1 of uncultured Actinomycetes bacterium. Classification (GTDB taxonomy): domain Bacteria; phylum Actinomycetota; class Actinomycetes; order Streptosporangiales; family Streptosporangiaceae; genus RYN-230. The sequence goes on from CAVQFM010000021.1 coordinate 81,390, forward strand.
TGCCTACGGGTGCCGCCACGGCTACACCAGCGCGCTCCACGCCGGTCCCGGGCGGCCGGTGGACGGATGATCGTGGCCGCCTCGACCACGTTGCTGGCGGACTTGCGCTCCGGGCGCATGAGGCTCCCGTGGGCGCTGCTGGTCGCTGGCAGTGTGGCCGTGGCGGAGCCCAGCGTGGTTGGGAGGGTGATCGCGGCCTAGGCTTCGTTTGCGCTGACGGCGTCGTATGGGTTGCTGACCCATCAGGTCTGGCGTGGCGCTGCTGGTATGGGTGTTCACGACATCCATGGTCGAAGCCATGAACCCTGCCCTCGCGACCGTCGCGACTCCTGGCTGCCTGGCCCGATTCGCCTGATCACCGGCCCGCCGGGCGTGTGGTTAGGTGAGCACATGCACCTGCCGGCCGCCGTCAGTACGGCGATCGTCGGCCGCGACCGTGAGCAGGCCGAGCTGGCCGCGGCGCTGACAGGCGCCCGGGCCGGCCACGGCCGGGCGGCGCTGCTGCTGGGCGAGGCCGGGATGGGCAAGTCCGTACTCGCCGACTGGCTGGTCGGGCAGGCCGAGCAGGCTGGGGTGCAGGTCGCCCGCGGCGCGTGCTCGGCGGCGGGCATGCCACCGCTGTGGCCGTGGCGCCGATCGCTGGCGGCCATCGGCCTGGAGCTTCCGTGGCAGGAGGACCACGCGGTCGCGGGACCTGCCGACCGGGAGCTCATGGCTGCCGCGATAGTCGAGGCGGTCGCCGCCGTTGCCGCACGACAGCCGCTGCTGATCGTGCTGGAGGACCTGCACTGGTCGGACCCTGTGTCGGTGCTGGTCGCCGGGGCGGTGGCCGAGGCGGCCGCTGCCCTGCCACTGATGCTGCTGCTCACTTGCCGGGATGAGCGGGACGAGGCCACGCAGCGGGTCCGTGACCGGCTCGCGGAGCTGCCAGCCAGCGTGCGGCGGATGCTGCTACCGCCGCTCGATGCGGCCGCGGTTGCCTCCCTGGCGGGCAGCATCGCCGGGTCCGGTCTGGCCGGGCAGGCGCTGGCCGGCCTGCAGGCCCGAACCGGTGGCAACCCGTTCTTTGTGCACGAGGTGGCCCGGCTGATCGCCGAGCGGGGCTCCGCGGCGGCGCTGACGGTGCCACCGGGGGTACGGGAGGTGCTGCAGCGACGGCTGGCCAGGCTCAGCCAGCCGTGCATGTCGCTGCTGACGGCGGCCGCGATCGTCGCGGAGACCGCAGCGGAGGTGATCGAGGACGACCTGCTGTGCCAGGTGAGCGGCATCAGTGAGGCGGATGTGGCCCGGCTGCTGGATGAGGCTGCCGCCGGACGCCTGCTTGCCGTCGACCGGGCCGGGCCGGTGCGGTACCGGTTCCGGCACGCGCTGGTCCGCGAGGTGCTCGAGCACGGCCTGTCCGGAGCCCAGCGCGGCATGCTCCACGCGGCGGCCGCCGAGGCGCTGGAACAGCGGGCCAGCCAGCCCGCTCTGGTGGCCCGGCTTGCCTACCACTGGTCTCGCGCGGCTGGCCCTGAAGCCCACGCGAGGGCCGTCGCTTGGTCGCTGCAGGCGGCGCGGGACGCGGTCGCTGGTTTTGGTTTCGAGGCCGCGACGGCGCACTATGCCCGCGCGCTGGCCGGCCTGCCGGCCGGGGCGATCGAGGTGTCGGTTGAATACGGCGAGGCACTGCAGCTGTGCAGCGACGTCGCCGCAGCCAGGGAGCTGCTGCTGGGCGCGGCCCACGAGGCAGCGGCCGCGGGACGGGCCAGCGACCTGGCCAGGGCCGCACTCGCCCTGGGCGGCGGTCTAGCCGGCTTCGAGGTCCCGCTGCACGACGAGGAGCAGGCAGATCTGCTGCGTAAGGCCGACACGGCATTGCCGTCAGATGAGGCCGCGCTGCGGGCCGCAGTGCGCGGGCGGCTGTCTCTGGCGCTGGCCGGCTCGGTACCGGAGGCGAAACGGGTGGCGCTGGCCCAGAACGCAGTCCGGCTGGCCCGTGCGGGCGGCGACCGGCAGATCGAGGCGGCCGTGCTGGCCGCCTACTGCGACGCGATCGCGGGTCCCGACTACGTGCGCGAGCGGGCCGAGGCCGCCACCCGGATGCTGCGCCTGGCCAGCGACCAGCCTGAGGTGAACCTGCAACGGCAGGCCACCGTATTGCTGGCCCGCCGGCTGCTGCTCGTAGCGCTTCTGGAGCAGGGCAACCTGTCCGAGGCGGGCCGGCAGGCGGTCGCGTACGAGCGGGTGGCCCGCCGCCTCGGCATCCCCCGGTACGGCTGGCTGCCGGAGATCTGGCGGGCCATGCGCGCGCTGCTGGGTGGCGATCCAGGCAGCGCGCTGGAGCACGCGGCCACCGCCGAGGACATCGGCCGCCGGGCACACAGCTTCAACGCAGAGCTCATGGCGTTCACCGTACGCATGCAGGCCCATCTCGACAGCGGCACCGCGCACCAGTTCACCGGCGATGTCGAAGCGCTGCTGGCCGCGGCCGGCCCGGAGATGCCGGCCATGTACTACGCGGCTCCGGCCCGGTTGCTGCTCGCGGCCGGCGACGCCAGGCAGGCGCGGGCGGTGCTGCGCGCCCTGCTGGCCGGCCCGGCACAGGCCAGGCCGAAGGACGCCGAGTGGCTGGAATGTCACTGGGCGATGGCCGACCTCGCGATCAGCCTGGACGACCGGGCGGCCGCCGAACGGCTGGCCGCCGACCTCGCCCCCTACGAGCAGCTGTGGGCGGTCGATGGGATCGGTGGTGCCGTGTTCGGCACGGTGGCCGAGCAACTTGGCCGGCTGCAGGACCCGGCCGATCCGGCGCGGGTGGCCGATATGGGCTGTGGCACGGGCTGGGCCGCGATCGAGCTGGCCAAGGCGTTCCCCCACGTCAGGGTGGACGGCCTGGACAACGACGAGGCGTCCATCGCGATCGGCCGGCAGCACGCGGCCGACCACGGCGTGGCCGGCCGGGTGGACCTGGAGGTGGCCGACCTGGCGGATGAATCAGCTGACTGGTCGCCGCGCTACGACCTGGTGCTCCTCATCGAGTGCGTGCACGACTTCCCGCGGCCGGTCGAGGTACTGCGGCACGCTCGCGCCGCGGTACGGGCAGGCGGTACGGTCCTGGTCGTGGATGAGCGGGCAGCTGAGAACTTCACCGCGCCCGGCGACGAGGTCGAGCGCTTCTTCGCCGCGGCCAGCGCGATCTGGTGCCTTCCGCAGGGCCGGGTCGGCCCCGACCCGGAGCCGGTCGGCACCCTCATCCGCCCCGCGGTCAAGTGTGACCTCGCCCGCCGGGCGGGCTACGCCGAGGCTGAGATCTTGCCGATCGAGCACCCGGTCTGGCGGTTCTACCGGCTGACGCCATGAACGCACCCGATGGCCAGGTCGCGATCGTGACCGGCACGTCTTCCGGACTTGGCCGGCGGTTCGCGGAGGTGCTGGACGGCGCGGGCGCCCGCGTCGTCCTCGCCTCCCGCCGGCATCAGCAAGACCTCGAGCTGGCCGGGCGGCTGCGGGACGCGTTCGCCGTGGCCTGCGACGTGCGCAGCCCGGCCGACCGCGAGGTGCTGGTACGGGCCGCTACCGATCGTTTCGGCCAGATCGACATCCTGGTGAACAACGCCGGAGTCGCGTACTCCAGCCCGGCCGAGGACGAGAGCCCGGAGCATGTGCAGGATCTGATCGACACCAACCTGACCGCCGTGTTCGGGCTTAGCCAGCTCGTCGGCCGGCAGATGCTGACCCGGCGCAGCGGGGTGATTGTGAACATTGCCTCCCCGTCGGCCGCAGTCAGCCTGGACCGGTACGGACTGGCCGGCTATAGCGCGACCAAGGCCGGCATCGTTGCGCTGACCCGGGAGCTCGCCTACCAGTGGGGCGGGCGTGGCGTGCGGGTGAACGCCCTCGCTCCGTCGTTCTTCCCCAGCGCGACCACGGGCTGGCTGGCCGATCCAGATCAGGTCGCCTGGATATCCGCGAATGCACCGCTGGGCCGCCCGCCGCGGCCCGAGGAACTCGACGGGCCGCTGCTGTTCCTGGCCTCAGAGGCCTCCAGCTACGTCACCGGACAGACCCTCTACGTGGACGGCGGCTGGACCTGCCGCTGAGCGCCCGTGGCTGGCTCAGGAGTGGCCGGGCGAGTGCACCTGGCGGCGGCTAGTTCCTTGGCCAGGCCGACAGCGTTGACAGTGCCGGAAACCTGTATCACCTGGGCAGATGCTCTGCAGAGCACGGTCCTCTCGTCCAGTGCCGGAAGATCCGCGCTGACCCGGCGCAAGGCGATGCCGAAGGCCGGCCCGATCACGAGATCCGGCTTGATAGGCCTCCACAACGGCGGCCAGGGAGGGCGGCTCGCACATGGGGATTGACCTCTGCTAGACCTGCGATGTACCTCGCGTGAACCTGCGTGGTCATGGTCTGCTGGACTTCCCAACCCGCTGGGCAATGTCGCGACTGTGCCTGCAGTCCTGGATTTCCCCGGAGTCAGGATGCTGGAGTGTGGTCATGCTACGGGCTCGGCGGACGAGCGGGAGTTCGTATTCGATCGGGGTGAACATGCCCAGTGATGAGTGCCTGCGGCGGCGGTTGTGAAACATCTCCAGGTACTCGAACAGGGCGTTGGCGGGTTCGGGGCGGGTACGCCCGCGCTGCCGGTTGAGCAGTTCGGTCTGCACCTCGCCCCAGAACGAGTCGATCATCGGTTGTCGTAGCACTCACCGTGGCCAGCGCTGGGCTTGGGCCTGATGGATCCGCCGTGCGGGCTGGCCGGCGCAGGGTGAACGCGGGAGATGAGGAGGCTGGCATGATCCGCCGTGACGCGCTGTCGGAATACGCCCGGGGATCGCTGTGGGTACTGCCCACGCTGTCGGTGGCGGGTGCCCTGGCCGCCGGGTCGCTGCTGTCAGTCGTCAACGTTGGGGTGCGCTCGCCGCTGGCGTTCCAGGGGACCCCCGATGATGCCCGCAATCTGCTGATCGGTATCGCCGGCACGATGGTGACGGTCATCGCGCTGCTGCTGGGCCTGACGGTGGTGGCGCTGCAGCTGTCGTCCACCCAGTTCTCGCCCCGGCTGCTGCGCAACTTCCTGCGCGACCGGCCGAACCAGGTCGTTCTCAGTGCCTTTGTCGCGACCTTCGCCTACAGTGCGGCCGGGTTGTACACGGTCGGTGTGTCCGGCGGCAGCCGCACCGCCAGTTTCCCCCGGCTCGCGGTGAGCGGCTCGATCGTGCTGCTTTTCATCAGTCTCGGCCTGCTGGTGTTCTTCGCCGACCACCTCGTGCACTCCATCCAGGTCGATGCGATCATGAACGTGGTGCAGCGCAACACGCTCACGGTGATCCACGGCGGGCTGCTGGCCGGCGGCGAGGGCGCACCGGATGTCCCGGCCGGGGCCACGGCAATCACATCGGGCCGCTCTGGGTACGTGCAGGCAGTGCGCTGCCCCGCGCTGCTGTCCCACGCCGCCAGGCACGGGACCTGCTTGCGGCTGCGGCCCAGGGTCGGCGAGCACGTGGTCGCCGGGACCACGCTGGCGTGGATCTGGCCCGCCTCGCCAGGCGATCCCGCACCAGACCCGCGGCTGTTCACCCGGGTACTGGAGGCCGGGGTCCGGATCGGGTTCGAGCGGACCCTGGAGCAAGACGCCGCGTTCGGCATCCGGCAACTCGTCGACGCAGCGTGCAAGGCATTGTCCCCGGCGGTCAACGATCCTTACACCGCTGTCCAGGCTGTCGATCACCTGTCGGTGATCTTCTGCTCGCTCGCCCAGCGGCCCCTCGGCAATCACGTTGCCCGCCACCCCAGTGGCGCGGCGGTGATCGTGCCCGGACGGCGGTTCCCCGAATACCTCGCAGTGATGTGCGGGCTCATCCGCCGCTACGGCGCACGCGAGCCAACCGTGGCCGATGCGCTGCTCCGGCTGCTCGCCACCTGCGCCGACGTGGCCGGCGACGACCCTGAACTCTGTACCGCGATTGAGGATCAGGCACGCATCATCATCGCCGACGCTGAACGGGAAATCCCGCAGCCCGCCGACCTCACCTCCACGCACGCCGAAGCAGAAAACTTGCACCGCGCGGTGCAGCGACACCGGATGGCGGGGTAACGGTCTGAGCGCTCGGTCCGGTACGCGGTCGCAGGGTTCGCGGACGGCATCGCGCACGCGCTCGGCACGCCGCGGCATCGCCGCTACGCGAGAGCGGCCGCAGGCGGTCACCGGAGTAGTTCATAGGCGGGGTTGATCATGACTGGGCCGGTGTTTGTGATACCGACTGGGCCGCGGAGCTGGACGCTGCTGCCGGGGTGGAGGCCGGTGATGTGGGTGCGGCCGGGCGACGGCAGACACGGTTATTCATAGCGGCACGGCTAGGATGGTACGAGGCGCGCCGGGAAGTCTGGTCGGCATTGTTTATGGATGTCGAGTAGGCGGGGGAAGCGACCGTGCACAGCATCGAGATTGTCCTGGCTCTGGTCGCGTTGGGCACAGTCGGCGCGGCTTTCGCGAACCGGCTGCGGATCCCGCCGCCTTCTCTCCTGGTGCTTGCTGGCCTGGTTGTCGGTTTGCTCCCTGGGGTTCCCGCGGTGCGGGTGAGCCCGGATGTGGTCAGTTTCGTGGTGTTGCCGCCGCTGCTGTGGGCGGCCACTGACGATCTGCCCTGGCGTGATCTGCGGGCGGTGTGGCGGCCGGTGGTCGTGCTGGCTGTGGGCTTGGTGCTGGCCTCGGCCGGGGCGGTGGCCGGGGTGCTCACCGCGATAACTACGGTGCCGCTGTCGATGGCGTTCGTCCTGGGAGCGGTACTGGCCAGCACCGACCCGGTCGCGGTCAGTGCGCTGGGCCGGCGGCTTTCGCTGCCACCCCGGGTGCAGGCACTGGTGCAGGGGGAGAGCCTGTTCAACGACGCCACCAGCCTGGTGCTGTTCCAGATCGCGGTGTCGTTCGCGGTCGGCGGGTCGGCCGCCGTGGGCGTGGCCGGTGTGCTGTGGCATGGGGCTGCGCAGTTCGTGGTGCTGGCTGGTGGCGGTGCGCTGGCCGGCGGGGTCATCGCGGCCGTGGTCATGCTGGTGCGCCGCCGGATCACCGACCCGGTGCTGGAGTCGGTGGTCGCGCTGGTCACGCCGTATGCGGCCTACGTGCTCGGTACGGCGCTGCACGTGTCTGGGGTGACCGCGGTCATCGTCGGAGGCCTGGTCGTCGGGACACAGCGGGCGCGGATCACCACGGCGGCCACCCGGCTGCAGGTGCATGCGGTCTACCAGACGGTGATCTTCCTGCTGGAGAGCGTGGTGTTCAGTGTGATCGGCCTGGAGCTGCCCACGCTGGTCAGCGACTTGGGCCAGGCCGGGCCGTGGCCGCTGGTCGCGCTCGCGATCGCCGCCACGCTGCTCGTCACCCGGGTCTTGTGGGTGTTCCCGCTGTGGGCGGGCAGGCAGTGGCGGCAGGGCCGCCGCCGGCCGTCCTGGGCGGTCCCGGCCGTGGTCTCCTGGGCCGGGACCCGGGGGGTCGTACCGCTGGCCGCAGCCCTGTCCATCCCGCTGACCACTAGCAGCGGGGCGCCGCTGCCGCAACGTGACCTGCTGCTGGTGCTGGCGGTCACGGTGATTGTGATCTCGCTCATCGTGCAGGGCCTGACCCTCGAGCCGCTGGTCCGGCGTACCGCGGTCACCCAGCCAGCGGCCAGTACCCAGCAAGAGGACGCCGCCGCCCGGCTGCGGCTGGCCGAGGCGGGCATCGCCCGCCTCGACGAGCTCGCGGCCAGCGAAGAAGTTCCCGGCGTGGAGATCGACCGGATCCGCCGCGTCCTGAACGCCCGTATCGGGCAAGCCCGGGCCCGCCTCCACGAAGACGGCGACGCTGCACAAGACGCCCGGTCCGGGCGGGATATCCACCGCGACGTGATCGCTGCGGAGAACGCCGAACTGGCCAGCTTGTACGCGGCCGGCACGATCAGCGCGGCCACCCGCCAGCGGCTCCAGCATGGTCTTGACCTGGAACTGGCCCGGCTCGGCAGCGAAACAGACTGACCGCCGGATCGTCCCCCCAGAGCACTGCTGCTCTGGCTGTTGTTGGCAGGTGTCTGGGTGCGGCTTAGCATCGTTGCAGGTGTGCCGGGAAGCCTGGTCGGCGATATTCGTGATGTTTGGAGCTCGCAGGCTTTGGAGGCGCACCATGGTGCCGGGGGTAAGCCGGCTGATCGTCGGCGCCAGCGGCTCACCGGGCAGCCTGCGGGGCGCTTCGCTATGGGGAGTTCCTGGCCCGTGCTCATCATGCGTTCTTGATGCCGGTCATTGCCTGGGAA
>CAVQFM010000022.1:0-92494 GCA_963711705.1 uncultured Actinomycetes bacterium
CCGGCAGACTCGTTCATGGGGCCTGGAGTACGCACTCGATCGGCGCGCCCTGGAAGACCCAACGACGATGCCGAGTTGCCGATCGCGGCGGCCTCAGATCTGGTCTCATGGTCGCTAGTGAACATGCCAGTCAGCGCATAAGCATGCGTGCGCACAACGCCCTCTATTCGGGATTCGTGTCGCTGTGCGCCCTGGCCCAATACCTGGAGGCGCCGTGTGTCCCTGGTTGCCGTCAGGCCGGAGACGGCTCCAGCGCTGAGCGAGGCTGGCCGGGATGCGCCGGTCGCTGACCCGGTGATGCCCGCCTCCTGGGCCCGGCAGTCACCGGTGTGAGCGCACCCGGCCAGGGGCAGGTGAATGCGCTGCCGCGAGCCCGGGCGTCTCGGCCAGCGAAGCTAGCTTGGGGCGGTCGAGCGCTGCCAGCAGTGCCTTCATCCAGACGGGCCGAGGTCGTCAGGAATCTGGCGACAATGACGGTGTTGATCACGGTCGCCTGGTTGACCAGTTCGACTCCGGCGTTGACCATGTCGTCGCGGATGGCGGTTACGCTGGTCGCCCGGCGGCCTTTGAGGATCTTCGCTGAGCAACCCCGGCACCAGCGGCATGGGAAAGGCGACCGGCTTCCGCTATCGAACGCGCGCACCAGGGCAAGCACGGCCTCTGAGCGCCGCAGCTTGTCTGGCGCATAACCGCCGGGAATGATCAGGGCGTCGAAATCATCCGCCGCGACCTGCTCGACGGTGGTGTTCACCGGCACCTGCCTCGTGGCCCTTCTTGCCGGTAACCGGATGGTCATCAAGCCCGGCCACGGTGACTGCGACGTCCTCTTCACGCAGGCGGTAGAGCGGGTAGAGCAGCTCCATGTCCTCGAAGTCATCGGCGGCCAGCAGAAGGACTCTGCGTTGCGCAAGCACCATGAAGCCGACTCTGCCGGGCCCTGGGCCCGGCTGGCGGCACTGCCAGGCATCCCACCTGCGCGCTCGCCTCGGCGACCTGCCCGACCCACCCTGATAGGAACTGAATCCGCTTATCCGAACGCGCCCGGAGCGGCAGAAGCGGAAGTTCAGGGAGGCTCTCGGGTCCGCGCTGAGTGCGGTCGGAATATGCTTCGATTCGGCTATGTCCGGCTGGCCCCGACGGAAAGCAACCTGGATGACTCAACGCCTCTTTGTCTACGGAACACTCGCTCCGGCCGGGAAAACGAGCACGTCTTTGCGGCGTGTCTGGCACGTGGGAGCTCCGACCGTAAGGGGCAGGCTGTCGCAGCAAGGCTGGGGTGCTGAGGTCGGCTTCCCCGGCATTGTCCTGGACGAAGCCGGGCCGGAGGTCCACGGCATGCTGTTTAGCTCCGCGATGCTGAGCGGGCACTGGAAGCGGCTCGACCATTTCGAGGGTGACGGGTACGAACGGGTGCTGACATTGGCCAGGCTCCAGGGTGGAGGATCGCGATGGCCTACATCTATGTCCTTCGCGGATGTCAGCCGCATCGGGCACCAGCACCTCGGCATGACGAGAGGCATGATCGCGCGGCCTCCGGCAGAAGAGTGCATCTCACATCATTCGTGGCCATCCGCAACGCTGCCCGATACGAGAGGCGACAGGTTAGAACGAGAGCCTTCTGCTGGGATGTCTTCACTGCATCTAGTCGCATTGCGGATCGAGAGACTGCCTTGCACGCTGTGTCCGCCGCGCTCAGCGATGTTGTAACCAAGGACCAAGATCTGCTTGCGCTTCACGCGCATGAGCTGGCGCTCGTCCATCGCTTTGGCGTCTACCTCGAGGCCCACCTGCGGGCAGTTCTCAGGCAGGACAAGCTGACCGTGGACCTTGACTACGACCGGCATGGGGGTCTGCCTAAGCTGCTACCAGCGCGACCGGATCGGGACCGAGCAGGAGTTCAGGCCTGACTTGATCGTCCACCGCCGACGAGTTGAGACGCACAATCTTCTCGTCGTGGAGCGGAAGAAGAACGCCGATGACCCGACGATGGAATGCCTTAGCCAGCGTGTTCGATCGCTCCAGGTGGACGAAGGCATGCCTCCTTGCTATCGGTATCAGCTGGCCGTGCTGGCCAACAGCAGCGACCATGGAGTCCGCTGGTGTGCCTTCGAGAGCAGTGCCCCTGTTGACGGCTGGCAGTACGTTGGTTCGGCGTGATGCTCACGATCTCGCTGCGGCAGATCAGCGCGTTCGCTGCGCGAGCCCGGGCGCATGATTATGCGGGCGCAGCCGGGCCGCTGTGCGACCGCGCAGAACTGGCATTCTGCCAACAAGTCCAGCGCGTCGTGGGAGGACCTGGGGCGTCATCGGTCAGATCGGACGGACGGTCTCCGCCTGCGGTCCTTTTTGTCCTGGGTCGTTTCGAACTCTGACCTTCGGGTTCTCATCCAGCGACCTGTAGCCGGTGCTGGCGATCGCGGAGAAGTGGACGAACACGTCCGCCGACCCATCATCGGGAGCGATGAAACCAAAGCCCTTGTCGGCGTTGAACCACTTGACTGTGCCTGTTGCCATCAGTTCAAATCCCTTGTCAAAGGCCACGACGTGACCTCGCCGGGGCAGCAGCAAGCCTACCGGTCCTGGCTCCGGAACCGGAACCTACCCCAGAGGACGTGAACGGTTGATGCGATGCCGGCCCGGACATACTGGGCAGCGCATAAGCAATGCACGCCCGCAACGCACTCAATTCGGCACTCAGTCGGGCGTCTCCCCGGGCTTGGGCCCGGGGAGACGGTCGCGATCAGGTGCCGGAGGCCATGTAGGCGGCCAGGTGTAGTTCGGATGGCGGTCGAGGTTCTTACGAGCCCGGTCGTAGCGCATCGTGGTCCGCGGATCCGCATGCCGGGCAGCGATCTGGACATCTCGCAGGTCCACGCCCGCGTCGAGCATGATCGTGACGTAGGTGTGGCGGAGCATGTGAGGGTGCGGCCTGGTGATCCGCACGCCGGCAACTTCGGCCAGATGCCGTAACCGGCGGGTCGCGGCGTGGCGGTCCATCCGGGCGCTGCGGCTGTTGAGCAGGATCGGTCCTCGGGTGCGGCCGCCGATGGCCTGGTCGATGGCCCGGCCGACGGCAGGTGGCAGTGGTAGCAGGACGATCTCGGTGCCCTTACCACACACACGCAGCACCCGGTGGCCGTGCTCTTCGCCGAGAAGATTGGCAGGCCGAGTAGCCCGAGCATGGCGACCAGCGCGAAGTCGCAGCGGCTGGATGAGTCCCGGGCTGCCGTGAGCAGGGCCGCGAATTGCAGGTGGGTAAACCCCAGGGTCGGTGACTCCGGGGGCACGGAGGGCCGGCGGACGTGCTCAGCGGGCGAATGCTCCAGCACGCCGTCGATGAGGCAGGTCTTGTAGAACCCAGCCGCCACCGAGAGCCGCCGGGAGACGGTGGAGGGCTTGAACCGGCGGATTTCCTGCATCCACCGGATGTACAACTCCAGGTGCGGGCGGCGCGCGGCCCGCGGATCCAGGCCGCGTTCGGCGCACCAGGCCAGGTAGCAGCGCAGGTCGGACTCGGTGTGGTAGCGGGAGGCGCCCTAATGGGAGATATCCGGTGTTGTCGTTGAGGGACACACTGGGTGTTGCAGCCACCAGCCGGTGAGCACTCGTAGCGCGCCCAGGCCCCATTCAAGGCCTGCTTCAAGATCGTGCCCCGGCTGGCAGGCGGACCCGTGGTCCGCTGATGGGATGTCGTGCCCGCCGCTGGCGTGAGCACTGGTCATTAGGGCGCGGCGGGGTTCCGCGGGCTGGCCGGACAGAGTGTGCAGACGCTGGCGGAGGTGACGTGTGGTGCTGTATGTCGGGGACGACTGGTCAGAAGATCATCATGATGTGGCCCTGGTGGATGAGGGGGGCCGGAGGCTGGGCCGGGCCCGGCTGGATGAGGGCGTGGCCGGGATTGCCCGGCTGCATGAGCTGGTCGCTGCGCACCTGGGCGGAGGAGATGATCCAGAGCAGGTAGTGATCGGAATCGAGACTGACCGGGGCCCATGGGTGACGGCGCTGGTGGCGGCCGGATACCAGGTGTATGCGATCAACCCAATGTCGGTGGCCCGCTACCGGGAACGCCATGGCACCTCCGGCGCGAAAAGCGATGCTGGGGATGCGTGGCTGCTGGCTGACCTGGTTCGTACCGACGCCCCGCGGCACCGCCCGGTCGCCGGGGACACCCCCGCCGTTGCGGGGATTAAGGTGGTGGCCCGGGCGCACCTGCGGCTGATCTGGGACCGTAACCGCAGCGTCTTGCGGCTGCGCAGCACGCTGCGCGAGTATTTCCCCGCCGCGCTGGAAGCCTTTCCCGACCTGGACGCACCCGAGGCGCTGGAGCTACTGGTCAAGGCCCCGGACCCAGCGGCCGCGGCCCGGCTGTCTGCCGCCCAGGTCAGCGCGGCCTTGCGGCGGGCACGCCGCCACCACGTCGCGGACAAGACGGCGGCGATCTGCGCCACGCTGCGCACGCCACAGCTGGCCCAGCCCCCCAGGCTGGTCGCCGCCTATGCCGCCTCGGTGGTCGCGCTGACCGGGGTCATCACGGCGTTCAACGAGCAGATCCCGGCATTGGAAAGCCAGGTGGCCGTGTCCTTTCGCAGCCACCCCGCCGCCAGGATCTACCTGAGTCAGCCTGGCCTGGGACCGCTGCTGGGTGCTCGCGTGCTGGGCGAGTTCGGTGATGACCCGCACCGTTACGCCACTGCCAGGGGCCGCAAGAATTACGCCTCCACCAGCCCTATCACCCGGGCCTCGGGCAAAAAGACCATGGTCCTCGCCCGCTACGCCCGAAACGACTGGATCGCCGACGCGATCCACCGGTGGGCCTTCTGCTCGCTGAGCGCCTCACCCGGCGCCCGCCTCTACTATGACCAGCTGCGCGCCCGCGGCAAGAGCCACAACGCTGCGCTCCGCCAGCTCGGCAACCGCCTGGTCGGCATCCTGCACGGCTGCCTGGCAACCGGCACCTGCTACGACGAAAAGACCGCCTGGGCGCATCACGCACTGCCCGGACCAGCCGCCGCCTGACTCTGCTCCCATTCCCCCCGCCCGCCGCCCCCGCGGCTGTCCCGGGACGCTGGAGCGCAGCCAGCGTCAAGGCCGGGCCGAAGGCCCGCCCGCAGGGCTGCCTTGACCCGGGCGAGCACCGGCGCACACTCGCCAGCCCCCGCGCGCGGGAGCCTCATCCCATCGGCTCGGCTTGACTGCCGAGCCGATGGGATGTCTTGAAGCGGGCCAGGTAGGCAGCCACCGCCAGCCGCAGCTGATCAGTGATCGGCACCAGGTGATCGGACGGGACAGACGGCAGTTCGGTGAAGTTCCTCATGCCCAGACACTGCGCCCGCTTCCGGTCGCCGCGAAGCCTGCGAAACGTGCCAGGCGCGGCATGAGCGGTCGAGGCCCGGGCTCTGCCAGCGGGACAGTGACACCGCGCTGATGGTCGAGCGGGCCCAGCAGATCGCATCCAGCGGTGATCACGAAGATTCAGGCTGAATGAGCGCCGAAAAGCAAAGAGCCCCCGTTACCGAGGGTGAGGCATACCTACACAACGGAGCGGGCGGGCGCGCATTCGCCGCGATTTGGGACTTACACCCTATGGACTGCCGGGCTGCTGGCCGCGCTGGCCGTTCGGCCCGTTCCGTCATGCGCTGCCAGCATACCACGCGACGTGAATGATCAACCACCCAGCGACGTGTACCCAGTTCAAGCAGCTTACAGATACCTCTAGTCGGTGATGACGCTGAGGCCTGAACACCCGGACCAGACCCACGTCCGATCTGCGGCATTATGTGGGTTGACCTTCGGTCACCTGCGCCCTTCGGGCCACATAATGCCTGATCATGTAGGTGATCGAGGCGCAGCGCTCTTGGCCTTGGCGCCTCACGATCACCTCCATATCAAGCAGAAGCGAGCGTTGTGGTTGGTGCAGCCGGTCGTGAATGTCCCTGGTCTGGGTGGGTTTGGTCCGTGCTGGGCCGTCAGCTGACGTCGATGAGCACCTTGCCGACCGTGCCGTGCTCGACGGCGTCGTGGGCGGCCGCTGCCTGCGCCAGCGGGAACCGGGTCAGCGGCAGGCCGGCCGCCTCGCCCACCGGCAGCGCACCGGCCGCGGCGGCCGCCGTGACGTCGGCGACGGCCTGGTCCTTGGCCGCCGCGGGAACCGTGTAGACCAGCACGAACTGGTAGCGGGCGTTGATGCGCATCAGCTCCCAGGCGGGCACCGTGAGGTCGCGGGCCCCATCGTTGGCGTACATGGCCACGGTCGCGTCGCGGGCCAGGACGCTGCCGTCGAGGCCGGCGTTCAGGTGCGGGGCCACCTCGACGATGATGTCGGCGCCGTCCGGGGCGGCCGCGCGGATCTGCCCGGCGGCGTCCGGCTCCCGGTAGTTGATTGTGTGGTCGGCGCCTGCGGCCCGGGCCAGCGCGGCCTTGGCCGGGCCGCTGACCGTGCTCAGCACGGTGGCCCCGGACCACTTGGCCAGCTGGATGGCGGCGTGGCCGACCGCGCCAGCGCCGCCGGCCACCAGCACTGTGCAGCCAGCCAGCGTGCCCGGGCCGAGCCGGGCCGGGCTGCCATCGTGCACGGTGAGGCAGCGGTGCGCGGTCAGCGCCGGGATGCCCAGGCTGGCACCGACGTCGAAGGACACCTCCGGCGGCAGCGGGACCGCCTGCCGGGCGGGCAGCGTCAGGTACTCCTGCGCGGTGCCGTCCGCCCGCTGCCAGGCGGCTTCCCACAGCCACACGCGCTGGCCGAGCCGGGCTGGGTCGACCCCGGGCCCGACCGCGTCGATCACCCCGCTGCCGTCCTGGTTCGGCACCACCTCGGGGAACGGGGCCGGCTGCCCGGCGGCCCGGCCGGCCCGGGCCTTCCAGTCGGTCGGGTTCACCCCGGAGACCGCGACTTTGACCCGGACCTCGCCGTCACCCGGCTCCGGTACCGGCCGGTCGGCCAGTACCAGCACGCCCGATCCGCCGGTGACTTTATAGCTGATGGCTCGCACCACACCTCAATTCCGCGCTGGCTGTTCCCACCGGGCCGGCACGCCCACGCCGACCGTGGCCGCCCGCTTCCCGATGGCCTGCACCGCCGCCCGCAGTTCGGCCAGGTGACGGCTGGTCACCTGCTGGATGGTGAGCACACTCATCCGCCAGGTCAGGTTCACGCACCCGAGCACCTGATCGTGCACCTGGATCGGCATGGCGATCGAGTTGCGCCCGTCGTCGGCCTCGGCCCGGGTCTTAGCGTAGTCACTGCCGAAGTCGGCGGCCCGCACGCTGTACCCGCGCCGCCGGGTGGCCGCCACGATACGCCGCACCGCCGCCGGGTCGTAGGCGAGCTCGTGGCCGGGCACGTCGCGCCCGCGCAGCCGGGCCAGCACCTCCTCCCGCTCCACGTCCGGGCAGAACGCGAGGTAAACCCGGCCGGACGCGGAGCGCAGCATGTTGACCTGGCCATCTGCCAGCGGGCCGGGCGCTGACGCCGGGCGGGGCCGCGGTCAGGCGGGGTGCAGGTACCGGGGGTCGTAGCGGCGCCAGTCGGTCTGCCCGTCCGGCCAGCGGATGTGCACGAACCACCGGCGGCCACTGCCCAGCCAGCCCAGGATGTGGCAGGTCCGCCAGCTGCCGTCGGTGTACAGCGCGTGCGCCCTGGTGGTGCGGGCCGGGCGGGACCAGCCTCTCGGATCAGCGCTGATGGGCAGCACAGGCACTGGATCCGACCTCATCTGGACAGTATTGCGAAAATAGATTCGACTCGCCGACAGGCCGGCCAATCTGCGGCGGGTCCGGCCCAGGCTGGGCCGGACCGGGCCGCCTGGTAACGATCCGTCTACGACGCCGCTGAACCGCCGCCGGCCACATCAGCCCCAGCGAACTGGACTCCGGGGCATGTACTGGCTATGCCCGGGCGCGCAGCGCCGCGGCCGTGGCCGCGTCCGCCGGGTAGAACGCCTCGATGGCCAGCTCCTGCACGGTCACGTCGGTGGCCGTGCCGACCACCGCGCTAATGCTGAACAGGGACAGTTCCTGGTCGCCGCGCCGGTAGCGCAGCGGCAGCACGACGCCGTCCGGCGGCGTCACCTCGGCCCCGCCCGGGTAGCCGAGCAGTTCCGCACGCAGGTCGCGCAGCCGCTGGTCCCCCAGGGCCTGCGCCCGGTGCCGCAGCTGAGTCAGCAGGTGCCCGCGCCACTCGGCCAGGTTCCCGATCCGGGGTGCCATCCCGTCCGGGTGCAGGGCCACCCGGAGCACGTTCACCGGTGGTTCGAGCAGTTCCGGCGCGACCCCGTCGACCAGCACGGCCAGCGCCGGATTGCTGTCCAGCAGGGTCCACCACCGGTCCACCAGCACCGCCGGGTACGGCTCGTGCCCGGCCAGCACCTGGCGCAGCGCGGCCCGGACACTGCGCAGCTCGGGTTCGTCCAGCCCGTGCTCGGGGTAGGCGGGCGCGTACCCGCCGGCCAGCAGCAGCGTGTTGCGCTCCCGCAGCGGCACGCCGAGCTGCTCGGTGAGCCGCAGGATCATCGCGGGCGTCGGCCGGGACCGGCCGGTCTCCACGAAGCTGAGGTGACGCGCGGACACGTCCGCCTGAATGGCCAGGTCGAGCTGGCTGATCCGGCGCCGCTCACGCCACTCGCGGAGCAGCTGGCCGACGGGCCGGGTTTCCGGGACACGCAACGTCATGGTCGACATATTCGCGACGGTAGCGGCCATTTCGCGGCGGCGCGATTACCTCCCAGGTCAAGGCCAGGCATTACCTGCCGGGTAATCGACAGCCGCCCGCGGCGGCCCGCACGATGGGGCCGACCCGACCACAACCCACCGAAAGGCACTCCGATGAACGACGCCATCGCCCGCTACCTGGACTGCTGGAACGAGACCGACCCGGGCGCGCGCCGCAAGCTGATCGACGACGCGTGGGCGGCCGACGCCAGCTACATCGACCCGCTGGCCGAGGCGCACGGCCGCGACGCGATCGACGGTGTCATCGCCGCCGCGCAGGCCCAGTTCCCCGGCTTCGTGTTCACCCTGGCCGGCCCGGTCGACGCGCACCACCGGCAGGCCCGGTTCAGCTGGGGGCTGGGCCCGGCCGGGGCCGAGCCGCTGGTCGTCGGCTTCGACGTGGCCGTCACCAACGAGGCCGGCCAGCTCACCACCGTCCTCGGTTTCCTCGACAAAGTCCCGGGCTGACCCCGGCCCCCGAACCGCAAAGGAGCTGCCATGACCACGCTGACCAGCCGTCCGCTGGCCGGCCGCGAGGAATCCGCGCCCCCCGGCTGGGGACCGCTGCTGGTGGTCCTCACCGGCACGTTCATGACCTTCCTCGACTTCTTCATCGTCAACGTCGCGCTGCCGTCCATCCAGGCCGAGCTCGGCGCGGGCCGGGCCACCGTGCAGCTGGTGGTGGCCGGCTACGGGCTCACCTTCGCCGTCGGCATGATCAGCGGCGGGCGGCTCGGCGACCTGTACGGCCGGCGCCGGCTGTTCATTACCGGGCTGGCCCTGTTCACGCTGACCTCCGCCGCCTGCGGGCTGGCGCCCAGCGCCGGGATCCTGGTGACCGCGCGGGTGCTGCAGGGCGCGGCCGGCGCACTGCTGACCCCGCAGGTGCTGGCCATCCTGAGCACGGTCTACACGGGGGCCCGGCGCGGCCGGGCGTTCGCCGCCTACGGGCTGGCCATGGGTATCGCCGGCGTCCTCGGGCAGCTGCTCGGCGGGGCGCTGATCCAGGCGGACATCGGGGGCTCCGGCTGGCGCAGCATCTTCCTGCTGAATGTGCCGGTCGGCGTGCTCGGGCTGCTGCTGGCCGGCCGGGCCATCCCCGAGTCCCGCGGCCAGCAGGCCCGCCTCGACCTGGCGGGCACCGCGCTGGTCACGCTCGGCCTGGCCGCGATCATCCTGCCGCTGGTCGAGGGCCAGCAGTACGGCTGGCCGCTGTGGACCTGGCTGACCCTGGCCGCCGCGCCGCTGCTGCTGGCTGCGTTCGCCGTCCATCAGGTGCGCCGCCGGTCGGCGGGCCGGGCCCCGCTGGTCGACTTCGGCCTGCTGCGCAGCCGGACGTTCGGCCTCGGCTCGCTGGCCGCGCTGACCTTCGCGCTGGTGCCGCCGTCGTTCTTCTTCGTGCTCGCGCTGTACCTGCAGCAGGGCCGCCAGCTGAGCGCGCTGCTGTCCGGCATCGTGTTCACCGCGGTCGGGGTGGGCTTCTTCGCCGCGATGCTCGGCTCGGCCGCCCTGGTCAGCTGGCTCGGGCGGCAGATCCTGTCGCTGGGCGCGCTGGTCGTCGCGGCTGGCTGCCTGCTGCTGGCCTGGGCCGCGGCCGGCTCATCCTCGGCCGGGCTGCTGCCCGGGCTGGCGGTGACCGGGTTCGGCATCGGGATGGTGCTGGTCCCGCTGTCCTCGGCCGTGTTGCGGGATGTGGACCCGCGGCATGTGGGGGCCGCGTCCGGGGTGCTGTCCACCGCCCAGCAGGTCGGCGGGGCGCTCGGGGTGGCCGTGGTCGGCGTGGTGTTCTATCGCGCGCTGGCGGCCGGCGCCTTCCCGCACGCGTTCCGGGTCAGCCTGTGCCTGCTGGCCGGGCTGACCCTGCTCACCGCGGTCCTGGTCCAGTTGCTGCCCCGGGACCACAGTGCCGGGACCCATCCGGCTTAACGAGAACCTCCCGGCCAGCTCACCCGCCCTGGCCGGCGGCCGCCTCGGGGTGCTGCCGGCCAGCGGCGGCTGGCCCGCCCGGTCCCGCCGCGGCGGCGCGGCCGGCCAGGGCCCGGACCTCCTCCGCCACCCGGGGCTGCACCGCGGCGGGCAGGTCGTGCCCGACCCCGGGCAGGATGACCAGCCGGGCCCCGGGGATGGCCGCGGCCGTGCGCCGGCCAGCGGACGGGCGCAGCAGCGGGTCGCGGTCGCCGTGCAGCACCAGCGTGGGCACCCGGAGCTGGGCCAGCCGGCCGCCGTGCCACTTCGCCCCGGCCTGCCGGCTCTGCGCCTGGGTGTCCCGGACCCCGCTGACCACGTCCCGCTCGATCCGGCGGCGCGCTTCCGCCTCGTCGAACGGGTAGCCGGGCGAGGCCACCGCGCGGGCCAGGGCCAGGCCGAGCGCGATGTCGCCGTCGCGTCCTTCCGGGAACTTCATCCGGGCGAACCGGGCGACCAGCCCGAGGTGCACGTAGCGCGCGGCGGCCAGGCCGCTGACGTCGCTGGGCAGTGAGGCCGACGAGGTGATGCTGCGCACCCGGCCCGGGTGGCGCAGGCCCATCCGCTGGGCCAGCTGGCCGCCCATGGAGTGGCCGAACAGGTGCGCGGAATCCCAGCCGAGCCCGTCCAGCACCGCGGCCGCGTCGTCGGTCATGTCCTCGGCCGTGTACGCGGCCGGGCGCCGCCGCAGCACGGCCGTGACCGGGTGGCCCGATCCGGTGTCCGGCAGGTGGGTGGATTCGCCCGCGTCCCGCTGGTCGTAGGCGACCACGTGGAACCCGCGCCCGGCCAGCTCGGCCACCAGCCCGTCCGGCCACCAGAACCGGGACACACCGAGCCCCATCACCAGCAGCAGCGGGTCGCCCCCGGCCCCGCCGAGATCTTCGTAGGCGATGCTGACGTCGCCGTTGCGGGCGTAGCGCGTGGCACCAGGCATCGGGTCCTCCGTTATTCGCAAACGCTGTTCGCAAACTAGGCTAGCGTTCAGGAACGTCGTTCGCAAATGAGGCTGGGAGGCTGGATGACCGGCGGCAGCATCTGGCTGCGCCCGCCGCGCGCCGCACGGCGGGCCGCCCGCCGCAGCACACCCGGGCGGAGATCACCGCGGCCGCGGTGGCCATCGCCGACCGCGACGGCCTGGCCGCGGTGTCCATGCGCCGGGTGGCCGCCGACCTCGGCACCGGCGCCGCGTCCCTGTACCGCTACCTGGACACCCGCGAGGACCTGCTCGACCTGATGACCGACGCCACCGGGGCCGGGTACGCGCTGCCCGCGCCGTCCGGTGACTGGCTGGCTGACCTCACCGCCGTTGGCCAGCAGGCCCGCGCCATCATGCGCCGGCATCCGTGGCTGCCCGCCCTGGTCATCACCCGGCCCGCACTCGGCCCGCACGGCATCGCCCTGCTCGAGCATGTGCTGAGCGTGCTGGCCGGCCACCCCGCCCCGCTGGCGGCCAAGCTCGAAGCGTTCGCCATGCTCAACACGATCACCGCGGTGTTCGTCCAGCACGAGCTGGCCGGCGGGTCCGCGGCGCAGCAGCGCAACCAGGCCTACCTGCAGCATGTCCTGGCCGCCGGGGACCACCCGCGGCTGGCTCAGCTGCTCGGGGCGGCCGGGCCGGCCCGGCCCGCCCGGCGGAAGCCGCCGACCCCTACCCCGGCATCCTGGCCCGGGTGCTCACCGGCCTGCTCGGCCCGGACGGCACAGCCTGATATGGCCCGGCGTCATGGCGGCACCGTCATTCGGTGCGCAGCACTCCCCCGGAGCGCAGCCGCGCGGCGCGGCGGCCCGGCCAGGCGGCCAGCGCGTTCGCGGCCAGCAGGCTGACCGGCGCGATGAGCAGCAGCGCCCACACCGCCAGCGGCGGCTGGTAGGCCAGTGGCGTGAACCCGGCCACCTGCTGCCACACGGCGCGGCCCAGGGCGAGCCCGAGCGGCACCCCGAACGCCAGCCCGATCAGCGCGAGCACGCTGGCGTGCGTGGCCACGATCAGCCTGGTCTGCGGCCGGGTCATGCCGAGCGCGCGCAGCACGGCCAGGTCCTGGCGGCGGTGCTGGACCGCGATGGACAGCGCATGCCCGACCGCCCCCACCGCCAGCAGGGCCAGGAACACGCTCAGCGCCAGCGGCAGCAACTGGAGGTCGCGGATCTGCTGGACCTCCTCCATCGGCTCCGGCGGGGTGAACATGAACGCGCCGCCGCCCTTGATCGCCTTGGCCGCCGCGTTCAGCCGGTTAGCCACCGCGGCCACGTCGGCGCCCGGCCGCACGGTCACCAGTGCGGCGTGGAACTTGAACGAGTACTTCGCGCCGTGGAACAGCCGGTCGAACCCGGCGGTGGTGAGCCAGGCACCGTCGGCGTAGCCGTTGTGCGGCCCGGCCGGCACGAACGCGATGCCGGTCACCCGCTCGGGACGCGCGGCGGTACCGCCGCCGGTGAGGTGGATCACCGAGCCCGGCGCGGCGTGCAGTTGCTGGGCGGTGGTCGGGGCCAGCGCGATCTCGCCGGCCGCGGCCGGCATCCGCCCGCTGGTCAGCACGGGCGGCACCCGCTTGCCCGCGACCGGGGTGTAGCTGAAGCTCTCCACCGAGACCTGGCCGGACTGGGCGCCCCCGATCCTGGCGTCGTCCACGCCGGTCACGTCGTGGTCGGCGGCGGCCGCCCGCAGCACCGGGCTGGCTGGCCCGAAGTCGTGCCCGTCCGCACCGAAGAACGTGTCCAGCTGCCAGGTCTGCCCGAACCGGGCCGGGTGGGCGGCGGCGTCGGACACCCCGGCCGAGAACGTGAACGCGGCCAGCACGCCAAGCACCCCAGCCACCGCGCCGAGCAGGGCGGGCCGCACCGGCACGGCCGTCCGGCCCCGCCCGGGTTCCAGTGCGAACCGGACGCCGATCACCATCGGCACGGGGAAGCCGGCCGCCCGGGCCGCGACCGCGATGGCGGACCGGCGTTGCGGCGTATGGCGGCGGCCAGCGGTGAGCGTGGCCGCCGCCGCCAGTCCGGCCCCGGCCAGCACGAGCAGCGGGGCGATGACCCAGCCGAGGCCGAGCACCAGCCAGTCGGCGTGCACGCCCGGGTGCGGCTCCATGAAGGCGGCCACGCCGATCGGCATCCACCGGGAGGCCACGATGGCCCCGCCCACCCCGGCCGTCGCCCCCGCGATGGCGGCCAGGAAAGGCGCGGCCGCGGCCGACGCGACGGCCTGCCGCTGGGTCATCCCCACTGCCTGCAGCACCTGGAGGTCGGCCACCGTGGCCGAGGCGTACCGGGCCACCGACTGGCCGACCAGGAAGAACGCGGCCACCAGCGCGGCGGCCCCGAAGGCCAGCAGGCAGGCCGCCTCGTACCCGGTGATCCGCCGGGACGGGACGCCGATATTGGCCTGGTTGTCCCACACGTCGATGTCATGGCGGTTGGTCACCCGGGCCAGGTCGGCGCGGAAGGCGGGCAGCGCGGCCGCGCCCCCCTTGAGCCGGACCAGCGCGTTGATGTAGGCCAGGCCGGCCGTGCCGAGGATGTTGGCCCGGTAGTGGGTGAGCAGCCCCGGGGACGGGAGCACGCCGCCGGGCTGGCCGGGTGAGTCCGCGTCCAGTCCCCACGGCGTGCGGCCCACCCCGACGATGCGCACCCGCAGGGCGGGGCCGCGCGGCGGCCCGTCGGTGCCGTCGTACCCGGTGTTAGCCTGCCGCACGCTGGCCAGGTGCACGGTCAGCACGTCGCCGACGTGCTTGCCGTAGGTGGCGAGGAATTTCGGGGTGACGATGACCTCGTCCGCCCGGCGGGGATCCCACAGCCGCCCGTCCAGCATGACGGCCCGCTCGATGGTCCGGCCGAACTGGCTGTCGGCGGGCGGGAACGCGCCTTGCTCCGGCGGGCAGCAGTCCAGTGAGAAGGCATAGCTGACCGCGAACGTGGTGAGCGCGGTGACCTCGGGCAGCGCCCGGACCTTGGCCCAGTCGAAGCCAGGCTGGTTGGGCAGCACGGTCGCGGTGGCGGGCAGGGTCCGGGCCCACAGCCGGTCGAACGCGGTCTGCCCGCGCCGGGCCCCGGCCACCGCGGTCAGCACCGTGGCCGTGGCCAGGCCGACCAGCAGGGCCAGCACGACCAGCGAGCGCCAGCGCCGCCGGCCGTCCAGGCGCAGCCAGGTCAACACGATCTGCACGCCTGTAACCCCCCATGTCCCGCCGCCGAGCCCTCCCGCGGTACCTGGTCCTAGTAGACGGCCTGTCCGGGCTGCTCACAAGGGTGCTAGGGCCACACTGTGGGCCGGAAGCTGGCCGCACCAGCCAGGGGCATGCTGGCCGCACCCTGCATCCCAGGCCGATCCGCGGGCCACATGATCTGCTCGACCTGATCAGCGGCGGCCGCGGCGCCACCGCAGGCGGCGAGCGCGCTGGCCATCCGGGCGGCGCCGGTGCGCAGCGCTGGCGAGTGCAGCGCGCGGGTGATGGCCGCCCGGATCTGGCTGGCCGGCGCGCTGGACGGCAGCGCGATGGCGGCGCCCTGCCCGGCGGCGGCGGCCGCGTTCCCAGCCTGATCACGGCCGAGCGGGAGGCACACACTGGGCACCCCGGCCCGGAAAGCTTCGAGAAGTGATCCCAGGCCCGCGTGGCTGATCACGACCGCGGCCTGCGGCAGCACCGCGGCGTGCGGGACGTACGCCGCGACGCACACCCCGGGCCCGCCGGGCACTTCGGCCGGGTCGAGCTCCAGCCCGGTCAGCACCAGCACCCGGGCGCTGAGCCCGGCGAGCGCGCCGAGGATCCGGCGGAGCAGATCCTCCTGGTGCATGTAGGTGGTGCCCAGGGTGACCACGATCAGCGGGCGGCCGTCCCCGCCGGGCCACGGCGGGACCCAGGGCGGTGGCGCCGTTTCCTCGGCGATCGGCCCCACGTGCACCACCCCCGGTGGCGGGTCCGGCCAGCCGTCGAACGCCGGGGGCGCCGTGACCAGCGTGCGGTCGGCCCGGCGGGCCAGCGCGACGCTGAGCGGCTCT
Organism: uncultured Actinomycetes bacterium; assembly: GCA_963711705.1. Lineage (GTDB taxonomy): Bacteria > Actinomycetota > Actinomycetes > Streptosporangiales > Streptosporangiaceae > RYN-230. The sequence continues at coordinate 15,668 of CAVQFM010000022.1, forward strand.
GGGCCGGCCGGCAGCAGCGGCAGGCCAGCGGCCGCGCGGCCCTGGTTGACCTGCCGGTACTGCCATCGCCAGCCCCACGGCGCGTCCGGATCGCCGCTCAGCCCGGCGTGGAACTGGTAGGCCATGTGCATCAGAATGACCCGCGGCACGCCCTCGGCTTCGGCCGCACACAGGGCGGACCGCAGCAGGTAGTCGATGATCACCACGTCGGGCCGCCGGGCCCGGATCTGCCCGGTCACCGCGTCGGCCAGCCACGGCCCGAAGAAGGTAGCGGTGGTGAAGCCGGGCTGGTCTTCCATGGCCCGGCCGTGGCTGGCCTGGAACTCGGCGTGCGCTGGATGGGCGGCGTGCTCGCACCCGGCGGCCGCGATCCGCGCCGCGTACCGGGCCGGGGCCAGAATGCGGACCTGGTGGCCGCGCGCGGCCAGCTCGCGGCCCAGCCCGATCGCGGGCTGGCTGGCGCCGCCGCCGAGCCAGGTGACGATGAGCACGCCGCTCATGGCTCAGCCCGTCCCGATCACGTAGCGGAATACGTTGTGCTGCACGTATCCGCCGCCGGGCTGCCGGTTGCCCGCGTAGGCCGCGGTGATCGCGGCCGCCGTGGCGTCGGCGCCCGCGTGCTCGATGGCCATCCGGGCCGGCCCGCTGGTCAGCTGGGCGCGCACCGCCGTGTCGAGGTCAGGGAACGCGAATTGCTGCGCCACCTCGCCGTGGCCGACGGCGGTCAGGCCTGCCGCCGCGAGCAGCTCTTCCAGCTGGCCCGGGGCGGCGAGAGCGAACGGGCCGCCCGCGCCGGGCGGTGGCGGTGGCAGCAGCCCGCCGATCGCGGCCAGGATCGTGCGGGTCTCGCAGCGGTCCGGGTCACCCCAGGACAGCACGGCGACCGGGCTGCCCGGCCGGGCCACCCGCTTGAGCTCACGCAGCGCCGCCACCGGGTCGCCCGCGTACTGCACGCCGTTGAATGACGTCACGGCGCTGAACGCGGCGTCCGGGTAGGGCAGCGATTCGAGGTCGCCCTGGCGCAGGTCGGCGCCGGGCACCCGCTCCGCGGCGATGGCCAGCAGCGCGGCCGACGCGTCGAAGCCAGCTACCGTGGCTCCGCGCTTGGCCGCGATCTGCAGCGCGAGTCCCGCGCCGCAGCCCGCGTCGAGCAGCTCGGTGGCCGCGCCCAGCCCGATCGCGTCGAACACCGTCTCGTAGAGCACGGCACAGTTCGGCTCGTTCAGCTCCGACCAGTCCCGGGCGGCCGCGCCCCACAGCGCACCTTGTACTTCTGCTGTCCCCATGACCTGCCTCCTTGCTAGGTGGTCGATGAGGTGATCATGAGGTGGCCGGGCCGGCGGGCACATCGGTGATGCCACGTAACCTGCGGCGTTCGTGGCTACGTAGCGGGCCGGTCAGCTACGTACCAGCGCGGCCAGCCGGGTCCGCGACGGGCAGCCGGTCTTCCGCAGCAGGCTCTCCACGTGCTTTTCCACGGTGCGGACCGACAGCGACAGCCGGGCCGCGATCTCCTTGTTGGCCAGGCCGTCGGCGACGAGGCCGAGTATTTCCGCTTCCCGGGGAGTGACACCGAGACGCGCCCACCGCTGGGTCGGCGGCGCTGCCGCGCACCGCGCGGCCAGCTCGTCCAGCCCGTACCGGGCGAACCCGCTGGCGGCGGCGGCCAGCCAGCCGCTGGGTTCCCCCCAGCCGTCGCGGCGGCCCGCTTCGGCCGCGAACAGCAGGGCCAGCTCGCCCCAGACCGGATAGCGGGCCAGGTCGGCCCGGGCCGCGGTGACCAGCGCGGCGGCCGCCGGGCCGTCGCGCCGGCCGAGCGGGATGGCCTCGGCCACGCCGAGCAGGCCGTGGTTGATGCGGTTCACCTGGATGCCGAGATCCCGGGCCTCGGCCAGGGCGGCCGCGGCCCGCGGGTCACCCGCGGCGGCCAGCAGCAGCGGCCACATGGCCCGGTAATGCCCAGGCGCCTGCGGCCGCCGGGGCAGGATGGCCATCCCCCGGTCCAGGGCGTCCAGCGCCGCGGCCTGGTCGTCGCTGAGCAGTGCGGTCACCGCGCGGGCCCCGGCCCAGGCCATGCCGTCGATCTCCGGGTCGCCCGGCGCGACCGCCTGGGCCCGTGCGATCAGCCGCTCCGACGCCGCGCGGTCGCGGCGCAGCGCGTGATTCTCGGCCACGAACCACAGCGCCATCGCGCGGAGCCGGTCCAGCCCGAGCCGCTCGCTGAGGGCCAGCGCGTCCTGCGCGTACCGTGCCCCGTCATCGAGTTCGAAGCGCAAGTGCGAGACCGCGGCCAGCTGAATGTCGAGCATGGCCACGGTGCTCAGCGCGCCGAGCGCCTCCGCGCTGCCCCGGGCCGTGATCAGGCGGCCGGTGCCGGCCTCGTCGAGCAGCTCGATAGTGGCCAGCTCGTGCAGCGCGCGCAGCCGCCAGACGCCCAGCCCGGCCTGGTCGGCGATGGCCAGGCCACGCTCGAAGGCGGCCCGGGCCCGGGCCAGGTCGGCCAGCCGCAAGCCGCGGCCGAGCAGCTCGCAGGCGTGACATTGGGCTTCGGGCGTCGCATCCGGGTCGGCCAGAACTCCTTCGGCCAGCCCGGTCGCGCCCGCGATGTCGTCGGTCCCGAACCGGGCCTCGGCCTCCAGGACCGCCGCGCGGGCCCGCCCGCCCGGCACGTCAGCCGCTTCCAGCAGGGTCCGGGCCTGGGCGACGTGGCTGGCCGCCACCGGCCACCGCGCGGCCTCGATCGCGGCCTGCGCCAGGTGCAGATGCACATCGGCGACCCGTCCCGGCTCGTCCAGCGCGGTGAGCTCGCCGATCGCGGCCGCGCCCGCGGCCATCGCCTCGTCGACCCGCCCGGCCAGCGCCAGCACCTGCACCCGCCGGGCCCGCGCGGCGGCCCGGGCCGGCCCATCGGGCAGCAGGCCAGCCGCCCGGTCCAGGGTGTCGGCCGCGGTGGACAGCGCACCCTGCTCCAGTGCCCGGGCCCCGGCAACAGCCAGCAGCTCACCAGCGCGGGCACCCGCGCCGGCCTGGATTGCGAGCTGCGCCGCGGCTCCCGCCCACGGCCCCGGCAGGCCCGGGTGAGCCGCCTCGACGGCGGCCAGCGCCCGGGCCGCGAGCCCGGCCCGCCGCGGCGGCAGCACGCTGCCCAGCAGCGCATCACGGGTAAGCGCATGCCGGAAGCGGACGTCACCGGCCTCGTTGACCAGCAGCCCATGCTGGATGCCCAGCTCGACAGCGCGGGCGACGGCGTCGGCCGGCTGGCCGGCCGACGCTTCCAGCAGCGGCCAGTCGATGCCGCGGCCGAGCAGCGCGGCGGTGACGAGCACGTCGACCTGTACGGGGGCGAGCAGCCCGACCCGGGCGTGGACCGTCTCGGCGAACGAGCGCGGTACCCCGGGCGCGCCGAGAAGCTCTTCGACCAGGAACGGCACGCCTTCGGCGGAGCGCCGGATCCGGGCCAGGTCGCCGGGTGCGGTGCCCGGGGCGGTCGCCTGGACGATAGCGTCCACCGCCGGGTCGCTGAGCGCGGCCAGGTCGATCACGGGCGCGCTGCCGCGGGCGCCGAGCGCCGGCCAGGTCGCTGGCGGGCGACGGCGGCCCGCCGCGCAGCGTGCCGACGCAGCACACGGCCTCGTCGCCGAGGTTGTCGGCCAGGTACTCGACCACGTCCAGGGTGTCGGGATCGGCCCAGTGCAGGTCTTCCAGCACCACGAGCAGCCCGCGGCCAGCGCCCAGCCAGCGGAGCAGGCTGAGCATGGCCTCCCCGCGCACCGCGGGTGACTCGCCGGGCGGCCGGTGGCCGGCCTGGTCCAGGCCGGGCAGCGGCACCATCGTCTCGATGGCCGGCAGCCACGGTGCGAGGTCCGGCTCGCCGGCCGGCACCCCGCGGGCCCGCACGGCGCGCAGCACCGCCTCGGCCAGCGGCCGGTACGGCGCACTGGCCCCGGACGGGACCGCGCGCCCGACGGTGACCAGGATGCCCTGCCCCCGGACGCCGTCGATGAGCTCCCGGCACAGCCGCGACTTGCCCAGCCCGGCCTCGCCGCGGACCAGCACGAAACCACCGCGCCCGGCGAGCGCACCGGCCAGGTGCGCCCGGAGCGCGCTGAGCTCGGCATCGCGGCCGACCAGAATCGGGCACCGCATCCCCACCGGACCATCATTGCGCACCCGGCCGCTTCCGCCCGGTTCACGCCCAGTGGGCCCTCTTCGTGCCGGGCATCCGGGGGTAGGACTGGCGTGGCGGGCCTGTTACGGTGGCGCTGGTTTTCCCGGCGGCGCGGACCTTTGGGGGAAATGACAGTGAGCGGCGCTACTGGTGGGCGGTCGCGGAACCTGATCCTGGCGGCGATGATCTTCGCCGTCTCGATGACCTTCATCGACCAGACGATCGTGTCCATCGCGGTGCCCCAGATCCAGCGCGAACTGGGCCTGACCAGCACCGGAGTGCAGTGGGCGGTGAACGCCTACCTGCTGTCGCTGGCCGCGCTGTTCGCGTTCGGCGGCCGGCTGGCCGACACGGTCGGGCACCGGAAGATGGTGACGCTCGGCGTCATCGTGTTCGCCGCCGCCTCGGCGCTGTGCGGGCTGACGCCCAAGGGCAGCCTGGCCGAGGCGTGGATCGTGCTGTTCCGCGCCGTCCAGGGCGTGGGCGGGGCGATCATGTTCCCGGCGGCGCTGGCCATCGTGGTGCAGACCTTCCCGCTGCGCGAGCGCGGCAAGGCCCTGGCGCTGTTCTTCGGCATCGCCGGCGGCCTGACCGCGATCGGCCCGATCCTGGGCGGCTACCTCACCCAGTGGACGTGGCGGGCGATCTTCTGGGTGAACATCCCGGTCGCCCTGGTCGCCCTGGCCCTGATCGTCATCTCCCGGCCGGTCACCGACCACCAGCCGGCCCGGGTCGACTACCGCGGGCTGGTCCTGATCGCCGGGGGCGTGGGGCTGAGCGTGTTCGGCTTCCAGCAGTCGAACATCTGGGGCTGGCACAACCCGGCCATCGAGCTGTGCATCATCGCCGGGCTGGCGCTGCTGGTCGTGTTCTACTTCGTCGAGATGCGCACCGACGAGCCGCTGATGCAGATGAGCATCTTCCGGATCCGGCCGTTCCGGGTCGAGACCATCGTGCTCGGTGTGACCAACCTGGTGTTCATCCCGGTGTTCTTCTTCGCCAGCGAGTACGCCCAGATCTCGCTGGGCAAGACGGCGTCCCAGGCCGGCATCATCCTGCTGTTCTTCTTCATCGGCTTCGTCATCGCCGCGCAGATCGGCGGGCGGATGCTGGACCGCATCGGGGCCAAGCGCCCGGTCGTGCTCGGCTGTGCGCTGGGCGCCGTCGGGTTCTGGCTGTGGGCCCGGAACGTGACCGGGCTCAGCTTCAGCGCCCAGCAGTGGTACATCATCCTGGCCGGGGCGGGCATGGGGTTCATGCTCGGCCAGGCCAGCACGGACGCGGTGAACCGGGCCAGCCGGCTGTCCTACGGGGAGGCCACCGGCATCACCCAGACGGTGCGGAACTACGCGGCCAGCCTGGGGCTGGCCATCCTCGGCACGATCCTGGTCACCCAGGTGCGTAACCACGTCACCTCGTCGCTGGTCGCCCGGGGCCTGCCCAGCGGCCGGGCGGCGGCGGAGGCGGCCAGCCTGTCGCAGTCCCACGCGGGCAGCGGGAGCGTCGCGTCGATCCCGCACTTCTTCCGGGTCGACTTCGCCCAGTCGATCCAGACCGTGCTGTACGTGATGGCCGCGATCATGGCCGTGGCCGCCGTCGTGGCCTTGGCCGGCCTGCGGGGCGGGGTGCAGCAGGAGCCGGCCACCGCGGCCGCCGGGGAGGTCAGGCGGCCGGCCGGGGCGGCCGCGGCCGACGACGGGGCCGGCCAGGACCTGCCTGACTACCCAGGCTGAGCCGCGCCGGCCCGGCGCGCGGCCGGGTCGTGCTGTCCCGGGCCGAGGGCCAGCCGCAGCCCGACGTGCACCAGCAGCCAGCCGACGTCGTGGCGCAGCGGCGGCCGGCGGTGCCCGGCCCGGGCCACGGTGCCGCGGCTCGGGGTGCTCACGCGGTGCAGTTCGTCGCAGCGTGCATTCATCATCTGCTCGTGCAGGTAGGGGTGCATCGGGGTCACCTTCCTGAGCCTGAGTGGTCTGCGTCGTCCGGGTCGCCTGCGTCGGCCGGGTGGTCTGCGCCGTCTGAAGCACCGGCGCGGCCGGCGCTGTCCGCGCCGGGCAGGCCGATCGGGTAGGAGAACAGCAGGAACTCCACGGGCACCGCGCCCGCCGGGCGTTTCGCCGGGTCGGTGAGCCGCTCCCGGAACCTGGGCAGCAGCATGGCCATCAGTTCGTCGTTGAACTCTTTGAGTTCCCCGGCGGTCATGTAGATGACGGACTCGCTGCTGCCCGCGGCGTCCCGCCACTCCCGCGGGTAGCGGGCGTTGCTCTCCAGCCAGGTCCAGTACCGGCTGATCTGCCGCTCCCGCAGCATCCGGCTCAGCGCACCGGCGGCCAGCTCGTACTCCGGGTCGTCATGCACCCCGGCCACCCGCATGCCGATCGTGGTCATCCGCCACGGCCGGGCCCGGCCCTTGCCCCCGCCGGCTTCCTCCACGAACCCGTACTTGGCCAGCTGGCGCAGGTGGAACGAGCAGGTGGTCGGGGACTCGCTGATCTGCTCCCCCACCTCGGTCGCGGTCATCGCCCCGCCCAGGCTCAGCGCCTCCAGCAGCGCGATCCGCACCGGGTGGGTGAGCGCCCGCAAGGTCCGCGCGTCGGTGATGTTGCGCAACTCGGGCAGCTGCGGCTTCGGCTGCGGCTCCGGTTCGTCGAGAGACATGTCTCGATACTAACCCTTCGAGAGCTATCTCTCAAGAGACTTCTCTCGAAGAATCGGTGACCTTCCCAGGGACGGTTCCCGCCACGTAGTCCAGACTGCATTCAGGCAGTTTCGCGTTCCGGGAGGGCTGGCCGGTGGACCTGGTTCTGGAGGATGCCGTCTTCGTCACGATGGCGGCCGGGCTGGCCGAGGGCATGCTGGTCCGGGACGGCCGGATCGCCGCGGTCGGCCCGGCTGAGCAGGTGCGCGCCGCAGCGGCACCAGGCGCGCAGGTCGCCCGGCTGGGCAGGGCCACCGTGGTCCCGGGACTGATCGACGCGCACTGCCACGTGTCTGACGTCGGCTACCTGGCGGCGGGCGCCGACTGCAGCCAGCCAGCGGCGCCCGGCATCCCGGAGATCCAGGCGCGGCTCCGCGACGCCGCGGCCCGGACACCGGACGGCTCCTGGGTGACCGGCAGCGGGTACGTGGAGTACAAGCTGCGCGAGCGGCGGCACCCGACCCGCGCGGATCTCGACGCCGCGGTGCCGGACCGCCCGGCCGTGCTGTACCACACGTCGCTGCACGCCTGCGTGCTCAACACCCCGGCGCTGCGCGAAGCCGGGTTCGCGGACGGGCAGCCCGACCCGCCCGGCGGCGCGTTCGGCCGGGACGCGCAGGGCCGGCTGAACGGGGTGGTGTACGAGGGCCCGATGTTCGCGCTGTTCGAGGGCAACCTCCGGCGCGACCTCTCGCGGATGGACGCCGCGCAGCGCGCCCGGCTGGTCGAGATGGCCGGGCAGTACTTTGCCGCCCTCGGCATCACCGCGGCCTGCGACGCCGACCTGCGCCGCGACAGCTTCTCCGCGTTCGCGGCCGCGGACGAGCGCGGTGTGCTCAGCCTGCGGATCTACGGGCTGGTCGTGCACGACCAGGTGGACTGGCTGGTCAGCTCGGGGCTGCGCGGCCGGCACTCCGGCCGGCTGGCCACCGAGGCGGTGAAGATCTGGGCGGACGGCGGGATGAGCAGCCGCACCGCGGCCATCCACGGGACCTACCCGGTCCCCCCGCATGGCAGCGGAATCCTGTTCTTCGGCCGCGACGAGCTCACCGAGATGGTCACCGACTTCGATGCCCAGGGCTTCCAGGTGTGCATCCACGCCCAGGGTGACCGGGCCATCGAGGCGGTGCTGGACGCGTACGCTGCGGTGCTGGCCGGCCTCCCGGGCCAGCCGCCCCGGGGCAACCCGCTGCGGCACCGCATCGAGCATGGCGGCGCCATGTACCCGGCGCTGATCGCGCGCGCCGCCGAACTCGGGATTGTGATCGCCAGCCAGCCGGGCTTCCTGTCCACGCTGGGCGATGGGTTCGCCGCCGCGTTCCCCGAGCAGCGCGACCAGCTGTACCCGTTCGGGTCGTGGCGGCGCGCGGGCATCACCGTGGCCGGGTCGTCCGACGCCCCGGTCATCACCGCCGACCCGCTGCTGGGGATCCGTGATGCGATGCTGCGGCGCACCGGCGACGGCCAGGTACTCGGCCCGGGCGAGCGCCTCGCGGCCCAGGACGCGCTCGCCTTGTACACCACGCAGGCCGCGCTGGCCGCCCGCCAGGAAACCGAGATCGGCTCGCTGGAACCCGGCAAGCACGCGGACTTCACCGTGCTGAGCGCCAGCCCGCTGGACACCGGTCCCGAGCAGATCAGCGGCATCCAGGTGCTGGCCACCGTGGTCGGCGGGACCCCGGTCTACCAGTCGGTGAGCCTGCTGCCCACCGGCTGACCCGTCACGCCCCGCAGGCCTGGGCGGCCGCGCCGAACAGCAGCCGCTTGTGCTCGGCCAGCGTCCGCCGGTCCTTGCCCGCCAGGCCGGCCGCCAGTTCCACGGCCCGCGCCAGCACCTGGTCCTCGGGCACGGCCTGGTGCACGATGCCGGCGGCCGCCGCGGCCGCGCCGCCGTACCGGCGCCCGGTGAGGATCGCTTCCTGCCCGCCGCGCGCGGGCAGCTTGGCCGCGACCACCGCGAACAGCGCCGGGGTCAGCGGCAGGCCCAGGTCGGCCTCGGGCAGGCACCAGTAGCCCCGGTCTTCCCGCATGACCAGGAAATCGTGCGCGACCGCCAGCACCGCGCCCGCCCCGAACGCATGCCCGTTGACCGCGGCCACGGTCGGCACCGGGAACGTGACCAGCCGGCCGAGCAGCCGGGTCAGGCCGGCCAGGAACCGGGCGGCCGCGTCGCCGCGGGCGGCCAGCCAGTCCAGGTCCAGGCCGTTGGTGTAGAACCGGCCCTGCCCGGTGGTAACCAGCGCGGCCGGCCCGGCGCCGCCTCGACCTGGTCCAGCGCGGCGCGCACCGCGTCCAGCCAGTCCTGGGTGAAGCGGTTCTCCCCGGCCGTCATGCGCAGGATCCAGACGTCGCCGTCCCGGCCCAGATCGATCACCGGTCATCTCCTGTCCGCGGGCCGGGCGCCACCAGGCGGCCGCCGCCGGGCCACCGCGCGCCCGCCACCGGCCGTTGCCGCCCGCCCCAACCTTAGCCAGCCCCGGCCCGCACCCCCGTTGATCTGCCCGCCCGGCCGAGAGAGGCTAGCAGGCAGGGTCAGCCAGTTCAGCGGGGAGGTGCCATGGCCGAGCCAGCGTCCGCGGCGGTCGAGGACAGTGGCGCCGGCGCCCCCGAGGTCAGCGTCGGCACCGACGCCGCGTACGCGCCAGCCGGGTCGCCCGGCGCCCGGCCGCTGCGCAACATCTCGGAGATGCGGCATTTCTTCCGCACCAACACGGTCCCGATCTACTTCGTCGGCGCCACCCCGTTCAACCTGCTCGGCCTGGACCGGTGGATCCGGAACTTCAGCTACATCACCTACTACGACGGGTGGGACGGCGCGCACCCGCGCATGTTCACCCCGCGGCACAAGCCCTACATCGAGTTCTCCAGCGGCGAGGAGATCAACAACTGGCTGCTGGAAAACGCCGAGGTGCGCGCGTTCATCCAGCAGCGGAGAACCACCTCCGCCCGGCCGAAGATCGCGATGGTGTTCTTCGACGAGGAGACCGAACGCATCTGCGACGAGCTCGGCTACGACCTGATCCTGCCGTCCGCGCAGCTGCGCAGCCATCTCGACTCCAAGCTGGTCACCACCCGGCTGGGCAACGAGGTCGGCGTGGCCAGCGTGCCGAACGTGCTGACCACGGTGACCGACTGGGCCGAGCTGGCCACGGCGGCCGGCCGCGCCGGGCTCGGCTCGGACCTGGTCATCCAGACCCCGTACGGTGACTCCGGCAAGACCACGTTCTTCATCTCGTCCGAGGCCGACTGGAAGCGGCACCACCCGGACATCGCCGGCCACGAGGTCAAGGTGATGAAGCGGATCAACCACCGCCCGGTAGCGGTGGAGGCCGTGCTGACCAGGCACGGCACGGTGGTCGGCCCGTTCATGTCCGAGCTCACCGGGCACCCCCGGCTCACCCCCTACCGGGGCGGCTGGTGCGGCAACGAGATGTACCCCGAGGTGATCACCGGCCCGCTGCGGGCTAAGGCCGCGGCGATGATCCGCCGGCTCGGCGACCGGCTGGGCGCCGCCGGGTACCGCGGGTTCTTCGAGGTCGACGTGCTGGTCGACACGGACGCGGACGAGGTGTACCTGGGTGAGCTGAACCCCCGGATCAGCGGCGCGTCGGCGATCACCAACGTGACCGCGGGCGCCTACGCGGACATGCCGCTGTTCGCGTTCCACCTGCTGGAGTTCATGGACGTCGAGTTCAGCTTCGACCTGGGCGAGGTCAACGAGCGCTGGGAGCAGCTGGCCGCGGACGACGTCTGGAGCCAGATGATCATCAAGGAGACCCGGCCGGTGGTGGAGCGGCTGGATGCGGCCGCGCTCACCGGGCAGTACTCCGTGGACGGCGCCGGGGCCCTGGTCTTCCGCCGGGCGGCGCTGGACTGGCACCAGCTGCAGAACGAGTCCGAGGCCTTCTTCCTGCGCATCTACGGGGCTGGCGACTACCGCTGGAAGGGCGCTGACCTCGGCGTCCTGGTGACCAAGGGGCGGCTGCAGCGCGGTAAGCCCGGCGGCGGCGCGGCCCTGACCATCCGGGCCAAGCAGTTCATCGACGCGATCCGCGGGCAGTACTCCGGTGTCCCGCTGGTTCCCCCATCGGGACGGCCCGGCGGCGTCCAGCCGGGCAGCAAGCCGCTGTAATCACCGGCCCGCCACCCGGCCGCTAGACTCCCGGTTGACCGGCGATGCAGCCGACCACGATTTCCCGGAGAGGCGCAGTGATCGGCGAGAACGCGAGCCTGCCCGTCAGCGGCGTCACGCTGGACAACTGGCAGACGGCGCCGCAGCTCGCCTGGTCCTTCCAGCACATCGAGGACCTGTTCCCGACCGCGCCGATCTCCCGGGGCGGCGGCCCGCCCAGCTCGCTCGCCGCCGAACCGCAGCCGCTCGCGGGCCTGCGCGTGAACCTGCCCGACGGCACCGGGTCGACGGTGGCCGAGGTGATGGCGGCCACGCACACCGATGGATGGCTGGTCGCCCGGGGCGGCTCGCTGCTGGCCGAGGAGTACCCGCGCGGCATGCTGCCGGGCACCCGGCATCTGCTCATGTCGGTCAGCAAGTCCCTGGTCGGCATGGTGATCGGCGCGCTGGCCGCGGACGGCACCCTGCAGCTGGACCGGCCGGTCTCGGCGTACGTGCCCGAACTCGCGGAGTCCGGCTACGCCGGGGCGACCATCCGGCACCTGCTGGACATGCGCTCGGGCATCGCGTTCTCCGAGGACTACCTGGACTCCGAGGCCGAGGTGCGGCTGCTGGAGCAGGCCATCGGGTGGGCGCCGCGGCGGCATCCGGGCGTGCCCGCGACCATGTACGACTTCCTGCTGACGCTGCGCCAGCAGCGCCCGCACGGCGGCCGGTTCGAGTACCGCAGCTGCGAGACGGACGTGCTCGGCTGGGTGTGCGAGGCCGCGGCCGGCACCCGGATGCCCGAGCTGATGTCCCAGCGGCTGTGGAGCCGGCTGGGCGCGGAACGGGACGCGGTGATCGCGGTCAACGCCGTCGGCACCGGCATGTTCGACGGCGGCATCTGCGCCACCCTGCGCGACCTGGCCCGGTTCGGGCTGACGGTGCTGGCCGAGGGCACCTCACCGGCGGGCGAGCAGGTGGTCCCGGCGGCCTGGATCGCCGACATCGTGACCGGCGGCCCGGACTCGCGGGCCGCGTTCGCGGACTGCCCGGTGGACAACGGCATGCCCGGCGGCATGTACCGCAACCAGTTCTGGATCCCCTACCCGGACTCCAGCGTCCTGCTCTGCCTGGGTATCCACGGCCAGATGATCTACATCAACCGGCCCGCGCAGCTGGTCGCGGTGAAGCTGTCCAGCTGGCCGCTGCCGCAGGACGCGTGGAAATACTTCGCCACGATCCGCGCGTTCGACGCGATCGCGTCCTGGTCCGGCTGACGCCCGCCAGACCGAATACGCCAGCACGCCCGGAATCCAGCGCCGGGCGGTGAACCAGCCGGCCGAACCGGCCGTCAAGGTGGAGGTAAGGGAACGCATAGCTGGCACCATCACGGGCCTGTACCGTACGGAGACGGATATATGCCGTACCGGGGGAAGTGGGGGACATGGGTGTTGCGGCCCTGATCACCTGGATTGCCGCAGTTCTGGCCGGCCTGTACATGGCGGCCATCTGGCTGATCGAGAACGACGTCACCGGGCCGGGCGCGGCGCCCAGCCGGCTGCCCGCGCCGGTAGTGTTCGCTCACCTGCTGCTGGCCATCGCCGGCCTGGTGCTGTGGGCCGGCTACCTGATCTCTGACCGGGACAACCTGGGCTGGGCCGCGCTCGGCGCGCTGGGGCTGATCGCGGCGCTCGGGTTCACCATGTTCGCCCGGTGGATCCCGGTCTACCGGGGGCCACCGATGCCGGCCGCCGATGGCACCATCGCGATCCCGGCCGAGGGCAACTTCCCGGCCGTCGTCGTGTTCACCCACGGCCTGCTGGCCGTGACCACGCTCACCCTGGTCGTGCTCACCATGCTGGGCCTGGCGGGTGGCGCGAGCTGACGGGTCACCCGGACGTGGTGACCTCGTGCCAGAGGCCGCCGTTGAGGTTCAGGTTGTTGCCGTGGGCCTGGCCCTTGCCGCTGTCGCCCACGTAGGTGTACAGCGGGTGGCCGTTGAACGTCGCCTGGACCGTGCCGTCGGTCCGCTTGATCGTGGCGAACGTGCCCGACACCCCGGACGGCGCGGTCAGCGGGCCTTTCACCGGCGGCCAGTACTGGGCGCACGAGCCGTAGCACACCGACTTGTTGGCCGGGTCCGGGGCGAACGTGTACAGGGTCAGGCCCTTGCTGTTGGCCAGCACGCTCGCCCCGCCGATCGTGACCACCTGCACGTTGCCGCCCGCGGTGGCGGCTGGCGCGGTCGTGCTGCCCGCCCCTGCCACCGCGATGCCCAGCAGCAGCAGCGCGACCACGGCGATCGCGCCCACCCCGACGGCCGCGCCCGGGACGCCGTCCTGCAGCCGGTCCAGCAGCGGGCTATGTGGCTGCTGGGCACGGTGCCGCGCCGCGCCGGGCAGCGCGGCCAGCATGGCCAGGGCCACGAACGCCACGACCTCGATGATTCCCGCGACGATGCCCGCGGTCGTGCGGACTTCCTTGAACCCGAACAGCCCGACCCATATCGACAGCAGGTAACCGCCCAGCGTGGCCAGGGCGAAGCCCGCGCCCGCGGCCGCGACCAGCCGGCTGCCGGTGGCCAGCACGGCCAGCCCGAGCGCGAAACAGGTGATCACCTGGAGCAGGAACAGCCAGCCGATCGTCGGGATCGTGTTGTATCCGGTCAGGTACAGGTCGAGATGGATGCCCCCGGTGGCTATCAGCAGCCCGGCACCAACCACCCGCAGCCCGAGCTGCTGCACCCGGCTGAGTTCGGCAGTGTGTGTGATCGCCATGTCACTGTGCCCCCTTCTGCACACTCCTCAACACGGAGCGCACGGCAACTCCGTTCAGGATCAGTAATTCAGCTCGTCTTGGGTGCTGGCAAGCCGAGGGCCTGCCGGATGAACCGCACCTGGACCTCCACGGCCGCATCCGCGGCGTGGTGACGGCGGTCGAACGACCGCAGCCGGGCCAGCGAGGACGACCGCGCCTGCTGGCTGGTCAGCCCGATCCGGGTCTGGTTCGCCGCGATCAGGGCCTGGGCCGTGGCCGCGATCGGCAGCGGGAACGGGATCCGGCTCAGCTGGCGGTCGAACTGGAGCTCGGTGGCCGCCTCGGCGCGCAGCTCGGCCTCAGCCGCGGCCAGGTCATGGCGGGACTCGTCCTGGTAGCCGTCGACCTCGTGGTCCAGCCGTTCGTTGGCGGGCCCGGCGATGGCCAGGTACCGGGCGGCGAGCCGGTGCAGCTGGGCGGCGGAGACCGGGCGGGCCGTCCTGACCTGCTGGGCCGGGGCCGCCGCCGTCGCCGGGTGGCTCCCGGCGCAGCCCGCCACCAGCACCGCCGTGGCGCACAGCAGCGCAGCGCCGCCGCTGACCCTGGACATTCCGCCTCCGCTGAGCCGCTCACCTCACAACATCACGTGGCGGCCGGCCTGATCCGTTCACCCCCGTGAGCTGGCTCAGGCCAGACCGCTCTCGATGAAGGCGAAGGTGAGCTCCGCAAGGCGATGCCGGGTGGCCGCCGGGACGTCGCGCAGCGGACCTGGCCCGGCCAGCATGGCCAGCCCGTGCACCGCCGACCAGATGGGGTACTCGATGCCATCGCGGCGCTGCTCGGGCAGCACACCCGCGTCGACCAGCTCGTCGAGCGCGGCGCGGAGCTGACCCAGCGGCGTGCGGTCCGGCCCGGTCCGATGGCCCGGATCGTCGTAGGAGTGCCGCTGCGGCAGAGCGAACGCGGTGGCGAACAGGCCCGGTTCCTGGTCAGCGAACTCCAGGTACGCGACACCGATCGCGCGCAGCCGGAGGCGGGCGGCGGCCGGATCGCCGTGCGGGCCGCGTACCCGGGCGACGCCCGCGGCCATCCGGTCAGCTAGCTCGCGCATAGCCGCCGCGGAGACCGCGGCGAGGAGCTCGTCACGGTCGGCGAAGTGCCGGTACGCGGCGTTGGGCACGACACCCACCATCCGGGTCGCCTCGCGGAGCACCACGGCGTCCGGGCCGCCGGTCCGGGCCAGCTCGAGCCCGGCGGAGACCAGGCCGTCCCGGACCGCGCCCCGCGGACGGCGCCGCCGCTCCGCCTGCCCTGTCTCCCCGGCGGATCGGCTGGTCATCACGACGGCAGGATAACAAAGTGGACAGCGTCCACAAGACTCGTTAAAGTGGACGGTGTCCACTAAATGACCGGGGAGGCACCCATGAACATGAGCGTGACGGCTGGACCGCCGAAGCGGGCGCTGGTGACGGCAGCGGACTGGTTCGCCAGCGGGCACCGGATCCCATACGACCCGGTATCCGCACGCGTACTGCCCGAACAGGAGGCCGCCGGCCCAGGCGCGCTCCGGGTCTTCGAACGGGTCACGCAGCAGGATGCGGGCACCGTCTGGCTCACGATGCTGCCCGGGTTCCCGGACGGCTCCTACGGCTGGGCGCAGGTGGACCGTGAGCTCGGCGGCAGCTTCGGCCCGCGGCTTTACGTGGAGCCGGTCGGGCAGGGCGACTCGGACAAACCCCAGGGCTACCCGTACTCCACGATCGAGCGCGCGGACCTGGTCGAAGCGTTGTGGCGGCACCACGGGACCCGGCGCACGGTCATCGTCACCTTCGACTACACGTCGCTGGCGCTGCTCGAACTGCTGCGCCGCCGGCTAGCGCGAACCGCCTCCGGCGAGGACGCCGGGCCAGTGATCACGGCCGTGTTCATGATGAACGGCGGCCTGTTCGCCGACGCGCACACGCATCCGTGGCAGACCACGCCGCTGCTGCGCACCCCGCTGGGCGCGCTGGGGATGCGGCGCGCACAGCGCTCGGCGCGGGTGTTCGACACGACCATGCTGCAGGCCCGCCTCTACTCCCCCGGCTACCATCCCACTCCGGAGGAGCTGGCCGAGCTCCGGTCGGCAATCACCCGGCGGAACGGAGCGGCGTTCCTGCACAACGCGGCCGGATTCGTCGCCGAACACCGCCGCCACGCGCAGCGGTGGGATCTCGCCGCGATCGCCCGCGACCTGGACGGCACGGTCCCCCTCTACGTTGGCGGCAGCGACGAGGATCCCTACGAGCACCGGCAGATCGCGGCCACCCGCGAGCGCGTGCCCGAGGCCAGAATCCTGACCTTCCCCGGCGGCCACCTGACCACCAGCGAGCACCCTGACCTCCTGGCCGCCGCGATCCACGACATCGCAGCCCGCCACGGCGTAGGCACCGCGGCCACCACTGCCCAGCTGGCCCCCTGAAACGGAATGGAACCCGCCATGACCAGGATGACTCCCCTGCTTGAGCGCAATGATCAGTTCGCCCGTAACTACACCCCCATGCCCCTCGGCCTGCCCGCGGCCCAGGTGCTCGTCGTCACCTGCCTCGACCACCGAGTCGACCCAGCGATCATCCTCGGGCTTCGGCTCGGGGACGCTCCGGTGATCCGCAACGCCGGCGGACGCGTCACTCCCGCCGTCATCGACGACATCGCCTTCCTCGCCTACCTGGCCGAGCAGCTGTTCAGCGGGCAGGTCGCGGCCGACCGGCTCTTCGAAGTCGCGGTCATCCAGCACACCCAATGCGGAACCGGCCTGCTCGCCGACCCCAGCTTCCGGCATCAGGCCGCCGCGGCGACCGGCCTGTCCGAGGCAGCGCTGGAAGCCTCCGCGGTCGCCGACCCGTTCATCACCGTCAAGGCCGACGTCGAACGCCTGCTCAGCTCACCCTTGCTCACACCGAAGGTGAGCGTGTCCGGCCACGTATACGACATCGGCACCGGTCGCGTCACCACCACGGTTGACGCTCGGCACCCACAGCGGCTCATCCCGTCGCCCTAGGTCAGGAGGTGCGGGTGGGCGCGGCCGTGGCTGTGACAAAGTCAGGCCGGGTCCGGGACCGTCGCCCGGTTTGAGCCGTGTCCCGGCTCAGCGGGCGGCGCTGATCACCGGCCAGATCACCTGGGCATGCCGGATATCACTGTGCGCACCGCTGAACGCGGACTGGTCGGCACTGATGACGGCGTTGGCGTCGAGCAGGTAGAAGCCGCCCGGCTGGAAGTGGTAGGCCGTGCCGGGCGCGGCCAGCTTGACCGTGGTTCCCGGGGGCGACTGCTGGTAGCCGTCGTGGCCCATCGCGCCCCACTCGTAGCTGAGGTCGGCGACGGATTCCGCGTTCTGCTGGGCCAGCATGCTGGCCGCCGGGTACCACCAGCCCAGGGCCCGGTCCGCGGCGCTGAACGTGGCCAGCAGCGGGCCGTTGACATTGCGGGCGAACGCGGCCAGCGCCCCCGGGCCGCTGACCGCCGCGCAGGGCACCGGGTCCGCGAATGAGAAATGCGAGAACGCGCCCTGGATCAGCAGCAGGCAGCGTACCGGGCTGTTCGCGCCGGCCGCCGCCGGCGGCAGGCCGGACAGGGCGTAGGCGACCAGCCGGGCGCCGAAGCTGTGCCCCATCAGGTGGACGCGCAGGCCGGGGGCGGCCGCGGCCAGCCGCCCGAGCAGCGGGCCCAGGCCGGCCCGGCCGATGACCCCGGCCCGGTTCTTCATCTCGTAGTAAGACATGTCACGCAGCACTTCGCGGGCGCCGTGCCACAGGGTGCTGAACGGGTCCAGGATGCCCTGCGCGCTGCTGGCCGGGTCGGCCGACATGGCGGCCGCGTGGCCGAACACGGCGGCGGTGGCGCCCTCGACGCTGGCCTGCTGGCCCGCGTCCTCGGCGGCCAGTGGCGGCGTGGTGACCAGGCCGGCCGCGAGCGAGTGGAACTGGTCGAGGCGGGCGGCGTCCGGCGGCTGGGTGTCCAGCAGCTGGCCGAGCGTGGCCAGGTTGCCCGGCTGCTGGGGGAACGCGGGGCTGAGCGCGGCGGCCAGCTGCTGGCCGGTGGACGGCTGGGGCGGGGCGGTGGCCGGGTCGTCGTCCGGGAACACTACCGACGGCCAGATGATCCCGACGGCGGCGCTGTGGCCGATCTCGCCCGGGATCATCCCGGCCAGCAGCGTGAACATGGCCTGGTAGAGCGACCGGGCGCTGGCCGGAGTGCTGTTCCAGCCGTGTGACAGCAGGTACAGGTCCTGGATACCACCGGCCGCCGTGGCGGCCAGCAGCCCGCCGTCGGAGGTCAGCGTGCCATTGGCACTGAAGTCGAGCTCGTAGTAGTCCAGCCCGGCGATCTGGGCGGCCATGTCGCCTCCTGGCGGTGGTCAGACGTTGGACAGTACGTTAGGCCTCGCGGGTCACCGTGGCCGGGTCCTTGTCGGTGCGCAGGCCCTTGTAGGCGGCGGCGCGCATCCGGCCGGCGCTGGTCCAGCCGGTGAATTCCACCTCGGCCACCAGACGGGGCTGCACCCAGATCACGTCCCGGGCGTGCTCGGCCGGCACCGGCGTGCCGAACGGGGAACTGTCGCGGCGCAGCGGGGCCAGCAGCCGGAGCAGCCGGGCCAGGGTGCTGGCGGTGAATCCGGTGCCGACGTGCCCGGCGTAGTCCAGCCCACCGTCCTCGCCGTACACGCCGATGAGCAGTGAGCCGATCTGCCCGCTGCGGGCGCCCTCGCCCGGCTTCCAGCCGCCGACCACCACCTCCTGGCGGCGGATGTTCTTGATCTTGCGCCAGGCCGGTGACCGGGCGCCCGGTTCGTACCGGGAGTCCAGCCGCTTGGCCACCAGTCCTTCCAGGCCGTGCTCCCGGGAGGCGGCCAGCACGTCGGCGCCCCGGTGCCCGGTGAACGCGGGCGGCACCTGCCAGCGCGGGCCGGGCAGGCCCAGCGCGGCCAGCGCCTGGCGGCGCTCGGCGTAAGGCCGGTCCAGCAACGGCTGCCCGTCCTGGACGAGCAGGTCGAACGCCAGGTAGCTGACGGGCAGCCGGGCGGCCAGCCCGGCCGCCCGGGCCGGCGAGCTGACGTGCATCCGCTGCTGGAGCATCTCGAAGCTGGGCCGCCCGGCCGCGTCGAACGCGACGATCTCCCCGTCCAGCACCGCTGGTGACCATCCTGGGGCCGGGTCCAGGTGGTCCAGCTCGGGATAGGTGCGGCTGAAGTCCCGGCCCAGCCGGGACACCAGCCGCACCCGGCCGCCGGTGACGTAGCCGAGCGCGCGTATCCCGTCCCATTTCAGCTCGTATGCCCAGCCCTGGTCATCGGCGGGCAGCGTGCCCGCGATGGCCAGCATCGGCCGCAGGTCCGCGGCCAGGCCTGGATCCGCCGTCATCACGTAGCGTTACTGCCCAGCCGGGTGCGCCGGCTTGCGGTGCATCCGGTAGTGCAGGATGAGGAACGGCAGCCCGAACACGGCGAACGCGTGCTCCGCGCGCACCTGGCCATCCTGGACGTAGACGTCGAGCTGCTCGGCGAACCCGTGCACGGCCAGTGCGGTGAGGTCCCGGCTGTCCGGGTCGATGTAGGCCAGGTAGTGGCCGGCCTGGCCGTCCCCGGCCCGGCTGGTCAGTATCAGGCCGCCGTCCGGGCGCGCACGGGGCAGCAGGGTCGCGGTGAAGCTGCCCTGCGGGACCGGGAAGCCGACGCTGACATACCCGCGGCCGCCATGCCGGTAGGTGGTGTAGATGCCGACGTAGATGGGCTCGTCGGTGTCGGCGAACGATCTGATCCAGCCGCGGATGGCCAGCGCGTCGCCGCCCGGCACGGTGATCGTGTCGATCCGGCTGCGGATGCCCCGCTGGGTCTCCCGCTGGTTCATCGGCACGTTGGCCTGCCCCAGCGGGCGCGCTACCGCGGTCCGGTAGAGCAGGTAGCCCGGGCGCACCCACAGGCGCCACTCCGGCACGATATCGAGGGTGAACCGGGTGGTGTGCTCGTAGAACTCGCGCACCTGCGGGTCGACGCCGGCCGGGTCGAAGCCCGGGCCGGCCAGCTCGTCCACGGAGCCGACGATGCCGACGTCGGGCGCGCCGGCCACGTAGGTCCCGCCGAGCACCCCGGCCAGCTCGCGGACGTAGCTGGTGCCCACATACCGGGACCGGGCCTCCCGCGGCACCACGAACGGCAGGTCCGCGGCGGGCACGCGGTCGGCCAGCAGGCTCACCTGGGCGTCACGGAAGATCAGCGCGGACGCCACCCGGTAGGCCAGCATCGTGGTGCTGGCCACCACGGCGGCCGGCACCGGGCGGTGCCGGGCGCCCAGCGCGCCGCCGACCGCGGCCCCCAGCACCGGCCCGAACACGACCTTCTGCGGGCGGACGCCGAGCAGGCCGCCGAGCGCCCCGGTGGCCGTGCCCACCGCGACCGGCCCGCCGCGGGCCAGCCGCCCGGCCGCCCAGCCGAGCGGGGCGACCAGCGCGGCACTGGTCGCGATCCGCGACCACAGCGGCGGGATCTCGCCGGGACGCTGCCGGGCCCGGGCCACCGCCTCGGTCGCCGCCAGCACCGCCGCCCCGGTGACCGCGCCCAGGCCGGCCGCCCGGTAGCCCCGATGGCCGGCCAGCGCCGCCCCGGCCACGCCGCCGATCAGGCTGGCCGTGAGGATCTGCCCGGCCCGGCCTGGCCCGTCCCGGCCCGTCCCGCTGTGGCCTGGCCCGGCCAGGGCTGGTTCCCCGGCGCCCGCCGCTGCCCGCCGCCCGTCCGCTGCCATGATCAGAACGTACCGCCCCCGGCTATCCCGGCCGGGCTCGCGGTGGCAAGCTGTGGGCTTGGCGGCCCTGGCGGGCGCGCGCCGGCCCGGCCGGGCCGGCTGGTGAAACCCCCCACCGAGGAGAATCGATGCCCACTCGTAGCGCCCGGACGACCTGGACTGGCGGCCTGCAGGACGGAACCGGCCAGGTGGCGCTGGTCAGCTCGGGAGTCGGCAACTATGAGGTCAGCTTCCCCAAGCGGGCGGCCGAGAATGCCGACGGCACGACCAGCCCGGAGGAGCTGATCGCGGCGGCCCACACGGCCTGCTTCGCTATGCAGTTCGCGGCGCTGCTCGGCTCGGCCGGCGGCTCCGGGCAGTCGCTGGACGTCGGCGCGGACGTCACGCTCAGCCCGGACCCGGCGGGCGGCTTCCGGATCAGCGGCATCACCCTGACGGTGACCGGGTCCGCGCAGGGGGTCAGCGCCGAGGACTTCGCCAAGATCGCGCAGGAGGCGAAGAACTCCTGCCCGGTCAGCAAGGCGCTGGCCGGCACCACGATCTCGTTGCAGGTCAACCCGGGCTGAGCCCGGGGCCGCTGGTCAGTCCCGGGCGGCCGGCCGCGAGTGCTCCCAGTCGGACAGCAGCGTGCGGATCCCGGTGACCAGGGCAATCGGCTGGTCGAGCATGACGTGATGCCCGGCCGCCGGGATCTCGATCACCGGGGCCTGGCGGCCCAGCCGGTCGTACATGACCTCGCTGATCTGGGCCGACACGATGCCATGCTCGGCCCGGAACAGCGCCACCCGGCTGTCCAGCCGGGTGAGCAGCGCCGGGGTGAGCTGGTGCCGGGCGAAGATACGCGGGTCGAACTTCCAGCTCCACCCGCCGTCGGCGGCGCGGATCGAGGTGGCCGCGATGTGCTCGGCGATGTAGGGCAGCACCGGCTGGTCGGGGATGGGGCGGAACCGGGCTATCGCGGCGGCCCGGGACGGGTACACGAGCAGCGGCCCGAATGCCCGCTGCTCGCGCGCGGCCCGTTCCTCCGGGGTCATGTCCCGCACCGGCGAGTCGATGGCCACCACCCCGGCCAGCTGCCGGCCATACAGGCCGGCCGCGCGCAGCGCGACGAAACCGCCCATGCTGTGCCCGATGACGATAGGCGGCCCGCCGATCCCGGCGGCCGCGGCCACGGCCATTACCTCGGCCGCCCACTCATCCAGGCGGTAGCCGTCCCGGCGGCCGCTGTCGCCGTGCCCGGACAGGTCGAGGGCGGCCACCCGGTGGCCCGCCGCCAGCAGCGGGCCGATGTGGTCCCACCAGTGCCGGTGCGCGGCGCCGCCGTGCACCAGCACGATGCCGTCCTGGCCCGGCTCGCCCCAGGCCTGGTAGGCGATCGTGGTCCCATCGACCTCGACCGCGGCTTCGCGGCCGGGCGTGGCCAGGGCGGCGCGGAACCAGGCCGGCGGCGGCGCGGCATCGACCGAAACTGATGACGTCATGGCCTGGATCCCGAACGGGTCGTCACCCAGCCATTCTCCCGCAGGCACTCACCGGGCCGGCGCCGGACCGGCCGCACGGCCGGGTGAGGCCGAGCCCGCGGCCGGCCCGGCCGACACCCGGCCGACACCCGGCCGGCAGCCGCTGAGCCACCCCCGTCACATCAGCCCCACCCACCCCTCCGGCCTCGGCCCGGCCGCCGCCATCGGGCAAATGTGTGCAGAAACCGCTGTTGCCACAACGGTTAGCGCACACTCTTGACCAAGATCACAGGCTCCGGCAAGTGTCACGGGCGGGAAGGGCTCAGCTCACCCGCGAGCCGCGATCTCGGCCAGGGCGGGCAGTTCCCGGTCCGCGCTGACCAGGTAGGACAGGCCGAACCGGTCCCGCCGGGCGGCCAGGTCCTGGTGAATCTGGGCGACGCTGCCCACGAAGATGGTCGGCATCTGCCAGACCGCCTCGGCGTCGATCCCGCTCCAGCCGCGCTGCGCGATGAGCTCGTCGGTGCTGGCCCGCCGCCGGTCGGTGATGCGGAACGTGGCGAACGAGCTGAGCTCCAGCTGGCCGAACCGGTCGCCAGCCGCCGCGCGCAGCACGTCCAGCTTGGCGTCCAGCGCGGGCGGCAGCCGGTCGGCCGGGTCCTCGCTGTCGTCGGGGTCCCGGATCGGCGCGGGCAGGATGCCGACGATGTCCGCGTGCCGGGCCGCGAGCCGCAGCATCCGCGGGCCGCCCGCGCCGATGAGCAGCGGCGGCAGGCCCGGCCCGGGCGGCAGCACGTCCAGGTCCAGCCCGTCGATCTGGTACCAGGTGCCAGAGTGATGCACCGGGGTGCGGGTCAGCAGCCCGCCGATGATGGCCAGCGACTCTTCGAGCCGGTCGATGCGCTGGCCCGCCCGGTCGAACGGGATGCCCGCCGCCTGGTACTCGGGCTGGTACCAGCCGGCCCCCAGGCCCAGCTCGAACCGGCCGCCGGACAGCTGGTGCAGGCTGGCCGCCTCGTGGGCCACGATGGCCGGGTGCCGGAAGTCGTTGGCCAGCACCACCGTGCCCACCCGCAGCCGGGTAGTGACCGCGGCCGCCGCGGCCAGTGCGCTGAACGGGGCCAGCTGCTGGCCGAACGCGCCCGCGGCGAAGTGATCGCGGAGCAGCAGTGAGCTGATGCCGGCGTCCTCCAGCCGGCGCGCCTGGGCGGCCCAGGCCGGCCCGTCCAGCACCGTCTCGCTCACGACCCCGAACCGGATCTCGTTAGCCACCTGCCGCCTCCATCTGGCCGCCGCCACCGGGCCGCCTCCCGGGCTGCACACCCTACGCCGCCACCCGCCGCCAGGGCTCGCGGATAACCGGGCGCTCCGCTCACGCGGCGGGGCCCGGCTCACGCGGCGGGGGCCCGCGCTCAACTTGCTGCGCGCAGGTGTCCATCTCGGGCGGCCCCGTACGTCGTCTTGACGACGAACCGATCCACCGGCCCGAGGAGTGCAGACCCATGACCCCGTACATCGCTTTCCAGCTGGCCCAGGCCGAGCGCGACTACCTGGCCCGGACCCGGGTGGCGCACGCGGAGCAGCGCGCCGCCAGTCGCTATGCCGATGCCCAGCTCGGCGCGGTCGCTGCCACCGTGACCCGGCGGTTCGCCCGGCTCACCCGGGCCGTGCGCGCGGCGGCGCGACGCAGCGGCTTCGCTGGTGGCCTGGCCCAGTGAGATGATCGGCCGGAACCCCGGGGCGGGCCCCGCCCTGAGGCCACCGCCCGCGAGGGGAGGCCGTTCTGGCCGCGAAGTCCGAGGTCGAGGCCGCCATCGCCGAGGCGTTCCACCAGGAGTGGGGGCGGGTGGTGGCGGTCTTGATCCGGCTGTCGGGGGACTGGGACCTGGCCGAGGACTGCGCCCAGGACGCGTTCGCCCAGGCGGTGCGCAGCTGGCCGCGGGATGGCATCCCGCAGCGGCCTGGGGCGTGGCTGACCACGGTGGCCCGCAACCGGGCCCTGGACCGGCTGCGGCGCGGCAGCACCGAGACGGCCAAGCTGCGCGAGGCGGCCACCCTGTGGCCGCGCAGCGATCCTGACGCCACTAGCGAGGCTGCCTTGGCCAGCGAGGACATCCCGGATGACCGGCTCCGGCTGATCTTCACCTGCTGCCATCCGGCGCTCGCCCTGGACGCCCGGGTCGCGCTCACGCTGCGCACCCTGGCCGGGCTGACCACCGCCGAGATCGCCCGGGCGTTCCTGGTGCCAGAACCGACCATGGCCAAGCGCCTGGTCCGGGCCAAGCACAAGATCCGCAATGCGGGTATCCCGTACCAGGTGCCGCCCCCGCACCTGCTCGCGCAGCGGCTATCCGGCGTACTGGGCGTGCTGTACCTGCTGTTCAACGAGGGGTACGCGGCCAGCGGCGGGGAGAACCTGGTCCGCGAGGGGCTGTGCGCCGAAGCCATCCGGCTGGCCCGGGCCCTGGCCCAGCTGATGCCCGCCGAGGGTGAAGCCCGCGGCCTGCTGGCCCTGATGCTGTTCCACGACGCCCGGCGGCTGACCCGGGTGGATGACAGCGGCGACCTGGTGACGCTCGACCACCAGGACCGGGCCCGCTGGGATCAGGCCGAGATCGGCGAGGCCAGCGGGGTGCTGCGGGCGGCCGCGGAACTCAGCCCGCCGGGGCCGTATCAGCTGCAGGCGGCGATCGCTGGCTGCCACGCCACCGCGGCCGAGCCGGCCGCCACCGACTGGCCCATGATCGCGCACCTGTACCAGCAGCTGGCCGGGGTCGCACCGTCACCGGTCGTCGAGCTGAACCGGGCCGTCGCGGTGGCCATGGCCGACGGCCCAGCCGCCGGGCTGGCGCTGGTCGCGGCGCTGGACCGATCGGGTGACCTGGCGGGTTACTACCTGCTGCCGGCCACCCGGGCCGACCTGCTGCGGCGGCTGGACCGCCGGGCCGAGGCCGCGGCCAGCTACCGCGAGGCCCTGGCCCTGGCCCCGTCCCCGGCCGAGCAGCGCTTCCTCGGCAGGCGGCTGGACGAGGTGGCAGGCGGGACCTGACCGCCGTCCCGCCCGCCATCGCCGGTCAGTCTGTCCAGAACGGCCGGACGTCCAGGGTGCCGATCCGGGCGACCGGGTGCTTCCCGGCGATCTCGATCGCCTCGTCCAGGTCGGCGCACTCCAGGATGTCGAAGCCCGCGATCTGCTCCTTGGTCTCGGCGAACGGGCCGTCGCTGACCAGCACCTCGCCTTCGCGCTTGCGCACCGTGGTGGCGTCGCTGACCGGGCAGAGCTGGTTGCCCTGCAGCCGCACGCCGCGGCGGTCCATCTCGCGCACCCAGGCGTCGGTGTCTGGCCCCATCGCCGCCTGTTCTTCCGGGCTGAGCTGAACGTCGTCGCCCACGCAGACCAGCATCAGGTACTTCATCGGATCCTCCTTGGTGAATGTTCACCCTCACGACGAACCCGGCCGGCCGCGATGGACACCCTGGCCCGGAAATCGCGATCAGGACTGGAGGTACTGGGCAGCGAGCCGGGCCGGGGCGCAGGCCAGCCAGCCGTCGGTCACCGCTTCACGCAGCGCTGGGCCGGAGACTTTCCGCAGCTGGATGAGCACGGCCGAGTACCCATCGAAGTGCGGGATCGTGAAGAACGCGGCCGGGTGCGCGGCCAGCAGCGCTTCCTTTTCGCCGAGATCCTCGGTGCGGACCGCGAGGATCGGCCCGGCGGGCGGGGTCTCGTCACCGAACCGCCGCACGTCGGCTTTGCTGAACGGCCGTTCCCAGGCGAACGCCTGGCCCGCTACGAACCAGGTCCGGTTCCCGTGCCGTTCACCCTCGGTGGCCCCGGGCAGTTCCGAGGCCAGCCGGGCAACATCATCGAGGCTGGCCATCCAGCCACGGTAGGCCAGCGGCTGGCCGGCCGGTCAGGCGACCCGCCGCCAGCCCAGCTCGCCTGCCTTCCAGCGGGCGATCGCGGTGTGCTGGCTGACCACCTTGACCTCCCGCAGCCGCAGGCCGGGGCGGTGCATGGCTTCCTGCGCCTCGATCATCCCGCTGTCCGGCGACTCCTGGGGGATCTGCCGCTTGGCGCCGGACTGCTCGATCAGTATGAGATTGGCCGGCCGCTTCCTGGCCGCCTCGTTGCGTGCACTCACATCTCTTACGACGGCCGGGCGAAGCCAGCTATTCCCGGTTGAGACATGAGATCTTAAATAGATCTTAGATTTGAGACCGGCCGGTCTCGCCTACCGCGCCGCGGCGCGCTGCGCGGCCAGCAGCGGGATGGCCGCGATCTTCTCTTCGGTCAGGTCGGCCCAGCTGATCGCGGCCACCGGCCGCGGGCCGCGCCCGGGCCGGCTGTCGATGACCCGCTCCGGGGTGACGATGAGGTCGACTGGCACGTCGTGCCCGGTGACCGGGATACCGCCGGCCGGCCGGACCTGGAGTTCGTGCACGGTGGTGACGGTCACGGTATCCGGCCCGATCAGGCCGGCCGCGCTGGCCAGGGCGAATTCCAGATCGGCGAACCCGCCGCCCTTGCCCAGCCGGGCGCCGTCCTCGCTGACCGCCACGCTGCCCATCACCACCAGCCCGACCGGGGACAGCCCGGCTAGCGTGACCCGCCGGGCGGAGCGGGCCGCCCCGCTGATCGAGGCGGCCTTGCGCGGCGGCTCGGTCAGGTGGTCCGGGTCCAGCGCGAAGAACGGTTCCGGCCCGGCCAGCCGCGGCACCGCCATGTACACGGTCTTGCCGTCTTCCAGCGCGCGCTGGCGCACCGGCCACTGCGCCGCATCCGGATTGGCCTTCAGCGTGTGCGCCGCCTGCCAGGCGGCCGTGCCGCGCAGCCGCTCCGCGGCCGCCTCGGCGCCGGTGAAGTTGGGGATGCGCCCGTCCGCGCCGGGGAACCGGGCCACCCGGGCCGCCCGCATCGCGGACCACACCTCCTGGCGCAGGGTGGCCTTGGCCGCCAGCACCTCGGCCGGGCCGCCGGCATCACGATCGTGCCGGGGCGCGGGACGGGGCATGCCCTTATCCTGCCGCGCCGCGGCCCTGCCGGACTGACGGAGGGTGCTGATAGCCTCCGGGCCGGGATGAGATGGCCAGGGGGGCTGGAGGTGATGGCATGTCGGCGCAGCCCGGATTCCCGGAGCTTTGGCAGGTGGTGCTGGACACCACCGACGCGCGCGGCCTGGCCGAGTTCTACCGTCAGCTGCTGGGTTTCGGGTACCGCCCCGGGGATGAGCCACCCGCCCCGGGCCAGCCCGACCCGGCCGGCCAGGACTGGCTGGTACTCAAAGATCCCGGCGGCACCGCCCGGGTCGCTTTCCAGCAGGTGCCGCAGCTCACGCAGTCGACGTGGCCCGACGGGACGGTGCCGCAGCAGCTGCACCTGGATCTCACCGTGACCACGGTCGCGGACCTCGACGCCCAGCACGAGCGGGCGCTGGCCCTCGGCGCCCGGCTGCGCTACGACCGGTCCGGCGACCCGGAGGAACCGCTGCGCGTCTACGCCGACCCGTCCGGGCATCCGTTCTGCATCTTCGTGGCACATCCTCCGAAGCCTGAGCCGCCCGTCAGCTGACCAGCCGGGCGGGAGCGCCGGGCCGGGACTGGGATGCGGTCCAGGTCGCGGGCGAGCACGACCTCGCCGCCGAAGACCGCGGCCGCCTCCCCGGCCAGCCGCTGGCCGTCATCGGCGGCGTAGCGCTGCGAGAAGTGGGTGAGCACGAGCAGCCGGGCCCCGGACTCGGCCGCGATGCGGCCCGCCTCACCAGCGGTCAGGTGCCCGTACGCGCGGGCCAGCTCGGCCTCGCTGGCGGCGAAGGTGGACTCGCAGACCAGCATGTCGGCCTGGTCGGCGAGCGCGAACGCGGCGTCGCACAGCCCGGTGTCCATGATGAACGCGAACCGCTGGCCCGGCCGCGGCTCGCTCACCTCGGCCAGCGTCACCCGGCGGCCGCTGGCCACCAGGCTGCCCTCGCGCTGCAGCCGCCCGATGTCCGGGCCGGTGATGCCCCGGGCGGCCAGCCGGCCCGGGAGCATCCGCCGCCCGTCCGGCTCCACGATCCGGTAGCCGATGGCCGGCACGCTGTGCGCCAGGGGCTGGGCGTCCAGGCGGAACGACGGCGCCTGCAGCACCATCCCCGCGCTGGCCGGGTGTTCCTGCAGCCGTACCGAGTCGCGGAACAGCGCGGCATGCCGCAGCCGCCGGAACACGTCGGCGCTCGCGGCCGGATAGCAGGCGTGCACGAGGTGCGGCACCCGGTCCAGGCTCATCCGGGACAGCACTCCCGGCAGGCCCAGGCAGTGGTCCCCGTGGAAATGGGTGATGCAGATGAACGTGATCTGGCTCGCGGTCACCCCGGCGAACAGCATCTGCCGCTGGGTTCCCTCGCCTGGGTCGAACAGGAACCCGTCGCCCTCCCAGCGCAGCAGGTACCCGTTGTGGTTGCGGGCACGGGTGGGCGCCTGGCTCGCCGTGCCCAGGACCACCAGTTCGCGATTGGCCACGGGGCGCGATCCTACGCTGGCCGCCACCCCAGCAGCCGCCCGGCCAGCAGCATTTCGGCCGCCAGCGGCAGCGAGACCGCGGCCCGCTGCACGGCCGGGGTGGCCGGCCCGGCCGCCTGGGACGCGAACAGCGCCAGGGCGGCCGCGCTGGCCACCGCGAGGGCGGCCAGGATCGGGCTCAGCGGCCGCCAGCCGGGGTCGCGGCGCAGCCGCCCGGCCAGCACCAGCGGCGCGGCGATCATCGCCGCGTAGGCCACCCCGCTGACCAGGTCGTGCACCTGGTTGTGCCATGATTCGCCCGCCCAGCCCGGCCCGGTCAGCAGCAGGTGGTCGCGCCGGAACAGGCCCGCGGCCACCGCGGCCACGCCCGCCGCCTGGATCAGCCACGGCCCGGCCGAGCCGGCCGCCGGGACCCGGCGCAGCGCCGCGCCGAACGCCACCGAGCACACGCCCAGCCCGGCGAACCCGGCCATCATGATCTGCGGGTCCCGGGCATCCATCGCGGCCAGCCCGCTCAGCTGCACCTGCGCCGCGGAGTGGCCGGCCTGCCGCAGCGAGCCAGCCACCCAGGCCGCGGTGAACAGCACCGGCCCGGCCAGCCCGCAGCCGGCCGCCACGGCCCAGCCGGCCCGCCGCAGCCGGATTCCGGCGGTCACCGGTCCGGGGGGGCAGGGGTGAGCAGCCCCCGGTTGAACGCCTCGGCCACGGCGGCGGCCCGGTCGCTGACCCCGAGCTTGGCGTAGATGTGCAGCAGGTGGGTCTTGACCGTGGCCTCGCTGATGAACAGCCGGGCGGCGGCCTCCCGGTTGGTGGTCCCGGCCGCAACCAGCTCCAGGATCTCCAGCTCACGCTGGCTGAGCGGCTCGGCGCCGGGCGCCCGGACCCGGCTCATCAGCCGGGTGGCCACCGCGGGCGACAGCACGGCCTGGCCTTGCGCGGCGGCCCGGACCGCGCGCAGCAGCTCGCCGCGGGGCGCGTCCTTGAGCAGGTAGCCGGTGGCGCCCGCCTCGATCGCGGGCAGCACGTGACTGTCGGTGTCATAGGTGGTGAGCACCAGGACGCGCGCGGTGCTGCCGCGCCGGGCCAGCTCGGTGATCGCGGCCACCCCGTCCATGCCCGGCATCCGCAGGTCCATCAGGATCACGTCGGGCTGCCGGGCCTGGGCCAGCCGGACCGCTTCGGCGCCGTCAGCGGCCTGGCCGACGACCTCGAACCCGGGGTCGGGCTCGAACATGCCGCTCAGCCCGTCCCTGACCACCGGATGATCATCCACGATCAGCAGCTTGATCGGCGCGCTGGTCACCGGCCGGCCTCCACGGCCACGGCCGGGACGCACGCCGAGATCGCGGTGCCACCGCCAGGTT
The DNA here is from genome assembly GCA_963711705.1 of uncultured Actinomycetes bacterium. Lineage (GTDB taxonomy): Bacteria > Actinomycetota > Actinomycetes > Streptosporangiales > Streptosporangiaceae > RYN-230. Next base: position 45,509 of record CAVQFM010000022.1, read on the forward strand.
CCGATTCGACCTGAACCGTTCCGGACAGTCCCTCGATCCGCTGCCGCATCGCGACCAGGCCGAAGCCGTCCGCGGCCGCACCGGCGGGGGCCGGGGCGAAGCCGCGGCCGTCGTCCCGCACGTCCAGCGCGACCTCGTACGGCATGTAGGACAGGGTCAGCCCGACCCGGGTCGCCTGCGCGTGCCTGGCCACGTTGGCCAGCGCCTCCTGAGCGGTGCGCAGCAGCGCGGACTCCGCCCCGCTGGGCAGCGGCCGGGCCGTGCCGGTGGTGGTGACCTGGACCGCGATCCCGTGCAGCGCGGACCAGCGCTCGGCCACGCTGGTCAGCGCGTCGCTGAGCCGGGCCGTTTCCAGCGGCTCCGGCCGCAGCGCGTCCACCGACCGGCGGGCTTCGGACAGGCTCTCCCGGGCCAGCCTGGTCGCGGCGGCCACGCGCCGGCGCCACCCGGCCGGGTCCGCGCTGGCCTGCTCGGCCGCCTGCAGCTGGGTGATGATCCCGGTCAGCCCCTGGGCCAGGGTGTCGTGAATCTCCCGGGCCATCCGCTGCCGCTCATCCAGGATCCCGGCCTCCCGCGCCTGGGCCAGCAGCTGCTCGTGCAGGCCCGCGTTCTCGGCCAGCGTCGCCTCCAGCCTCCGGTTGGCGTCCCGCAGCTCATCCACCATCCGCCCGCGCTCGTCATGCTGCGTTTCGAGGCGGTGCAGGAACCAGGTGACGGTGGATATGGCGATCACATTCCCGGCGATAACGCCCGCATAGGCGGCCAGGCCGACCGGAGTGGCCCGGTCCAGGCCCGCCGTCTGCGACGTCGCCGCCGCGACGGCCGTGGCCGCGACGCCGGCCAGCTGCCACGGCCAGGCCAGCAGCAGAATGGAGTAGGTATAGCCGGCGTACGCGTAGAACCCGAACCACGGATCCCTGATCACCAGCACGAGCAGCAGGGCGATGACCCCGGCGACGAATACCGCCATCACCGGTGGGCGCTGCCGCAGATCCGGGACCAGCACCACCACGGCCCACGCCGCCGCCGCCAGGCAGAGCACCAGGTTGATCCAGGCTGAGCCCCAGCTCCCGCTGAGCGCGGAGGGGATCAGGGCGGCGAGGATGACGTACCCCACCATCGTCGCCCGGACGGGCGCGCCCCGCCGCCACGTGTCCAGCCGGACGCGCGATCCCAGATTGCTCATCCTCATCCTCCGGCCGAATCTACTCCCAGCGGAAGAATCTGGCCGCGGCCAGCCCGAACGCCACCGCGTAGGCCGCCATGGTCAGCAGCGGCAGCCAGGCCGGCCACTGCCCCTGGGTCGCGTTCTGCAGCGCGGGCACCGCCGCGCCCAGCGGGGTGGCGTGGCTGATGTGCTGGAGCACCTTGGGCATGTCCGGGATCGGCAGCCACAGCCCGGCGAAGAACATCATCAGGTAGAACAGGATCGCCCCGATCCCCCGCGCCGCGCCCGCGCTCGGTGCCACCGCGGCGACAAACAGGCCGGTCGCCATCAGCGCGGCGGCGGCCAGCAGGCCGGCCACGATGAACCCGCCGATCTGGCGTGGGGCCGCGACGTCGTACCCGAACCTGGCCACGGCGACGATCACCACCACCGTGACCGCGGCCACGGCCAGCTTGACCGCGAGTTCGGCGGCCAGCACCCGGGCCGGGCCCGCCGGAGTGGTCTTCAGCCTGCGCAGGTAGCCCAGCTCCCGGTAGCTGGCCAGCGTGGCCGGCATGGCCACCAGCGACAGCAGGGCTATCGCGAAGACCAGCAGGATGGGGATGTACACGTCCAGCGTGGTGAGTCCGCCGAACGCCTTAACCGGGGTGCTGAAGCTGTGGATGCTGCCGAAGATGATCAGCAGCAGCAGCGGGAATCCCACGCTCAGGCCGAGCCCGACGCCCGCCCGGCCGCGGGTGAACAGCCTGAGCTCGGTCATCGTGAGCTGTGTCATCGCGGAACGCCTGGCCGGCGGGGGCGCGGTGGTAACTGCCATCGTTCAGACCTCCTGGTTCTCTGTGCTGCCTGGATGCCGGCCGGTGAGCGCGAGGAACGCATCCTCCAGGCTCGCCTGATCCACCCGCAGCTGGCGGGCGATGATGCCGCGCCGCGCCAGCACCGAGGTGACGGCGTTCAGCGCGCTGCTGTTGCCGGTGACCACCACGACATCGCCCCGGTGGATGACGCTGGTCACCTCGGGCAGGCTCTCGAGCAGCCCGTGCTCAAGCGGAACGGACGGGCGGAACTGGATCCGCTGCTCGGTCTCCACCCGCTCGGCCAGCGCGGCCGGGGTGTCCAGCGCCACGACCCGGCCAGCGTCGATCAGCGCCACCCGGTCGCACAGCCGCTCGGCCTCCTCCATGAAGTGGGTGACGAGCACGATCGTGACGCCCCGGTCGCGCACGCGCTCGATCAGCTCCCAGGTGTCCCGCCGGGCCTGTGGGTCCAGGCCGGTGGTGAGCTCGTCCAGCACCGCCACGCGTGGGTTGCCGACGAGGGCCAGCGCGATCGACAGCCGCTGCTGCTGGCCGCCGGAGAGCTTGCCAAACGGCGTCCTGGCCTTGGCCGTGATACCCAGGACCTCCATCAGCTGCCGCCAGTCAGCTGGGGCCTGGTAGAAGGAGCTGTACAGCTCCAGAGCCTCGGCCACCCGGAGCTGGTCGGGCAGCCGGCTTTCCTGCAGCTGGGCCCCGAGCCGCTGGGTCAGCTGGGCCCGGTCCCGCTGCGGGTCGAGCCCGAGCACGCTGATCTGGCCGCGATCCGGCGTCCGCAGCCCCTCGATGCACTCCACGGTCGTGGTCTTGCCCGCCCCGTTGGGGCCGAGGATGCCGAAGATCTCCCCTTCCTGAACGGTGAACGAGACGTCGTCCACGGCCACCGTGTCCTGGTAGCTCTTGTGCAGCTGCTGCACATCGATTACCGCTGGCATGATGTGCCCTTCCCGGCTCTGGTCGTCATGACCATCAGCCTGGCAACGCCGGGCCCGCGCCCGCATCGCCCGGCCAGCCACACCTGGCCGGTGACGGGCTGAGCCGGCGGATCGGCCTGGCCCAGCGGCATCCACCGATCGGCTGATGGGGCGCCCGCCGGTTACCCGGCCGGGGACGGGAGGGTGCGGCGCAGGCCGTCGTGGCCGGCGGTCGTGATCCCGGAGAAGCCCTGCCCGGCGCGGCCGGCCCACTGCGCGGGTGAGATCGCGTCCGGCTCGGCCGGGAGGTAGTGGTTGAGGATGAGCTCGCCGACCCCGGCGCGCTCGGCCACCGCGCCGACCTGGCTGACGTCGGTGTGCAGCGCCGCCATCCGGGCCAGCGCCGCCCCGGTGAAGCCATGCTGTTCCAGGTAGCCCAGGTCAGCGACCTGGTGGACCAGGATGTCGGCCCCGCGCGCCAGGGCGATCAGGTCCTCGTTCACGGTCGTGTCACCGGAAAACACCACCGAGCCGTCCGGGGTGTCGAACCGGTAGCCCAGCGCCGGAACCGCCCGGCCGTGCATCACCCGGACCGCGGTGACCCGGACCCCGCGCTCATCGAGCACGACCACCGGGACCTGGGCCGCGCCCGGGGGCGGGAGCGCGATGTCGGTGGCCCGCACCAGCGACCCCGCGTCCGGCATCAGGGCATCCAGCGGCATGACGTTCAGGTGGTAGGCGTAGCCGGCCAGGATGCTGGCCACCAGGTCCGCGGTGCCGGGAGCGGGCTGCTGCGGGTGGATCGTGGTCTGCCGGTGGAACGTGGCATCCCCGGCAGGCAGCATGTCCGGCCGCGGCGGCCCGTAGACGCGGACCGGCGGCAGCGGCCCGTCGGCACCCTCCCGGACACCCCACGGGTAGAGGAGCAGGCCCGGCAGGTCACCGACATGGTCGGCATGCAGGTGGGTGAGGAACACCGCGGTCAGCTGGCTGAAGTCGAGTCCCGCGTTGGCATAGGCGGACGGCGACCCACGGCCGCAGTCGACCACGAAGACCCGGTCCCCGGCGATCAGCGCCGACGACGTGCCACCGCGGCCCGCCACCGGCAGCGGCGCGCCCGCCGTGCCCAGCAGCACCAGTTCCGTTGCCATGTTCGCCCTTCCGCCCCGCCGGCCCTGACCATCATCGGGCATGCGGTGCGCGGGTACCGGCCGGGCCGGCTACCGCGCCGTCACCGGCCCAGCAGGTCGAACGGGCGCAGGTAGACCGGCGGCCGGTAGCGCACGAACGCCGCCGGGGTGGGCACTGCGGCGTTCCCGCTGGCGAAGATGTTGTAGTCCGGGCCGAGCCCGTTGGCCTGGGCGTTGAGGCTGGCCGGGGCCAGCGCCCCGACGTCCCAGCGACCCGTGTGCAGCCGGTTGAGCAGGACCTGGGCCGCGGTGATGGTCTCGGCCGGGGTGAACGCGCAGTGCCCGGCCCGGTCCACGAAGATCTGCTGCAGCAGCCGCCCGTCGCCGGCCCGGTCCACCACGCTCCGGTAGGCCTGCTCGTTCTCCGGCACGACCAGCCCGTCACCCGTGGTGTGCATGGTGAGCACCGGCATCGTCAGGCGGCCGTTGAACGCGATGTTGTCGGCCAGGTACTTCACCGCGGCCGGGCTGGCGCTGATCCGGGTGGCCTGGTTCAGCTTGTGCAGGTCGCCGGCCAGGCTCAGCCCGGCGGCGTGATACAGCGCGACGACTTCGCCCAGGTCCGCCGACTTGGCCAGCTGCGCGACGTAGTTCACGCCGGTGTTCCAGGACGGGTTCCCGCCCGCCCGGGCCTCGAGCTCAGCCCGGAACGCGAAGATGAACGGGAAGTCGACCTGGGTGTCCCACAGGAACTGGTTGGCTTCCTGGCCGGCGAAGTCGCCCGCGGCCGGTTCCGGGGAGAGCGGGGTGAACCAGCCCGGCGTGTCACCGAGCGCGGCGGCCAGGGCCAGCCGGGCCCGGCCCGCCGCGCTGCTCTGCGCGGTGGTGACGGCGGTCTCGGCGTTGCTCAGGTTGCCGGCCGGGTTGGTGATGCCGGTCACCTGCACCGACGGATCGAGCAGCTGCTGGAAGGCGAACGCCGAGTCCAGCGCGGTGTTCCAGGTGGCGACGCCGCCGGACAGCACGCCGCACATGGGCAGCGCGGCGCTGAACCGGCCCGGGTAGCGCTGGATCAGGCCCGCGGTGATGATGCCGCCCAGCGAGTGCCCCCAGGCGATCGTCCGGCCCGGGGTGCGGTAGGCCTGATCGAACGCGTCGAGCGTGCCGATCTGATCCGGCAGCGCCTGCTGGATGGCCCAGCCGGTTGACGCGTAGGAGGAGCCGGCCAGCGCATACCCGTGGCTGAGCAGCCAGCTTGCGGTGACCGGGTCACCGGCATCCTGCGCCGGGTTGGGCGACCCCGGCGTGACGTAGCCGTGGCTGTAGAGGAACAGCGTCCCGTTCCACGCCCCGCCGGGGCACTGGATCAGGTAGGTCGCGCCATCAGCCAGCGAGCCAGTCAGCGAACTGGGCGAGCCCGACCCACCGCAGGTCTGGGCGGCGGCTGCGGACGCGGCCGGAACCAGCGCGGTGGTCAGCAGGGCTGCGGACAGGGCAACTAATGCGAGCCGGCTTCGCCGCATGACACCACGCTCCATTGCGCCGGAAGGGTATGCAATCAGGGAGGACGATATCCCGGTTGGCCTCATTTGCGAAGTACCTAGCGGATCTTCGCGAACAGCCAGAAAGCCGTGCCGGTGCTAGCGCCGTACGCCAGGTGCCCGGCCAGGTCCCCGGCCAGGGTCTGCGGGTCGTACTCCCAGATCGGCTTGTACAGCCCGCCCTCGGGGAGGATGACGTAGCCGCTGATCCAGGCGGTGGCGCCGAGCACCAGACCGTAGCCCGGGCTGCGGCCGGCGCAGCGACCCGGCCACGATCCCGTACGCCGCTCCCCACGCCGATCCGTAGCCCCAGTGCATCGCCGTGCTGGTGAGAAACGCCCAGCGGTCCGGGAGCGGGCGCTGGGTGAAGCCCTCGATCACGCGCTTGGCCACCTGGCCCGGCACCGGGGCCTGCTCCCAGCCCTCGACCGGCGCGAATTCCCAGGCCAGCGCGCTTTCCTTACCGCCCTTGCGGCGATAACGCAGGTACTGCACGGCGTCCAGGCCGACGGTTCCCACCGCCCCGGCCACCAGGCCGCCCACGACGGCGGCGAGCGGTGTCATGGGATGCTTTCCGAGGTTCATCTCCGTGTGTCCAATCGCTCGACATCCTCGGCGCGGGCCACTTCACTTGGGGCTGAAGCGTTGGCATGTCACTTGGGCCGACCAGAAATGAGCATCTCATGAGTGAGTCACTCACCTACCCGGCTGTCGGGGCGCCGTCCCGCGATCAGGCCCACACCCTGTTCGCGCAGACCATGGCCTTCGTCGCGGGCACGGCGGGCTGCTTCGCGCTCGGCGCCTACCTGGGCCGCAACCTGAGCAGTGGCACCAGCATCATCGCCTTCATCGCCGCTTTTGCCTGCCTGATCGCCATGCGGTTCGCCGCCCGCCGGTCGCGGGGCCTGACCATCGCGCTGCTGGGCGCGTTCGGCCTGCTGATCGGGCTGGCCCTGTCGATGACGCTGGTCTACTACGCGACCGTTAACCCGCAGGCGCTCTGGCAGGCGGGCGGGGCGACCGCGCTGTTCATCGCCGCGTTCGGGACCGCTGGTTACGCCACCCGGCGGGATCTGGCGGTGGTCGCCCGGATCTGCTTCTGGGCGCTGCTGGCCCTGATCGTGTTCGGCATCGTGCTGATCTTCGTGCGCATCCCGGGTGGCGATCTGCTCTACTCCGTGCTGGGCCTGGTGATCTTCGCTGGCTTCACCATGTTCGACTTCCAGCGGGTACGGCGCAACACGGACATCAACTCGGCGCCCTTCCTGGCCGCGTCGATATTCCTGGACGTGTTGAACGTGTTCCTGTTCTTCCTGAACATCTTCTCGCGCGGGCAGTGACCAGGCACCGCCCGGCCTGACCGTCACGATCCGTCCGGTGCCAGCCAGGCCAGCGCGGCGGCGACCAGCGCCTCGGTGCCGGTGCGCAACGTGGGCTGCAGCGGCGGCAGGAATTTCGGTGAGTGGTTGCTGGTCAGATCCTGCAGTCGCCCGGCGAAAGCGGCCGCCACCCGGTCCGTGGTGGCCGGATCGTGCTGCCAGGAGATGGCGCCATCGCGGCGCAGCGCGTCGGTGAACCCGTTCAGCGAGTCACCCGGAATCCCGTACACCCGGCGAACGCCCGACGCCTTCAGGATCGACACGATCACGTCTGCCACGCTGGAAGCCATATGTGCTCCCTTTCCGCGCCGGCGGCGCTCCCGGTCAGGCTAACAACCGGGCCAGGCCATCCCGGTTTTGGCTAGGTCAGCAAAGGGGTAACCAATGGCAATGAATGACAGGACCCGGGGCGGACTGGTGCCGCCACCGGGGACCGAGCCCCCCCGGCGGCACCGGCCGAAGCTGCGGTACGAGCTGATCGGCTGCGGCCTGCACGGCCACGCACTGCTCGGCACCGACGCCGCCCGGCTGCGCCCCGGGGACGGCCTGTTCGCCCGGGAAGCCGGTGGCCTGCGCTGGTACCGCTGCCTGCGCTGCGACTCATGGGTGGCGCTGCCCCCGCCCGGCCAGACCAGCGCCGGGTACCCGCCGCGCCGGGAGGACGTGGTGCTGCCGCTGCGCGGCCGCGCGCTGCGGGACCGGTACGTGCTGCGGCTGATCGCCCTGGACCGGGTGCTGCACTTCCTGGTGCTGACCTCACTGGCCGTGGCGCTGCTGCTGTTCGCCCGCAACCGGGCCATGCTGAACGCGGACTTCACCCGCATCCTCAAGGACCTGCAGGGTGGGCTGGGCGGCCCGGTCAACAACAGCTCGCACGGGGTCGTGCACGACCTGCAGCGGCTGTTCGCGGTCAGCCTGAAGAACCTCTACCTGGTCGCGGCGGCGGCCGCCGCGTACGCCGCGCTGGAGGGTACCGAGGCCATCGGGCTGTGGCTGAGCCGCCGGTGGGCGGAGTACCTGACGTTCATCGCGACCGTCGTGTTTGTGCCGTATGAGATCTACGAGCTGACCAAGAGCATCTCCTGGCTGAAGCTGCTCACGCTGGCCATCAACCTGCTCATCGTGATCTACCTGCTGCTGGCCAAGCGGCTGTTCGGGCTGCGCGGCGGCGGCGCGGCCGAGCAGGCACAGCGGGCGCAGGACAACGGCTGGCCCGCGATCGAGCGGGCCACCCCCGGGCCTGGCACCCCGGTCGCGCCCGCCCCGGACGGCCCCGCCGTGACCACGGACTGAACCGCACTTTGCCGGTACGTAACCTTCGGCCGCGGCTGAAGCGTCACACCTGTGACTGGATCTGCTCCGCCGCGAGCGCGCCCGGGCCACTCATAGGGCCGGCCCGCTCGCGTCGAGGGCAGCCGCAGGGAGCGCGCCATGCCCACACGTCAACTGATGGAAAAGACCTGGGGTGGGGCGGCCGCGGTTATTCGCGCGGCTGGGCGGAGGACGTCGTGGCCGGGCCGGGTGCTCGGCGGCTTAACGATTGCCGCTCTCGTGGGCGCGGGTGGTGGCGTTCCCGGCGGCACCGCGCCGGGCGGAGCCGCCGGGGCCGGCGCCATCCGGCTGGTCAGCCACGTCCAGGCGGGCAAGGCCTGCGGCTGGGCCGTGGCCCAGATCCCGAGCCCGCCCGCCGACAGCCTGCTGGGCGGAGTCGCCACCCGGTCGCCGGTTGACGCGTGGGCGGTGGGTGGGTCCCGGAGCGCTGCGGGTGACAGCATCAGCGCGCTGATCGAGCACTGGAACGGGACGGCCTGGCGCGTGGTGCCGGGTCCGGCCCCGGGGCAATCCAGCGTGCTCAGCGGGGTGGCCATCGTGTCGGCCAGCGATGCCTGGGCGGTGGGCTCCGACCAGGGGAATACAGCTCCCCGGCACGACCAGGCCCTCATCGAGCACTGGACCGGCCGGTCCTGGAACCGGGTTACCAGCCCGCACCCGGGCGGGGAGAGCTGGCTGACCGCGGTGGCCGTCGTCTCAGCGCGCAACGTGTGGGCGGTGGGTGCCTACGCGAATCAGGTGGGCGGCCGCAACAAGCTCTTCACCCTGCACTGGAACGGCAAGGCGTGGCGGCAGGTGCCGGTTCCGGTTACCGCCAGCGGCGTGCTGTACGCGGTGGCCGCCACCTCCTGGAGCGACGTCTGGGCGGTGGGCCAGGCAGGGAATACCGTGACCCAGGTCGTGATCTTGCACTGGAACGGCCAGGGCTGGCAGCGGGCGGCGTACCGGGGCCCCGCGGGCAGCAGCTACCTGACTGGTGTCGCGGCCACCTCGGCCCGCGATGCCTGGGCGGTGGGCACCACCATTCGCGGGACCGATGCTGGCCCGGCCTTCACCGTGCGCTGGACCGGCCGGAAATGGCAGCGGGTGCCGATCCCGGACGCTGGCACCATTCAGCTGTCCGCGGTGACCGCGGTCTCGTCCCGGGACGCGTGGGCGGTCGGCGGCAGTGCGGACCATACCGTCATCGAGCACTGGGATGGCACGAACTGGGCCACCGGGCCGGGCCCCGCGCCCGGCGTATCCAGGGAATTGACCAGCGTGGCGGCCAGTTCGGCCAGCAACGTGTGGGCGGTGGGCAGCTACCACGTCGTGCCCAGCGATCTGGCGCTCGCCCTGCACTGCACCTAGGCCAGCAGGCCGCCGGCCCGGCGGATGACCTCGCGGCACAGCCGGCCCACGTCGTGCGGGTCATCGGTGAACTGGGATGGCTTGAGGCAGAACGTGGTGAAGCCGGCCTCGGCCTGGGCCGGGATCGTGGCCAGGGCCTGGCCCAGGTCGGCCACACTCCCCCGGTCCGGGAACACGGCCCGGGTCCCGCCGACCAGTTCCAGTTCCCCCGGGTCGCGCCCGGCGGCGCGCAGCGCGACGGCCAGCCGCGCCAGCTCGGCCGGGGTGGGCCGGCCGAGCGGGTTGAACCCGCTGCCGTAGCGGACCAGGCGGTCCAGCAGCCGGCGGTGCAGGGTGGCCCCGCCCAGCCACAGCGCCGGCCCGCCCGGCCGGAACGCCTTGGGCTCGAAGTACACGTCGCGGAAGGAGTAGTGCCGGCCCTGGTAGCTGGCCGGGGTGTCACGCCACAGCACGGCCCACGCGGCCAGGTGCTCGTCGAGCAGGTCGCCACGCTGGCGGAACGGCACGCCCAGCGCGGCGTACTCGTCTTCCAGCCAGGACACGGTGGGCTGCACGACCAGGCGGCCGCCGCTGACCAGGTCGAGGGTGCCCAGCTCGCGGGCGAGCAGCAGCGGGTGGCGCAGCGGCGCGATGACCGCGCTGGCCACCAGCCGGACCCGCTGGGTCACCGCGGCGATCGCGGCCAGCAGGACCAGCGAGCTGGGCCAGGGCGTGGCCGGGTCCTGGTTGCCGGGCAGCGCGTACTCGCGGGGGTTGGCCATCACCCCGCGGGCGGCCGCGGCCGGGCCCAGCACCACGTGCTCGCTGATCATCACCGCGTCGAAGCCGGCGTCCTCGGCCTCGCGGGCCCAGCGGACCAGGGCGGGCAGGTCACGGCCCGAGGTCATGGTCCAGTTCTCGGACAGGATCAGGCACATTCTCGGCGCGGCCATGTCAGGGCCGCCTCAACCGCGCCGGCGAGGTCATGTCAGCCGCGCCGGGGCGGGCGGATGCCGCGGAACTCCCAGTCGCCGCCGAGCGCGGTGGAGGTGACCTCCTCGCTCTCGGCCGGCTGCGCGCCCACCTCCGTCCCGGCCGGCGGCCCGGTGACGACGTGGCTGGTCAGCGTGCCGAGCCCGTTGACCGACACCTCGACCACGTCGCCCGGCTGCACCGGGCGGGAGTTGGCCGGCGTGCCGGACAGCAGCACGTCCCCCGGGACCAGGGTGATCGTCCGGGCGATGTCGGCCACCAGGTAGTGCATGTCCCACTGCATCTCGTCGGTCGACCCGTCCTGGGCCAGCTCGCCGTTGACGTAGGTGCGCAGCCGCTTGCCGTGGAAATCCCAGCCGGTGACCAGCCCCGGGCCGAGCGGCGCCATCGTGTCCGAGCCCTTGACCCGCAGCATCGACCCGGCGTCGGTATCACGGAAGTCGTGCAGCCCGAAGTCGTTGCCGATCGTGTACCCGGCGATGTAGTCACCGGCTTCCTCCCGGGGCACGTTCCGGCAGGTCCGGCCGATGACGATGGCCACCTCGCCCTCGTAGTTGAGGTACTTGCAGTTGGCCGGGCGGATCACCGCGCCGCCGTGCCCGACCAGCGCGGAGACCGGCTTGTGGAAGTAGGTGGGCGCGGGCGGCAGCCGGGCGCCGAACTCGGCCACCCGGCTGCTGTGGTTGAGGTGCACGGCGATGATCTTGGTGGGGGTGACCGGCGGCAGGTGCACGGCGCCGGCCGCAGCCACCCGGCGCCCGTCGCCGGTGACCAGCTCCGCACCGTCGCGGCGGACCTGGACCACGGCGCCATCCAGCAGGATGCGGCGGTACTCGGCCATCCCGGGCTACCCGGCCGCCGGGGCGCACCAGCCGCCGGGCGGCCGGTCGAACCAGATGTGCATCTGCCCGGTGCCCACCGAGTTCTCGTAGTCGCTGTACGCGCGGCCCGGCGCGGTCAGCTCCCCCTCCCCCAGTGCCGCGGCCATCATCAGGTAGTGGGCGAACTTGGCTTCCGGCCGGACCCGCAGGTACTCGGGCATCGTGTCGATCACCTTGGCGTGCTGGCCCGCCTCCAGCCAGCCGATCCGCTGGTAGTCCGCGTCCCGGGCGGCCTCGGTCCGGATGTGCGCCGGGTCGCTGGCCTCGTGCGCGCGCAGCTCGCGCAGCGGCCAGAACGTGTGCGACATCGCGCCCGAGGCGAGCAGCAGCACCCGCCGGCCGCTGGCCGCGATGGCCTGGCCGAGGGCCCGGCCCGCGCGCAGGAAGTCCTCGGTGTCGCCGGTCTCGGCGGTGTTGCTCATCGTGATCCACCGCCGGTCCAGGCCGCGGCCGAGGTAGGTCCACAGGTTCACGGTGGCGTAGTGCAGCGGCAGGTACGGGTCGTCGATGGCGGTGATCCAGGTGCCGTGCGCCTCCCCCCGGGCCGCGGTGGCGTGGGCCAGTTCCGGGTCGCCGCGCCAGTCGTAGGGCACCCGGCACATGCCGCGGGGCAGCTCGTCCGAGGTGAACAGGCCGGCCCGCACGCCGTGGGCGGCGATGACGAACTCGACCGTGGTGAACCAGTGTGAGTCGAGCACCACGACCGTGTCGTAGTCGAGCGTCTCGAACACCTCGGCCCGCAGCCGCTCCAGCCCGGGGACCAGGCTGATCTCCTTGCCCTCGTTCAGGTCCAGGCGCTCGGCATAGGGGAGCATGATCGTGGGCACATGGGCGAGCAGGCCCGCCCCGACGACCTCACCCATGGCTGTCATCCATGAGGGCGCCATCCCTTCGGGGCGTAGACGGTGTTCTTGACGTCGCTGTAGAAGTCGAAGCTCCAGGTGCCGCCCTCGCGGCCGATGCCGGACTGCCCGGCCCCGCCGAACGGGGCCCGCAGGTCACGGACGAAGAAGCAGTTGACCCAGACGGTGCCCGCGGTCAGCCGGGCGGAGACCCGCTGCGCCCGGGCCTCGTCCCCGGTGAACAGCGTGGCGGCCAGCCCGTACCGGGTGCTGTTGGCCAGCGCCACCGCCTCGTCCTCGCCGGAGAACGTCTGCACGGTGAGCACCGGCCCGAACACCTCCTCGGTGAGGATCTCCGCGCCCGGCGCCGCGCCCGCCAGCAGCGTCGGCTGGTAGTACAGCCCGCCGAGATCCGGGTTGACCCGGCCGCCGAGCAGCGGGCGCGCGCCGGCCTCGACCGCGCGGCGGACGAACCCGGCCACCCGGTCCAGGTGCGCGCGGGTGATGTTCGGCCCGATGTCGGTGGCCTCCTCGCGCGGGTCGCCCTGGCGCAGCGCGGCGGCCCGCTCGGTGACGGCGGCGGTGAACTCCGCGGCCACCGGTTCCTCGACCAGCAGCCGGGTGCCGGCCAGGCAGACCTGCCCGGCGTTGTCGTACTGGCCGGCCGCGGTGGCCACGGCCAGGTCCAGGTCGGCGTCCGCGAACACCAGCAGCGGGGACTTGCCGCCCAGTTCCAGGGACACCGGGGTGAGCTGCGCGCCGGCCGCCGCGGCGACCTGACGGCCGGTGGCCACCGAGCCGGTGAAGCTGACCCGGGCCACGTCCGGGTGCGCGGCCAGCGGCGCGCCTGCCTCCCGGCCCAGGCCGTGCACCACGTTGAACACCCCGTCCGGCAGCCCGGCCGCGCGGGTGATGTCGGCCAGCAGGCTGGCGGTCAGCGGCGCCCACTCCGGCGGCTTGGCCACCACGCTGTTGCCGGCCGCGAGCGCGGGCGCGATCCGCCAGGTGGCCAGCATCAGCGGGGCGTTCCACGGGGTGATCACCGCGGTGACCCCGGACGGGTCCCAGGACACCTGCTCCCGGTGCCCGGAGATCTCCAGGCCGCCCGGGCTGAGCTGGCCGAGCCAGCCGGCGAAGAACCGGAAGTTGTCCGCGGCCCGGGGCATCACGCTGCGCCGGTGCGAGCGGAGCAGCGCGCCGTTGTCCCGGGTCTCCACCTGGGCCAGCTCCCCGGTCCGGCGTTCGATGCCGTCGGCGATCGCGCGCAGCACCTCAGCCCGCTGCCCGGGGGGTGTGGCGGCCCAGCCGGGGAACGCGGCCCGGGCCGCGGCGACCGCCGCCGTCACCTCGGCCTGGCCGCCGCGCGCGATCTCCGCGATGGGCTGCTCGTCGATGGGCGAGATGTCGGTGAACGTGCCGGCCGAGGCCACCCGCTGGCCGCCGATCCAGTGCCGGGTGTCCACGTCCACGCCCGCCACGTGCGCCGTGCTCGGTGCCGTTCCGGTGGTCATGGCCGTCCCAGCGGTCCTGGCACGCGCCCCGTGGGCTGGCCGGCCCGACGTGGGTGGCCAGCCACGTGCCGTGCGTAAAGCATATCGTTTGGTTCCAAACTATGTGCCTGGCCGGCCCGCCGTCAAGGGCCCGCTGGCCAGCGTGCGCCCGCCGTCCCAGGTCACCCCGACCTGGCGGTAGTAGCCGCCGATGATCTCCTGGACGGCCAGGCTGGCCAGTTCCTCGGTGGGCGAGGTGAACAGCTCCAGGGTGGCGTCACCGCGCCAGGCCGGGCCGGCCTCGACGGCCGCGCTGCCGGAGGCGATCAGCTCGCTGACCGAGTCCGGCGCGCCCTTCTCGATCGACGGCAGCCACCGGTGGTGCGCCATCGGGTGCGCGTTGACGAACCCGTTGCCCGGCGCTTCCTCGCGCAGCGTGACCACGGCCTGGGCCAGCCGGCGGTCGGCCGCGGCCAGCGTGCCCGCGAACGTGCCGCCCGGCCCGATCCGCGGCGCGGCCTGCCCGTAGGGGTGCGGCCGGGTCTGGTGGATCGAGCCGAGCTTCTTCGGGTAGCCCTGGTGCAGGCCACGGACCAGGGCGAAGTCGGTGTCCACCCAGATGTAGACGCAGCGCGAGTAGATCGTGCCCTGGTAGCGGCACCGGACGACCGCGAAGCACTCCCGGTACTGGGCCCGCACCGGGTCGAGCAGCTCGGCCCGGCTGTCGCCGCAGGACTGCCAGTCGGCCCAGATCAGCGCGACCGCGCCGGGGTCCTCCGGGGCCGGCTCCAGCGGGGCGGGCAGCAGCTCGGCCACCCGCGCCGGGTCGGTCCGGTACTCGACGGTGAGCAGGTCACCGGAGTAGTGCCAGGGCGGCGGGGGCAGCAGGGAGGACCGCCCGGTGGCCGTCCGCGGGTAGAAGAACCCGGCTACCTCGCTCATCCGCGCACCTGCCCGGCCAGATCGTTTGTGCCCGTACGACTTGGATGCTAGACGGCGGGGAACATTCCCGCCAGGATCTTGCCTGCACCAACCTTGCCTGCACCACCGGGCGTGGTTACGCTGCGGAAAAATCGTTTGTTTCCTAACGATAGCCCCGGGGAGCTGCCGTGTCGCACGCAGGGGACGTTGCCTCGGTCACCGAGCGCCTGCGGGCCGAGGGCGTGGACGTGATCCGGGTGTCCTACCCCGACCTGATCGGCGTGGACCGCGGCCGCGATGTGCTGCTCGATGAGCTGGCCACGGCGATGGACCACGGGCTGGCGTTCTGCCGCGCGGTCTACCACACCTCGCCGATGGGCGACGTGGTGCCGGTGCAGGGCGGCCTGGAAGCCGGGCTGCCGGACATCCTGGTCCGCCCCGACCTGGCCACGCTGACCGCGCTGCCGTGGGAGCCGAACGCGGCCTGGTGCCTGGGCGAGGCCAGCACGCCGGACGGCGCGCCCGCGCCCGAGTCACCGCGCAGCGTCACCCGGCGGGTGGCCAGCCGGCTCGGCGAGCTGGGGTACACCCTGGTGTGCGGCCCGGAGCTGGAGTTCTTCGTGTGCGAACCGGGCCCGGACGGGACCTGGCGCCGGTACGCCAACGACCTGGGCAACGTGTACGTGGTCGGCCGCAAGGGCGACCCGCAGGGGCTGCTCGTGCACATGCTCCGCCAGCTGCGGGACGCCGGGCTGCGGGTGACCGCGGCCAACCACGAGTTCTCCCCCGGCCAGTTCGAGATCAACCTGGGCCACTCGGACCTGCTCGATGCGGCCGACCGGTCGTTCCGGCTCAAGTCCGCGGTGCAGGAGATCGCCCGGCACCGCGACCTGCTGGCCACGTTCATGGCCAAGCCGTTCAACGACGAGGGCGGCTCCGGGTTCCACGTGCACGTGTCGGTGAACGACGAGTCGGGCCGCAACGTGTTCGGCGACCCGGCCGGGGCGGACGGGCTGTCCGGGCTGGGCCGGCACGCGATCGGCGGCGTGCTGCGGCACGCCCCCGCGCTGAGCGCGCTGCTCAACCCGACCATCAACTCCTACAAGCGGTTCGGCCCGGACACGCTGGCGCCGTGGCTGATCGACTGGGGCCTGGACAACCGCAGCGCGATGGTGCGGGTGCCGCCGGAACGCGGCCCGGCCGCCCGGATGGAGATCCGGCTGGGCGACGCCACCGCCAACCCCTACCTGGCCATGGCGGCCGTCGGCGCGGCCGTCTGGCTGGGCATCCAGGACAAGGCCGAGCCACCGGCCAAGCTCGAGGGCTACGGCTACGACCCGGACCAGGCCGAGCTGCTGCCGCAGCGGCTGGGCGACGCGCTGGACGCGCTGGAGGCCGACCGCGAGCTGGCCGCGGTGCTCGGCGAGTACTTCGTCACCTCATTCCTGAGCTACAAGCGCAACGAGATCGAGCGGTTCGAGCGGTTCGTCACCGACTGGGAGTTCCGCGAGTACGCCTATCACCTCTGAGCGGGCGAGGCCGCTTCCGGGCCGGGCCCGCCCGCCTGCTCGCTCAGGTCGGCGAGCTGGCGGCTGGCCGGCCGCCGGGCGCGGAACACGAAGGTAGACAGAAAGCCGACCACGAGCAGGCCCAGCGCGAACCACGGGGCCAGGATGGTCGGGCTGGTCACCTTGTAGAACGACCCGAAGATGGCGCCCGCGGTGATCAGGATGCCGATGATGGCCGACACGATGATCGAGACCCGGCGCCCGTGCTGGGCGAAGCTGCGCAGCGAGCCGGCCGACATCAGCAGGTACACCACGACCAGGGCGAAGCCGCCGAACGTGGAGCCCCAGGCGAACATCGCGAAGTAGTGCGGGGTGCCCGGCAGCGCGAACAGGCCGGTCCAGAACTGGTTGACGAGCAGGGTGATCACGGCGGTGGCGACGATGATCGCGCCCGCGCCCAGCGGGGAACCGTGCTTCTTCGACACCGCCGCCAGCGGGGCGGGCACTCGCCGGTCGCGGGCCATGGCGAAGACACCGCGGGACGCGGACACCGCGCAGCCGATCGCCACGGCCAGCATGTCGAGCAGCACGACCAGCTCCAGCAGCCGGTCGATCCAGGTCCCGCCGTAGCCGCCCGCGCTGGCCGGCCCGCCCAGCGCGAACAGCGGCGCGGCCGCCGCCGCGGTCAGCGTCTTGAGGCTGTAGTGGAAGCCGGCCACCTCCACGTACGCCGCCAGCACGAAGAACACGGTGGCGATGCCGGCCGAGGCCAGCACCGCGATCGGGATCTCCCGGCGCGGGTTGGGCGTCTCCTCGGCCAGGTTGGCCGCGGTCTCGAAGCCGACGAACAGCAGCACGCCGTACAGCACGCCGAAGAAGATCCCGGACCAGCCGTCCGCGGCCGAGGAGGGATTGAACGGCTTGAGGCTGTTGGCCGAGCCCAGCTTGGCGATGACCGTGATGAAGAAGATCGTGACGACCACGATGGAGACCAGCGCCAGGGCCAGCTGGCTGCGGGTGGACAGCCGGACCCCGAAGTACAGGATGACCGCGATCAGCGCGATCAGCAGCAGCGTCCAGGCCCAGGACGGCAGCGGGTTCACCTTGAACTCGGCGGCGATCGTGCTCTGCAGGTAGCCGCCGATGAGCAGCAGCAGCCCGTTCAGCAGCACGATCACCCCGCCGTAGTACAGCCAGCCCGCGGCCGTGCCCACCCGCTCGCCGAGCCCGCGGGTCACGTAGTCATACAGCGAGCCAGCCGCGTGGATCTCCCGGGCGTAGCTGGACACGATCCAGCCCAGCGCGAACACGCCGACCGCGGCGATCAGCACCGACAGCGGCGACGCGACCCCGCCGCCCTTGCCGGACGCGCTGATCACCCCGACGACCAGCGGGATGACAAAGGCCGAGGAGAACACCGGGCCGATGAACCCGACGGACTGGGCGATGACATTGGGGAGCGAGAGGATCTTCGCCCCGAGGCGCTCGTACTGTGGCTCGGAACTCGCCATCGTGCCCTCCTTTATGGTGCGAGCAGGGGGATCCGCAGCACCCTGGCCGCGTTCCCGGCGAAGATCGCGGCGGTCTCGGCCTCAGGCAGGCCGAGCGCCTCGATGTCGGCGATCGTGTCCGCGATGACGGTCGGCCCGCCGAGCGGCATGTCGGTGCCGAACAGCAGGTGACCGGCACCGAAGAAACCCAGCGCGCAGCGCACCGCGTGCGCCGCGCCGAACAGCGCGGTGTCGGTGTAGAACCGGCGGAAGTAATCCATCGGCTCGTGACCCAGGCCGGCCAGGATCGCGGCCCGGTCCGGGTCCTCCAGCGGCGCGGCCAGCCGCGCGGAGAAGTGCGGCACCATGGCCCCGGCGTGATGGGCGATGACCCGCAGCCCGGGATGCCGGTCGAAGCAGCCCGAGTAGACCAGCCGGGCCATGGCCACCGACGTCTCGTAGGGCCAGCCCAGCGACCACCAGATGCCGTACCGCGACCGGGACTCCGCCGGGTAGTCGGCCCACGCTTCGCTGCGGGTGGGGTGCAGCCACAGCGCGCCGTCCAGCCGGGTGACGGTCTCGAAGACCGGCTCGAACCGGGGCGCGTCCAGCGGCTGCCCGCACACGTTGGTGTGCAGCTGCGCCCCGAGCGCGCCCAGCTCGGTCATGGCCCGGCTCAGCTCCGCGGCGGCCGCGGCGGGGTCGCTCATCGGCAGCGCGGCGGAAAAGCCGGCGAACCGGTCCGGGTACCGGGCGACCAGCCCGGCCACCTCGTCGTTGGCCGCCCGGGCCAGGTCGCCGGCCAGGGCCGGGCCGCCCAGCTCGTCCAGCGGCGGCACGGCCAGCGTCAGCACCTGGCGGTAGTCGCCGAACTTGTCCAGCGTGCGCCACCGGGCGTCCAGGTCGGTCAGCGCCGGGTCCTCGCGGATCCATGGCCGGTACCCGAGGATCCGGTCGCTGACCGGGCCCGCGGTCAGCGACTCCAGGCGCTGCGCGTAGCGCGGCGGGAGGATGTGCGCGAACGCGTCGATCTTCGTCACTGGTGCTCCCGCGGCGGGGCCAGGTGGGCGCGGACCGGCAGCTCGCGCAGGCCGTTGGTGAAGTTGGACCGGATCCGCCGGGGCGGGCCGGCCAGCTCGAACGCGGCCACCCGGCGGGCCAGCGCGGCCAGCACCACCCGGACCTCCAGCCGGGCCAGGTGCGCGCCCAGGCACAGGTGCGGCCCGCCGCGGCCGAAGCTGAGATGCCGGTTCGGCGCCCGGGCCACGTCGAAGGTGTCCGGGCTGGGGAACTCGGACTCGTCCCGGTTCCCGGACACGTACCAGAGCACGACCTTGTCGCCGGCCCGGATCCGCGCCCCGCCCAGCTCGGTGGCCACGGTGGCGGTGCGCCGCATGAAATGCGTGGGGCAGCTCCACCGGAGCACCTCGTCGGTGGCGGTGCCGAGCAGCTGCGGGTCGGCGCGCAGCCGGTCCCACTGGTCCGGGTACTGGCAGAAGGCCAGCACGCCGTGCGCGATCGCGATCCGGGTCGTTTCGTTCCCGGCGATGACCATGATCGAGAAGAAGTTGTCCAGGTCGGTCTCGGTCAGCCGGTCGCCGTCCACCTCGGCGCGCAGCAGGGTGGACAGCAGGTCGTCGCCGGGTTCGGCGGAGCCGTTCGCGGATGACTTCGCGGCCGAGGTCCCACAGCTGCTTGCCGTACGGGCTGCGGAACGGGAAGCGGCGGTAGGCGTCGGTGTCGTCCCGGCCCCACACCACGTCGGTGATGTCCGGGTCGGTGTTGGCGATCAGCCGGTCGCCGAGGTCGATGAACTGGTCCAGCTGGTCCCCGGGCAGGCCCATGATCCGGGCCAGCACCCGGATCGGCACCTCCTTGGCCACCGCGTCCACGAAGTCGAACGCGGTGCCGCTGGCCGCGGGCAGCCCGTCGTCCAGCACCTGCTCGGTGAGCCCCTCGACGAAGTGCTGGTACACGGCCACCGCGCGCTGCGAGAAGCTGCCCGACACTATCTTGCGGAGTTTGGTGTGCTCCGGCGGGTCGGTGTCGATGATCGTCCGGCGGGCGGCCATGTCCTCGTCGGTCGGCTCCTCGAACGAGATGCCCCGGGACGAGGAGAACGTCCTGGTGTCCCGGCTGGCGGTGACGATGTCCTGGTAGCCGCTGACCGACCAGAAGCCGGAGTTCGGCGCGGGTTCCTCGTGCCAGCTGACCGGGGCCTCGCGGCGCAGCCTGGTGAACTCGGCGTAGGGCACGCCGCGCGCCCACATGTCGAGATCATTGAGGTCGGCAGCCGCGGCCATGGCAATTAGTTTGGCACCAAACGAGCAGCTGGGCAATGGCCCGATGGCGGCCGGGGCGCCGGGGGGCTAGGCCTGTCCCCCGGCCGCTCAGCTGTCCTCGACGGACCGGATGATCTTGCGCAGCAGCGCGGCGAGCTGGTTCTTCTCGTCCTCGGTCAGGCTGGCGCTGACGAACGTCTCGCCCATGTTGAACGCGGGGAACAGCCGCTCGATCACGCCGACGCCCTTGGGCTCCAGGCTGACCAGCACCAGCCGGCCATCGGCGTCGTGCGCCCGCCGCCGGGCCAGGCCGCGCTTTTCCAGCGTCTTCAGCACGCCGGTCAGCGTCCCCTTGGTCACCCCGGCCTCCTCGGCCAGGTGCCGGGTCTGCTGATCACCCCAGATCCACAGCACGAACAGCACGGTGAACGCGGCCCACGACAGGTCCTCACCGGCCAGCACCTTGCGCTCCATGTGGTTCCGGACCACGTTGGCCGCGCGGTAGATGTTGGACACCGCGGCCATGGCCGCGAAGTCGAGGGGCTGGTCGCCGATCCGGTTCCGGATGTCGCGCTCGGCCCGCACCAGATCGCGGGCGCTGCCAGCGGCGAGGCGACGGGGCATGGCTCGATGGTACGTGCCCGGCCGCCGGTGATCACTGGTCAGCCGGCGGCCGGCGCCCGGGCGGATCGAAGGCGATGGTCGGCAGGTCCACCGCGGTCGCGCCGCAGTCGGCCGTGATCACCGCGCCGGTCACCGCGGACGCCTGGCCGCTGGCCAGGAACGCCACCACCGCGGCCACCTCGTCCGGCTGGGCGGGCCGGCGCAGCGGCACCTGCGCGGTGGCCAGGGCGTAGGCGGCCTCCCGGCCGGCCAGCCCGTGCAGCCCGGCCAGCTCGTCCATTTCCGCATCGGCCATCGGGGTGCTGACCCATCCCGGGCAGACCGTGTTGACCCGGACTCCGCGTGGGCCGTAGTCCCGGGCCATCGACCGGGCCAGGCCGATCAGCCCGTGCTTGGCGGTGACGTAGCCCACCGTCTCGGGCGAGGCGGCCAGGCCGGCGATGGAGGAGATCACCACTATCGACCCGCGCCGCCGGATCAGCCCGGGCAGGCAGGCCCGCGCCGAGACCAGGCAGGTGGTCAGGTTGACCCGCAGGCTCAGCGCCCAGGCCTCGTCGGTGACGTCCGCCGCGGTCCCCGAGCCCGGGCCGCCCGCGTTGGCCACCAGCGTGCTGATGCCGCCGAAGCGGGTGGCGGCGGTCTCGGCCACGGCGGCCATGCCCGCCGCCGAGGCCGCGTCCGCGGGCACGGCCACGGCCCGCTCCCCCAGCTCCGCCGCCAGGTCGTGCAGCGGCTGCGGCCGCCGCCCGGCCAGCACCACCGCCGCCCCGCCCGCTACCAGCCGGCGGGCCACCGCCGCACCGATCCCGGTCCCGGCGCCGGTGATCACGGCGACCTGCTGCTCCGGCCCGGCGGCCTGCTCGCTCATCAAGCACCTCCCGTCCCGGGACACCCACCCGGCGGCCGTGCGGCAGCTGCCCAGGTGCCGCTGCTCAGTAACTGGCGGGGTGGTTCAGGATAACGATCAGGCTGACGATCTTGCCGTCGCGGACGCTGAAGTAGTTCGACAGGATGAGCTCGTCGGGCAGGCCGGTCTTGTCGAAGGTGCCGTCGTAGGCGCCGCGGACGATCGTGTCGCCGTAGTGGTCCAGGACCTCGCGGACGTCGATGCTGACCTTGTCGCCCACCATCTCTTTAGCCACCCAGCGGCGGATGGCGGCGGTCCCGGCGAACTCACGCCGGGCGTCGTTCACGTAGGCGTCCGGGGCGAACGTGGCCACGATCGCGTCGGTGTCCAATGCGTTGACGGCGGCGATGTGCTCGGCGACGACGCCAGTCAGCTCGGTGGGGTTCATCGCGTGATTCCTCTCCCTCGGTACTGGCCAGCCAGTCGCCGGCCGGGCCAGGTGGTGTGACCCCACCCAGGCTGCGAGCTGCCGCACGGGGACAGGCAAGGCCGGCCCGGCACCTTTTATCTCCCCCTGGGGGAGGTATCAGACTGGGGCCATGGCCCCTTCGCTGGCGATCGGTGACTTCTCCCGCGCCACCCACATGACAGTCAAGACGCTGCGGCACTACCACCGCGTCGGGCTGCTCGAACCGGCCGACGTGGACCAGTTCACCGGGCACCGGCGCTACACCACCGACCAGATCCCGGCCGCGCAGATCATCCGCCGGTTCCGGGAGCTGGACATGCCGATCGAGGACATCAGGGGGATCCTCACCGCACCCGACGTCCCGGCCCGCAACGAACTGATCGCCGCCCACCTCAGCCGGCTGGAGGAGGGGCTGACCCGCACCCAGCACGCGGTAGCCGCGCTGCAGGACCTGCTCGGGCCGCCGCCGGACCCGGCGGGCAGTGACATCAGCCACCGCAGCGTCGCCGCGGCCCCCGCCGCCGCCATCACGGCCGTCATCGACATCGAGGACGCGGGCGCCTGGTACCAGGGGGCGCTCGGCGAACTCCACGCCACGCTCGGCGCGCAGCAATTGCCCGCCAGCGGCACTCCCGGGGGCATCTACGCCACCGGCCTGTTCGCCGACGCGCGCGGCCAGGCCACGCTGTTCATCCCGTGTGCCGGGCTGGTCCGCCCAGTCGGCCGGGTCGAGCCGGTGACCGTGCCCCCGGCCGAGCTGGCGATCATCGAGCACAACGGCCCTCAGGACGGCATCGACCGGGCCTACGGGGCGCTCGCCACGCACGTGGCCGAGCACGCGCTGGCCGTGGACGGGCCGATCCGCGAGTACTACCTGTGCGGCCGGCATGACACACCCGACGAGTCGGCCTGGCGCACCGAGATCGGCTGGCCGATCTTCCAGACCGCGCCATAACCGGCCCGGCAGGCGTGCGGCCGTGAGCGACGCGACCAGGGCGTGATCTCCGGCGGTGTGGGGCTGGCCCGCGGATGCCGGGTGCGCCGCCAAGGGACTGGGGACTCATGGAAACAAGGCGTCCCACCCGCCCGGGTTTGCGGTGAGGCTGAGCGGGCAGAGCGAGCGGGTGTCCGGCGACCCGCCGTAGTCCAGCGTCAGCATGTGTTTCCTTGCACGACAGGCGCCGGCCGGACGACGGAGGCCGGATCCTGGCCAGAAGCATAGAGAGGTGCCCGATGGCTACAGCCCAGCAAGACGCCGCACCTGAGCCGGATGTCATGCGCCCGCCCGTGGCCGCCAGGTCCCGCGGAGGCACTAAGAACTCGCGCGCCACCCGCCGCGCAACCTCATCCGCGCCTAGGAAGACCGCGAGAGCCCGGGGCAGCGCGGCCGGCTCACAGGCAACGAAGCCGACCGCGACAACGGCTGGTGAGGCACTGGACCGTGCGCGGGATGCGCTCGATCAGGCTGCGAAGACAGAGAAAAGGTTGACGGCTCGCTTGAAGAAGCACAGCGAAGCCGTCAGCGCGGCCAAACAGGATCTCGCCGGGGACAGCCGCGATCTTAAGGAAATGAAGTCGCAGCTTAAGGTGGCTAAGAAATCGCGCAAGCGCGCCGCCAAGGAATTCAGCCGGTCCCCCAGGCAGACCGCTGGCACGAAGTAGCGCCACCGCGCACGGCGTCAGTCCCGCCTGGAAGGTCGCGTCCCTGCGCAAGGCCGGAACCCACATCATGGGGCGCGTCACCTACGAGCAGATCGGCGGGCACTGGCCGAACGCGACTGGGGAGTACGCAGACTTCATGAACAAGCTGCCCAAGGTCGCCTTCTCTAGGACATTGCGCGCCGCCGAATGGGCCGGCTCCCGGATTGCCCGTGGTGACCTCACCGAGGAGATAGCCGCCCTGAAGAGCGAATCCGGCGGCGAGGTCATGGCGCACGGCGGCGCCGCGTTCGTTCAGGCACTATCCAGGCTCGGCTTGATCGACGAGTACCGCCTGGTCATCCTCCCCGTCGCCCTGGGCAGCGGGCTGCCGCTGTTCAAGGATCTGGCCAAGCCGCTGCGCGTGGATCTCACCGAGGCCAGGAGTTTTCCTGACGGCACGGTCATCCACGTTTACCAGCCGATCACAGCCACCAGGTAACAGACTGCGGGTTTGAGGCCTGCCGCCCACGCTCGTGTTCGGGCCTGCTGCAGAGCCCAGAGCGGCCAGTTAGCAGGTGGTGGCAGCGGCAGCGGCGTCGGCCACGTGGCGCAGGTGGTTACCCTTGCGGTAGGCGTTGCGCTGGAAGACGGCCCCGTTGCCGCGAGCCCGCACCGCGGCCAGCAGTTCAGTGACGATGCCGGTATCCCCCGCCTCCGCCAGCGCGTCCCCGACGTGTTCAAGCAGTGCGTTCGTGACGGCTGCGGCCGGTTCGGGCAAGCCCGTGCCCGGATTGACCAGGACGTCACCGAGGCCGGAGCGGCTGGCCCGCCACGAGGCCAGGCGCAACAGCTCGGCGCGCTCGTGCCGGACCGGGCCGCCCGCCCGCCAGTGGCGCACTTCGGTATCCACCAGAGCCCGCGCCAGCGCGGCCAGCAGTACTGCGTCGTCGGCGTGCAGGCATACGTCGGCGACGCGTATCTCCAGGGTTGGGTACTTTTCCGACAGGCGGGCATCGAAGTACACCATCCCGCTATCGAGCAAGGTGCCGGTGCCGACCATCTGGCGTACCGTCTGCCGGTAGGCCTCCGCGGTACCGAACACACCCGTGGGCCCCGAGCATGGCCAGCGGCCCCAGGCCTGATACCGGAAGCTCGCGTAGGCGCTGTCGCGTCCCTGCCAAAACGGCGAGTTGGCGCTGAGCGCGAGCAAGACTGCCAGCCATGGCCCGATCCGGTCGAGCGCGGCCACCCCTTCCTCAGCCGAGGAAGTCTCCACATGGACATGACACCCGCAGGTGAGCTGCTCAGCGGCGGTCAGCCCGAACTCGCGAGCCATTTCCAGGTAGCGGCTCTTGCGCACCACCTCCGGCTCGACCGGTACCGGCGAAGTCGCCAGCGCAGCCACCTGGACACCCACCCGGCCCGCGGCCTCAGCGGCCAGCCCCCGGCACCGGCGCACCTCACGGCCGAGGTCATCAAGCCCGTGGCACGGCCGCGTATTGGTTTCCAGTTGCTGCAGCTGCAGCTCAAAGTCGAGGGCCTGCACGGCGTCACTGGCCAGACGGCCGGAGTCTCGCGACTGGCCCCCATCGCTGGCCGTCTGCTGCACGGCTCGCAGCGCCGTCTCCGCCACCGCCCGCGGTCGACCCGTGCCCGGCTCGACAAGCAGCAACTCTTCCTCAACCCCCACGCTGCGCACGGTCATTGCCACACCATGCCCACCACTGCCGCCCTCATCCCGGCGGCTCGCTACCGGCTGGCCGGGTAGCTGCGCGATCCACGGAACCCGGCTTGGCGGTTAGCCCTGCCGCTGCGCTTTGCGTTGCTTCTTCCGCAGCTTGCGGTCGTCCCGCAGCTCCGCAAAGGGCTCCTGGTCAGCCGGGTGGCCGCCGGCCACCGCGCGGCTGCGCTCAAGCTCGGCGTTGAATTCGGCGCCGAGCAGGATGGCCACGTTGGAGATCCACATCCAGATCAGGAAGATGATGATCCCGGCCAGGCTGCCGTAGATCTTGTTGTAGTGGCTGAAGTTGGCGACGTAAATGGCGAACAGACCCGAGGCGATCAGCCAGAGCACGACGGCGATGAAACCGCCGGGGCTGACCCACTGGAAGCCGTGCTTGGCGTTCGGGCTGGCCCAGAACAGGATGGCCAGGATCAAGCCAATGATGATCAGCAGCACCGGCCACTTGGCGATGTCCCAGACGGTCACCGCCGTCGAGCCGAGGCCGAGCACGTTGCCGACCTTCTGCGCCAGGCCGCCGGTGACCACCACGATGACGGCCGCCGCCACGAGCAGGATCATCGTCACCACGGTGACGCCCACCCGGATCGGCGCGGTCTTCCAGATGGGGCGGCCCTCGGGCACGTCATAAATGGCATTGGAGGCGCGCATGAAGGCGGCCACATAGTTCGACGCCGACCACAGCGCGAGCGCGATCGCGACGATACCGACGATCCCCGAGGCGGTGTGGCTCTGCTGCAGGTGCGTCACATTGTGGGTAATGATCGTGCGCACGGAGGCCGGCGCCGCCTTGCCCAGGTTGTTGATGAGCGGCTGGGTGACCGACTTGCCGAGCAGGCCGAGCAGGGAGACGAGGACCAGCAATCCCGGGAAGATTGACTGGATGCCGAAGTAGGTCAGCGCGGCCGCGCGGTCCTGCAGGTCGTCGTCTTTGTACTCTTTCAGCGTCCGCTTGGCCGCCTGGAGCCATGAGCCGCCGCTCAGATCCGTCGGGTCGTCCGGCACGTTGCCGTTGCTGGTTGTGGTGTCGCGGGCTCTGCTGCCCGCATCTTGCGGCCTGGTCATGGGCGGCCACCTTTCCTGATTCGTCGTCGCACGGGTGTCCCGGCTGCGCCGGCCTGACCGGGATTCGGGCCGGTATCAGGCCAGGCATTCAGCGCCTGCACTGGCCAGCCGGGAGCATGCGGCGCGGCTGTGACTGACAGCTCTCGGCGTTACTGACGGTTGTCGGTCACGGTGTCGCGGGCTGTCTGGGCCTGATCCCGGACGTCATGCGCCGCGCTGGCCGACTCGTCCTTGACGGTCGCGGTGGCGTCGGCCGCGGTGGCCTTGACCGACTCGGCGGCCTGCTGGGCTGAGTCCTTCAGGCTGGCCGCGGCATCCTGGGCCGCGCCGGTGACGGCTGGCGCCGCGGTGTCCTTGACCTTCGCCGCTGCCCGCTGCTCGGCGCTGCTCGCGGGCAGCAGGGACCCTGCGAGCCAGCCGATGCCAACCGCGATCAGGCCGACGGCCAGCGGGTTACCGGCGGTCTGGCGGCGTATCTGGGCTGGAGTTTCTGACATCCGGCCCGCCGCCGACGACATCTTGTGCTCACCCGACGCCACCTTGTCGTGGACCGCCGATGCTGTGTCTCTCGCGGTGGACGTCGTGCTGGAGACGGACTGCGAGGCAGTGCCCATCACCTTGTCCTTCACGCCGAGCACGGCCGACCGTGCGCTGGCGGCCCGGCGCTTGGCCGCGTGGGCCGGATTGACCGTGTCGGCCAGCGTGTTGACGTCCTCGCTCAGGCTGGTGCGGGTTTCCTCGATCTGCTCGCGGATCTGGTCCGGATTGCCGGTCATGATCTGCCCTCGTTTCCTCGTACTGCATCAGGGATCTTCTTCACCGTCTGGGTGGTCTGCGCGACGCCCGGCGCGGCGCTGATCTCCCGGCGCCCCATCAACCCGAGCACGGCGCCAATGATCAGCCAGGCAGCCGCCACGATCAGCGCTGACCAGCCGCGGCCGGTGGCGTCACCGATCGCCCACCATGCGGCGACCGATGCGAACACCAGGACCAGGTGGCCGCTGATCCCGGCCCCCGCCAGCAGCCCGGCGCCCTTGCCGGCCCGGATGGCTGACTGCCGGACCTCGGCCTTGGCCAGCTCGACCTCCTGGTGCATCAGCGTGCTGAAGTCCGCGGTCAGATCCGAGAACATCTCGCCGACCGAGGGCCGCGAATCAGGCGGCGGCACCGCGGGATCGAACGCGGCGCTCACCGCGTGCCCTGACGGCCCGGCTGGTCGCCGGCGACCAGGGGACCCGGGTAGCCGGCCAGATCAGAAGGCTGGGCCCACTGCGCGCCCGGTCCGCGCCCATTCGCAGGCGCCGGGGAATCGTCGTCATGTGCCGCCTTCAGTCCCCGGGTGAGCCGGCCCGCCACCAGACCCGCCCCCACGGCCAGGGCCAGGAAAACGGCTGGCCTGCGCCGCGCGAAGGACTGCACCTCGTCCGCCACCTCGCGGGGACGGCGGTCGTCCAGCCACTGTCCGGCACGATGCACCCGGGTGGCTGCCTGCTGGGCCAGGTCGGCGGCCATGCCGCTCTGGCTGGTGGCATCTGCCATCGAGTGGAGCTCATCGCTGAGCGACAGCAGCTGCTTGGCCAGCCGCTGCTGTCCCTGAGCTGTCTGGACCTCCAGCTGATGCTGAGCCTGCTGGAGCAGATCCCGGCCCTGGCGCCCGGCCTCGGCCGTTACATCTGCGGCCTGCTCCCGGGCCACCCCGGCCACGTGCTTGCCTGCCTGAGCACTGCCGTGACTCAGGTCAGCAGCCTGGTCTTTGACGACGTCGGCCGTGCTCTGGTCTTCCGCCGGCGATCCGCCGTGCTGGGACGGCGTATATGCGGGCATGTAGTTCTCTGTCATCCGGGTCATCTCCTTCGGGTGAGCGCCCTCATCTACCCGCGCCCGGACGGCTTACACATGAAGCTTACATAAGAAGTTTATAGGGGAAGCTTATGGCGTCCACTTGGCCAGGCCGTGCTGCGGCCGGTGCTACCGGCGGTGTCGCCGACAGCATGCCGGGTGCGGGCGCAGGCCAGGAAGATCAGGCCGGCGAGCATGCGCCCCCGGGCTGGCTAGGTGCGTCAATCGTGGCTGCGGCCGGGGTTGTCGGCCACGAACCCAGCGATGCGGTCGAGCATGTCCTCCAGGCCGCGCTGGAACTCCCCTTCCCAGCGATCCTCGGCGAGGCCTGCGGCCAAGCGGCGCACCGTCGGGAAACGCCTGACGTCAATTTCATCCGACGGATCGAGCCGCTCGCGCGGGCTGCCCGCGTCCTCGAGTGCCTCTCGCTGCTCAGCCGAGCGGGTCGGGCTCAAGCCGCCGAGGACCGGATTCGCGGCGGCGGCCTGCTCCCCGGGGTGGCCGCCACCATTGGCGGAAATGTCAGTACCGGTGAACGATCCGTCGCCCGGCTTAGGGTCCCGCAGTGTCATAGCGCTGGTTTCCAGGAGCAGGTAACCCAGCAGGAAACTATTGAACGTCCGGTAGGTGAACAGCACCTGCTCATCGCTGAAGCCCTCGTCGGCCAGTCCGGCCAGCATCGCCTCGACCCAGCGCAGCGACCGGAGCGGCGGGTTGACCCACGGAGCCGAGGGCGGCCGGGTAGCCACCAGCGGGAACGCGTGTGGATGAGCACGGGCGTAGCGGCGCACCCCATGCGCCATGCCGGTCAGGTACGGCCGCCACCCCTCCACCGGCCGCGGCTGGACCTCAGGATCATCGGAGAGCTCGTTGACGATCCGCTCCACGACCACGTCGAACAGCTCGTCGCGATCCTGCACATACCGGTACAGCGACATGGAGCGGACGCCCAGGCGCGCCGCGATCGCGCGCATCGACGCGGCTCCGATGCCCTGATCGTCCATGAGCTCCAGGGTGGTGGTGACGATCCGGTCCAGCGACAGGCCACGGCCTGGGCGGCTACGGCGGCCGCGTTCGGCCCGTGCTCGTGTCACTGGTACCTCACCTTGCGACGACTGCAGTGGGTGTGAGCGGTCACCTTGCGATCATCATCTTAGGGTTTTCCGGCCTGATTGAGCGTTCGCCCGGTTCGGCGGGGACCTTTGTGACCTGGCTGTGCGGGACAAGCCGGTTCGCGCCATGCCTGGCGGCGATCCGGCTACAGCAGAGCGTTCTCACCGGGGAGGCGCAGCCAGCGGAACCCGTAACCGCCCATCGTGATGTCCTGGCCGGCAGGCGGTGCGGACTGGTCGTCGCCCAGAACCTGCCGCACCTCGCTGGCCTGCCCGTGGCCGCCCAGGTCGGCGGGCAGGCGGATGACCGCTGGCTCAGCGGACAGGTTGTGCAGCGTCACCAGGTGACCGTCCCGCCACCTGTTCTCGATGGCCAGCACGCGCACGTCGCCAACGTCCAGCGTCCGCCATTCTCCCCACCCCAGTTCCGGGCATTCGCGGCGCACCCGGATCGCGTGGGCCACCCACGAGTACAGCGAGCCTGGCTGGTGGCGCTGGTCGAGCACGTTGACCGTGCGGTAGCCGTACGGGCCGTCGGCGCAGGCCGGCCGGTACAGCTCGGTGGCCGTGGAGAATCCGCCGGCATGCCGTGGCGACCATTGCATCGGGCCACGGACGGCGATGCGCCCCGGCAGCGACAGGTTTTCGCCCATCCCGATCTCGTCGCCGTACATCAGCACGGGCGTGCCGGGCAGCGCCATGGTCAGGGCAAGAGCGAGCCTGATCCGCCGCATGTCGTTGCCGAGCATCGGCGCCAGCCGGCGCCGGATTCCCCGTCCGTAGACCCGGTGCTCCGGCTCGGGCGCGAACGCGGCAAAGACTTCGTCACGCTCGGTGTCGCCGAGCATGCCGATGTTCAGCTCGTCGTGATGGCGGCAGAAGTTCGCGAACTGCGCCTGCTGGGGAATGCGGGGCCGGCTGTTCAGGGCCTGGACGAGAGGCTCGGCGCTGCCGCGGGCATGCGCGAGCCACTGCGCGGCACAGGTGCGGAAGTCGAACAGCATCTGCACGCCGTCTCCGCCGTCCAGCTCGAAGTACTGCTGCTGCTCGGCCGGGCTGACGTTGGCCTCGCCGAGGAAGATGGCATCGCCGCGCCGCCGTTCGACGAACTCGACCAGTGACCGCAGATAGGAGACCGGCTTGTCCTTGGCAGACGTTCCGACCGTTTCGATCATGAACTGAAGTGAGTCGACCCGGAATCCGGAGATGCCCAGCTCGAGCCAGAAGCCCAGGACCTTGTTCATCTCGTCCCGGACGTTCGGTTCAGTGATGTTCAGTTCCGGCATGAAGTCGAAGTACCGGTGCATATACCACTGCCCGGCTACGTCGTCGTAGGTCCAGGTGCTCTTCTGCTCGCCGGGGAATGCCACCTCGCTGGGCTCACTTTGCTTCTGGTCGCTCCAGCGGTAGTAGTCGCGGTACCGGGAGTTGCGGTCCTGGCGGGCCTGCTGGAACCACGGATGCTGGCTGCTCGTGTGGTTCAGCACGAGATCGACCAGCACGCGGATGCCTAGATTGCCGGCCGTGCGGATCATCTCAACGAAGTCGCCGAGCGTGCCGAACCGCGGGTCGACGGCGTAGTAGTCGGTAATGTCATAACCGTCATCGCCCAGCGGGGACGGGTAGAACGGCATCATCCACAGCGTGGTGATGCCCAGCCCGGATAGGTAGTCCAGCCGCCTGGTCAGGCCCGCCAGGTCACCGGTGCCGTCGCCGTCAGAATCCACCCACGTCGCGACGTCAGCGCAGTAGATGACTCCGTCTTTCCACCACAGGTCGCTCGTTGCCTTGTCTGTCATGACGGCCGAACTTCCCCCCGTGGCTGACCCGTAACGCGGGAGCCGGGGCGGGCGGACTGTCCTGGGCATGTGCTGGACTGGGCGGCATGGAGTACTCCCGGTTCCTGGACTGCCTGGCGGCCGACTTCACCCGCCTGCGGGCCGTCGCGCCCTCCGGCCTCACCGCGGCGGTGCCGACCTGTCCCGGCTGGACGGTTGCCGATCTGGCCCGCCACGTCGGCGAGGTATACCTGCACAAGACCCTGGCCATGCAGGAGGGCGCCGAGCCCGATCCGTGGCCACCCGAGGAACTCGCCAGCGAGGAGCCGCTCGCGCTGCTCGACCGGGCCTACGCCGGGCTGCGCGCCCAGTTCGCGGCCCGCGCGCCGGAAGACCCGGCCGGTTCCTGGTACGCGCCGGACCAGACCGTCGGGTTCTGGATCCGGCGGATGGCGCAGGAGACGGTCATCCACCGTATCGACGCCGAGCTCGGCACCGGGCAGCCGGTCGCGCCGGTCCCGGCCGACCTGGCCGTCGATGGCATCGACGAACTGCTCAGGGTGTTCGTGGCCTACAGCGTCGCCGAGTGGGGCGAGTACTTCACCGGCATCCTGGCAGGCTCGCCGGGCCGGACGTACACGGTGCGGACCGATGGTGCGGCGTGGCGGGTTCAGACCGGCCCGGGCCGGTTTACCGTCGAGGACGGCCCCGGCGGCGGTACGGCCGATGTGACGGTGAACGGGCCGCCAGCGGCCGTGCTGCGCTGGGTGTGGAACCGTGAGAGCCCAGGCGAGCCGAGCGTGGTTGCGGTCGAGGGCGCCCGGGAGGCGCTCGAGGAGCTGCGGCGCTGCATCGTCACCGCGACGCAGTGAAAATCGGGGCCGGGCTGACGGCAACGGCCAGCGTGGACAGCAGGTGGCCGAAACCACGTGGCGCGCGGGCGTGGTGCCGGGCCGACGTCTGCACGCTAATCTCGGTGGTGCGCAGGATCCGATGGCCCGTGACACTTAGCGACTCGACGAGGGCGTGGTCCTCGGCTGTGCGGCGCAGCTGGAAGCCGCCCGCTGCGAGGTAGGCACTCGCGCTGAACCCGAGGTTGGCCCCGTGGACGTGCGGATGGGTGCCCCGGCCGGTGCGGTACTGCTGGTGAAATAGGGGTGGCAGCCCGGGCGGGTGCTCACTCCAGTCGGTGACCGCTACGGTGCCGACAACCGCGTCCCAGCCAGCGGCGGCGTGGCGGAGGTGCTGGCCGAGCCACCCCGGGGGGACGAGGGTGTCAGCGTCGGTGGTGGCCAGCCAGACGGCGCCCGGGTCGAGGTGCCGGGTCCGGCTGAGCACCTCCCGCATGCCTGCCCGGCGCGCCGCACCGACACACCGCGCCCGGATCTCCAGGACCCCGGCCCCGCCCTGCTGGGCATAGTCCGCGGTCCGGTCGGTGCACGCGTCCGCGACCACGACGAGGTGGACCGGTATCGGGGGCAGCACCCGGATCGCCTGCCGGATAGCGGCCAGGCAGGAGGGCAGCAGGTCCTCTTCGTTGTGTGCGGGGATCACTACACCGGCGGCCTTGATCACGCCAGCCCGCCGGTCTGGGCCACCGAGAGCGGCTCGCCATCGGTGCGGATGTAGACCTCGGCCAGGAAATCCGGCTCGCGATGCTCGACCAGCCGGGCCAGCCCGGCCTGGCCGGCCAGGACCTGGTGCACCTCGTCGCCAGTGCGCGGGTAGTCAGCCACCGGGTGCCTCCAGTGCACGGCGAGCAGGGTGCCTCCTGGGCGCAGGGTGGCCGTGGCCCGGTCGAGCACCTTGGGCAGGTCGTCACCGGCGAAGTAGTACAGCAGCTCGGACAGCACGATGAGGTCGAAGTCACCGGCGGGCCAGCCGGCGGGGATGACCAGGCGCTGTACCCGCACATTCGGCCGCCGGGCCGTCCGCGCCGCCGCCTGGTGCACGGCCGCGGCTGACCCGTCGCAGGCCAGCAGGCGGTCACAGCGCGGCGCCAGCTGCTCGGTCAGCACCCCGACCGAGCACCCGGGCTCGAAAGCGTCGCCATAGTGCTCGGCCGGCAGCAGGGCCACGCTGATCGCGTACTTGCGGGCCTCGTACCACCGGGTCCCGAATCCCCACGGGTCGGCCGAGGTGGCGTACATCTGATCGAAGTACTCGGTGCCCAGGGTCATGCGCGCGTCACCGGAACAGCACCTCCAGGTCACGGGTGAAGTGCGCGATGGTGCCGGGTGACAGCACCGGCCCGAGCCCGCCACCACGGCTCTCCAGCTGGCTGGTGAAGCACGCGATCGCGGCGCGTTTGCGAGCACCCGCCGCCGCCGGCAGGCTGACCCGCAGCGCCCGGTGCCAGGGCACGCGCGGATCGCCGGGCACCGCCCAGTGCCACATCCACACCGGGTAACTCAGCGTGCGCTCACTGACCCGGCGGGCCGCCCGGCCTGCCGCTTCATGATCGGCGTGCACATCCCGCGACCAGGGCGCCAGGCAGACGTCGAACCCGGCCGTCAGCTCACCCAGGCGGGCGGTGACCTCATCCTCGCAGGCGGCCAGCCCAGTGTCGGGCAGCCCCAGCCGGATCACCTCGGCCTGCTGAGCACCGAGAGCGCGCAACGCCCGGGCGGTCTCGGCCACCCGGCGGCGGGCCAGCGCCGCGGGATCGGCGGCATTTGGGTGAGATGCCTCCCCATCGGTGATAGCGACTAGCCGCAGCCGCGCACCGGCGGCGGCCAGGACCGACATGATCCCGCCGGCCCCGAGCACCTCGTCGTCGGGGTGAGCCGCCACGACGACCGCGCTGGACCAGCTCCTGACCCCGGCGGCGGGCAGCTGGGCCAGCCCAGGCCAGGCCCGCCAGCGTTCCTCCCTGGTGCCTGGTGCCTGGATGAGGTCGCGGGGTGGCGCTGTCACCACTGTGCCCCTTGCTCGGCGGTGAGTGCACCGAGCGCGGCGAGGTCCCGTTCGGCGTGATGCTGGCGCAGGTAGACCGTCAGGTCGGCGACGGTACGGGCGTGCCCCGCATCGTGGCCGAGCGGTCCGGCCCCCAGAGCCCGGCCAACCCGGCCCAGCACATCGGTGGCGGCCGACTCGACCAGCGCCCGGACCCGCAGGGCCCGGCCGGGGCCGGCCTTCCCCCGGTCGCCCGGGTCCGCGTCGATCTCCATGGCCGCCCCGCGGAGCGCTGTCCGGGCGGTCCCCAGCGCGATGTCCACCGCGCCCAGGTGGGCCAGCGCATGCGGCCCGACGTCCCGCTTAGCCGCGGCGGCCAGCAGGGTGTAGCCGACCGCGCGGGCACCTCCGTACCAGCACGCGGCTACCCCGATGCCGCCGTGACTGAAACCAGGGCGCCCGGTGTAGGCGCCGGGTGCGCCGAGCGGCTCGGCGGGAACGTCGGGGAAGCTGACGTCCAGGGTGTCGCTCGCGGCCATGCCAATGGCGGGCCAGGTTCCCGCGCGGGGACTCAGTGCCCTCGCGCTGACCGTGAACAGCCGCATGCCATCCACTGCGGCTGCCGTGACCACAGCATGGGTGCAGCTCTGTGCGCCGGAGCAATACTGCTTGGTGCCACGCAGCCGCCAGCCGGCCCCAGCCTTGACCGCCTCCAGGCTAGGGCCGGGCGGGTTGGCCGCCCACACTCCCCACCGGCTGCCTGGTGCGGGCGCCGGGCCGCTCAGCTCGGCCAGGATTGCGATGGCGTCGGCGTGCCCCTCACCCAGCCGCGCCAGCGACAGATCCTCCCCGGCCAGGTCCGCGAACGCCGCCCAGCGGTCCCAGGTCCGCCCGCTCCCGGGCAGCGGCAGGTCCAGCCGCCCGGACTCGACCGCAGCCCGGAAGGCACGCGCCGTCTCCCGCCACGGAGCTGGCCGGCTGGGCTCGGGGCCCGCCCCGGCGGCAGCGCCCGTCTCCGGTGCCTCTGTCATGTCCCCCCTCCGGGCTAGTTGGCCTGGCCCGGTACCGCCCGCATCCGGATGCGGGCGGGCTACCGGGCCCGCTGCCAGTTGCCCCAGAGGAATTGACCTAAACGCGGGCCACCACCAGCGTGGCCATCGGGCCGGCGCTGAGTTCAACGCCGAACTCGAGCGGCGCCGGGCCATCGCCGGTGGCCGCCCGCCCGATGAGGAGCCCTTCGCCGAACTGCGCGATACCCGCAAGCTGGACAAGGCCGCCAGGCGGTCGGCAGCGGACCCGGACTGACCGGCTGCCCCGGCTCAATGGGCCCGGGTAACGTCACCCGCCTTGAAGGCGTGGGCGGTCTGGGTGACCGCACCGGCCCACTCGTCTTTCTCGCTAACTGGGTAGGTCCAGGTCATGGTGTCAATCGCACCCGGGCCGACGACGTCCCGCCGGTACACGATCGTCCGCCTGTTGTTGATATAGCCACTTACGGTGACCACATTGCCCTCGATAGTGCGCAGGGTGACCAGCCAGCCGCGCGAGGCGGCCATTGCGTCCTGCTCCGGTGAATAATGCGACACGTTGTTAGCTCCATATACGGAAAGAAAGGCCTGGCCATTGGGTGAGACCCACGTTTCGCCCTGACTGTCCGCCGGCGGAGGTTCTGCCCTGAAAGATGCGGGCCACAGCGTAGCGATGCCGAACCGCTGGTTGACGTATGTCTTAAAGGTGAGCGCCGCCCCTGGCTGCGTGCGGCCCACATCGCCAGGCCGGAACGCGTGTGCGGTCCGCGTGACGGCAGGATCCCACCGGGCTCGCGCACTGGTGGGGTACGACCAGTAGAGGGTGTCGATCGCGTCCGGTCCCACGATGTCCCGCCGGTAGACGATGGTGCGCCCATGATGGGTGTAGCCACTTACTGTGACGACGTTCCCCTTAACACCGTGGTATGTCACCCGCAGGCCATGCGAATCAGCCAGCTCGTCCGCTGCTGGCGAGTATCCATGGACATTTTCTCTCCCGTACGC
The DNA here is from genome assembly GCA_963711705.1 of uncultured Actinomycetes bacterium. GTDB lineage: Bacteria > Actinomycetota > Actinomycetes > Streptosporangiales > Streptosporangiaceae > RYN-230. Next base: position 81,568 of record CAVQFM010000022.1, read on the forward strand.
AGAAAGCACCGCCGTACCGTCTGGTGAAACCCAGGTGACGCCCTGGCCGTCCCGCAGCGACGATTTCACCGCGAACGATGCGGGCCGCAGCGTAGTGAACCCGAAACGCTGGTTGGTGTACGTACGGTAGGTAAGCAGGGCGGGCGCCTGGCTGCTGCTCCCGCCCGCCGGGGCGGACGGCCTCGGCGTGCTGGGGCTGGCCAGCGGCTGGCTGGCAGCGCCTGGTGCGGGTGCCCGGCCGCCGCTGATGAGAACTATCCCGGTAAGGACGGCCGCGGCCAGCAGCGTGGCCGCGCCAGCCAGCCAGTACTTCCGGTGCCGCCTGGGCCGCCGGGCGGGCGGCACCGGCGCGCGTGGCCGGCCGGGCGGCGGCCTGCGGATGGCCAGGGATGATGCGCGCGGCGGCCCGGGCGGGCCAGCCGCGGACGGTATCGCGGCAGTTCCCGGCGGCGGCCCGGGACCGGCTGCCGCCCCGCCCGGGGCCTGCTGCCGCGGCATTTGCGGCAAGGCGCCACCCCCACGGCCGACCACGATGGCTACCCCGACTGTGAGCCTGTCCCTGCCTCAAGTCAACCCGCGCCTGGCCGAGCAGGGCGTTGACCCGCGTGCTCTTTCCGCGCGCCGGTCTGTGGCGCCTCCGCGGGCGGACCAGCATGCGCACCGGCGCTCGCGCAGCTCGTCCAGCCGGCCCCGTCTTCCGTAGAATCGGGGTGGCGATGGGGCTCGCCGACGAAACGCCCTAGCTGGCTGATGGCTCCTGATGAGCGCCTTATGGCGGGAACTGGAGCGAGCCATGCCCCCGAAGCGGGCACGCCAGCGGATCAGCCCCGGGCGTTTGCCAGCCTGCTGGCCGAGGACGTGGCCGGGCTCCCGTCCGGCGGGGATCAGCCCGACCCGGCCCTGGTGTCCGATATCTACCTCGATCAGATCGTGGCGGCGGTCGCTGACGGCTGGGCCGAGCGCGAGCTGATCAGCCAGTTGCTGTACCAGCGGGCCGGGAAGACCAGCACCGGGGGTGCCGCAGGGGCGGCCAGCTCATCCAGAGCCGCGAGCAGAGGCTTACTGCCATCGGTCTCGCGCACGTGTCCTCCCACCTGATCAGGTAGGAGCCATTGGCGGCCGGCCGCGGATCACGGCGGGCTCCTCCGCCGTCCCCGAAGCCTACCCAGCCGGACCCAAATTGCGGTTCGTGCACGGGGTCCGCCACAATGATGGCTGGCGATGAAGCTCGCCCAAACCGCGGGACTCCCCCGCTGATGGCTTCTGACTCCGGGTACCAAGTGGGAGGGCCATCAGGATGGGCGACGTTGCGCTGGGCTGCCCGGCCATAATCCGGGGGGCTCTGCCCGCGCTCCGGTCCGGCTCGCTGGGCCTGGCCTCGTTCGCTCACGTGCCGCCCGGGGTGGCCCGGGCCACTGCCCAGGTGCTGCTCATCGTGGGTTTCACGGTCAAGGTGGGCCTGGTGCCGTTCCAGATCTGGCTGCCGCGCGGCTACGCGGCCGCCCCCGGGGCGGCCCGGGCGGTGATGGCCGGGGTCGCGGTCAACGTCGGCTTCTATGGCCTGTGGCGGACACTGGCGCTGCTTGGCGCGCCGCCCGCCTGGCTGACCGGGCTGCTGCTGGTGCTGGCCGGCCTGACCGCCCTGCTGGGCATCGCCCATGCCGCGGTGCAGCCCGGGCTGCAGCGGGTGATCGCCTACTCCAGCGTGGAGAACAGCGGGCTCATCGTGGCGGCTACGGGGTCGCCCTCACCGGTGTCGCGGTGCACGACGCGAGGCTGGCCGCGGCCGGGCTGCTCGCGGCGACCTTGCAGATCATCGCGCACACCGCAGCGAAGTCGCTCATGTTCACCGCCGGGGCGGTGATCACGCCGCGCGGCTCGGTCAGCGTGGAATCACCCGGAGACGACGACCTGGACGCGCTGCGGGGCACGGCGCGGCGGCTGCCGGGAGCGGGACCGGGCTCGCTGTCGGCTCGCGACGCTGGCCAGGCTGCGCTTACCGCGGAGTTCGCCGCCGAGTGGTTCTTGCTGGAAGCGCTGATGCAGCAGTTCCGGATACCGGGGCTCGGGTTCCGGCTGGTGCTCGCGCTGGCCGGGGCGGCGGTCGCGCTCACGGTGGGCTTCGCCGGGGTGACATTTGTCCGGCTGACCGGGCTGGTAGTGCTCGGCCCGCCTGCCCTGCCCGCAGGGGCGGGGCGGGGGCGGGACTGTGGCCGGCCCGGCCGGCGACTATGGCTGGCTCGGGCGGGCCGGGATCGTGCTCCTGGCGCTCGGCTGCCGGTGCCAGCGGCGCGCTGCCACTGGTCATCCGGCTGGAGCGCTGGCCGGCCCCGGTGGGCCGCGGGTGGTGACGTCGGCGTGCTGATCTCACCGTGGGTGGTCCAGCCGGTGTTCGGCGATTGCTGATTCGCGGTCTTGGCTGTGAGTGGTCATGCCGCTGCTCGCTCTCGCGGTGCTGGTGTTCGCGTGGCTGGCCAGCCGCAGGCAGCTGACCCGGGTGCGGCGGGTGCCCGCGTGGCGTTCGGCCACCGCGGGGGTGGAGGGCGCGGACTGCTATACCGCGACCGGCTTCGCCAACCCGGCGCCGCCGGGTCCTGGCGACGGTCCTGCACACCCGGTCGGAAGTCCGGCCGCTGCTCACCGATCCCACCGCTGAAACCGCCGCCGGTGAGACCGCTGAAACGGCCGCCGGGTCCCCGGTGGAAACCCTGGAGCGGCCTGGCCCACGGCTGGGCTACACCTCGGACGTGGTGGAAGTGACCGAGGCCTATCTCTACCGCCCCATGCTGCGCCCGGTCATGGCCACGGTGCGGGCCGTCAAGCGCCTGCAGTCTGGCCGGCTCGATGCCTACCTGGCCTACATGCTGATCGCGCTCGTGGCGTTGCTGGCCCTGGTCACTGCCCTGGCCTGAATGCATGCCGGGCCCAGGGTCATCAGCCGCGCTCCAGCACGAGCTGGTGCACGTCGAGGTAACCGGCCCGGAAGCCTCCTTCGGAGTAGGCGAGGTAGAGGTTCCACATCCGCTGGAAGGCCGGGCCGAACCCGAGCTGCCCGGCCTGGTCGGTGGCGGCCAGGAACCGCCGCCGCCACTCGGCCAGGGTGCGCGCATAGTGCTCGCCCATGGGGTAGTCCGCGGTCACCCGCAAGCTGGTGTGCCCCCGGAGGACATCGGCGATGGCCTGCACCGAGGGGATCTGGCCCCCGGGAAATATGTACTGGTGGATCCAGCTGTGCCCGCCCCGGGTGGCCAGCATGCGGTCGTGCGGCATGGTGATCGCCTGCAGCCCGGCCCGGCCGCCGGGGGCCAGCAGCCGGTCGACGGTCCTGAAGTAGGTGGGCCAGTACGGCTCGCTGACGGCCTCGATCATCTCCACCGAGAGGATCACCTCGTAGTGCCCGCTGGCCTGCCGGTAGTCGCGAAGCTGGACGTCCACCCGATCCGCGACACCGGCCGCCTGGGCACGGCGGCGGGCGGTGGCCCACTGGGTGGGCGAGATGGTGAGCGTGGTGACCCGGGCACCGCGGGCCGCGGCGCGGATCGCCAGCTCACCCCACCCGGTGCCGATTTCCAGCACGGTGCTGCCCGGCCCGGCGCCGGTACGGTCCAGCAGCGCGTCTATCTTGCGGTGCTGCGCGGCGGCGAGGGTGTCGCCGGGCGCGAACAGGCCGCTTGAGTAGGTCATGCTCGGGTCGAGGAACAGGGCGAACAGGTCGTCGGACAGGTCGTAGTGCCGTTCGATGTTGCGGCGTGCGCCGTCGACCGTGGCGTCCTCGGCGGCCGGCTGGGATGGGATGTACCAGCGCCGCAGTGCTTGCAGCGGTGCCGGGACAAGCTCGGTGACGTGCCCGGCCAGCACGGTGAACAGGCCGGGGAGGTCGTCACTGTCCCAGGCGCCGGTCATGTAGCCTTCGGCGAGGCCGGCCGAGCCCGAGCCGAGGCGGCGGTAGAAGGCGTCTTCGTCGCGGATGACCAGAACCGGGCAGCCGGCGCCGCCCGCACCGGACATGGTGCCGTCGGCCGCCTGGATCCGGATCGGCAGCCGGGCCGCGGCGTAGTGCAGCAGGGCCCGGGCCACCAGCCCCCGGACCAGGCCGGCCGCGCCGCCTGGGACGGACGGGATGGCCGGCTCGGCGTCGTGACCCGGCGGGCCCGGCTGGTGGTCCGGCGGCGGGCCTGGTGAGAAGACGGCCGCAGTGGTCATTGGATGCCCTCCAGTGGGTGATGCCTGGGGCCGGGTTGGATGGGCAGGCGCCGGGCCGCGAGCCTGAGGCCCTGCCAGTGGATGAGCGCAGTGACCTGGAGCGTGCTCCACGGGTAGCGCAGCGCGCAGCCGAGCAGCCGCCATGGCGTATACCGCCGGCGGGTGCCGGTCACGCTGGCGGCGAACATGGTCGTTCCATCGATCTGCAGGGTCACGCCCAGCCGCAGGGTGGCCGCGGGTTCCGGCAGCCGGAGCCGGTACCGCCCGGCGACCGGCAGGAACGGTGAGACGTAGAAGTTCTTGGCCGCTTCCGCCCGGCCCCAGCCGTCCGGATGCAGCAGGTACGCGTGCCGCCCGCCATAGGTGTTGTGCACTTCGGCGATCACCGCCGCCAGGCGGCCGTCGCCGCCATAGCACCAGTACACGGTGATCGGGTTGAACACGTAGCCGAGTACCCGGGCGTGGGCGAGCATGAGTACCCGGCCGCCCCCCAGGCTGATCCCGTGGCCGGCCAGGAAGGCATCGACGCTGGACCGCAGCGAGCCGCCCGGGCCGCCGAGGTGATCGCGCGCCCGGAATCCGGCGAACGGCCGGAGCGCAACCGGCACGCGCGGCAGATCGTCCAGGTCAACCAGCCACAGGTAACTGCGGTACCGGAAGGCCCGCCGGACCGGGCGGGCGCGGACATGGGTGATCCGGCACGGGTACAGCGCCGCGGTCACCAGCCCGCCCCCAGCGCGCGGGCCGCCTCGATGCCTGAGCGGCAGCCGTCCTCATGGAAACCCCAGCCGTGGTAGGCCCCGGCGAAGGCCAGGGCCGGTGTGTTCAGGCTGGGCAGCAGCGGCTGGGCCGCGACCGACCGCTCGTCGTAGACCGGGTGACCGTAGGACATCCGGGCCAGTACCCGGTCCGGCCGCACCTGGTCCAGCGCGTTGAGGGTGACCAGGTAGCTGGCCGCCTCGTCCAGTCCCTGCAGCCGGTTCAGGTCGTAGCTGACGTGCACGTCCGCGGCCGTGGCCGAGCAGTCGCGCAGCAGGTAGTTCCACGACGCCCGGGCCGCGGTGGCCCGGGGCAGCACGGCGGCATCGGTGTGCAGGGCCACCTGGCTGGACGTGTACCGGAACGCCCCGAGAACCTCTTTCTCGGCCGCCGTGGGCTGGTCGAGCAGGCGCAGCGCCTCGTCCGGGTGGGTGGCGATCACGGCCCCGGTGAAGTGGCGGGTGTTTCCGTCGCCGTCGCGGACGCCGACCCCGCCCGGCACCCGCTGGACCGCCCGTACCGGCACCCCGGTGGCGACGGTGGTGAGCTGCTTGGCGATCGCCTCGACGTAGGCGCGCGAACCTCCGGTGACCGTGCGCCAGCCGGGTGACCGGGCGACCCGCAGCATCGCGTGGTGGTCGAGGAACTCGAACAGGTACCGGGCCGGGTGGGCCAGCGCATCCGCGGGCGGGCAGGACCAGACCGCGGCGACCAGCGGGATGACGAAGTGGCTGACGAAGTAGCGCTGGTAACCGCCCTGGCGAAGGAACTCGCCCAGCGAGGGCTGCTGCGGGCCGGGCGAGCGGAGCAGGCGGCGGGCATCCCGGTAGAAACCGGGCACGGCCGCCAGCGCGGCCAGGTACCGCGGCCGGGCCAGGGACCGGGCGGTGGGCAGCAGCCCGGGCAGGCCACGCGAGCCCGCGTATTCCAGCCCACAGCCCGCGCAGCGCACCGACATGCTCATCTCGGTGTCCTGGCTGGCTACGCCCAGCTCGCCGAACAGGCGGACCAGGCTGGGATAAGTGTGCTCGTTGAACACCAGGAAGCCGCTGTCCAGAGCCAGCAGGCGGCCGTCGGTGGCGGCGACGTCGTGGGTATGCGCGTGCCCGCCTAGCCGTTCCTGCGCTTCGTACAGCGTCACGTCGTAGGCGCGCTGCAGCAGGTAGGCCGCGGTCAGCCCGGCCACGCCGGCGCCGATGACGGCTGCCTGCGGGCGGACTGGCCGCCGCTCCCCCGCCTGGCCATGGATTGTCATCGCTAGTGCCTGCCCCGTCTCGTAGAAAACAATACTAAATTACACTAAGATTCTGCCCAGGCGACAACCGGAGAGGATGAGATGGACCTGCGCGAGGCTGCTGGGGCCCTGGGCGTGCACTACCAGACCGCCTACGGCTGGGTGCGCCAGGGCGTCCTGCCTGCCCGCAAGGTGGGCCGCGGCTATGCCGTCAGCGACAGCGATGTGGCGGCGCTCGCGGCCCGGCGGCGGCTGGGCCAGGAACCAGCCCGGCCGATCCGGGTCCGTGACTGGGCCACCCAGGCGGACGGGCTGTACGCGGCGATCGTGCAGGGCGAGGAGACCGTGGCCCGGCACCGGCTCGGCCGCCTGGCGGGTGGGGTGAGCACACTTCACCTGTGTGAGCACGTCATCGCGCCCGCGCTGCGCCGGGTGGGTGACGACTGGGCTGCCGGGCAGGTCTCCATCGCCCAGGAGCACCGGGCCAGCGCGATCTGCGAGCGGCTGCTCGCCACCCACTCCCGCCAGCCCGCCGGGCGGCCCCGGGGCACCGCGGTGGTCGCCACCCCGCCCGGGGAACGGCACAGCCTGCCCGCGCTGATGGCCGCGGCCTGCCTGCGCGAGGACCGCTGGCTGGTGCACCACCTGGCCAGCGATCTGCCGGTGGACGAAGTCACCCAGCTCGCCGGGCAGGTCGGCGCCGGTCTCGTCGTGCTGTCGTCGGCCACCACCGAGGCGGTCCAGCGGGCGGAGCACGCCAGGCAGGCGCTCACCGCCGCCCGCCCCGGGCTGAACGTGCTCACCGGGCGGCCCGGTGACCGGCTGTCCGATCTGCTGGCCCGGGCGGCCAGCCAGCATGCGGCCAGCGGGAGCAAGCACACCTGACGAAGACACACCTGAGGAAGACAAGGAACGGGGATGCAGTCATGGCCCGATACCGGGCAACGGTGCCGTCACGGCACTCAGCCGCACAGACGTTTGCCTACCTGGCCACTTTCAGCAACGCGGTGGACTGGGACCCGGGCGTGCTCAGTGCCGAGCAGCTCGATCCTGGCCCGGCCGGGCCCGGCACCCGTTACCGGCTGGTGGTCCCGTTCCTGGGGCTGCGCATGCCGCTGACCTACCAGGTCACCCGTTACCAGCCCGGCCGGGAAGTCGTGCTGGCTGCCAGCAACGGCCTGCTGCGCGCCACCGACCAGATCGTGGTGACCGAGAGCAGGGACGGCTCGGCCGTCGACTACGCGGCCGAGGTGTGGCTGCGGGGCCCGCTCCGGGTGCTCGACCTGCTGCTGCGCCCCGGTTTCCGCGCCGTTGGGGACCGGGCGGCCGCCGGCCTCGCGCAGGCCTTGTCCGGGGGGCCAGCCGGCGGGATCACCGTGTCACCGGGCACCGCGGTCCCGGAACAGGTGACGCGACTGCCAGGGGCGGCGCCGTGACCTGGCTCGGACGAGCGGCAGACGCCAGCCTGGACGCGCTCGTCGTGCCGGGCTTTTCCCGTATCGGGCTGGCCGTCCGGTCAGCCCTGCTGCCCGGGTTCACCGTGGGAGACTATCCGCGCATCGACGGCCGTACCGTCGTCGTCACCGGCGCGACCTCGGGGATCGGGTACGCCGCGGCCGTCGCGCTGGCCCGCCGCGGCGCGGTGATCCACTTCCTGGCCCGCGATCCGGGCCGGGCCGAGCGGGCCAAGCGCGAGATCGCGGCGGCGTCCGGCGCTTCGGGTATCAGCTATGGCCTGGGCGATCTGGAAGACCTGAACTCGGTGCGCGCCTTCGCTGATGAGTTCCGGGCCACCCATGACCGGCTTGACGTGCTCATCCACAACGCCGGCATGATCCACCCCGAATTCCGCACCGGCCAGGACGGCACCGAGCTGACGGTCCTGGGCCAGGTGGTCGCGCCGTACCTGCTGACGCGCCTGCTGATGCCCGCACTGCTCGCCGCCGCCCCCTCCCGGGTGATCACCGTCTCCTCCGGCGGGATGTACACCCAGCGCCTCGACCCGGCCATCCTGCAGCTGACCGCTTCGCACTACCGGGGCGTCACCGCTTACGCGCGGGCCAAGCGAGCCCAGGCCGCGCTCAGCCGCGAGTGGGCCCGGCGGCTGCCCGGGCCCGGCGTCGCCTTCCACGCCATGCATCCCGGGTGGGTCAACACCCCCGGGATCACGGCCATGCTCCCCCGCTTCCACCGGATCACCAGCCCGATCCTGCTCTCCGCTGAGCAAGGCGCCGACACCATCGCCTGGCTCGCGACCACGCCCGCCGGGCAGCTGGGCAGCGGCCAGTTCTGGCACGACCGCCGCCCCAGGCCCGAGTACCTGCTGCCCTGGACCCGTGAGAAGGACCCAGCCGCTGCAGGCGAACTGTGGGACCACCTGGCCGCGCTGACGTCGCCGTCCTCAGGCTCCCGCTTGGTCGACGAACGCCGCTAGCTCGTGGTTGAAGCGCTCCGTATCCTCGACAAACGGCATGTGCCCGACGCCCTCGTACCAGGAGGGCACGGCGGTCTTGCAGTGTTCTAGCGTGTGGTCGGCCATGGAAGGCAGGATGATCGCGTCTTCACGGCCGTGTGTCACCAGCACTGGCACCGAAAGGCGTGCGAGAACGTCGTCACTATCGACCCGTCGCGCGATCAGCGCGCCTCGGACCTGGGGCGGGACGGCCATATTCCAGCACAGCGCGGTGCTCCAGAGTTCGTCGTCGAGGGGCCGGGCGGTGCAGCGGCGCAGGAACCGCCGGATGGCGTGGATGTTGGTCAGGAGATCGGGGGCGCACGCGTCCTGGGCGTTCTCGAGCATGCCAGGCCCGATGTGGTCGTATGTGGGCGGCCTCAGCAGGACGGTGCCACCGACGAGATCGACGCCGGCGATGCCGGCGTCGCCGTAGGCCCGGATGTAGTCGGCGGTGATAAGCCCTCCATAGGACCAGGCGACAAGCACGGGGCGTTCGAGGTGGGTCTGGTCGATGACCGCGGCGACGTCGTCGGCCCATAGCCGCTCGTCGGCGTAGCAGCCGGGGTCGAGCGGTTTGCCGGACGTGCCGTGGCCGCGGTTGTCGAAGGTGACCATCCGGAAGCTGGTGGCGAGCTGGCTGTCGACCTGGCCGGACCAGCACAGGTCGCATTGGGACCATCCGTGGATGAACAGGATCGCGGGACCGTCCGGGTTCCCCCATTCGCGGGCGTGGAGCGTGATGCCTCCCCCGCCGCGGATGTCGTATTTGCGAACCGGCTTGACCGGTTCCGCCTGCGCCCGCTGCAGCGTGAGATCGGTCGCCATGTCGTACCTCCGTGGGCAGTTAGAAAGGCTGCTCGTTCGGCAGCTGCCCCGAGGCTAGGCACGGGCTCACGGCGTCGTCATCGGCGTCACCACCCAACCGCACAGCCCGTCGCTGGCGGCATACACGCAGCGCGCTTCAGCGCGACCGCTCGCTGGGTGAGGCTCGCATTTTGATGAACGACACTGCAGCGGCAGCACGGGCGGCCTTGCCCGACAGGCGCAGCTTCGCGTAGACATTCGACAGATGCCGCTCGACCGTGCGGACGCTGAGGGACAGACGCTCCGCGATCGCCTCGTTGGTCAACCCCGCGGCCACCAGTTCGAGCACTTCCAGTTCGCGCGAACTGAGCTCGGCGGTAGGTGTGGAATGGGCCGGAACTCCGGAGGTGCCGAGGAACTCGCGGAGCGCGGACACGAACTGTTCCCACGCCGGCTCGTCGGCGAGCAGGATGTGGTTTACGGAGTCGAGCACGACCAGGCGCGCGTCCGGGATGAGTGAGGCCAGCAGCCGGCCCTCTTCGAGGGGCACCACGCGATCGCCCCGGGCGTGGATCACCAGCGTCCGGGCGCCGACCTTCGGCGCGGTCACTGTGACGTCGACCGTGCCGCGCGCTTTAAAGAGGCGAATCGCTGCGTCGGCCGAGGCAGTCGTCCGCAGGAGCTCGTCGTACCAGGCCATCTGCGCGGGCGTGGCGTGTGGGAGGAAGAGCATGCTGAACAGATGCCGGAACGCTGGGTCTTCGGTGGCCCATCCAGCGCGGATGGCCGCAACCAGCGCCTCTTCCTGCTCGCGCTGCCCGCGCTGTTGCCGGCCACGTGCATAGCCGCCGTAGAGGACGAGATCGGAAATCCGCTCCGGGTGCCGCGCGGCGTAGGCCACGGCGATCCCCGCGCCCTGCGAGACACCCAGCAGCGCAAACCGCTCCAGGCCGGTGGCGTCGACGACCGCCTCCAGATCACCGACCCAGGTGTCGACCGACGGCTCGCCAACCTCCGCGTCCGAGAGGCCGCAGCCGCGCTCGTCGTAACGCACAACTGTGTGAGACTCGCCGAGCCGGTCAAGCCAATGGCGCCACACCGGGCTTCCCCAGTCCCGCTCGAGATGGGTCAGCCAGGTCGCGACCCTGACCAGCGGCGGACCGCGGCCGTGCATCGAGTAGGCCAGCCGCACCCCGTCCGGCGCGGTGCAAAATCGGATCTCAGCCACGATGCCCGCACCCTTAATCGTCCGAAAGCTTCACCGTGCAGCCACCAGTCCAGCGCGACAACCCAGCCTTACACAACCTCTTGCGCGCGCTACATTGTGCACCGCCGCTCGCCGCATCCAGCTCGACCAGGTGCCGACGGGCCGTCGGCACCTGCGAGTTCTTGCGTCCCAGGCCGCGATTGCGCGTCCACACAAGCATCGTCCAGGCACGCGCCGGCGATATGCAATGTCCTCACTCAGCTCG
>CAVQFM010000023.1:0-127204 GCA_963711705.1 uncultured Actinomycetes bacterium
CAGGAACGCCGCGAGAAGCCGGGGGTGGGTTCGCCGACTCACCCGCGGTGGCCTTGGGTGGCAACTACCGGCGCGCGGGCCCGAAGGTTCCGGGGCAAACATGACGGCTCAGCGGCCATCCGGGGCGTGATCGCACGCGGGCGGGGACCGTCTGGTGGTGCCATGCTCTGGCTGAGCCCTCACCCTTAGCCGTCATACCGGACGGGGGTGGAGAACCGGGGGTCTTCATGGCGGGCCCAGTACCGGTCGCGCAGCAGTGCTGTCCGCGGCCCGGGGGTGCCCGTACCGACCGGCTGGCCATCGATGAGGGTCACCGGCATGATCCCGCCGGCCGTGGACGTGATCAGCACCTCGGCCGCCCGGCGCAAATCGCCCGCACTCAGCTTCCCCTCCTCCACCACCTCCCCGGCTTCACGGGCCAGTTCGATAACCGAGCGCCGGGTGACCCCGGCCAGGGTCCCGCTGGCCGGGGTCAGCCACCGCCCATCCACATAGGCGAACACGTTGAACCCCGGCCCCTCGGTGATCGCACCGGACAGATCCCGCAGCACCACCAGCTGGGCACCATGGTCGTAGGCGTCCAGCTGGGCCACTTCCATGTCGAGCCAGTGATAGTTCTTGACCAGCGGATCCACGCTACGGGGCGGGATGCGGGTCACCTCGCTGATCCACAAGCTCGCGCCCCTGTCCTGCTGCTCGGGGGCGCTGATCCACACGAACGGCACCGCAAAGCAGTAGAAGGTGCACCGGGCCGTCCGCAGATCCCGGCTGCCAGCCGCCAGGCGGCCGCGGGTACAGGTCATCGACACATACGCCTCGCGCAGCCCCGTATGGCGGACGCACCCGTGCAGGATGGCCTCAATCCCGGCCCGGTCGTGCCCAGGATCCAGCCGCAGCCGCGCGAGACTCGCGCTGAACCGGTCCAGATGGGCGTCCAGCCGGTAGAACCACCCCCGCCAGACATGCACCACGTCATAGGCGGCGTCCGAACGGGTGACACCCAGATCGAGCACCGAGATTTTCGCCTCCCCGACCGGGCAGTACCTCCCGCCGATCCAGGCAGCTCCCCCCGGCCACGGTCCCGGCGCCGCCGCGACACTAGCCCCCGCATGGGTCATCGAGTCCTCCCTGTGCCCTTCCTGCTATGCCGGAACGCTCCGGCGCCGACAGCCCCAACAGCCAGACGCGGCGCCGCCGCTCCAGCCGAACTACCCAGCCCTGGCAAGGTGGCCGCCTGCCCCGCTCACATGAGCGGCTACCGGGGCCGCGTCATCGAGCAGAGTAACCGCGCTCCCCGCAGCATGCGTCCGCTCACGGACCCGGCGCGCTCGTCATAACGTTAGAGAGACAGCCGCCGCCACCCGAAGGGAAGACCACTGTGCGAACCACCTACCTAGGGGATCTCGAGGTCTCGCGCATCGGCCTCGGCGCCATGGGAATGTCCGGGAGCTACGGCGCCGTCACCGATGAGGCAGAGTCCATCCGCACCATCCACCGGGCCCTCGACCTCGGCGTCACCCTCCTCGACACCGCCGAGGTCTACGGCCCGTATCACAACGAGGAGCTCGTCGGCCGGGCCATCAAGGACCGCCGGGACCAGGTCGTGCTCGCCACCAAGTTCGGCTTCATCTCTCACACCGGGCGCGCGCAGGGCAGTCTCGACAGCAGCCCGGCCAGCATCAGGATCGCCGTGGAGGGCTCGCTGGCGAGGCTCGGCACCGACCACATCGACCTGTACTACCAGCACCGCGTCGACCCGGACACGCCCATCGAGGAAACGGTTGGTGCCCTGGCCGAGCTGGTCGCCGAGGGCAAGATCCGCCACATCGGCCTCTCCGAGGCCTGGGTCGGCACCATCCGCCGCGCTCATGCCGTGCACTCCATCACCGCGCTGCAGTCGGAGTACTCGCTGTGGACCCGTGACCCGGAGGAGGAGGTGCTGCCGGTGCTGCGCGAACTCAGGATCGGCTTCGTGCCCTACTCCCCGCTCGGACGAGGATTCCTCACCGGCCAGGTCCGGTCGCTCGACGACCTCGAGGACGGCGACTTCCGCAAGACCCAGCCGCGCTTCGAGGGGGAGAACTTCCAGCACAACTTGCGGGTCGCCGACGAGGTGCGGCAGATTGCTGCCGAGGCCGGCGCGACGCCCGCGCAGGTCGCGCTGGCGTGGCTGCTCGCCCAGGGCGACGGCATCGCCCCGATCCCCGGCACCAAGCACGTGTCCCGCCTTGAGGAGAATGTCGCCGCTGACAGTGTCCAGCTGACCGCTGAGCAGCTCGCCAAGCTCGACCAGATCACGCCGCCTGCCGGTGAGCACCACAACGAAGCGCAGATGCGCCTGCTCGACCGCTGAGCGCCCCATGAGGGGCCGGGCACGACCGCAGGCGGGTCCTCAGCCCTCATCCAGGAGGCTGAGACCGCTGCCGCGAACCAGCCGACGTCATCCAGCCAGGGACTGTGCCCGGCGCCCGGCTGGATGACGAGCCTGGCATCGGGGAACAGCACCGCTGCGGCTGCTGCTCGTGACCAGGCGCTCCAGGTCGCGGGCCGCATGGGCCGGGTCGGCTTCCTCGAAGTCCGCGTCCGGGCGGCCGGGCGGAGCGTACAGGCTCGGGATGTCCTGCCTGCCGTAGCTGCGGCGGAAGAAGCTGCGTTCCGCGCCGGTCACGTGCCGCATCGGGCCGGGTTCGGGAGCTGATCGTGAGCCAGACGCTGGAAAGGCAGGCAAGGTAACGGAAGATCCCTGGCCACCCGCCGTGCCGGGCTGCCCAGTCGTCAGCCGGGCGAGCACCACGAGTCCTGCCGACGTGACCAACACCGCCAGGGCCGCGACCGCGCTGCCCAGGACGCCGAGCTGGGCCGACTCGCCGAGCAGCAGGTTGCCCGCGGCCAGGCTGGCCACCGGGGTGACCACAGCGATGACGGGCAGGGTGATCATCGGTCGCCCCGCCTGGTACGCGGTCTGCGTCAGCAGCAGCGAGCAGGGACCGCCCAGCATAAGGGCGTAGGTCGCCCAGGAGCCGGCCACGCCGGTCAGCCCGCCACTGACGACATGCGAGAACACCATGGTCACGACGGCTACCCCCGCGTCGGCCAGCCCGGCGGCCATGGCCAGCAGGACCGCACGGCGGCGGCCGGCGGCAGCGAGACCGGCGGCGGCGAGCGGCACCGCGCAGGTGGCCAGGCACGCGGCGGCCAGCCCGGCATGCCCGGACACGCCCGGGACACCCGCGTCATCGCTGGCGGGCAAGGCCAGCGCGACGAACGAGGCGATGCCGGCGATGACGGCCAGGACGGCGGCCCAGGCGGTCCAGCTCAGCCGGTGGCCCGACCACAGCCGGACCGTGGCCACGCTGAACAGCAGGGACGAGGCGACCAGCATCTGCACGATCGTCAGCGGGCCGGTGCGCAGCGCGACCGCGTGGACGGCGAATCCGCCGAGTTCGACGCCGATGCCGAGCAGCCACCATGGGCGCCGCACCAGCAGCAGGAGCAGCCGGGGCCGACCCGCCGCCTGGCTGGGCGTCGCGGCGGCCTGGCGCTGCTGCAGCGCGGCACCGGTTCCGTAGAGGACGGCCGCGGTCAGCGCCCACACGAGGGCCGTCACCGGAACACGCCAGGGCAGCCAGCCGGTGACGCCGCACCCGGCGGGGCCACCGCCGCCGAGGGCCTCTTCGTCTTGTCTCTTGTTGCGAAAAGCGACACACGATCGACGGTATCGACGCGATACATCGCAAGTCCATCAGGGATTCCCCCGATATCACCCGGGGATAACCCCCCGCATCGCGCCAGCGTGCGCGCGACACACCTGACACCGTCTGGTTGCTCAATAAGACTCTGCCGGTGCTCTTCACATGTCACGCGCCAGCCGGGGAGCGGCTGCGGCGGCGCTGCTCATCCTTAGCGTCTGAAACGCCCACGATCATCTAGTCAGCTCGCCTGAAGGAGCCACTGAACCCGCCTGACGCCGCGCCGATCTGCCGTCCTCTTAGCGCTGACCACCTACGGCGAGCTGGACCTGCTGTTACCAAGGCAGAGCGCACCAGTGGGCAGAGCTACGTATCCACATGGGATCGTCGTCAGACAGACTCGCTGACCCTGGCAGGCTCGCCACCGGGCGCGGTGTTGAGGACACTATGCACTACAGCGGTGGTGCGGGAGTACACGTGGTTGCCTGGCGGTACGTGCTAGCCCGGGATCGCTCAGCTGGGTGACAGGCAGGCACCAGCAGACGGCCTGCGCGATGAGCTCAGCAGACTGCGGGGCTCGGGCGCGATGGAGGCGATCGATGAAGATCGGGATCAACCTGTACCTGTGGGCGGACCACATGCACGACGGCTTGCTACCCATACTCGAGTCATTGAAGCGGATCGGCTATGACGGTGTCGAAGTGCCGATCTTTGATCTGGACGAAGCGGAATGGGCACGCTGGGGGCAACGTCTGGACGATCTTGGTCTCCAGCGGACTGCCAACACGGTGATCGCTCCCGAGTGGAATCCGCTCAGCGCCGAGCCGAGCGGTGCAAGAGGCCGCCTACCAGCACATGCAGGCGGTGATTAATTGCTGTGCTGCGGTTGGGTCATCGCTGCTGTGCGGTCCTCATCAGGTAGCCCTGGGTGTCTTCACCGGGGCTGGGCCCACCGCCGAGGAGTGGACACGCAGCGTCCGGCACTTGCGCCGCGTGGCCGAGTACGCTGCCGACGCGGGCGTGCTGCTGGCCGAAGAAGTCGTCAACCGCTTCGAGATCTATCACCTGAACACGCTGGATCAGGCCATATGCCTCGTCGATGAGGTGGGGCATCCCAACTGCCGCATCCACCTGGATACGTTTCATGCCCATATCGAGGAGAAGGATCCGGCGGCTGCCATCCGACGCGCGGGCAACCGGATCGCTCACGTTCACATATCGGAGAACGATCGCGGCGTGCCTGGAACTGGCAGTGTTGCCTGGGACTCGACATTCGATGCGCTCGCCGACATCGGCTATGACGGCTGGCTCACAGTGGAGGCCTTCGGGAATGCCCTGCCTAATCTCGCCGCCGCCACCAGGATCTGGCGAAAGCTCTTCGACAGCGAGGAACAGCTAGCCGGTGACGCCTATGCCTTCCTCAGACAAAGAAGCTGGAAGTCGCCGCAATGAAATTGGGTGTTCAATTTGGGACGGCATCCCAGTGGTCGATTAACCTCGCGGACCGCCTCGGGTAACCTCTTCGGTCGGTCGGTGATCGGCAGAGACCGCGTCATCGAAGCCTCTGATGGTGCGAGAGCACCTGATCGTTGGCGTCATCGTGGCCGGCGCAGCGGCGGCAGATCACCGGGCCTCTAGGCGAACCGGTGTCGCTCCTGGCCGAGCCCGTAGTAACTAACGTGGTCGGCTCGCAAGCCACGGCGGGGCGTCACTGCTCTGGCGGTGGGGCGGGACGATTTCCGGTGTGGGTCGTGGCTGGCTGGGTGTGGCGTGGGTCAATGGGCTGTTCTTGCAGGGCGGCTTGGATGAGTGCGTGCGCGGCCCAGGTAGAGACGTCTATCTGTTCGTCTGGTGTGAGTCCTCGCAGGTCCTGCAGGACGATCAGTGCCTCCCATCCGATAACCATCGCGAGAGCGGATACGAGGCGTTCGAACCTGGCGTCGCCGAGGTTGCTGCGCAATGGCTCGATCGCACTCTCGATCCAGCTAATGCGCCGGTAGCCGCGCTTTGGCTGCCCGGTGTTGTCGGCTGGGGCATCGACGGTCAGGCGGATGAGGGAGCGTCCGAGCGGCATCGTCTGGGACGACAGGTCGGCCAGGGCGCGGATCATCGCGGTGACCCGGTCGGGGGCCTCTCCGCCAGGGTCGGCCTGGCCGATGGCGTTGTCTACGGCTGTCTGGCTCAGCAGGCCCAGGGTCGCGTCGAGCAGGAGTTGCTCGACGGTCGGGAAGTACTGGTAGACCGTGCGGCGGGATACGTCGGCCGCTGCGGCGATCTCGCTGACGCCGGGCGTGGTGGTGCCCGACCGGAGCAGCTCGGCAGCGGCGTTGACGATGGCGGAGCGGGTCCGGCGGCGCTGGCGGAAGCGGCCCGTCTGTGATTCGGTCACCGACACGCGGGTCTCCTCTCGGTTCCGCTTGACATCTGCGGCAGGACTGTTCTTACTATACATCAGTGCAGTCATTGCACATGAGTGCAACGAACGGAGAGGATAGCAATGTCGCCGAACCACATCGCCGCGGAAGACCGCGTGGCCCCGGCATCGGATCACGTCCTGGCCGGGCCAGTAACCCTGATGAACAGCTTTGCGGTCAGCCCGGGCCGGGACGAAGCGTTCCACGAACTGTGGGCCAAGACCGCCCGGTACTTCACAGCCCAGCCAGGATTCATCTCCCTGCGCCTGCACCGGGCCGTCTCTGCCGACGCCCAGTACCGGTGGGTCAACGTCGCGAACTGGGAATCGGAGGCGCACTTCCGCGCAGCACACGGCACCGAGGAGTTCCGGCGTGTCGTCACCCAGCCGGGCTGGGAGGAGTTCCCCAGCTCACCCATGCTGTACCAGATCGTCACGGAAGCCGGATGAGTTGTGTGGTCGATTAACCTCGCGGACCGTGCTGACCTGCGGCGGGGTACCCGCTGTTACACCGCGCCGCATGCTGATGTGGCCCGGGCAAAGATCGTGCTGCTGGCTGCGGAAGAGCTGGGATCACGGTGATCTCGTCACGCCTGGATGCGGCCGTGGGCGTGGTGTCCAGGTGACGGAAGCGGTTTGCCAAGGAAGGCAGGACGGGGCTGGCCGGCCGGGAGCGCAACGGCCGGCCGGACGACATACCATCCCGTCATGAAGACGTCTGGGATTACGGCGGCGCTGCCGGCCCAGGATCTGGGCCGGGCCAAAGCGTTCTACGTTGGGAAAGTGGGACTTCAGGCACTCGAGTCCCGCTTTCTCAAGGCACGAGATGGCCAGGTGGGCCTCACGGTTGGAGATGGTGTCAACCAGCTCTTCGTCTATCCCGCCCGGGTCAGGTCGTCAGGGGAGTTCACGCAGGCCGTCATCCATGTGACCGACGTGCGCGCTGCCGTCGAAGAGATGAGGGGCCGCGGCGTGCAGTTCGAAGAGTACGACACGCCGGAGACACGGACCGAGAACGGCATTGCCCGGATGCCGGGTGGAGGCGAGGCGGCGTGGTTCAAGGACCCGGAAGGCAACCTGGTCGGCGTTGTCCCAGCCTGAGGAGAATCAGCCGCGTCAGGCGAACCAGCGAGGCAAGTCGCACAACCGGCGTCCGGCTTAGACCCGTCAAACCTGCTTCTGGCCCCAGAGTGAGTCCGCCAAGCCGGTGTACATACCGTTCCATTTTCGGTCTCGCACTCCCGTCACCCCCGGCCGCCTGACCTCGGCTGCTTGGGCCGGCCGTGCGCCGCCAGCAGACAGGTTGGCATCCGTTCGTTGCGTCGCCGCCACTTCCCAAGCTACCATCCACTCGGATGGTCTGCAGATGGCATGAAGATGGTGGCAGATGGCCCCGGGTGACAACGAGAAGACCGAGAAGATCACTATCAACCTGGGGCTGGTGGACCTTGGGCAGATCGATCTGCTGGTCCAGGAAGGCTTCTACACGAACCGGACCGATTTCATCCGCATGGCCATTCGCGCCCACTTGGCCACCAGGGGCGAGGCGCTCGACCAGACAGCGGCCCGGCGCACACTCACTCTGGGCAGCTGCTATTACACCCGTCGCGATCTGGAGCAGATCCGCGAGGCCGGGCACATGATCCACATCCGGGTGCTCGGGCTGGCGAGCATCGCCACCGATGTCTCCCCCCAGCTGGCCCTGGACACGATCGCCTCGGTGGAGGTACTCGGCGCCTTCCGGGCCCCTACAGCAGTGAAGGCAGCCCTAGCGGCTCGCACCGCCTGAGCCGCCATGATCACAACGCGCCCAGGCCGCTGTTCCGGCACCGTGTCAAGCCTCCTGCCAGGGGGTCAGCGAAGGCAACCGCGAGGAAGGGATTACCGCCATGGATGCACGACAAATGTCGGCGATGGCTGAGGCCACCCGCCTGACCCGCCAGGGCCGCCTCCTCGAGGCAACCGCGCTGATTCAGCAGACGCTGACCAGCCTCACGGTGACACGACCTGCGCCGGATGCGCCATGCGCCGAGGATTCCGGCTGGATTCCTCGTCGCCGCACTCTCCCCCGCCGACCCGCATCGAGTCTGCGACAGCCACACCGGCCCGCGTCCCGCGGCCGTGAAGCAGACGGCGGGCCGATTTGGCGCTTTCTCCTACAGCAACGCGGCCGGGAGCCGCACCTACCGCCTCTATGTTCCTTCCGGCGACCCCGCTTCCGGCGACCCCGGCGGCCCCTTGCCTCTGGTCGTGATGCTGCACGGGGGTACCCAAGACGCTGCGACCTTCGCTGCCGCCACCGGCATGAACGACCTTGCCGAGCGTGAGAAGTTCCTCGTCGCCTACCCGGAACAGGCCCGCTCGGCGAACGCGGGCCGCTACTGGAACTGGTTTGTCCCCGGCCACCAGCGCCGGGACGCCGGCGAGCCGTCACTGATCGCCGGGATAACCGGCCAGGTCACGGACCACTACGGGGTAGATGCCGCCCGGGTGTACGTGGCCGGGTTCTCGGCCGGCGGCGCGATGGCCGCGGTGATGGCCGCGGCCTACCCCGACCTTTACGCCGCCGTCGGCGTGCATTCCGGGCTGGCCTACGCCGCAGCCAATGACGTGGCCTCGGCGTTCGCGGCGATGAGGCATGGCCCGTCACACCTGGCCCGGTCCCCGGCGCGCTCGCTGCCGCTGATCGTCTTCCATGGTGACCGGGATGCAACCGTGGCCCCCGCCAACGCCGCGAGCCTCATCCACCACGTCCTGATGGCGGCCAGCCCGGACCGGCGGCCGGAAACCCTGCCCACCGCGGTAACCGGCGGGCAGGTGCCCGGCGGCCATGCCTACTCCCGCACCCGCTACCAGGACCCCGCGGGGACGACCCTGGCCGAGCTCTGGACCATCCACGAGAGCGGACATGCCTGGTCCGGTGGCATCCCGCACGGGTCCTACACCGACCCGGATGGGCCGGATGCCAGCGCCGAGTTCATCCGCTTCTTCCTCGAGCACCCTGCGATCCCGCCGGCCCGCTAGATCGGAACCGAATTTCCCGGAACGAGCTGAGCCCTATCCCGCGCACCGGGTTCGGCGGTCTCCGGTCGTCCCGGTCCATGCTCGCCGAGCGCTGCGAGCGTGCGGCGCATCCCGCGCTGCACAGCCTCGGCCAGATAGGGCCGCAGCCGGGCGGCCGGGATGATGACGTTGACCGAGCCCACGTCGCGGGCCCGTTCGATGCTGTGCTGGCTGTCGAACTCGTCGGCGACCTGGCCAAGCTTCTCCGAACGTACGACAGGTCGGACCGACGACAGCTCAGCCCGCAACCGGGCAGCGTCGGCGGGAGCGCCATTATCCACGGCCTCGGCGATTCGGGCCTGCAGGTCAGCCACCCGCGGATCAGCGGCGGTGCGCCTGTTTACCTCGCCAGCGAACACGACCGCGGCGGCGGGCGCGCCGCCGATCACCGAGGCGTAAGAGCCCTCGACCGCGGCGATCTCCATGTTGTCGTTGAGTGTCGCGGAGAACACGACAAAGGCACCGCCGTGATAGCGGGAGACCACGCAGAAGACGATCGGGCCGTCGAAGTTGACCACTGCGCGGCCGATCTCCGCGCCGTATTCCAGCTGCAGCCGGCGCATCGACTCCGGGGAGCCATCGAATCCCGACAGGTTGGCCAGTACCACGAGCGGGCGGTTCCCGCTGGCCGCATTGATTGCCCGCGCCGTTTTCTTCGACGAACGAGGGAACAGCGTGCCGGCCGTCCACTGGGACGGGCCGTCCATTGGGGAGGGCCCGTGCCGTGGCAGCGGGCGTGACTCGATACCGATCAGCGCGACGGGCTGACCGCCCAGGTGCGCATCGAGCACCACGACCGACTCTGCATCGTGCATGTCGGCCCAGCGCTCCAGTGGGGGGTGGTCGGCATCAGCCACGCCGCGCAGCAGCGAGCGAATGTCGAAGGGTTTCTTCCGCTCACCGTTGATCCCGGGATCGAAGATCTCCCCGAGCGTGCTGAAGTCGCAACCCGGCCCGGAGTGCGGCGACGCGGAGATGTCCCGGTCGGCGGGATCGGTGGTCGGGGCCAGGCGGGGGAAGCGCTCGCCTGGCGCGGTGTAGGTGTGCTCGTAGTGGGCGAGCAGCACGTTGACGGCAGCGGACAGGTCGGGGGCCCAGTACTGGGCCTGGCCGTTCGGGCCCATGATCCGGTCATAGCCGCCGATGCCGAAGTTGTCGTCGGCGGAGACCCCGCCGGAGTAGTCCAGCGACTGCTTGCCGGTAAGGACCATCGCCGAGTCGGGGGTCATGACCAGGATGCCCTTGGTATGCATGAGCATTGTGGCCTCGGCGTTCCAGTACGGCTGGGCGCCGACGTTGATCCCGCTGACCACGATGTTGATCTCACCGCCGTCCTGGGTGAACTCGATGATCCCGCGCAGCACCCGGGAGATCCAGTCCATGGCCTCGGTGCCGGAGTCCATCGCAATCTTCGCCCCCGCGGAGAGCGCGAACCACTCCACCGGGGCGTCAAGGCGCCGCGCCAGCTCCAGGGCCGCGAGCACCCGGCGGCATTCAGGCTCGGCCAGTGCACCGAGCGCACTCGTCGGGTCGCCCAGCAGCACCACCCGGCGCATTCCCTCGGGATAACGATTCGTGGGCGTGCTGACCACCCCGAGCACCAGGTTCGCGGTGTTCGAACCCGGCGGCCGGTGCACCGGCACCGGGGCGCCCGCCTCATCGAGGTCGTACTCGGTGAAGGTGCCGGGCGGGGCGTCACGGTCGGGTGAGCGGATGACCAGCGGAACTAGCTCGTAGGGGTACACCGCGCCGCGGCGGCGGGCCCGGATCACCTTCTGCGTGTAGGAGTCCAGCTCGCTGAGCGGCTGCGACGGCGGATCGGTGATGCGCAGCGTCAGCCCGGCGCCGGGCGGGCGATACATCCGCAGCATCAGCTCGCGGGGCTGGGCGTCCCGGTCGCCGCCGTCAGCCATCCGGAACTCCACCAGCACCTGCTCCAGCCCGAGCGCGGCGGTGCGCGGGGCGAATGTCCGGACGACCGGGTCGAGGTCGGTGAGCGGCACGTCCACGACCGGCCAGACGTAGAGCTGGACGCGGTTCCAGTCCAGCTTCGCCAGGGCGCGGTCGGCAGAGCGGGCGGAGCGCAGGCTGTCCAGGCAGGCGTCGAGGATGCGCCCTATCTGCGGCAGGCCGCGTATCCGGCCATCCACGTCGCGCAGGACGGTCAGATCGCGGACGTCGGCCAGGGCGATGAGCCGCTGATCGTCGGGAACCCCACGGCCCTGGATGTGGAACAGGTGCACGTCGGGAGCGGAGGGCAGCCGGGTCAGCTCGAATGCGGACAGCCGCCACAGGCCCAGCCGCTCAGCCACCATCGGGTGCAGGCCGCGCTGCGTCCGGGTCCTCAACCGCATCCCCGCTCCCTGGCGCGCCGCAGAAGGTGAACCAGACAGGCTCGTCCCCCTCCATGCCGTCGGGCCGCCGGACCGCGACCGCGACCCGTCCGACTGCGCGCGGAATGATCCCGAGCTTGTCGCGGATCCTGCTAGCTCGGGCGTCCGGGCCACCGCCTTCGTCCTCGGATATCTCGGAGGTGACGTAGAGATCGATCAGCACGGTGCAGTCGGCCGGGAGCGAGTCCACCAGCTGGCGCAGATCGGTGCCGCCCTCGCTGTCCGTACCCCTGGCAACGGTCGCGATGATCATGTAGTGATGCCCGTGGTGGCTGTACTCGGCGGTCAGCACCGGGCGGCCGCCCCGCTCGAAGGCCCGGACCCGCTGCAGCGGCCTGATCTGGTAGTACCGCCGGGTCATCACCTCGAGCATCACGCGTGGTGCCGCTCGGCGAATACGCCGAGGATCGGCACGCCGGAGGCGACTATGGCATCTATCTGGGCCGCCCTGACCTCGGGGTCGGGCGAGAGGCTGTCGAGTTCCGCGCGCACCTGCTGCTGCGCCCGCGCCCGCTCGCGGGCGATCAGCGGCGCGTCGAAGCAGCGGTACTGGACCTGACGGGCCAGGTCACCGGTCGCCGGGTGGCGCAACTGGGTGGCCGATACCAGCTGGTCGATGACCTGCCGGTAGCCGTCGCGGGCATCCTCGGGCAGCGACTCCGGAGCATGCAGCCGCCACTGCAGCAGCTCTGACACCACGGGCGCGTGAACGCTCGCGCGGCGGTGGGCCAGGAACATCTGGTAGAGGGCGGGCTCCAGGTCAGGCGAGGGCTCCAGGTCGGTGACCCCGTAATGGGCCAGCGCCCGGCGCAGCTTGCTCTGGAACGACTCGGGAAGCCCTTCGGTGCCGGCGTCCCTGGAGCGCAGGTAGGCGTAGAAGTACTCCTGCGGGTTGCGGGCGGCCTCGGCGTCACCGGCGGGCTCCTCGTCGGTTTCCGCCTCGTCGGGCACCCGGCGGTTACGCGAGAGTGCGCACAGGTCAGCGAAGATCTGCAGGACCTCGGTCTCCCCCCTGAGCAGCTGCGGATCGGCGGGAGGGAGGTGGGTCCGGCTGGAAGCCAGTCTCTGCAGCTGCTGGCGAGCCTCGCGCTCGTCGCCGTCGAAGCCGAGCACCAGTGAGCGCAGTGCCGCCAGCGCATCGGCGCCGGTGGCGGCCGGATCGCGGTCAGCAGCGGCTATGCCGCTGAGTACGCTCAGATCGGCCCTGCTGTCCGACTTGGGCTCTGCGCTCTGGTCCTGGTCCGGGGCGGGTTCGACCCGGACCAGTTTGGTGCCGCTCTCGACCTGGGTGTTGACGTCGGTGAGTACTTCGGCTACCCGGCCCGCGATCGGCGCGGGCAAGGCCGTTTCCAGCTTCATGCTCTCCACGACGGCGACGACGTCGCCCTCGGCGACCTCGTCACCGACCTTGACCGGGATGGCCACCACCATGGCCGATGCCGGGGCGCGGACCAGGCCGGCCTCACCGCCGTGCATCCGGTGCACCGCGCCATCGACCTCGATGAGATAGTCGGTGCCCTGTGCGACGGCCAGCACGGCGAATGCCTGGTCGCCGACGCGGAGCATCCGCTCGAACTGGCCGGAGCGCTCGACATCGACGTCCACCGTCACCCCGTCCAGCTCCACGCTGTAACGGGAGGGGCGGGTGCGGGACACCCGCAGCCGGTAGGCCTCGCCGGCTGCGCGGATATCGACCTGGTGCCAGGTCTCGTGCCCGACCTCGGGACGGCCGCGCTCCGCGGATGCGAACAGTCGCCTCTGCTGGCGTTTCGCGTGTGCGTCGTATGCCTCGAAGGCAGTGGCCAGCAGGGCCACATCGAGCCGCCGGGGCGGGGTGTAGCCGCCGGCCATCATCGTGTCGAGCCAGGTCGTGTCGACCTCGCCGCGGACGAATTCTGGCCGGTCCAGCAGGTCGAGCAGGAATGCCTTGTTCGTGGTGCCGCCGCGGATCACCGTGGTCGTCTGCTTGAGCGCGCGCGAGAGCCTGGCGCGGGCCTCGCCACGGTCGCGTCCCCAGGCGATCACCTTGGCGATCATGGAGTCGAACTGCGGCGGGATGACGTCCCCCGCGGCCACGCCGGTGTCGACCCTGATGCCGGGGCCGGCGGGCAGCGCCAGGTGCTCGATCAGGCCCGGCGCGGGCGCGAACCCGCTCTCCGGATCCTCAGCCGTGAGCCGGGCTTCGATGGCGTGCCCGCGGGCCGGCGGCGGGTCGGCCCAGACATCGGCCAGCGTGCCACCGCCTGCAATGTGCAGCTGCAGCTTGACGATGTCGATGCCGGTGGTCGCCTCGGTGACCGGGTGCTCGACCTGCAGCCGGGTGTTGACCTCCAGGAACGACAGCAGCCGCGCCTTTGGCTCGTAGAGGAACTCCACGGTCCCGGCGTTGACATAACCGGCCGCCCGGGTCAGCTCGGCGGCACTGGAACGCAGCTGCTGTTCCTGCTCGGCATCCAGTGCCGTGGACGCGGACTCCTCGATCACCTTCTGGTTGCGCCGTTGCACGCTGCAGTCCCGGACACCCAGCGTCCACACCGTGCCATCGGCGTCGGCGACGACCTGCACCTCGACGTGGCGGCCACCGGGGATCGCCCGCTCCATGAATACGGTCGCGTCCCCGGCGGTCTTCGACGCCTCCGAGCTGGCCCGCTCGAAGGCCTCGTCGAGTTCCGCGGCGGAGTTGACCAGCCGGATCCCTCGCCCACCGCCGCCCGCAGTGGCCTTGACCATAAGCGGATAGCCGATCGTCTCGGCATGTGCGCGGGCCTGCTCCAGGCCGGCCACCGCTCCGCCGCTCCATGCCGCGAGCGGCACGCCGACCTGCTCGGCGAGCCGCTTGGACTCGATCTTGTCGCCGAGCCGGCGCATGACCTTGGCCGACGGGCCGATGAAGGTGATCCCCAGCCGTTCACACAGCTCCGCGAACTCGGCCTTCTCCGAGACGAACCCCCAGCCGGGCCATACCGCGTCGGCCCGGCACTCGCGCAGCGCCCGCTCCAGCTCGGTGTAGTCGAGATAAGGACTGGCGCCGAAAGCGCCGTCGCTGCCGGGGTCGGCCTGCCCGATCAGCACCGCCTCGTCGGCCTCGCGGACGAACATCGCGTGCCGGTCGGCGACGGTGTGCACGGCGATGATGCGCAGCGCACGCCGCCCTTCGGCGTTCCACTCCCGGACGGCGTTGATGAGCCGCATTGCGGGCTCGCCCCGGTTGACGATCGCGAGGCGCTGGAAAGAAGGCCGGGGTCCCTGGATGCTCATCCGGTCACTCGCCGAAGGCAACGCGCAGGTCGTCTGTAGTCGTCCCGGTCACCCGCGATGCTACGGATCGGCCGCTGACGTCTTCCAGGATGTCCAGCACCACCTCGTCGGCGACGACGGCGGGGTCGATGCGCATCACTGCGTAACCGCCGACGGCGCCGGCCCCGAAGCCGGGCGCGAACACCCGGGTCGGGCGGGTGATCACGCCATCGCGCACGGCGTCGTGCACCGCGATCGGAATGCTCGCCGCGGACACGTTGCCCATCGTCTCGATGTTGAAGTACAGCTGGTCAGCGGACAGTCCGGCCTTTCTGGCCACGTTGAGGATCATAGTCTTGTTGGCCTGATGCGGGACGATCAGCTCGATGCTCTCCAGCAATGTCCGCCCGGGGTCGTCCGGATCGGGCAGCGCGCCGAGCTCGTCGATCATCTGAGCCAGGTAGCGCTGCACCAGCGACTTGACCTCGGGACCATACACGGTGATGTCGTTATCGAACTCCGGGTTCGGCCAGATGATCGAGTTGACTTCGCTGCGCGGCCCGCTCGCATACGTCTGCACGACCTCAACGTCGCCGGCCCTGCCCGGGGCGGCCGGGACGATGACCATCGCCGCAGCACCGTCCCCGAAGATCATCCGTGAGGGGCGGGCGGTGCCGATCTTGTCGGAGAACTTCTCCACGCAGACCAGGAGGACCGGCCGCTGGACCTCCTGCAGTTGCCGGATGGCTTCGGAGAGCCCGTACGGCAGCCCCGCGCAGGCCGCCACCAGATCCACCGAGGTGTGCGTCTGCAGCAGGCCCAGCTCGCCAGACAGCCAGCAGGCCACCGAAGGGATCTGCCGGTTGCTCGTGCAGGTGCTGACCAGCACCGCCCCGATTTCCTCCGCCGCCCGGCCGGACTTGGCCAGCGCGGCCGCGGCGGCGTGGATGGCCAGCTGCTCCGGTTCCCGGCTGGTGTAGCGGCGCTGGTCGATACCGGTCTTCGCCTTGATATCGCCCGCGCTCATCGGCGACCAGGAGAAGCTCGCGTTCCGGATGACGTCGGTGTTGTCGCAGACATGCTCGCCGCGCACGACCGCGAGTGCCGCCAGCTTCGGCTGGACCACAAACGCCTCGCGTACCCGCACCGGCGGGTAGGGGGTGGCGGGTGCGACGGCCACTATCGGCTCGCGCTGGGGCCGGGCAGTGGCGCTGACACCACCGGTGGGCTGGCCGGCGATACCGGTCCTCCTGACCCGATCGATGAAGGCCATCACGTCGCGATTGCGGGGGTGCAACGCGACCACGAAGTCGTCGCTAGCCGATCTCGGCAGGCCCGCGCAGCTCGGTGCGGGAGCGGTCCCACGGGTACTGGTTGTGCAGCACCATCGCCCAGCGCATGAGCGCTTCCAGTTCGGGGACGCTCTCGTCGGCGTCGAGGATCTCCTCCGTCTGGAAGACCGGGTAGTCCGGGTCGTGCCCAGGCATCACAAACGTCAGCGCGCCGGGACTATCCAGGAACTCAGCAACCGTTGGCTTGATCGCCGGCAGCTCGGTGGCGTGGTGCAGCTTGTTGCGGAACAGGTCGAACAGCAGACCGAACAGCTTTTCTTCGGTGTCCTTGTCCCACGTCGCAGGCAGCCCACGGAAGGCTCTCTCGACCGCGGCCACCTTCCGCTCGCTGTCCTCCCACGGCGTCAGCACCGGCAAGAAGACGTCATCGCGATGCTTCGCCACATCGCGCCAGCGCGTCGGCCGCTTCTCGAACATTGTGATCGAGTACCGGTTGGCCCAGAACAAGTTCTGGCCCAGATCGCGCAGCAGCTCAAAACGCCCCGGGTAGGTCCCGGACTCGACCCGAGCCAGGATGTCCGTCCCGGTCGGCGCCTTCGCCTCGAAATCCCGGCCGATCACCGCGGTGAACTGATCGAGCGTCTCCAGGACCGAGAAGTCCAGCTCACCAAAGAGATTCGCCGGAAAGACCAGACGACCGTGCCGGTTGACCACGAACGGTTTCACGCGTGACCCCCAAAGGCCTCCTGATCCGGCGCCGGCTCGTCCCGTTTGGTCGTGTAGCCCGGACTTGTCTGCTCTACCCGAAACCGGAACCGCGACACGGACTTGCCGACACGACCTTGCTGCATCCGCGCTGCGTCGACCATCTGATGAGCCAGCCAGCACTCATTACCTTGCACCGCCTGCGTCCGGCACGAACTCCCGGTTCAGCATCGCGTGCCCTGCGGCAGACACTGGCGAGAGTGTCCACCATCAGGACAGGGCCAGGACGATGGCGTGCAAGGCCAGCCCCACGGCCGCCCCAACCACCGTGCCGTTGATGCGGATGTACTGCAGATCGCGCCCGAGGAGCAGTTCCAGCTGGCTCGATGTCTCGGCGGCGTCCCACCGTTCGATAGTCCCGGTGACCAGCCCGGCGAGCTCGTCGTGGAACTGATCGGCGAGTGCCCTGGCTCCGGATTCGACGACACGGTCCAGGCCCTCCTGGAGGCGGCGGTCTGACCCCAGGCGCCGTCCGGCCGCTACCAGTGCATCGGCCAGCCGGCGGCGCAGCTCAGACTCGGGGTCGGCAGCCTGGATCCGCAGGCCCTCCTTGGCGCTTTGCCACAGCGAGGAAGACCAGTCCCGCAGACCGGCGCTACCCAGGACATCGCGCTTCAGGCGCTCGCCGCGCTCACGCAGCTCCGGGGATGTCTCGAGACGGTCGGGGAGTCCGGCGATCCACTCCTCGAACTGCTGCCGCGCCTGGTCGTTGGGATCGGCGGCCATCGCCACCAGCCGCTGCCGCAGGCGGGCGTACATGCGGTCGAAGACCCGCCGGTACACCGTGTCGGGCACCCAGCGAGGCGACTCGGCCTCGAACAGCTCACGAAGCTCCTCATAATGGCCGGCGAGATAGCCGTCGGCGCCGGACAGGATGGCGTTGAAGAACTCGGCGTGCTGGCCTCCCGCAATGATGACCCGCAGGACCCGCCCCGCCAGCGGCGCCACCTCGACGGCCTCTACCGCCCGGGTGAGCTCGGCGGTGAGGACGCGCTGGACATCCTCATCGCGGAAAGTCTCGGCCACCATGACGACCAGATCCGCCGTGCGACCGGCGAAACGGGCGGCGTTGGCCTCGTCGGCCAGCCAGGCAGCCAGGCGGGGAACCAGGCGCGCCGAGCGGATCCGCTCGGCGAGAACGTCGCCGGTGAGGAAATTCACCTGCACGAACCGGCCGAGGGTGGCAGCGAACTGATCCTTGCGCTCCACGATCACCGCGGTGTGCGGTATCGGCAGGCCCAGGGGATGGCGGAACAGGGCTGTCACCGCGAACCAGTCGGCAATGCCCCCGACCATCGAGGCTTCCGCGCCGGCCTGCACGTAGCCGAGAAGGACCCCGTGGGCGCCGAGCACGGTCACGACCACAAACAGGACCGTTGCCCCCGCGAGGAGAGCAGTGGCCCGCCGGCGCGCGGCGGCCAGGCCACGGGCCCGCTGCGCCGCCGACTCATGCCCGGACGCTGGTACCGGGGAAGCAGACATCGGTGCGGCAGGTTCCATCTGGCACCTCCGGTCGGTCCGCGGTGCAGGGCGGAAACGACAATCAGACGCGCCAACGATATGGACCGGGCGCACGTCCTGGCCGAGATAGTGCCGCACAGTCAGGTCGCTAGCGCCACCACGTGTCTCGCGACGGCAAGCAAATCTGCCATGAACTGATTGACATGATGGCGCGCCGCGCAGGAGGAACCCGGAGAAGTACGAGGTCCTCGGGAGAATGGTGAACGCCGGGATTGAGTGACGGCTGCGCCTGAGCCGCACCGTCCCAGCAGCCTTACTGGCCGGGGGGCGGAAACGGGTCGAGGGACGCCGCGAACGCGAGATCTCCTTTCGCCAGGGCCAGCGCCCGCGCGGTCTCGCGTGCCCTGACCGCCTCGTCGCGGCGCCCCGCGTAATAGAGGGCGCGGGCCCGGGTCCAGTGCGCATGGCTGCGAAGCGGCAGGAACTGAGTGCCATCGACCCGGGCCGCGGCATCCGACGCCGCGCTGACCGCCACTTCGTGATCCGCGTTCAGGGATGCGAACAACGAGTGCGCGGTCAGCCGGCGAACCAGCCATTCGGTGTCGTGGGGGGCTGGCACGGTGTCGATCTCCGCGATGGCCCGGGCCGCATCCGGCCGGCCGCCCCCGGCGATGACCACGTGCGCGAGATCTACCAGAGCGGTGGACTCCACCCACCGGTCGCCCCCTCGCCGCCCGGTGCGCAGCGCGTCCTGGATTGCCTTCCCGGCACCACCGCGGTCGCCGGCTCGCAGCCGCATCCGGGCGTCGAAGAGTGCCATTGCGGCGCCCGTCATGTTCAGGTCGAGGTCGGCAAGCCCCTGGCGGGAGTGCTCCATCAGCGCGCCCGCCTCGTCCTGTTCCCCGGCCATCGACTGCAGTACCGCCTGGAACCCGAGCAGCCCAAGCCGGGCAACGCGGTCACCCGCTGCCTCCGCCGTGAGCCCGGTCAGCCGGCGCAGTCCCTGCTGCACCGGGGTACAGCCATCGACCAGGGACCAGGCGATGTATGTCTGCCCGGCGGCGACCTCGAAACCAGCGGCGATCCGCTTGGCGTGACGCACCTGCTGCTCACAGTGCTCTCGCGCGCTGTCCGGCGCTCCGCTCATCCACAGCAGCTCGGCATGCAGATAGTGCGCCCTGGCCAGGCCGAGGTCGTCACCGAGCAGGGTAAAGACCTCGCTAGCCTGCCTGACCACATCCAGGCTTGCCCCGGCATCGACGGCGTCGGGCCCGGTATACAGGCGCGTCCGCTCGAGCTCGACGGCGGATCGCCAGCGCACCGCGGGCAGCCCGAGCCGCGCTCCCTCGCTGGCACCGAGCGCGGCGACGTCCGCCGCGCGATCGAACGTTCCCGCCTCGACGAGCGCGGAGGCCAGGATGGGCAGCAGTTCCGCTGCGGCAGCTGACTGCGGCCCGAGCATCCGCCGGGCGCGCTCGAGGAATCCGGTCTCGGTGGCCAGCTCACCGCTGCGATGTGCCTGCCGCGCCGCGTCGGTGAGCAGCCGGCCAGGCCCGGGCCGCGATGGCCGCCGCCCGGCGGCCGGGGTCGCCGATGGCCAGCAGATGTTCGTGCGCCCGTTCCAGGTGGGAAGCCTGGCGGGCGGCGCCTGCGGGGTCGGGTGGCGCCAGCTGGCTCAGCCAGTCAGCATGCTGCTCGTGCAGCCGGGCCCGGTCGGCTCTGGTCAGCATGGCGTAGGCGGCCTCGCGGATCAGCGGGTGCCGGAAGCCGAGCGCCGAGCGGCCGCCGAGGCCGCCGCCGGCGACCGGGGCGACGAGATCCCGCCTGATCAATGCATCCAGGGCCCGGTCCAGGCCGGGCCCGCTGATCGCGGCTGAGTTTCCCGGGCCACGGCCGGCCGCGACCGACTCCAGGTGGAACAGCTCTCCCTCGACGGACCCGCGCTCGAGGAGCATCCGCTCGTCCTGGGGAAGCAGATCGAGCCGGGACGCGAGCAACCCGTGCAAG
This sequence comes from uncultured Actinomycetes bacterium, assembly GCA_963711705.1. Taxonomy (GTDB): domain Bacteria; phylum Actinomycetota; class Actinomycetes; order Streptosporangiales; family Streptosporangiaceae; genus RYN-230. The sequence goes on from CAVQFM010000023.1 coordinate 20,321, forward strand.
GCCGGCGGGAATGACGTCTGGCCGCCGGGCTTTTCCTGGAGATGCCGGGCGAGCTGTTCGAGAAACAGCGGATTCCCAGCTGCGGTGGCGACCAGGTCGCTCCTGGTGGCGGCCGGTAGCCCAGGGTCCGCGCGGCCGGCATCCTCCGGGATGAGCTGGGCGAGCAGCGCGCGGATCTCCGCTTCGCCCAGCGGCGGCAACGTCAGCGTCCGGGCCGAGCGCCAGCCGCTTGCCCACTCCGGGCGCGATTGCAGTAGTTCCGGTCTGGCCAGGCAGATCATCAGCACCGGCAGGCCCCGCAGCGGCTGCGCCAGCGCCTCAAGCAGGTCGAGCACTTCCGGCGAGGCGTGCTGGACGTCGTCGACGATGACCACCGCGGGAAAACGCCGCGTGATGGCGGCCATGACGCGCCCGATGGCCCAGTGGGTCTGCCCGCCCGTGCGCTCCTGGCCGCGGCCGAGCACCGCCAGGATGACGTCACGGGCTTCCTGACCGACGCCGATGCTCATCAGCCACTCGTCCGGCGCCGCGCCGCCGGCCGCCCCGTCAAGGATCTCCTGGACCGGCCGGTACGGAATGCCCTCGTCGTACAGCCGGCAGCGGCCCCGGAGCACGATCGCATCGGGGCGCACCAGGCGCTCGAACTCCAGGGAAAGCCGGGTCTTGCCAATCCCGGGTTCGCCGAGCAGCGTCACGAGCTGCCCGGCGCCGCGCATGCGGACGGCGCTGAACGCATCGCCGAGCAGGCCGAGCTCCGCCTGCCGGCCGATGTACTGGCCCTCCCACCGTCGCTGGATCGAGGCGGCGTCGGCGTCGACATCCGCCAGCACAATTGCTGCCGGGTGATCACCGGGGAGAGCCGGGCCGGCCGGGTCCCTGGACCCGTGCGCGGCATGCGAGACGAGCTGCCAGGTGGATGGTGCCACCAGCACCTGACCCTGGCTGGCCGCGCGCGCCAGGGCTCCGGCCTGCTCGGCGAGATCCCCGAGCAGGAGTGGGGCTGCTGGGCCCGGCGTCGTCACCACTTCCCCGGTGGCCACGCCGACACCGAGCGGCAGCGGCTGGTGCGGGGAGCTCCCGGCTGGGCCGCCCGCCCGGCCACTTACCAGCTGCCGGGCAGCTATCACGGCGTTCAGGACGTCGTTCTCCCGGGAGTGCGGCCACCCGAAGACAACGGTGAAGGCGGCCGCCTCGCTGTCGCGCACGAACCCGTGGTGGGTATCGCATATCGCGGCAATCCGCGCCCTCAGGCTGAGCAGGGCGGCACGGACTGCCTCCGGGTCGGACTGGGTGCCGGGCCGCTTCGCCTCGTGTGGCACCGCGACCAGGCAGGTGAGCAGCCTCCGGCGGGCCGGTGCCCGCAACCGCACGGTGTCGGGCGGCGCCGCCCCGGCGGCCGGCTGCGGCAGCTCACCCTGGCGCAGCACGAGCTGATGGGCATCGCGCAGTTCCCTGGACGGCTCGACGCCTAGTTCCTCGATCAGCAGGCGGCGGGTATCGCGGTAGACGGCCAGGGCCTCGGCCTGCCGCCCGCTTCCGTACAGCGCGAGCATCAGCTGAGCACGCAGCCGCTCGCGCAGCGGATGCTGGCCGACGAGCGTCTCCAGCTCACCCACGACCTGAGCGTGGCGTCGCAGGGCCAGGTCGGCATCGATCCGGTCGGCGATGGCCGCGATCCGCAGCTCGTCCAGCCGCCCGATCGAGGCCTGGGCAAACGGCTCGTCACGGACATCGGCGAAGGCCGGACCGCGCCACATGCTCAGCGCACCGCGCAGCGTGCTCGCGGCGTCCGCGGCCTCATTGCGGGCGAGCTGGGCCCGGCCGGCCTGCGCCAGCGTCTCGAACCGGTCAGCGTCCACCCAGCCGGCGGGCAGTCTCAGCGAGTATCCCCCCGCGACACCGGCGACGACATCCGGCGCCGGCTCGGCCAGCGGGCCCGCGCTGCCCGCGAGCGCCCGCCGCAGCCGGGAAACCGCCAGCTGGAGGGCGTTGCGCGGATCCTTCGGTGGCCGGGCTGGCCATAGCGCTTCCGTGGCCACATCGGAGGACACGACGTCATCGCGGCGGGTGAGCAGCAGTGCCAGCAGCGTCAGCGGCCGACCCCGGGGGACCTCGAGCCGCGTTCCGGACGCCGCACGTGCCTCGATCGGGCCGAGCAAGCAGACGTCGATGTATCTGGCCGTCATGGGGGTGCTCTGAAAAAAGGAGAGCGGCCGTATCGCGGCATTCGGACTAGGCAGACAGAACGCTGACAGCGTCGTGTCTGATCCTGGGGGCCGACCATACCGATGACCACCACACCAAAATACGGCGTCGGGCCGTCCCGGGCATTCGCGAACCGGGCCGGCCGGGACCCGGGGGGCGCTCGATGAATTCTGACCAGCTGGACGTCCAGGCCATCCGCCGGCACTTTGCGTTCCCGAAGGCCGGCCGGATCGTCACGAACAATGCGGCGAGCACCCAGCCGCCAGCTGAGCTGCTGGCGCTTTATCAGTCGCTGGCGCCGGGATACGAAAACGTCCACCGGGGGCAATCAAGCGCCTCTCAGGCGACGACCGCGCTTTTCGAGGGGTCCTTTGACACGATCGCCCAATTCATCGGCGCCCCGAGCCGGGCCAGCATCGCCGTGTACCGGAACACGACCGAGGCCATCAACGCGGTCATGTACTCACTGCTGACCGAGTTCCGCGATGGCGACAATGTCGTGACCACGATGATGGAGCACAACTCCAACTACGTGCCCTGGTATGCGATGGGCCGGGAGATCCTGCCCCGGCTGGGGCGGAAGGTGGACTACCGCCTGGCGCGTTTCGACCCGGTCACCGGCCAGCTTGACCTCGACCACCTGGCCTCGCTGATCGACACCCGTACCAAGCTGGTGTGCTGCACCGGCGCGTCGAATTTCCTGGGCACCCGCCCCGACCTGGGCGCCGTCCGGGCGCTGGCCGATGCCAGCGGATACCGGCAGCCCAGCGGGCAGCGGCGTTCCTACCTGCTGGTCGACGGCGCTCAGCTGGTACCCGGATCGTTCGTCAACGTGCAGGACCTGGACGTGGATTTCCTGGCGTTCTCCTTTCACAAAATGCTGGCGCCGTTCGGGGTTGGAGTGCTCTACGCCAAGGAGCACCTGCTGGCGTCCGCGCTGCCGTTCCTGTACGGCGGTGACATGGTCGCGGAAGGGCACGTCTTTGCTGATCATGTCGAGTACAACGCGCTGCCGTGGAAGTACGCCGCCGGCACGCCCAACATCCTCGGCACGATTGTCTCGGCGCAGGCGCTGCGCTTGCTGCTCGACCTGGCGCTCACGCCGGACCACGCCACCTATTTCCGGACCGCCCAGCCCCTTGAGCGCGCCACCGTCCGGGACGCCATGGACCGCATTTCCCGGTGGAACCAGCTCCTGACCAGCCGGGCGCTGGCCCGGCTCGGGGCTGTCCCGGGACTGGCTATTTACGGGCCAGCCGAAGCAGCGCGCCGCACCTCGCTGGTCGCGTTCAACATCGCCGGCCACGACCCGGTCAGCCTGGCGGAAGGCCTGAACCGGGCCGGGGTCGAGGCCCGCGCGGGCTGCCACTGCGCGACACTCGCACATCACGCGCTGGGGCTGTCCCCGCCCGCGAGCTGCCGCCTGAGCTTCTACCTCTACAACACCCTGGACGAGGTCGACCGGGCCGTGGACGAGGTGGCCGCCGTCGCCGATCGCCGCGCACCGAGGGCACCGTGGTACCGCTTCTGGTCCTTCCCGCCGAGGCGGCCACCGGCCCAGGTACCGATCCCCGCACGATCGTCATGACCGCTCTGAATAGCGCTGCCGAGCGGAAAAAGCTCCGGCGGGTGCTGGGCCGGCTGGACACGATCTTCTTCCTCATCTCCGCGATGGTGGTGGTCGACACGATCGGTGCGATCGCGGTCGGCGGCGGCGAGACGTTCACCTGGCTGGTGGTGCTCTTCGTTACCTTCTTCATCCCCTCGGCGCTGATCAGCGCCGAACTCGGGTCTGCTCTCCCCGAAGAGGGCGGCGCTTACGTCTGGGTCCGGCGGGCGTTTGGCCGCTACGCCGGCGCCCTGACGTCGCTGTTTTACTGGGCCGGGACGCCGATGTGGCTCGGCGGCTCGGTCGCGGTCGTGGCGATGGCGGTCTACCAGCAGTTCCTGGGTGGCCTGTCGCTGGCCGGCCTGTACCTGTTCGGAACCGTATTCATCGCGGTGGCCACGGCGGCTGCGATCATCCCGCTGCGGTTCGGCAAGTGGATTCCCACCAGCGGCGCGATCGGGCAGATCGGGCTGCTGGCGTTCTTCACCCTGAGCGTCGTGCTGTACGGCATGCGGAACGGGGTGCACGGCATCTCCGCTGGCGACCTCAGCCCGTCCGGCGCGGTCTTCATCGCCATCGTCCCGGTTCTGCTGTACTCGTTCGTCGGAGTCGAGCTGCCCGCGACCGCCGCCGAGGAGATGACCGATCCGCGCCGCGATATCCCGGTCGCGATTGCCCGGGCGGGAATCGGCCAGGCGCTGATGTACGGCATCCCGATCCTGGCGGTGCTGATCGTGCTGCCCGCCGGGCAGATCACCTCGCTGCACGGCCTGATCGACGCGATCCAGACCGTGCTCACCAGCTACGGCGGCTCGATTGCCGCGGACGGTACGCCGGTCCTCACCGGCTGGGGGCGGCTGCTGGGCTGGGTTTGCGCGATCGTATTCCTCTGGGTCCTGATGGCCAGCGGCTCGGCCTGGATCATGGGCGCCGGGCGGGCCCAGGCCGCCGCGTGCCTGGACGGCGCCGGGCCCCGGGTGCTGGGCCGGATCTCCCCGCGCAGCGGGGTGCCGGTGGTCATGGGCCTGGTGTCCGGTGGGGTTTCGTTCCTGGCGACGGCCGCGTATCTCGCCGTCGCGGGCCGGGACAACCAGAAGTATTTCTCCGCCGCCCTGGTGGTCTCGATCGCGCTGATCGTGCTGGCCTACCTGCTGATCTTCCCCGCATTCGTGGCCCTTCGGCTGCGCGAGCCCGGCCTGAAGCGGACCTTCCGGGTACCCGGCGGAGTCCGTATCGCCTGGCTCGTCACGGGCCTGGCCACTGGCTGGTCCTTGCTGGCCGCTGTCTGCCTCCTCTGGCCCGGACTCGGCACCGCTGATCCGGACGCGGCCCTGCCTGCGGGCTTCGCGTCGCAGCGTGGGCAGTTCGAGCTTCTCGTTCTTGTCCCGATCGGGGCGGTGATCACCGCGACCACGGCCTATTACCTGGCCACTCGCCCCAGGACCCGGGCCCGCCGGGCCTCGCTGCCCAGGGCGGCAGCACCACTCACCGACGCCCGTGGGCACAACGGCGGGCGGCGGCCCGGTGTCCAGGGCGGGAAACCAGCAGGCGACGCCCTGGCCGGGACGGGAGACAGTTGCTGATTGTTGTGTCAGACCCGGAATGCCGGGTCCCGGTTGGGGTCGCTGGCCCCAGTGCCCAGCACTGTCTGATGCCACCCAGCCCGCTTGCCTGAGGCTTGTATACCCGGTATATTCCCCGGCATATTGCCAGGGTGTGGTGCCATGAACGTTCATTTTGCCGTGCTCGCGCTGCTGGCTGGCGGACCGAGGTCAGGCCGGTGGCTCCGCGCGGAGCTCACGTCCGGTCCCAGCGGCATGCATCCGCTGAACGCCCGCCAGGTGTACCCGGCCCTGACCCGGCTCGAGCGGACCGGGCTGGTGGAATGCGCCGGCACCGCCGGGGCAGACGAGCCGCGGCAAGAGTTCCGGATCACCGCCGGTGGTCAGCGGGAGCTCGCCGGATGGCTGCGCACGACGCCGGCTCCAGGCGCCCTGCCCGGCGATGAGCTGGTACTGAAGATCCAGCTGGCCGGGCAGGTGCCCGGCACCGACGTGCACGAGGTGATCCAGGCGCACCGCCGGCACCTCATCGAGCTGATGCAGCGGCGGACCGGGGCCAGGCGAGACGGGGCCGGGCAGAGCCCGGGCCGCGCCCTGGCCAGCTACGCCGAGATGTTCCGGCTGGACTCGGTTATCCGGTGGCTGGATGCCGCCGAGGGGCTGCTCGGCCCGGGCCCCGCCGCCCGCGCGCACAGCCAGCCGCCGGCTGACCAGATCCGGGCCTCGGACGCCGACCGGGAACAGGCCGTGGCCAGCCTCCGCGACCACTTCGCCGAGGGCCGGCTGACGCGCGCGGAGCTGGACGAACGGCTCACCACAGCGCTGAGCGCACAGACGGCCGGCGACCTGCGGCGCCTGATGGCCGACCTGCCGTAGCGCCCGGTAGTTGTTGGCCCGGCGGTGCGGCGGACCGGCCCGCATGACGTGCCGATGCACCCACGCGCCGTGGCCGTCTGGAAACGGCACGGTTACCTTTCCTAGCCCCGGGCATCAGCCCTGCTCAAGCCGGGCCTGCACGCGGGGGTTACCCGGCAAAATGCCTGGGAAGGGGGGTTAGGGCTGGCTGCCGTGCGGCCGTAAACCACGGCGCCCAGCGGAGTCGGCGAGTCCTTCCAGCAGGGAGAAGGAAAGGCGGGAGGCGCGGGCGTGCGGGTTAGCGATGGCTGAGCCATCCGGGACAGCCCCGGCCCAGGCCAGGGCAGTGGAGCGGGATGCACTGCTGGCCACCAAACTGCACCTGCCCGGATCGCGGCCGGGCCAGGTACCCCGCCCGCGGCTGACGGAACGGCTCGATCACGGTGTGGAGCACGGGCTGGTGCTGGTCTGCGCGCCGGCCGGGTACGGCAAGACCGCGCTGCTGGCCGAGTGGGCCGGGCGCTGCCCGCCCCGGACGGCGTGGCTGTCGCTGGACAGCGGGGACAACGACCCGGCCCGGTTCTGGCGTCACGCGGTGGCCGCGCTGGACCGGGTGCGCCCAGGTCTCGGCGGACGGCTGGACCCGCTGCTCGGCCCGCCCGCCCCGGCCTCCTTCGAGCCGCTGGTCACCACGCTCATCAACGAGCTGGCCGACGACCTCGGTGGCGGCGAGGTAGTGCTGATTCTCGACGACTTCCACGTCATCGAGTCCCCGCCGGTGCACGCGTCGGTCGAGTTCCTGCTGGAGCATCGCTCGGCCGAACTCCGCCTGGTGCTGGCCAGCCGGGCCGACCCGCCGCTGGCGCTGGCGAGGCTGCGCGCCCGCGGGCAGCTGGCCGAACTGCGCGCCGCCGATCTGCGGTTCACGCCGGGTGAGGCAGCGGGGCTGCTGGCCCAGGTCGGGGCGGGCCCGGCAGCGGGCCTGCCCGATACGGCGGTAGCCGCTCTGACCGGGCGGACCGAGGGCTGGGCGGCCGGCCTTCAGCTGGCTGGCCTCTCGCTGCGCGGGCAGGACGATGTGGCGGGATTCGTGGCCGCCTTCACCGGGAGCAACCGCTACGTGCTGGATTTCCTGGCCGAGGAAGTGCTCGAACGGCAGGCCGGGCCGGTACGCACGTTCCTGCTGGAGACCTCGGTGCTGGAGCGGCTGTCCGGGGACCTGTGCGACGCGGTCACCGGCCGCGGCGGCAGTCAGGCGTTGCTGGAGCAGATCGAGGCGGCGGGCCTGTTCCTGGTGCCGCTGGACGAGGTCCGTGGCTGGTGGCGCTACCACCACCTGTTCGCCGATCTGCTCCGCGCCCGGCTGCAGGCCGAACAGCCCGGCCAGCTGGCGCGGCTGCACCGCCACGCCGCGGCGTGGTCGGCGGAACATGGGCTGGTCGATGACGCGATCCGGCACGCGGTGGCGGCCGGCGAGATGACCTGGGCCGCCCAGCTGATCGAGCAGAACTTCGACGCGGTGCACAGTCAGCGCGGGGAAGCGGTCACGGTCCAGCGGTGGCTGTCCGGGCTGCCCACTGACCTGGTCCGCTCCCGGCCCCGGCTGCTGCTGGCGCAGGCGGTCCCGATGGCCACCAGCGGCCGCCTGGCCGGGGCGGAGCAACTGCTCGGTACGGCCGAGGAGGCTTACCCGGGCGGGGTCGAGGAACCGTTCGAGCCAACGATCGGGCCGGCCGGCAGCGTGCTGGTCAATGTGCCCGCCGTATTCGCACTGCTGCATGGGTATGTCGCCCAGCTCCGCGGTGACATCGACGGCACCACCGAGTTCGCCTCCCGGGGGCTGGCGGAAATCAGGAACGGCGAGTGGCTGCTGCGGTCCATCGGGCAGGGACAGCTGGCCGTCGCGGCGTGGCTCGGCGGCCAGCTGGCCGAAGCCGAGCGCGCGTTTACCGAAGCCATCGCGGGGCGGCAGGCAGCCGGCCTGTCCACCTGGAGCGCGTGGGCCAGCTATGAGCTGGGCCGGGTTCAGCAGGCCCAGGGACGGCTGGACGCGGTCGTGCGGACGTGCGAGGAGGCGCTGGAAGCAGCCGCCAGTGTCAGCCAGGCACCGCTGCCCGCCGCCGGGCCGGCGCATGTCGGGCTGGCCGAAGTCGCCTACCAGCGCGGCGATCTCGACCGGGCGCGGCGGCACGCGACGGAGGGCATCGCGTTGTGCCGTTCCTTCGTGTACACGGTGCCGCTCGCCGCGGGCCTGACCACGCTGGCCTGGATCCGGCAGGCCGCGGGCGATCCGGCTGGCGCGCTGGCGGCGATCGGTGAAGCGGTACAGGCATCTCCGGGACCACCCGGGCTGGTCAATCCGGTTCCGGCGCAGCGGGCGCGGCTGCTGCTGGCCCAGGGTGACCTCGGCGGGGCCGAACGGTGGACCACGGAATCCGGGCTGCACGCTGCGGACGACGTGGCCTACCCACGGGAACCAGGCCACCTGATGATGGCGCGCGTCCTGCTGGCTCAGGGCCAGCCCGGCCCGGCGCTGGCCCTGCTGGACCGGCTGCACGGCGCAGCGGAGGCGCAGCACCGGGTGGGCAGCCTCATCGAGACCGGAGCGCTGCGCGCACTGGCCCGGGCGGCGAGCGGCGATGAACCGGGCGCGGTGACCGCGCTGGCCGACGCCCTGGTGCTGGCCTGCCCGCAGGGATATGTCCGGGTGTTCGCCGACGAGGGGCCGCCGATGGCTGGGCTGCTGGGCCGGCTGGTCGCGGCCCAGCGGGCGGAAGACGCCGCGGCCCGCCGCGTCCCGCTCGGCTGCCTGGCCCGGCTGCAACGCGCCTTCGATACGGCCCCCACCCCGGCCGGCGCAGGGCCACGCGCCACCACCGTCGCGCCGGGCATCGTCGAGCAGCTGACCAGCCGTGAGCTGGAGGTGCTGGGCATGCTGGCCGCCGGCAGCACGAACCAGGCCATCGCCCGGGACCCTGGTGGTCTCGCTCGACACGGTCAAGAAGCACGTCGGCCATGTGCTGGGCAAGCTGGGCGCAGCCAACCGCACCGAGGCTGTGGCCCGGGCCCGGGAGCTGGGCCTCATCCCCTAAGCCGCGTCCCGCGCAGCCGCTGGCACCGGCCCGGCGGGTGGGCACGGCGACCAGGGCGGTACCCGCGGCCAGCACGAGGATCCCGGCGGCCAGCAGGCCGGCCGCGCCCACCGCGGACGGTCTGGGATCGCATTCCGCGAACGGCCGGTCTGGCGTTTCGACATCGCCCCGCGCTTTCTGGGAGGTTAGGCCGTATGCCGACACGCCTCGTTCACCTGGTGGCCGACGCCAACGATCCCGCCGCGCTGGCCCGGTTCTGGTCTGGCCTGCTCGGCTGGCAGATAGCCGACGAGACGCCGGAGGAGGTGGACGTGTGGCCCGCCGGGTACAGCTATCCCGACCCGGTCGCGGTGCCGATCGTGTTCGTCCCGGTGCCCGAGCCGAAGACCGGGAAGAACCGGGTGCACCTCGATCTGGCCAGCACCTCCGCGCAGCATCAGGCGGACCTGGTCAGCCGGGCGGTCGAGCTGGGCGGCAGGCCGGCCGACATCGGCCAGGGCGACGTGCCGTGGGCGGTCATGGCCGACCCGGAGGGCAACGAGTTCTGCGTGCTGGAGCCGCGGGAGGAATACCGCGACACCGGCCCGGTCGCCGCGATCCTCACCGACTGCGCCGACCCCATGGCCCTGGCCCAGTTCTGGGCGGCCGCGGCCGGCTGGCGGATCGAGCGGGCCGACGAGCACCTCGCCGGGCTCCGGTCACCTGCCGGGGTCGGTCCCTACCTGGAGTTCCTGCGGGTGCCCGGCGAGAAGGCGGTCAAGAACCGGTGGCACCCTGACGTAGCGCCGCAGCGCGGCGAGGATGCGGCCAGCGAGGTGGCCCGGCTGCGCGGCGCGGGCGCCACCCCGGCCGACGTCGGGCAGGGCGGGCAGGTGTCCTGGACCGTGCTGGCCGATCCCGAGGGCAACGAGTTCTGTGTGCTGGCCCCTCGCTAGCCCACCGGCCGGCTGGGCACCCTGGCCAGGCGGTCACTAGCCAGCCGCACTGTGCATCTGGCGGATTCGATCGCGGCCCGCAGAGATCACACTCAAAAGCAAGGCAGCCGCCGGACCCCGACGCTGGGAGGCCAGCCGGGAGGCGGCGGGACGAACAGGACGGGTGACCGGTGCACGACGTGGTGAGCGAGACGCGGCAGCTGGCCGACTATGCCTGGGCCGGTCTCGGCCCGGCCGACCGGGCATCGTGGGCCCAGGTGATCCTGCAGGCCCGATGCGCTGACGCGCACCTCGACGCGGACGAGTGGTTCCCGGTGAGTGCCCAGCCGGAGAGCGCGCGGCGTGAAGCGGCCGCCGCGATCGCCGTCTGCGCCGCCTGTCCAGTGCGCGCCCAGTGCCTGAGCCTGTCCCTGCGCCACTGGGGCATCGGCCAGCACGGCATCTGGGGTGGCCTCGTTCCCGCCGAGCGGGCGGCGCTGCGGCGCCAGCGGCTGGCCAGCTGAACCAGGAACGGGCTCAGCCAGCCGCCGGCGACGTGACCGCCCGCCGGCCGGTCATTCCGCTTTAACGGAACCGCCGGGGTTACTGACTTACCGACTCAGCGCGGTGCGGCAGCTTCCAGCCGGGCCGGACGAAGTGGCAGGTGTACCCATTCGGGTACTTCTCCAGGTAGTCCTGGTGCTCTGGCTCCGCCTCCCAGAATGGCCCAGCGGGCTCGACCTGGGTGGCGACCTTCCCGGGCCACAGGCCGGAGGCGTCGACATCGGCGATCGTGTCCTCGGCGACCTTCTTCTGCGCGTCGCTCGTGTAGAAGATGGCCGACCGGTAGCTGGTCCCGATGTCGTTGCCCTGCCGGTTGACCGTGGTCGGGTCGTGGATCTGGAAGAAGAACTCGAGCAGGTCCCGGAAGGAGATCTGGTCCGGGTCGAAGGTGATCTCGACGGCCTCGGCGTGCGTGCCGTGGTTCCGGTACGTGGCGTTGGGCACGTCGCCGCCGGAGTAACCGACCCGGCTGGAGATCACGCCGGGGAGCTTGCGGATCAGATCCTGCACGCCCCAGAAACAACCGCCGGCCAGGATGGCCTTCTCCCGCTTGTCGCTCATCGCGCTGTACTCCTCGTGTCGTCGGTGTCCTCGAACAGCCTGCGGTAGTCGCCGTAGCCCTCGCGCTCCAGGTCCGCCACGGGGATGAAGCGCAGCGCCGCCGAGTTGATGCAGTAGCGCAGCCCGCCCTGGTCGGCCGGGCCGTCCGGGAACAGGTGGCCGAGATGGCTGTCGCCATGAGCTGACCGGACTTCGGTCCGGATCATGCCGTGGCTGCGGTCCGACAGCTCGGTGACGTTGCCCGGCTCGATCGGCACCGTGAAGCTCGGCCAGCCGCTGCCGCTGTCGTACTTGTTCACCGACGCGAAGAGCGGCTCACCGGACACGACGTCCACGTAAATGCCGGGTTCCTTGTTGTCGCAGTACTCGTTGCTGAACGGAGCCTCGGTCGCGGCCTCCTGGGTAACCCGGTACTGCTCCGGGGTGAGCCGGGACACTGCCCCGGGATCCTTGCTGTAGTTGTCCGGCACTTTGGCCCTCCACCGATGATGGTCCCCGGGTATTACCCAGGGGCTAACACCCTGTACAGCGCCCAGGCGGCCCCGGCTATTTCATGCCGGCCGCGCCGCCGGCCGGGGGGCCGCCCGCGACGTCCTCCGGGGCCGGAGAGCCTGCTCACGTGAGCACCACCAGGTCGATCGCCCGCCGACCGTCCCGTGCACCATGGGCGCACCATCGCGCGGGCAGGTGCCACCTGGATGCCGGGAGGCGATCATGTCGCCGGTGTGCGCGCCACCGCTGGCGATGGCGGACTCCACGACCGACTTCAGCGCCCGGTAGAGGCGATTGACCTGTGCGGCGGAGAGGCTGTCCACCGGGGCCAGCGGGGACACCCGGGCCTGCCAGAGAATCTCGTCCGCCAGCAGGTTGCCGACACCCGCGATCTTGGACTGGTCGAGCAGCCGCGCCTTCACGGCCACCGTTCCCTTTGTGATCAGCGCCCGGAACTCGGCCGGCGTGACCTGGGTGGCATCCGGCCCGAGCGCCCCGATGTCGGGGTTGAGCCGGACCCGGCCCAGCCGGCGCGGGTCCAGGAGCACCAGGCTGCCTCCATCGGCAAAGGTGATCGTGAAGCGGTTCCACCGGGCTGCGCGCGCCCCTGCGGCGTAGCGGTACGGATCGCCGCCCTCGGCCACGGTGCCATCCGGGTTGGTGATCACGATGCGGCCGCTCATGCCCAGGTGCAGGCCCAGTTCCGGGCCGATGAGCGCGGCGGCGTCGCCGGTGCCCGAGGTGTCGAGCCAGATCGTCTTACCCCGCCGGTGGGCGGCGGTGAAGCTGCGCCCGGCCAGCGCGGTCCGCAGCTCCCCGGAGGCATGCGGCCGCGTGACGTAGCGGTCGGAATCGTCGACGTCCACGATGCGCCGCTGCAGGGCCTGGCCGGCGATGAGGTGGCGGGCCATCTCGACCTCGGGAAGCTCTGGCATTCACCCGTTCTACCCGACTGCCCCACCGGTGCCGCGCGCGGCCCATCACCGGCCGCGTCCTGACGGGCTGGCCGGTCAGCTCCGGAGCCGGCCGAGAATGCGGGCCAGCTGGGCGCGGTCCGCCTGGCTGAGCCGGCCGAAGAGCCGTTCGGTCTCGGATCCGCGGGCCGCACGGACCGCGTCGAGGACGCTGCTGCCCTGCTCGGAGAGCTCGACCAGGGTGGCCCGCCGGTCGCCGGGATCCGGGCGCCGCCGGACCAGGCCCCGGTGCTCGAGCGCGTCCACCACCTCAGTGGCCGACCGGGGTGCGATGCGCAGGTGATCGGACAGCTCGGACAGGCGCATGGTGCCGTGCCGGCCCAGCATCCGGAGCGCCCGCCAATGCGCCGGGGTGATGTCCCAGGGCGCCAGGGTCTCCGCGGACACCTCGCGCAGCCGCCGTGCCACCGCCCAGAACGCTTCCGCCAGCGTCTCCTCGCTGGCCGGATCGCGCTGCGTCCCGTGGTCCCCGGTCACCGGAATATCCTATCAGCTCTTAATGTTGTATCCTCACATTGAGGTACCCTCAGTATAGTCCAGCATACCGGCAGAATCGAGGACCTTCTTGGCTACCCCGCAAACGAACCCAGATACCAGCAAGACCAGCCGCAGAGGCGGCACGCGCACGGTCACGGCGGCGGAGAAGGCGCAGGCCCGCGAGGTCTCGCTGCGCCGCATCGGGCGGCTGTTCACGCCGTACCGGTGGCAGCTGGCGATCGTCACCGCCATCATCGCCGCCTCCTCCATCGTCGGCCTGGCCTCCCCCTTCCTGCTCCGCGCGGTCATCGACACCGCCCTGCCCGACCACAACGTCCGGCTGCTGGCGTGGCTGGCCGGCGGCATGGTCGCGGTGGCCGCGGTCACCTCGGCCTTCGGCGTGATCCAGACCTGGATCAGCACGAAGGTCGGCCAGCAGGTCATGCACGGCCTGCGCACCAGTGTGTTCAGCCACCTGCAGCGGCAGTCGATCGCGTTCTTCACCCGCACCCGCACGGGCGAGGTCCAGTCCCGCATCACCAATGACATCGGCGGCATGGAGTCCGTGGTCACCTCCACGGCCACCTCCATCGCCGCCAACCTGACCACGGCGGTGGCCACCGCGGTGGCCATGGTCGCGCTGTCCTGGCAGCTATCGCTGATCTCGCTGGTGGTCATGCCGCCCGCGGTCTACCTGACCCGCAAGGTGGCCCGGATGCGCCGGGCCATCACCACCGAGCAGCAGCGCGAACTGGCCAACCTCAACGTCACGATCGAGGAAGGGCTGTCCATCAACGGCGTCCAGCTGGCCAAGACGATGGGCACCGGGCCCGCCCTGGTCCAGCGGTTCACCTCCTCCTCGGCCCGGCTGATCGACCTGGAACTGCGCTCCCAGCTGGCCGGGCGGTGGCGGATGGCCTCGCTGAGCATCATCTTCGCCGCGATTCCCGCGGTCATCTATCTCGCGGCCGGCCTGCCGCCCGCCGCGGGCACCATCAGCATCGGCACCCTGATCGCGTTCACGACCCTGCAGAACAGCCTGTTCCGCCCGGTGACCGGGCTGCTGAACACCGGGGTCTCGGTGATCAGCTCACTGGCGCTGTTCGCCCGGATCTTCGAGTACCTCGATCTCCCGGTCGAGGTCGCCGACCCGGCCCATCCGGTTGAGGTCAACCCGGCCCAGGCCGCCGGGCACGTCCGCATCGAGAACGTGACGTTCGCCTATCCCGGCGCCGACCGGGACGCCCTCTCCGGCGTGGACCTGGACATCCCGGCCGGCAGCACGCTGGCCGTGGTGGGCGAGACCGGATCGGGCAAGACCACCCTCGGCGCGCTGATCGCCCGGCTGTATGACCCCACCGGCGGCACCGTGCGCATCGACGGCACCGACATCCGCGACGTCCGGCTGGCCGACCTGGCCGGGCTGGTCGGCGTGGTCAGCCAGGAGACCTACCTGCTGCACACCACGGTGCGGGAGAACCTGCGCTACGCCAGGCCGGACGCCACCGACGCCGAGATCGAGGCGGCGGCCCGGGCCGCGCAGATCCATGACCTGATCGCCGGGCTGCCCGAGGGCTACGACACGATGGTCGGCTCGCGCGGGCACCGGTTCTCCGGCGGCGAGAAGCAGCGGCTGGCCATCGCCCGGACCCTGCTGCGCGACCCGCGGGTGCTCGTGCTGGACGAGGCCACCAGCGCCCTGGACACCGAAACCGAGCGCGCGGTGCAGCAGGCGTTCGACCGCCTGGCGCAGGGCCGCACCACGATCACCATCGCGCACCGGCTGTCCACCGTGCGCAACGCCGACCAGATCGCCGTCCTGGACCACGGCCAGGTCGCCGAGGCGGGGACGCACACCAGCCTGCTGGCCGGCCAGGGCCGCTACGCCGCCCTGGCCGCCTGAGGCGGCCCGCCGCGGCCGGCCGTCCGGCGCTTCATCCCGGCCGGCCCGCGCCCAGCTGGCCACCCGGCTGAGCGGGCGCTCAAGCTATTGACATATGCCCAGGTTTGGAGGACTTTGGGGTTCATCCTGGTGAGGGTGCGCTGATAGCGCCCCTCTGGGGGCTCCGGGGCATGCGTGGCACCTGCTGGAACAGGAGGGCGCGGCATGACCGATCAAGGCACGCCTGGCGGCGGAAGCCCGGGCCCAGCGCCCACCCCGGCCGGGAACGGCACGGTACTCCGGAGTGACCTGCGGGCCAACTCACTCGGCCTGGTCGGCGTGACCATGCAGGCCATCACGCACATCGCGCCGGCCATCGCGGCGCTGTTCTTCACCCAGTTCATCGTGTCCCTGGCCGGCATCACCGCACCGCTGGCCTACGTGGTCGGCGTCATCGTGGTGCTGATGCTGGGCAACACGCTGGTCCAGTTCGCCAAGCACCTGCCGTCGGCCGGGGGTTACTACACGTACGTGAGCCGGGCGCTGAGCCCGCGGGCCGGTTTCATCACCTCCTGGATGTACGTGCTCTACTCGCCGCTGTCCGGCGGCCCGATCTACGGCTTCTTCGGCTTCATCCTGGCCGGGCAGCTCAAGGCGCACTACGGCATCGACGCGCCGTGGCTGTGGTGGGCCTGCATCCTGGTCGGCGCGCCGTTGGTCGCGTTCCTGCAGTACCGGGGCATCCGGATCTCGGCCCGGACGGTGCTGATCCTCGGGGCCGCGGAGATGGCCATCGTCCTGGCCCTGGCCATCACCGGGTTCGCCAACCCCGGGCCAGGCGGCGTCACGCTGGGCGTGTTCAACTTCGGCAACAAGCTCGCGCTGTCCGGGTTCGCGCTCGCGGTGGTGCTGTCCGTGCAGGGGCTCACCGGCTGGGAGGCGGCCGCGCCGCTGGCCGAGGAGACCCGCGACCCCAAGCGGAACGTGCCCCGGTCGGTAGTGATCTCCATCATCCTGCTCGGCTGCTTCCTGGTGTTCACGTTCTGGGGCGTGATCAGCGGGTTCGGCCCGCGCGCGGTGAACAGCCTGATCAACTCGCCGGTGCTGCCGGGCCTGGCGCTCGCCGACCGGCACTGGTCGTCGGTGTGGTGGCTGGTCATGGCCGCGTTCCTGTCCTCGACCGTGGCGGTGTGCATCGCGACCGCGAACGTGGGCACCCGGATGTGGTACGGCATGGGCCGCAGCGGCTCGTTCCCCAAGGCGTTCGCCCGGGTTCACCCCGTGCACAAGACGCCGGTCACGGCCATCTTCGCCCAGCTGTGCCTGGCCCTGGGCAGCGGCCTGATCTTCGGGGCGTGGTTCGGCGCGGACGTCTCGTTCTTCTTCGTCAACGGGCTGATCCTCGTCCTCGGCGTCGGGTTCGTGTACGTGATCGCCAACATCGCGGTTATCCGCTACTACCTCACGGAGCGCCGGGCCGAGTTCAATTTCTTCAAGCACATCGTGTTCCCGGTGGTCTCGACGGCCGTGCTGATCTATGCGGTCCTGGTCTCGTTCCAGCCGGTGTGCACGACCACCTGCCCGGCGTCGCCGTACAACTGGGCGCCGGTGGTGGACGGCGGATGGCTGGTGCTCGGCCTCCTGGTGCTCGTCTGGTACCGGTCACAGGGCCGGGAAGACTGGATCAGGAACGCCGGCAACGCGCTGGGCGAGGGCGAAGAAGAGTACGAGAAAGTGGTCGGTGGCCCATGACCGGGGCAGCGGCCCATGCCTGAGCTGTTCGGCACCGGCTACACCCGGGCCGGCCTGCTCCGCCGGGTCGGGCGGCTGGAGCAGGTGGCGGGCGTGCGGCTGGTCACCATCGGCGACGGCCAGGCCCGCGGCGTCCGCGTGCTGGAGTTCCGTACCGGGACCGGCTTCGCGTTCGACGTGCTGATCGACCGCTGCTTCGACATCGGCCGGTGCGAGCTGGCCGGGCAGCCGCTGAGCTGGCTGTCCGCGGCCGGGGTCACCGGGCCCTGGTACTACGAACCAGAAGAGTGGGGCTGGTTCCGGGCCTGGGGCGGCGGGATGGTCGTCACCTGCGGGCTGGACCACACGCTGGTGCCCGGCGAGGACAGCGCCGAGCACTTCAACCAGCCGCACATCCAGCCGACCGTGCGGTACGGCCTGCACGGGCGGGCTGGTGGCCTGCCCGCCCGGCTGGCCGGGTACGGCGAGCGGTGGGACGGCGACGAGTGCGTGCTGTGGGCCGAGGGCGAGGTGCTGCAGTCCGCGGTGTTCGGTGAGCATCTGGTGCTGCGCCGGCGCATCGAGGCCCGGGTCGGCGAGTCCCGGTTCACCATTCACGACGAGGTCGAGAACGCCGGGCACACGCTGACCTCGCACATGCTGCTCTACCACTGCAACGCCGGTTTCCCGGTCGTCGACGAGTCGGCCCAGCTGCTGGTGCCGAGCAGCCGCACGACCACCGGCTACGGGGTGCCGGTCGAGGGATACCAGACGCTGTCCGCCCCAGTCCGCGATGCGACCGAGGCCTGCTTCGAGCACGAGCTCGTCGCCGAGCCGGCCGGCACCGTGCCGGTGGCCGTGGTGAACCGGGCCCTGGGCCTGGGGGTCTACCAGGTGTTCCGGATCGGCCAGCTGCCCCATCACACCGTGTGGCGGATGATGGGCGAGGGCACCTACGCGCTCGCGATGGAGCCCAGCACGAACCGGGACGCGGGCCGGTTCGACGCCACGGAGCGCGGCGAGCTGCAATGGCTGGCACCGGGCGAGACGCGGCACTACGACCTGGAGATCGGTGCGCTGCCCGGCGCGGCCGCCATCGGCCGGTTCGCGGACCGGGTGGCGGCGCTGACCCCGGGCCAGCCGGCCCACCCGGGGCTCAGAGCTGGCGGATGACCCGGGCCAGCGTCGCGATCCCCTCGGCGATGGCCGCTTCGCTGGCCGTCGCGTAGCCGAAGATGAGCCCGCCCGGGCCCGGATGGGTGATGCGGTACGGGCCGACGGCGGCGATGCCGACCCCCGCCTCCCGCGCGGCGGCGACGACCGCGGTCTCGTCCAGGTGCGGCGGCAGCCAGGTGACCAGGTGCGTCCCCGCGGAGATGCCGGCGGCTCCAGCCACGGCAGGTGCCGGGCCAGCGCGGCCAGCAGGGCATCGCGGCGGCGCCGGTACACCGGGCGCATCCGCCGCAGGTGACGGTCGAATTCACCGTGGGTCAGCAGGTCGGCGAAGGCCAGCTGCTCCAGCGCGGGCGAGCCGCGGTCAGCGGCGATCTTCGCGGCGGCCATCGGCTCGGTGAGGTGGGGCGGCATCACGAACCAGCCGAGCCGGAGCCCGGGGGCCAGCGTCTTGCTGGCCGAGCCGGCGTACACGACGTGGTCGGGGGCCAGGCCCTGGAGCGCGCCGACCGGGGTCCGGTCGTAGCGGTACTCGGCGTCGTAGTCGTCCTCGATGATCAGCGCCCCGCGCTGGATGGCCCAGCGGATCACGGCCGCCCGGTTCCCCGGCGACAGCACCGACCCGGTGGGCCACTGATGCGACGGCGTCAGCACGACGGCATCGGCGTTGGTATCCGCCAGCAGGTCCACCCGGATGCCGCCCGCGTTGACCGGGACCCCGACCAGATCCAGGCCGGCCGCGTGGGCGGCGGGCCGGGCGTCGTCACCCGAGGACGGGTCCTCCATCGCGAGCCGCCCGGCGCCGGCCGCGGCCAGCAGCTGGATGAGCAGCGCGACGCCCTGGGCGTAGCCGGTGCAGATCACCACGTTGTCCGGCTGGGCCAGGGTGCCGCGGGCGCGGTTCAGGTAGTCGGCGATGGCCTCGCGCAGCTGCGGCACGCCGCGGCCGGACAAGTAGCCGAATAGGTCGTTCGGTGCGTAGCTGAGCGAACGGCGGATCGCGCGCAGCCAGGCGGCCCGGGGAAAGGCGGACACGTCAGCGCGGCCGTAGCTGAGGTCGATCGGCAGCGGCTGCGGGCGGGCCAGCTGCAGCGGGGCCACGGCCGGGGCCGGGCCGGCCGCCACCTGGGTGTAGCCACCCGCCCGGCTGGCCAGGTACCCCTCGGCCGTCAGCTGCTGGTAGGCCTCGACCACCACCCCGCGGGAAACGCCGAGATCGGCGGCGAGCACCCGGGTGGGCGGCAGGGACGCGCCGCGCGGCAGCCGGCCCGCCCGGATCGAGTCCCGGATCGACGTCTCGATCTGCCGGTGCAGCGGGACCTGAGCGTCGTGCTGAAGCGCCACGAGGACGGAATTGGTCCTTATTCTGTCGATAGAACTGGACCTTATCACCAGGACCGATTCCTGTCAGTGTCGATCTCGTAGGAACTTTCGCGACGTCACTGAAAGCCGGTTCACACCATGGGAATCTTGCTCGGGCTGGCCGCGGCCCTGCTCTACGGCAGCTCCGATTTCGGCGGTGGCCTGCTGTCCCGGCGGCTGGGATCGCTGCAGGTCAACGTCATCGGCGGGCTGGGCGCTGCCGTACTCGCCTGGGCCGCGATCCTGCTCGTCCCCGGCCCTGGGCCCAGTGTCCGGGCCATCGGCTGGGGACTGGCCGCCGGCCTGGGTGGCGGCGTCGGCAGCCTGGTGCTCTACCGTGGCCTGGCCCGCGGCCAGATGAGCGTGGTCGGGCCGGTGTCCGCGGTCGGCGCGGCGGTCGTGCCGGTGCTGGCCGGCCTGGCCATGGGCGAGCGGCCCGGCGTGGTGACCATGGCCGGTGTCGTGCTCGCCCTGCCCGCCATCGCCCTGGTCGCGACCAGCAGCGGCGGCGCGCGCGGCATGTTCCGCTCGGCACTGGGTGATGGCGTAGTGGCCGGCGTTGCGTTCGGCATCATGTTCGTCGGCCTGGCCCAGGCGGGCCGGGGCGGCGGCCTGTGGCCGGTCGCGTCCGAGCAGACCAGTTCCCTGCTCCTCATGCTGGCCGTCGCGGTCAAGGCGCACGCGCCGCTGCGGGCCCCGGCCGCTGCGGCCGGGCAGGCCCTGCTGGTCGGCGTGGGCGGGATGACCGCCACCCTGCTGTTCTTCTACGCGACCCACGCCGCCCTGCTGGCCACCGTCGCGGTCATCGTGTCGCTGTACCCGGGAGTCACTGTCCTGCTCGCCCGGCTCCTCCTGCACGAGCGGTTCAGCCAGGTGCAGCGGGCCGGCCTGGGCCTGTGCACGCTGGCCGTGATCGCGATCGCGCTGAACTGACTCTGGCCCGGCTGGTCTCACTGGCCGCCCGGCGACAGCGGGGATACTTCACTACGCTGCGGTTCGTGAGCCAGACATCCGCGTCGAGCCTTGAGCGCAGAGTGGCCGCGGCCGCGGCGCAGGCGCTGGCCGAGCAGCGGTTCGTCACGCCCGTGGACGTGTGTGCCGGCCTCGGCTGGGTGCATGACCGGAACGTGGCCGCCTGGCGGCAGGGCCGGATCGGCTGCCTGGAAGACATCCTGCAGGTCGGCCCGGCCAGGCTGGCGGCCATGCTGGACTGCCTGGCGGGGTGGGCCAGCGCGAACGGCCTGGAAACAGGCGAGCCCGGCGATGCCGCGGCCGGGCCAGGCCGGCCGCTCCGCTTCACCGCCGGCGGGGACCAGGCGGCCGAGCAGGCCTGGCGGGCCCGCTGGGTGCCGGCCGGCCTGCCCGCCGCCGAACGGGAGCGCCTGGCGGAGCGGGCGGGCCAGCCCGCGGATCTGCTCGTCATCCAGCCGGTGCAGGACTGGGCCTGCACCGACTGTGGCGGCGCCGGGGACCTGCTCACCATGGGCGCGGCCGGGCCGCTCTGCCTGGACTGCGCCGACCTGGACCACCTGGTGTTCCTGCCGGCCGGCGATGCCGCGCTCACCCGCCGGGCCAGGAAGGGCAGCGGCCTGTCAGCCGTGGTGGTGCGGTGGAGCCGGGCCCGCCGCCGCTACGAACGGCAGGGTGTGCTGGTCGAGGAGGCGGCCCTGACTCAGGCCGAGCAGCAGTGCCTGGCCGACGCGGACGCCCGGATGCGCCGCCGGGAACGCGACCGCGACCGCCGCGCCGCCCAGGACGTGGCGCTGCAGGCCCAGTTCGCGGCCGAAATCGCCCGGCTCTACCCGGGCTGCCCGGCCGGGCGGGCCGAGGCCATCGCCCGGCACGCCGGGGCGCGGGGCAGCGGGCGGGTCGGCCGGTCCGCGGCGGGCCGGGCCCTGGATGAGCGGGCCATCAACGGGGCCGTTGTGGCGTCCGTGCGGCACGAGGACACCGGCTACGACGCGCTGCTCATGTCCGGCGTCCCCCGGGACGCCGCCCGGGACCGGATCAGGCCCGCCATCGACCGCGTCCTGGCCGCCTGGTCGGCAGCGCCGCCGCGCTCAACTGCATGAGCAGCCACATCCACGCAGTAGCGGCCCCGCCGGGCAACTGCGTTGCCGGGCCGCCCTGTTCCGGGACTTTATTTAAAAGTCATAAAAACCAGGCCTGGAGATCTTGACACTGGCCGTGGCTAAGAAAGGCTGGCGGGCAAGGTGGGATCGGGCGGTCGGCGGCTGACCCGGCGGCTGGGGTCGCGCTGACGCTGCGGACAGAAGCGAGGACGCTGATGAAGCTGACGAACTCGACCAGAGCGGCGGCGGTCCTCGGCGCCTTAGCGCTGTCCCTCTGCGGGGTGGCCGCACCGGCCTGGCGGCCACCCCGCAGGCGGCGGCACCGGTCACGATCCAGCCCGCTGACCCGGTTCCTGAACGCCTCCGGTGGCATCGACCACGTGGTCAACCAGACCGGTGCGGCGGTGACCGCGGACAGCCCCGGCCCCAGCGACGTGGTCAGCTACCCCTGACGCTCAGCCTTCTCCGCACCCGTGACTGCCTCCGCCGGGACTACCGTCCCCCCTGGCACCACGGGCACCTCGCTGGTGACCAGGGCGGCACTGGCCATCGCGCGCAGCTCCACCCGCCGGACCTTGCCGGTCGCCGTCGTCGGGTAAGCCTCAACGAAGACCACCTTCCGGGGCCGCTTGAACGACGGCAATGCCGCCCGGCAGAACTCGATCAGTTCGTCCTCGCTGGCCGATCGCCCGGGCTGCAGGATGATGTAGGCGACGGGTTTCTCCAGGCCCTCGGCGTCGTGCGCGGCCACCACGACCGCCTGGGCCACCGCCTCGTGGGCCAGCAGCCGCGCCTCCACCTCGGCCGGGGATACCCACATGCCGCTGGCCTTGAGCATGTCGCCGGTGCGGCCCAGGCAGGCGTAGTAGCCGTCGTCGTCCCGGACGTAGGTGTCGCCGGTGCGCAGCCACTCGCCCTGGAACACCTGGCGGGACGCGGCGTACCGGGACCAGTACCCGGTCGCCGCCGAGTCGCCCCGGACGTACAGCGTGCCCGGCGTGCCCGCCGGCACCTCGTGGCCGTCCTCGTCCAGCAGCCGCAGGTCGTAGCCGGGGACGGCGACGCCGGTGGTCCCGGCCCGCACCTCGCCGGGCCGGTTGGACAGGAAGATGTGCAGCATCTCGGTCATCCCGATGCCGTCCAGGATGTCCACCCCGAACTGCTTGGTCCACCGGGTGTACAGGCTGGCCGGCAGCGCCTCGCCGGCCGAGGCGGCCAGCCGCACCCCGGACATCGCGCCAGCGGGCAGCCCGGCGCGGAGCATGTTGGCGAAGAACGTCGGCCCGGCGAAGAACAGGGTCGCGCCGTACTCGCGGGCCCGGCCGGCCATCAGGTCGGGCCGGGCCGGCGCGGGTTCCAGCACGCTGGCCGCGCCCACCGAGAACGGGAACAGCAGCGAATTGCCCAGGCCGTAGGCGAAGAACGCCTTGGCCGCGGACAGGCACCGGTCGTCGGGCCGGATGCCGAGCACCTGCGCGGCGTACGTCTCGCACACCACCTGGACCGAACCGTGCCGGTGCATGGCCGCCTTGGCCATCCCGGTCGTGCCCGAGGTGTACAGCCAGAACGCGGGCGAGTCGGCCGTGGTCGGGTACACCGCGTCGTCGAGCGGGCCACTGGCCAGCGTGCTGAACAGCTGCACCGGGACCGGGCTGAAGGCCGGCTCGGTACCGGCCAGCATCCCGGTCAGCTCGGGCGCGGCGCTGGCCGCGGTGACCGCGGTGTCCGCGAACTCCGGGGATACCGCGAGGAACCGGGCCCGGGAATCGGCCAGCAGCTCGGCCACGCCGTCGGCGTGCAGCATGGTGGACACCGGGACCGGGACCGCGCCCATCCGCATGGCCGCCAGGTAGATGACCACGAACTGTGGCGAGTCGGACATCAGCATCAGCAGCCGCTGCTCCGGCTGGAGGCCGAGCATCTGCAGGGAACGAGCCGTTCGGCAAATTTGATCGTGCAACGCGGCGTAGCTGTGCTCGCCGGCCGGGCCGGTAACCGCGACCCGCGCCCCGTCCCCCGCGGCCAGCCGCCGGTCGACCAGGTATTCGCACACGTTGAACCGCTGCGCCATGGCTGCTGCGCCCCCAAGTGTCGGCGTCTAGGCGAGGTGAACGTAGTCGTAGTCGAACGGCTTGCCGTTGATCCCGTTGCGCGGCGGGGCGATCCAGGCGGCGATCTTGCCGCGCTCGTGCACCGGCCGCATCAGCGAGCGGACGTGCGTCTTGTCCACGTCGGTGGGCAGCCACTGGCCCTGGCGCTGGTCCCATTCGCCAGCCGGCAGCAGCTCCCCGTCCGGGCTGGCCTCGATGCTGGCGAACGCGCCCACCTTCCGGTTGAACGCGACGTGCGGCAGCTTGATCCGGTGCGGCAGGCCCGCGCTGGCCAGGATCTTGTTCCACCGGTTGACGCCGCTCTGGCAGTCGGCGATGTACTCGCGGCGCAGGTCGGTGTTCAGGCCGGTCAGCGCGGCGACCTCGGTCTGGCTGATGCTCTGCTGGCCACTTCCGGCATCGGCCAGGGCGTCGACCATGATCGAGTCGTCGGTCAGCTTGTGGTCATCCCTGCGCCGGTCCTCCAGCCAGCGGCCTTTGAGACCCGCGGTGTAGTAGTTGGCCACGTTGGTGGACGTCTCCCCGCCGAACAGGTCGAGCGACACGCTGTAGTGGAAGTTCAGGTACTTCTGGATGACGTGCAGCGGGACCGCGCCGTGCGGCCCGGCGTCGTCGGTCTCGTGCTCCACCATCAGCTGCGCGGTCCGCTCCACCACCCGGTCGATGCCGGTGGTGCCGACCATCATGTGGTGCGCCTCTTCTTTGAGCATGAACTCGGAGGTCCGCGACAGCGGGTCGAACGCCGACTCCTTCAGCGTGCCGAGCTGGTACTTGCCGTCCCGGTCGGTGAAGTAGGTGAACATGAAGAACGACAGCCAGTCCGGGGTCTCCTCGTTGAACGCGCCGAGGATCCGTGGTGACTCGGTGCTGCCCGAGTGCCGGTGCAGCAGCTGCTCGGCCTCTTCCCGGCCCGCCCGGCCGAAGTAGGCGTGCAGCAGGTACACCATGGCCCACAGGTGGCGGCCTTCCTCCACGTTGACCTGGAACAGGTTGCGCAGGTCATACAGGCTGGGCGCGGTCGCGCCGAGGTTGCGCTGCTGCTCGACGCTGGCCGGCTCGGTGTCGCCCTGGATGACGATCAGCCGCTGCAGGTCGGCGCGGTACTCACCGGGCACCTTCTGCCAGGCGGGCTCGCCCATGTGCTCGCCGAACCCGATCTGCCGCCCGTCGGCCCGCTGCGCCAGGAAGATGCCCCACCGGTAGTCCTTCATCGGCACGTGCCCGAAGTGCGCCCAGCCCTCGCGGCCCACGTTGATCGCGGTGCGCAGGTAGACGTCCTGGGTGGGCAGGGTCGGTCCCATCTCCTGCCACCAGTTCAGGAAGTTCGGCTGCCAGGACTCCAGGGCCCGCTGCAGCCGCCGGTCCTCGCGCAGGTCGACGTTGTTCGGGATCTTCTCCGTGTAGTCGGGGGCCGTGGTCATCCTGCTCAGACTCGCTTTCGGTCGAAGTCGGCGCGCTGCCCGGTGCCGAACCGGCGCAGCGCGCCGTCCGGGCCCGCGGCGTTCGGGCGGTTGAAGATCCAGTTCTGCCAGGCGGTCAGCCGGCCGAAGATCTTGGTCTCCAGCGTCTCCGGGCCCGGGAAGCGGTAGTTCGCCTCCAGGCCGGTCAGCGCGTCCGGGCTGAAGCTGGCCCGCTCCTCGACCGCGATGCGGACCTCCTCGTCCCAGTCAATGTCATCGGGGGCGAAGGTGACCAGGCCCAGCTGCTCGGCGTCCTCGGCGGCCAGCGCCTCGCCCGCCCGCTTCTCGACCGCGGCCAGGCCCGGCTCGTCGCCCAGGTAGCGGGTCTGCAGCCGGGTCAGCCCGTTGCTCATCGGCAGCGGGCCGAGGTTCATCGGGCCCACGGTGATCGTGGCCGGGTCGGCGTCCGGGTCGGCTTCTTCTCTCACCCCGGCCAGCTGGAACGAGCGGTCGGCGGCCAGCGCGAGGTCCAGCAGCGACCCGGCGAAGCAGCTGCCCGGCTCGATCAGCGCGATCAGGCTGCGGCTGGTCACGTCGAGCCGCTTGAAGGTGCGCTTGAGGTAGCCCACGATCTCGTTGGCCAGCCAGTCCTCCCGGGCGTCCAGCAGCAGCTGGTCGTAAGCCAGCACCTGCTGCGGGTCGCCCGCGGTACGCAGCACCCAGGTGCCCAGCTCCAGCTCGTTGGCCCGCAGGTCGAGGATCAGGTCGTCCAGCTCCCGGGTCATGGCCAGGGTCCAGAAGGCGGCCCCCTGCTCGTGCACGGCGCCGATGCTGGCCGGCGCGCCGCGGCCCGGGCCGCGGACGGTGATCTCGGCGACGCCCCGGTCGCGGTCCAGCCGGGCCGTCACGTTCGGGTAGCTGATCTCCTCGCCGGTGCGCGTCTTGTCCAGCGGGGTCAGCTCGATGCCGGTGGCGTCCGCCGGGCGGGTGGACCGGCCGGCCAGCTCGCGGGCCCGCTCGGCCACGGTCTCCTCCCACCGGGCCCGGGGCACGGCCTCGTCAACCAGCCGCCAGGAGACCGCCTTCTGCCCGCCGATGCCCTCGGGCCTGGTGGAGAAGTAGTCAGCCAGGTCGCGGCGCACGTGCCGCTTGTCGGTGACCCGGGTCAGGCCGCCGGTGCCGGGCAGCACGCCGAGCAGCGGCAGCTCGGGCAGGGACACCGCGGACGAGCGGTCGTCGATGAGCATGATGTGCTCGCAGGCCAGGGCCAGCTCGTAGCCGCCGCCCGAGGCGGTGCCGTTCAGCGCGGCCAGGTAGGTCTGGCCGGAGTGGGCGGTGGCGTCCTCGATCCCGTTCCGGGTCTCGTTGGTGAACTTGCAGAAATTCACCTTCCACGGGTGCGGGGCGGCGGCCAGCATCCGGATGTTCGCGCCCGCGGAGAAGATCTTGTCCTTGCCGCTGGTCAGCACGACCGCGGCGACCTCGGGGTGCTCGAAGCGGAGCCGCTGCACCGCGTCGTACAGCTCGATGTCCACGCCCAGGTCGTAGGAGTTCATCTTGAGCTCGTAGCCGCTGGTCAGGCCGCCCTGCTCGGCCACGTCCATGGTCAGCGTGGCCACCGGCCCGGCGCAGGCCAGCCGCCAGTGCCGGTACTGGTCCGGGTGCACGCGGAAGTCCACGCTGGCCTCGCCGGTCATGATCATCCTTCCGCCGTGCCGCAGCTATCACTATGTTCTACGCCGGATAGCGAATGCGTCAAATGTTCGTAGCATGTCACTGCCCCGTGGGTCAGCCGGGGTCGTTGAGGCGCTTCCAGTCCAGCCGCGTGTCGGCCGACCAGCGCTGGTGCCGGTCGGCGAACAGCCGGGCCGCCTCCCGCCCGCTCCACCGGGCGGGCAGCAGTTCCCGGGGCAGCACCGGGTCGATCGATGGGAACCGCCGCCACGCGTGCACCAGCTCGACCTGCCGGACCAGCACATCGTCCGGGGTAGCGGCGGCGAAGTCCGCGATGAACTGCTGGTACTGCTCCTCGATCGCGGCCAGGTCCCAGGCCGCGGCCACCATGACCCGCACGTCGGCCAGGCCCGACCGGCGGGCCACGAACACCTGGGCGTCGTCGGCGATCCCGGCCTCGCGGAGCACCCCGGTCGCCTCGGCTTCCCGCTCTGGGTGCGGGCTGATCCACACGCCCGCGCCCAGGGCCCCGAACCCGGCCCAGGTGAGCCGGGTGCGCACCATGTGCCGGGCCCGCCGGTCGCTCTCCGGGATGCGCGCGTAGACCAGCAGCCAGCTGCCGTCCCAGCCTTCGGCCTGGCCGGTGAAGGAGTAGATGCGGTCCCGGCCGTCGGTCAGCAGCCGCCGGGCGCTGCCGGTCAGCCGCCACCGGGTGCGGCGGCCGATCTTCTCCGCGTCGAGCCAGCCCGCGGCGGCGGTGCGCATCAGCGCCTGCCGGGTCGCTTTCTCCCCGATGCCGAGCCGGCCGAACACGCTGAGCACGGCCGAGGTCCAGGCCGTCCCGTCGCCGGCCAGCACCAGCTCGCCGAGCAGGGTGAGCAGCAGGCCGCGGGCGCTGGGCGCGCCGGCCGCGTGCCGGCGGGACAGAGTGGGCGTCCGCGCCGGAGCGGTGGCCGCCGACGATCTCCTGGCCGGCATGGAACCTCTCCCGGGCTCGCGCCGACGGCAGCCCACCGCCGGGTGTTCCTCGCAGGTTATCAACCGGCCCGCGGGCTGACGGGTGGCCGCCGCCGCGGTTCGGTTTTCCGGCGTGATGAGCCACACTGACAGGACCACCGGCCCCGGCGCTGCGGCCGCGCACCCAGCTGTGCGTCCCCGCCGGGTTCGTGGGCAGTGGACGCGAAGGGAGGTGCGATGGAGTTCCTGCAGCCGTCGGCGTGGGCGGAAGCACTGCAGCTGAAGGCGGCCTACCCGCACGCGGTGCCGATCCAGGGCGGCACCGACGTCATGGTCGAGCTGAACTTCGACCGGTACCGCCCGGAGTACCTCCTCGACCTGACCCGGGTGCCGGAACTGGCCGGGTGGGCCCCGGACAGCGGGCACATCTGGCTCGGCGCCGGGGTGACCTACACGCGGGTGCAGACCGAGCTGGGTGACCGGCTGCCCGGGCTGGCCATGGCCTCCCGCACCGTCGGGTCACCGCAGATCCGCAACCGGGGCACGGTCGGCGGCAACCTCGGGGCCGCGTCCCCGGCGGGTGACGCACATCCCCCGCTGCTGGCCGCCGGCGCCCAGGTGGAGGTGGAGTCGGTGCGCGGCACCCGGCTCATCCCGGCTGACGAGTTCTACACCGGGGTGAAGCGCAACGCACTGGACCCGGACGAGCTGATCAAGGCGGTGCTGGTCACCCCGCCCGCCGGGCCGCAGCAGTTCTGCAAGATCGGCACCCGCAACGCGATGGTCATCGCGGTGGCCGCGTTCAGCCTGGCGCTGCACCCCGATCGCCAGGCGGTCGGCACCGGCATCGGGTCGGCGGGCCCCACCCCGCGCCGCGCGCTGGCCGCCGAAGAGTTCCTGGCCCAGGCGCTGGCCGAGGATGGCCTGTGGGAATCGCGCGGCGACCTGCCCGCCGCCACCAGCCGCCGGTTCGCGGACCTGGTCGCCGAGGCGGCCGAGCCGATCGACGACGTGCGGGGCAGCGCCCGGTACCGGGTGCACGCCCTGTCGGTGATGGCCCGGCGCGCGCTGACCTGGGCCTGGCACGAGTTCCGGAGGACGTGAGCATGCGGATCACCTGCACCGTCAACGGTGAGCGGCAGCAGGCCGACGACGTATGGGAGGGCGAGAGCCTGCTCTACGTGCTGCGCGAGCGGCTGGGCTTCCCCGGCTCGAAGAACGCGTGCGAGCAGGGCGAGTGCGGCTCGTGCACGGTCTACCTGGACGGGGTGCTGGCCTGCGCCTGCCTGGTGGCGGCGGGCCAGGCCCAGGGCCGGGACGTGCGCACCGTCGAGGGCCTGGCCCCCGGCGGCGAGCTGTCCGCCGTGCAGCGGGCCTTCCTCCAGGCGGGCGCGGTGCAGTGCGGCTTCTGCACGCCCGGGCTGCTGGTCGCCGCGCACGACCTCATCGAGCGGCAGCCCGCACCGGGCGACGCCGAGATCCGGGAGGCGCTGGCTGGCAACCTGTGCCGGTGCACCGGGTACGAGAAGATCATGGAAGCGGTCCGCCTGGCGGCGGCCTGGCGGGCCGGCTCTTCATGATCGTGGTCAATTTGTGCCACCTGGCGACACCGATTGACCGCGATCATGATGAACCCGTGGAGTGACGTGATGACTGCACCGACCAGGCCCACCCCGGCCGTGCCGGACGCGACCAGGCCGGCGACGGGCGGGGTGGGTACAAGCCCCGGCCGGCCGGACGGCACGCCCAAGGTCACCGGGGAGTTCGTCTACTCCAGCGACCTGTGGCTGGACGGCATGATCTGGGGCGTCACGCTGCGCAGCCCGCACCCCTACGCCCGGATCCGCTCCATCGAGACCGCCGAGGCGCTGGCCATGCCGGGCGTGTCCGCGGTGCTGACCCAGGAGGACGTGCCGGGTAACAAGCTCTACGGGCTGGAGATCACCGACCAGCCGGTGCTGGCCACCGGCGTCGTGCGCTACCAGGGTGAGCCGGTCGCGCTGGTGGCCGCCGGCCACCCGGAGATCGCCCGCCAGGCGGCCAAGCGGATCCGGGTCAACTACGAGGTGTACGAACCGGTCACCGACGCCCACGAGGCCCTGGGCCACCCGCGGTGGAACCTGGTGCACACCACCCCGGGGAAGGTCAGCGAGCTGTCCCGGGAGCGGGCCCAGCTGCACCCGGCGGGCAACCTGGTGCGGCACCTGAAGCTGCGCAAGGGCGACCCGGACCCGGTGGCCGACGTCGTGGTGACCGGCGAGTACCAGGTGGGCATGCAGGACCAGGCCTTCCTCGGCCCGGAGTCCGGGCTGGCCGTGCCGGCCGAGGACGGCGGCGTCGAGCTGTACGTGGCCACCCAGTGGCTGCACGTGGACCAGCGGCAGATCTGCTCGGCGCTCGGCCTGCCGCCGGAGATGGTGCGGCTGACGCTGGCCGGCGTGGGCGGCGCGTTCGGCGGCCGCGAGGACCTGTCCATGCACGTGCACGCGTGCCTGCTGGCCCTGCGCACCGGCAAGCCGGTGAAGATGGTCTACAACCGGGAAGAGTCGTTCTTCGGGCACGTGCACCGGCACCCGGCACTGATGCGCTTCGAGCACGGCGCGGACCGGGACGGCCGGCTGGTCTACGTCAAGGCGCAGATCTACCTGGACGGCGGGGCGTACGCGTCCAGCACCCCGGCGGTGGTCGGGAACGCGGGCACGATGGGCATCGGCCCGTACGTGGTGCCCAGCGTGCAGGTCGACGCGTACGGCGCGTACACCAACAACCCGCCGTGCGGGGCCATGCGCGGCTTCGGCTCGGTGCAGGCCGCGTTCGCCCACGAGGCCCAGATGGACAAGCTGGCCGCCGCGCTCGGCCTGGACCCGGTCGAGCTGCGCTGCCGCAACGCGATGACCCAGGGCGCGCAGGCGCCGACCGGGCAGGTCATCGACAGCCCGGCGCCGGTCGGCGAACTGCTGCACCGGGTGCAGGCCATGCCGCTGCCGCCGCCGCGCCGCCCGGACGCCCGGCCGGACCTGCGCGACCTGCCCGGCGGGGTGGCCAATACGACCCACGGCGAGGGCGTGGTGCGCGGCATCGGCTACGCGGTCGCCTACAAGAACGTAGGTTTCTCCGAGGGCTTCGACGACTACTCCACGGCCCGGGTCCGCCTCGAGGTGCTGTCCGGGGCCGCGACCGCGACCGTGCACACCGCGGCGGCCGAGGTCGGCCAGGGCCTGGTCACCGTCGAGCAGCAGATCGTGCGGACCGAGCTGGGCGTCGACCAGGTCATCGTGGCGCCCAAGGACACCCAGGTGGGCAGCGGCGGGTCGTCGTCGGCGTCCCGGCAGACCTATGTCACCGGCGGCGCGGTCAAGGCCGCGTGCGAGCGGGTGCGCGACCGCGCGCTGGCCATCATCCAGCAGCGGCTCGGCCGTACCGTGCCCGATCTGCGCCTGGAGGGGGGCAAGGTGGTCTCGGCGGGCGAGGGCATCCTCGGCGAACTGGCCGGCCTGCTCGGCGACGAGGTCATCGACGAGACCGCCGAGTGGCGGCACCGGCCGACCGAGGCGGTCGACCCGGAGACCGGGCAGGGCTTCGCGCACGTGCAGTACGCGTTCGCCGCGCACCGCGCGGTGGTGGACGTGGACACCGAACTCGGCCTGGTCAAGGTGGTGGCGCTGGACTGCGCCCAGGACGTGGGCAAGGCGATCAACCCGCAGGCGGTGCTCGGGCAGATCCAGGGCGGCTCGGCGCAGGGGCTGGGGCTGGCCGTGATGGAGGAGATCCAGATCTCCGGCGGCAAGATCAGGAACCCGTCGTTCACCGACTACCTGATCCCCACCATCCTCGACATGCCCCCGATGCGGATCGAGGTGCTGGAGTACCCCGACCCGCACGCGCCCTACGGGGTGCGCGGGGTCGGCGAGCCGCCGACGATCTCCTCCGGCCCGGCCATCGTGGCCGCCATCCGCGCCGCCACCGGGCTGCCGCTGAACCAGGTGCCGGTGCGCCCAGAGCACATCACCGGCACCTGAGCCCAGCCGGGCCACATCGTGATCATGACATAGGGGCGAATAGTTTCGGCCTCAAGTCATGATCATGAACTGGGTGACCTGCTCAGAACTGCACGCCGCGGGTCAGCGCCCCGTCCACCAGCAGGTTGGCGCCGGTCATGAAGCTGGCCGCCGGGCTGGCCAGGAACACCGCCGCGCGGGCGATCTCCTCCGGCTTGGCCATCCGGCCGGTTGGGTTCAGCCCCATGGCCGTGCCGAACAGATCCGGGTTCTGCTGCTCGATGTTCTGCCAGACACCGCCGTCGAAGTAGGTGTTGCCCGGGGACAGCGAGTTGGCCCGGATGCCCTTCTCGGCCAGCTGGTAGGCCAGCCCCTGGGTGTAGTGGATGATGGCCGCCTTGAACGTGCCGTACGGGCCGGCCGCGAAGTCGATCTCCCGGCCGGACACGCTGGCGATCGTGACGATCGACGCGGCGTCGCTGCGCTCCAGGTAGGGCAGGGCCGCGCTGACCAGGCGGACCGTGCCCATCATGTCCGTGTCGAAGCTGGCCTGCCAGTTGGCGGGCTCGTCCGGGATGGCCAGCGCGCTGACGTTGGCCACCACGATGTCCAGGCCGCCCAGTTCGGCGGCGGTGTCGTCCACCCACTGCCGCAGCCCGGCCTCGTCGGCCACGTCGACCACCCGGCCCACGGCCACCGCGCCGCCCGTGGTCAGCATTTCCACCGCGCCGCTGACGTCGCTGCCGGTACGCGCGCAGAACCCGACCGCGGCACCCTCGGCGGCCAGCGTCTCCACGATGGCCCGGCCGATCCCCCGGGTGCCGCCGGTTACCAGGGCCCGGCGCCCCTGCAGACCCAGATCCACCTTCCGCCTCCTCTGTCCCAGGCCAAAATTCGCGATGCTGACCTAGGTGCCGCTCCAGCGGCACTCACGCCAGCATCATCAACCGTCCGCCGCTGTGGCGGCCGCCCGCAGCTGCCCGTGCATGCCGTCGTAGGCCGTTGCCTGCGGGAGCAGCGCCTTGGCCACCTTGGTCACCGCGCTGTAGTTGGCGTCCACCACGTTGGCCAGCGGGGTCTCGCTGGTCTGCGACAGCAGCTGGTAGGCGTCCAGCTTGTCCAGGCCGTACAGCTCGCTGAGCCAGGTCACCATGCCGACCTGGCTCACCCGCCAGGCGTCTTCCAGCGGGCGGCTCGACCCGACCACGATGAGGTGCTCATCGGTCTCCAGCCGCGGCCAGGCCGGCCCGCCGCCCTTGATCAGGTCCACGATCAGCGTGACGTCCATCGCGCCTTCCACCGCGGTGCCGCAGGCTTCGCCTTCGCCCTGCCGGTAGTGCCCGTCACCGACCGAGAACAGCGCGCCGGGCACGTTGACGCCCAGGTAGCAGGTGGCGCCGGCGCGCATTTCCGGGGTGTCCATGTTCCCGCCGAACGTGTCCGGCACCAGCGAGGAGCGCACCTCCCCGGCGGCCGGGGCCACCCCGACCGTGCCCAGCATCGGGTCCATCGGCAGCTCCAGCCGGAAGTCGCTGGCAGCGGCCTGGAACGCGACCGTCCACCGGTCCCGGTCCACCTCGTAGATCCAGGTCCGCTCGGGCAGCGGGTCCTGCAGCGTCGCGGTCCGGTCGGTGCTGGTCAGCCCGCCGAACAGCGGGATCGTGCAGGACGCGCCGTAACCGCGGGCCGGGGTGAGCCCGGCGAAGTGCAGCGCCAGGGTGTCACCCGGCTCGGCGCCCTCCACGTAGAACGGGCCGGTCTGCGGGTTGACGAACGGCATGGTCAGCGACGTGCTGGGCAGGTCCGCGGTGCTCCGGATGCCGCCGCAGAACGCATCCTCGGTCCACAGCCGCAGCATCGTCCCGGGCACCACCTTGCGGACCGGCGCGACGCCGCCGAACGTGAACGCGTACTGCTCGCGCTCCGGGCGGAACTCGACAATCTCCATGGACGGCCTTTCCCTCCTGCTCAGCGCAGTGACACGTGCGATCGGTTCAGCTCCGCGGCGCTGCGCACGCCGAGCAGCTGGAGGGTGCGGGCGATCTCCGCGCCGAGGATGCCGATCGCCTGGTCCACCCCGCGCTCCCCGCCGGCCATCAGCCCGTACAGGAACGCGCGGCCGACCAGGCAGGCTCTGGCGCCGAGGGCCAGCGCGGCGACGATGTCCCCGCCGTGCATGATCCCGGTGTCGAGCAGGATCTCGGCCCGGTCGCCGACCGCGTCGGCGATCCGCGGCAGCACCTCGAGCGGGGCAGCGGCCCGGTCCAGCTGGCGGCCGCCGTGGGTGGAGATGACGATCCCGTCCACGCCGTGATCCACGGCCACGCGCGCGTCGGCCACGGTCTGGATGCCCTTGAGCAGCAGTGGGCCG
Source organism: uncultured Actinomycetes bacterium (assembly GCA_963711705.1). GTDB lineage: Bacteria > Actinomycetota > Actinomycetes > Streptosporangiales > Streptosporangiaceae > RYN-230. The sequence continues at coordinate 54,357 of CAVQFM010000023.1, forward strand.
GGCCAGGCCGCGCGCAGCCACTCGATGTCGGCGAACGTCACGGTCGGGTCGAACATCGTGTTCACCAGCTCGGCGACCGTGCCCCGCCACTCGTTCAGGCTGGCGAAGCTGAGCGGCTCGGTGGTGAGCAGGTTGAACCACCAGGTGGGGTGGACGGCCGCGTCGAGCACGGTGGCGGGGGTGAGCGCGGGGGGCACGGTCAGCCCGTTGCGCACGTCCCGCATCCGGGCCCCGCCGACCGGCGTGTCCACGGTCAGCAGCAGGGCCTCGTAGCCGGCCGCGCGGGCCCGCTCCAGCAGGTCCTTGCCGGCCGCCCGGTCCTTCCACACGTACAGCTGGAACCACTTGTCCGCGTCCGGCGCGGCCGCCGCCACCTCCTCGATCGAGGCGGTGCCCATGGTGGACAGCGAGAACGTCACCCCGGCCCGCTGCGCGGCCCGCGCCGCCGCCAGTTCGCCCTCGTGGTGCATCATCCGGGTGAACCCGGTCGGGGCGAGCGCGAACGGCAGGGCCCAGCGCCGCCCGAGCACCGTGACGGCGGGGTCCGGGTCACTCACGTCGCGCAGCGCCTGCGGGTGGAACTCCACCCGGGCGAACGCGTTGCGCGCCCGGCGCAGGCTGATCTCCCGTTCCGCCGCGCCGTCGGTGTAGTCGAACACGGCCCGCGGTACCCGGCGGGCGGCGATTTTGCGCAGCTCGGGGATGGTGTGCGCGCGGCCCAGCCGCCGCTCGGTGGGGCTGACCGGGATCCGCTCCGGGCGCAGCAGCGGCTGCAGCTCCGACCAGCGGGGAAGCCGCCTGTGCACCAGCGTCACCCTCCTCCCGGTTCCCGCCAGCCTGTGCTCCCGCCAGTCTGTCCTGCCCCACGCGGCCCCGGCAAGCAGCCGGGACACCGCCCCGGTCCGCGGAAAGGGTGGGCGCGGGGTCAGGCCGTCTGCGTGCGCAGCCGGGAGGGCAGGCCGCGGGCCAGGCACACCGCGCCGGTGAGCAGCATCGTGCCGAGCACGATCAGGTAGCTGATCCCGGACGCGGAGCCCCATTCGAACTGCTCCGGGAACCGGGCCAGCGCGATGACCTGGAACAGGACGAGCAGGAGGTAGCCGATCGCGGCGGGACGCAGGCGGCGGGCGTCCCGCTCCAGCAAGGCCTGCGCCGCGGCCACCCCCAGGCTGATCAGCCAGGCCGCGGTGGCCCGGGCGACCAGCGGGGTCAGCGCCCAGGGCCAGGCCGGCGCGGCTCCCACCGGGGCGGTGAACAGGGCCACACCCAGCCCGAACAGGATCACCGCCTGCCCGGCCACCAGGACGTAGAGCCAGCCGGGCAGCGGCGCGGTCCGGGGTGGATCCCCGCCCGGGGTGCGCGCCTGCACCACCAGGACGATCAGCATCAGCGCCGGGACCAGCGCATAGATCCCGATCCAGGCCCAGGTGACGGTGCGGGTGGCCGCGCCGAACTGGCTGCCGAGATGGAACTTGTTCAGGTGGATCAGGGTGGCGACCAGCGTCAGCACGGTGAAGATGAGCACGGTCGGCACCGCGATCCGCGCGTTGGCCCACACGGTCTGCCGCCCGGCCAGCGCCTCGATCGCGAAGCTGGCCCAGTAGGCGCCGCCCAGGAACGCCGCGGCCAGCGGGTTCACGATGGTCCAGGCGAAGAAGGTGTCGGTCCGCTCGGTGAACACGTACAGCTGGAACCCGGCCAGCAGGACCAGCGCCGCCGCCACGAACAGCAGCACCCGCATCCCGGGCACCAGGGGCCGGATGCCGCTCGCGGCTAGCGCTGACGATGGCGAGCCGGGGCCCGGCTGGCCTGGCAGTTCCGCGGGCCGGGCCGTCCGCCCGTCGTTTCCGTGCATCAGCGTTACCGCCCTGCCGCGCTTTCCGCGACGGCCAGCGCCTCCAGTCTGCGGTGGATGAGCGGGATGGTGACCGCGCCCTCGCCCACGGCGGAGGCGACCCGCTTGACCGAGCCCTGCCGGACGTCGCCGGCCGCGAAAACACCGGGCAGGCTGGTCTCGTGCGGCATCGGCTGGCGGTCCCGCGACCAGGTGCCGTCCGCCCCGGTCCCCTCGCCGAGCAGGTCCGGCCCGGTGAGGATGAAACCAAGCTGGTCCCGGGCGACGCTGTCGCCCAGCCAGTCGGTCCGCGGCTGCGCGCCGATCAGCGCGAACACGGCGTCGGCTGGCACGCTCTGCCGGTGGCTGGACGGCCGGTCCTCCAGGACCAGGGACTCCAGGTGATCCGTTCCGGTCGCGTCCACCACCTGGACCTGGTACCTGACATCGATGTTGGGCGCGGCGGTGATCTCCCGGATCAGGTAGTCGGACATGGTGGCGGCCAGCGTGTCCGCGCGGACCAGCACCGTCACCTGCGCGGCCCACTTGGCCAGGTGGATCGCGGCCTGCCCGGCCGAGTTGGCGCCGCCGATGACGAACACCTTCCGGCCGCGCATGGCCGGTGCCTCGCTGACCCCAGCGCCGTAGAACAGGCCCAGGCCCAGCAGCGCCTCCAGGCTGGGCACGCCCAGCCGGCGGTACGTGGCACCAGTCGCGATGATCACGGTCCGCGCGGTGATGACGCCGCCGTCAGACAGTTGCAGCTGGTAACGGCCGCTATCGGCCGACAGCCCCACTACGTGCCGCATGAACAGGAACGTGGAGCCGAACAACCACGCCTGCTGAAAGGCCTCGATGGCCAGCTTGGCCCCGGTGACGCCCTGCGCGAACCCCGGGTAGTTGCGGATCATCGAACTGGTCCCGGCCTGGCCGCCGACCGCTTCGCGTTCGATGACCACCGTCCGCAAGCCTTCTGAAGACGCGTAGACCGCGGCTGCCAGCCCCGCCGGGCCGCTGCCGACCACGGCCAGATCGAACACCTCCTCGGCCGGTATCGGCCGCGTCAGGCCGAAGGCCTCGGCGATCTCCAGATTGGACGGATTGAACAGGATCGGCTGCTCGCCACCGAAGCGGAGGATGACCACCGGCAGATCAACCTGATCGGGGTCGAAATCGGAAAGCATCTCCTGGCCACGTTCGGAATTGGCGTCGTAAAAGCCAATCGGGATGCCATTGCGGGGAAAGGTCTCCCGCAGTTCCTGGGAGCGCACCGACCATTGCTCGCCAATTATCCGCACTGCCTCGAAGCCGCCGGTGCGCTGATTGCGCCACTCGCTCAGGAACTGGGTGATGGACTGGTTGAACTCCTCGTCCGGGGCCTGTTCCGGGCGCAGCACCCAATGGTCGATCTTGCCCAGGCTGACCGCGTCGAACGTGGGCCGCGCGGTTTCCCATTCCCCCCAGCGAACCGCGGCCACCCGGAATGCTTCCGGGTCGATCCCGCGGACCGTGCCGAGCACGTCGATGCCATCCGGATCGAGTTCACCGACTCCGCCGATGACCATGGCGATGGGCGTGCCCGCTCCGGCCAGGCCGCGCAGGTGCGCTTCCAGCCCGGCGGGGTTGTCGCACACCTCGACCTGGTAGTCCATGCCGTAGCGCCGGGACAGTTCCCGGACCAGGCGCTTACGTGCGTTCGGATCACGGCTGACGATGACGATGGCCGGCCGCTCGGCGCTGCTGCCGGCTGATCCTGCGCGCGGCTGTCCGGATTCGCAGCCTGATTGGTGGGAAGTTGATCGCCTGTCATCCTGCGCCCCCGGCGTCTTGCTGTGGTCGCGACAATCGCCGGACCCTGGTTACGCCTCTGCAGGGCAAGGGCCGCGCCACGGCTACGGGATGAACATATACCTGGATCTTAGGTGGGATTTACCCTCAACACTACCCATCATCGGTCTGCGCACCGATCCTGGGGGGCGGGTTTTACCTTCGTGCGCCGGCTGGGCCGGACCAGGCGCCGGATGGGACGGTGTCCGGCCCGCGCGGGGCCGTTCGAAGCGGTGGAACAGCAGCCACGCCCCGGCCAGCGCGGCGGCGAAGACGGGCAGCCAGGCGAGCCGTTCGGCCACCCACAGCCCGCTGGACGGGGCGGTGAGCAGGCCGGGTGAGCCGGCCGAGCGCCGATCCGGCCAGGTTCACCAGCAGGAACGCCGACTGGTGCCAGAGGAAGAGAGTCATCGCGGACAGGTTGGCCAGCGCGACCGCCGCCCAGGCCAGCGGGCGGCGCATCAGCCGGCCCAGCACCGGCCGCAGCAGCAGCGCGAGGCCGACCTGGGCGACGCCGAAGGTGACCGCGGCCAGCGTGGGCGGGTTCAGGTTGGAGATGTGCGCCCCGTTCACACCGACCATGCTCACCGGGTACCCGGCCCAGGTGACCAGGGCCGCTGTGGCGGCCAGGCCACCGGCCAGCAGGACGGCCGGGACCCGCCAGCCGCGGAATGCCCCGCGCGCCCAGGCCATGCCGAGCAGGTAGGGGACCAGCCAGCCGGCCCCCACGTTGATCCAGCCGAGCCAGCCCGGGCCGCCCAGGGCGAACCGGGCCGCGTCCACCCCGGCCACCGCCGATCGCGGGAAACACCGCGGCCCACGCGCCGCAGCGGCGCACCAGGGCCGCGGCCAGCGGGGTGAGCGCGGTCAGCCCGGCGAACACACACAGGAACCACAGCGGGCTGAGCACCAGGAACACCACGGTGTGCATGGTCCCCAGCGGGACGCCGGCCAGGGCCATCCCGGCGGTGACCGGCACCCAGACGGCGGCCAGCACGGCCACCGGGCGGCCCAGCCGGGCCATCCGCTGGCCCAGCCAGGCCCAGTAGCCGCCGCGCGCCGCCCCGCCGCGGCTGGCGCTGGCCAGGCTGCGGGCGGCCGCGTAACCGCCGACGAAGAAGAACACCGCGAGCGTCTGGAACAGCCATGACAGCGGGGCCAGGGCCGGCATCGTGGCCAGCGGGCTGCGGTCGTGCAGTCCGCCACCGGCGGGCACCAGCGCGGTGACCAGCCAGTGACCGAGGATGACACCCGCGATGGCCAGGGCGCGGAGGGCGTCCACCGTCCGGTCGCGGCTGGCCGGCGTGCTGGCCTCGATCCGCGCGGCCAGTGCGCGGACCGCGCGGGCCGGGCCGGCGCTCATCGGGTCACCTTCCCGGGCTGGCCCAGCGCGATGTAGCTGAGGTTGCGCAGCGAACTGCTGCCCGGGCTGAGATAGCTGCTGTGCCCGTTGCCGCCGCAGGCGAACCGGCGGGCACCGAACGACGGCGCGGTGGGATCCGTCCCGAAGCCGAGGCCGAGCAGGCGGACGTGCGGCACGTAGCGGATCCAGTCGCCCGCCTCCCGGCCGGCCCAGACCCGGGCCGTGGTGTGCAGGGACCGCACCGAGGAGGCGTCCATGCCCGGGCTGCCGAACACCGCGATGTCGGTGACCGGCAGGTGCGGCGCGGCCAGCCCGCATACCACCGACCCGTAGCTGTGGCACAGCAGGGCGACCTGGTCGCCGTCGGTGGCCAGGCTCCGCACCAGCGGCCGCAGGGCGTGGGCACCCTGCCCGGCGTTGCCGGAGGTGAGCACGGCCGGGCTGAGCAGGCTGGGCGTGCGGTAGCCGAGCCAGGCGATGATCGCCAGGTGGGCAGCCGGGTCCAGCTGGCGGGCCTGCGCGGCGAGGGCCCGGGCGCCGCCCTCGGGCGAGGCCGGGCCGCGGGAATCGAAGGTGGCCAGCGAGGTGTCGGAGCCGGGCACCAGGATGGCGACCCGGCGGGCGGTGGCCAGGTTGCCGATCACCTGGACGGCTTCACCCTGGCCGGCCGAGGCGAACCCGAGCAGCTGCTGGCGGCTCAGGCCGGTCAGCGTGCGGGCCAGGGCCTGGTTTCCCGACCGGGCGGCGGCCCGGGCGGCGGTGGCGGCCGCCTGGTCGTTGGCGGCGTAGCGCGCGGCCAGCGCCGGCTGGGTGAGGGCGGGCAGCGACACCGGCGGGTCGGGCGGGGCGGCTGGGCTCACCGCGGCCGTCAGCGTGACAGCTGCGGCGGCCGCGACCGCAGCGATCGCGGTCACGCGGCGGAGTCTCATGGCGTTTCCTTCCTGGTCCAGTGGTGACCTGGCCAGAAAGTTACGGAGCGCGGCGGGTAGCCGGCGTCCCGCTGCGGAGCCCATTGCGCGCCTGCCCCTGAGGTACCGGCGGCGGCGTCACCCCCTACCTGAGTAGGGCGGGCAGATACCCCGCTCGGGTCACGAAATGGCTGGCGCACCGCACCTACGCTGGAGACATGAGTTCGGGTACCGTGCAGCGCCTCAAAGCGACGGTCACCGCGATCGTCGCGGGCGGTGTCACTGACCCGCCGTTCCCGCGTTCGCCCCGGCTCCGCCGCGGCCGGTTCGACCTGGTGGTCCTGGCCGACCTGCTGATCGGGATCATCTGCCTGGCGACCACGGATTCCTGGCTGGAGACGCAGAACGGGCGGCACGGCCACCCGTTCGGTACCGAGACCCTGCTGCTGTTCGCGCTGGCGATCAGCCTGCCGGTCGTGCTGCGCACCCGGTTCCCCGCCTCGGCCTGGGCGCTGTCCGCGCTCGCCGTGGGCTGGACGGCGGTGGTCATCGGGCCGAGGTCGCTCTCCTCGGCCGTGTACCTGCCCGCCGGGCTGCTGGTGTACGGCCTGTGCCTGTACTCGGTCGCGGTGCGCTGCCGGCCCTGGTTCGTGGTCACCGTGGCCATGGTCACCCTGGTCGGCGCCATCCTCGTCGATCCGACGACCAGCGCCGGCGCCATCCTGGCCTCCATACCCCTGCTGATCGGCGCGGTCGTCCGGTCCCGGCGCAGCGGCCAGGCCGAACTGGCCCAGCAGGCCCGCCGGCTGGAAGGCGAGCGCGCGCTGCTCGAAGAACGTCAGCGGATCGCGCGGGAACTGCACGACATCGTGGCGCACCACATGTCGGTGATCGCCATCCAGGCCGAGGCGGGACCGCGCAAGATCGCCAACCCGCCGCCGGAACTGGTCGAGAGCTTCGCCGACATCCGGACCAGCGCGCTCACCGGGCTGAACGAACTGCGCCGGCTGCTCGGGGTGCTGCGCAGCGGCGGGCCGGACACCGCGCCCCAGCCCGGCCTGGATGAGCTGGGCGGTCTCCTCGAATCGGCCCACAGCGGAGGGGTGCGCGTCACCTCGGCGGTCAGCGGCACCCCCCGGCCGCTGCCGCCGGGCCTGGACCTGTCCGCCTACCGGATACTGCAGGAGGCGCTGAGCAACGCGATGCGGCATGCGCCCGGGTCCGCGGTGCGGGTAGAACTGTTCTACGCACCCCGGTCGCTGGTGATAAAGGTGCGCAACGACCTCACCCCCGGCGGCCTGCCCGGCGAGAATGGAGCCGGCCACGGCATTATCGGCATGCGGGAGCGCGCGGTCATGCTCGGCGGGCACCTGGAGGCCGGCCTGGCCAAGGACGGTGGTTTCCTGGTCACCGCCGTCCTGCCCGACGCCAGCCACCAGGTGGAGGCCTCGTCGTGACCGTGCGGGTGGTGATCGCCGACGACCAGGGCATGGTCCGGTCTGGCTTCACCACCCTGCTGAACAGCGAACCGGACATCGAGGTCATCGGCGAGGCGGTAAACGGCGCGGAAGCGGTCAGCCGCGCCGTCGCGCTGCGGCCGGACGTGATCCTGATGGACGTGCGCATGCCGGTGCTCGACGGCCTGCAGGCCACCCGGCAGATCACCGCGATGATCGACCCGCCCAAGGTCCTGGTGCTGACCACCTTCGACCTGGACGACTACGTGTACCAGGCGCTGCGCTGGGGGGCCAGCGGCTTCCTGCTCAAGGACGCCTCGGCCGAGGAACTGGCCAACGCGGTCCGGGTCGTCGCGTCCGGCGATGCGCTGCTGGCCCCGGGCGTGACCAGGCGGCTCATCGCCGAGTTCGCCCGGCTGGGCGCGCCCCGCGGGCCCAGCCGGCGGCAGCTGGATGACCTCACCGAGCGGGAAACCGAGGTGCTGGCGCTGGTCGCCCGGGGCATGTCCAACGCGGAGATCGCCGGCCGTCTGGTCGTCGCCGAGCAGACCATCAAGACCCACGTCAGCCGGATCCTGATGAAGCTGGGGCTGCGGGACCGCACCCAGGCGGTGGTCCTGGCCTATGAGACCGGGCTCGTCCAGCCGGGCGGCTGACAGTACACGGAAATTGCGTAATGCAACGAGGTTCCCGGGTGAGGCGGACGGTCCCGCACCGGCGGCCGGTCGGCTCGCGGCGGGGGCGGGACGCGGCCTTCGCGGCTGCGGCGTGCGGGGTGCTGGCCGGGTACAACAACCTGAGCGGGCCCTGGCAGCGGGCGTGGTATCCGGTGGCCAACCTGGCGGCGGCCGGCACTGCGGTCGCGGCGGCCCGCCGCAGCGGCCTGACCGCAGCCGACCTGGGGCTGCGGCCGGACCGGCTGGGGGCCGGGGTACGCACGGCGGCCGGCCCGGCCGCGGCGCTGGCCGCGGGCTGGCTGGTCCTGGCCGCGGTGCCGGCCACCCGCCCGGCCCTCGCCGACCAGCGGATCACCGGGCTGAGCTGGCCTGAGGTCGGCTACCAGGTCATCATCCGGATCCCGGTCGGCACCGTGCTGTGGGAGGAGATCGCGTTCCGCGGCGTGCTCCAGGCGGCGTTGCGCCGGGTGCTGCCCGGGCCCGCCGCGATCGCGGTGACCAGCGCGGTGTTCGGCATCTGGCACATCCGGCCGACCATGGCCGCGCTGCGGATCAACCAGGTGGCCACGGGCCGCCGGGCCGAGCTGGCCGGAGTCGCCGCGGCGGTGGCCGGCACCGCGGCCGCGGGGGTGGTGCTGTCCTGGCTGCGGGACCGCTCGGGCAGCGTGGCCGCGCCGGTGCTGCTGCATCTGACCGCGAACTGCGGCGCGGCACTGGCCGCCCGGTGGGTGGCCGGGCCGCCGACCGCTCAGCGCTTGCGGGCGATGCCGCAGTAACCGATCACGCTGCGGCCGGCCGGGCCGGGGCCGGCGTCAGTGGTCCGCGGCGAAGTTGTCCTGGCCCCAGCCAGCAGTTCCAGATCCGGGCCGGGTTGGCCACGCTGGTGCCGAAGGCCCGGTAAGTCGGCGGGGCCGGCTGGGTCTGGCGGCTCGCTCTGCGGCACGGCGGTCTTCCCTCGCTGCCGGTCGATCAGGGTGCTCGGCAGCAGCCTGGTACCCCAGCTGCCGGCCAGCCCGGCTGCCTTGCCCGGGCCGGCGGCCTGGCCGGGGCTGGGCGCTGGGCCGGGGCCGGCGCTGGGCCTGGGCTGGGCGTGGTGGGCGGCGGGCCGGGGTGGGCCTCAGCCCGGCTGGTGGTGCCGCGGCGCAGGACCGGGGCCCGGAGGCTGCTCAGGGCGGGCGCCCGGGCGACCAGGATCACGCCCACGACCAGCGCGACGATCCCCGCCGCCTGCAGCGCGAGCATCGGCGGCGAGATGCGGATGGCGTCGCCGAAGACCACTACACCGAGCAGGATGCCGACCACCGGCTCGGCCGCGGTGATCGCCGGGAGCGAGGCGTGCAGCGGCGCGGCGCTGAACGAATTCTCCATCAGCCACACGGCGGCCAGCGCGGCCACCGCCAGGCTGTAGGCGGGCCAGGTGGTCAGTACGGCAGTCACGCCATGGTGCTCGACGATCAGCAGGGTGTTCCGGGTCAGCGCGTCCGAAATGCCAAAGCCCAGCCCGGCCGCCAGCCCGGTGAGCGTGGCCCGCTGCTGGCCGGTGCGCCGCAGGCCGGCCCGGACCAGGACGAGAGCCAGGAAGCCGATCGCCGCGGCGGCGGGCCAGTAGGCGGCGGACCCGAAGCGCATGCCCTCGGCGTTCACCGACCGCGCCGCGGACAGCGCGCCCACGCCCCCGCTGAGCAGGACGGCACCCAGGATTTCCGACTTACGCAGCCGTTCGCCGCTCAGCGGCACCGCGACCACCAGGGCGAATATCAGCTGCGTGGCCAGCAGCGGTTCGGCCACTGACAGGCTGAGGTTGCCGAGCGTCCAGGCGGCCAGCACCTCGCCCACTCCCATCACGGCGATGCCGAGCAGCCAGCGGGGCTTGCGGAACAGGTCGGCGACCAGCGACACGCGCAGGAAATGGGCCTTCGGCGCCTGCTCGGCGGCGTTCTGCTGGAGCACCAGCCCGGTCCCGATGAGCAGCGCGGCAACCAGCGCGATCGCGATCCTCATGGCTGAGCTGCCACAAGGGGCGCGAAGGCCGGACCGTCGCTGATCACTGCATCGTCCTCACCCGGGCCAGCGTTCCACCGCCGTTGATTGATTGTGCCCTACCTGGAACGCCTGGCTGGCCCCGTCCGATGCCCATAATCTTGCTGGCCAACCATCCGGCCGCCCGCGGCCACCCGGCCGGCGCGGATTCGCCGCGCTGGTTATGCTCCGGCAATGCGCCGTGACCACGACCGCAGCCAGGCTCCCGGCGGGGGCGAGATCAGCTTCGAGGAAATCTACCTGCGGGCCGGCCCGGACTTCGGCGCGATCCCGTGGGCCGCCCTGGCGCCGCATCCGGCGCTGGTGGCCTGGCTGGACGCCGGGCACGTGCCCCCGGTGGGGCGCGCGCTGATCGTTGGGTGCGGCCTGGGCGACGACGCTGAGGAAGCCGCGCGGCGCGGTTACCAGGTGACCGCGTTCGACCTGTCACCCACCGCGATCCGGGACTGCCAGCAGCGGTTCCCGGGGTCCGCCGTCGATTACCAGGTCGCGGACTTGTTCCGCCTCCCGGCCAGCTGGCAGGCGGCGTTCGGCCTGGTGGTGGAGATCAGGACGTTGCAGTCGCTGCCGCTGGCGCAGCGCACGGACGCGGCCGCGGCCATCGCTGCGACCGTGCGGCCGGGCGGCTGGCTGCTCGTGCACTGCCTGGCCCGCGATGACGACGAGCCGGCGGCCGGCCGTCCCTGGCCGGTCAGCCGCCGCGAGCTGCACGCGCTGCCTGGCGCCGGGTTGCGCCAGGCCCAGTTTCGCGACCAGCCGGCCGGGCCGGGCCAGTCGAGGTCGTTCACGGTCAGCTACACGCGTCCCGATGAAGGCCACACAGGTGGCCTGGATGACCGCGACTGATACCCGGGCCCGGTCCCGGCGGCACTGCGGCTAGCCGGCGCCTCTCACCCGGAAGAACATCGTCGGGTGGTAGCCCGCCCAGCTGTAGTGGTGCCACCCGATCAGGGTGCCGGTGTGCGCTGCGCCGAACGTGACGCCCACTTTCCGGCCGACCAGCTCGACGTGGCCACTGCCGTAGAAGGCGAGGTCACCCCGGCGGGCAGCCCGGGCTCTCTCCCGGATCAGTTTCCCGCTGCCCAGCATGGCCACGGTGTTGTGCGGCAGGCTGATGCCAGCTCGCGCGTAGGCGGCCATGACCAGACCGGAGCAGTCGAAGCAGCTCGGGCCGCTACCACCCCAGCAGTACGGGTGACCGGCGTGAGCCCGTGCCCAGACGAAAGCCGCCTCGTGCTTGGCCCTGGTGCCAGCACTGGCGGCCTGATGGGAGGTGGCGACGGAAAGCGCCAGAAGAGAAGAGGCTAGGAGGAAAATGACCAGGAAACGGTTGACTATGCGATGTGCGCCCACAAGGGGCTCCCAGATCGCAGGTTGCTTCCGCTGCGATGGCCACGGGGTCAAGGTGAACCAGCGAACTCAGCCGGAAAGCCCGACAAGTCCAGCACTTTAACGGAATCTGGTGCCCGCAACTGGCATTTCGCCGCAATTAAGTCCCAGCTTGATGGCATTTGACCAGGTCAGCGGGCCGATTTTCGGGCCTGGCCGGAGCCGCGTCGCGACCGTAATTGATGACTTTATGTACACATATTATTACTTAAAGTAGTAAGATGAGTCCAGTTTGGGTAAAAAGTCCGGTTACCTAACTCGGCAGCCAGGCAACGCGGTAGCTGGCCCGGCCAGCCGTGGCCAGCGGGCGGTCCCTGGCCGGGAGGCGGCCCGTGATTCCGGGGCCCGCGCAGCCGTGAATTGCGGCATACGCATCTGAGCCCGATATGGCCCGCCTTCCGCGTATTGCTGGTACCATCCGCGCGCGCATCGATTCGATTTTTACGGGATTTCGCTGAATGCATTCGGTGCACGATTTGTGAGCGCTTCGCCTGCCGGTACCGCGCTGATCCACCGGTTCGGCTCAGCTTTCTTGAGGCGGACTGGATGGTGCGGCCCGCGGCCGCGCGGTACCGGCGGCGGTCAGCCCCAGCCCGCCGCCGGGCCTGGTTCAGCCTGGCCAGCGCCAGTCCCCGGCGATCCCGCCTCGACTAGTCAGCTACGTGCAGCGCTTAGTCCCCCTGGCTCTCTTCCGTTGCCGGGAAGGCGGATGCATGCTGGAGGCTATGCCGCGGCCGAACGCGGGCCAGCGGCAGGGGAACGACGAGAGAAGAACTTGGAAGGCTGCCGCGGCGCCCGCTGGCCGGTCAGCGACGCCCAGTTCCGCCGCAGCTACGAGCCCAGCCCGCCAGCCCAGGGGGCCGCCGGGTAATGGCGGGCGCCGAGCGCACCGCCGTGCTGATCGCCGGCGGCGGCCCAGCTGGCCTGGCGGCCGCCGCCGAACTGAGCCTGCACGGCGTCGGCTGCGTGGTCATCGAGCCCCGGGTCACGGTCTCCCACCGCCGGCCGCGGGCCAAGACCACCAGCGTGCGGACCATGGAGCACCTGCGCCGCTGGGGCGTGGCCCAGGTGCTGCGCGCCGCCGCGCCACTGCCAGTGGCCTGGTCGCAGCGCGTCACCTTCTGCGAGTCGCTGGCCGGGCCGCGCATCACCGATTTCCCCAACGCGTTCGGGCTGACCTGCGAGCGCGACGACCGGTTCGCCGAATGCGGCCAGCAGGTACCCCAGCCCGTGGTGGAAGAGGTGCTGCGCGCGCATGTCGGCCACCAGCCCACCGCCGGCCTGCGGCTCGGCCACACGGTGACCGCGCTCACCCAGCGGCCGGACGGGGTTACGGTGACCGTCCGCGACCCGGCCGGCGCCGCCTACCAGATCACCGCGCGCTACGTGCTCGGCTGCGACGGCGCGGCCGGCCTGGTCCGGGACCAGATCGGCGCCAGCTGCACCGGGTACTCCGATCCCCGGCCCAACTTCAACGTCGTGTTCCGTGCGCCGTCCCTGGACACCGGTCTCGGCCCGGCCGTCCAGTACTGGGTGCTCGGGGCCGCCACGCCCGGCCTGCTCGGCCGGCTGGACCTGGCCGGCACCTGGTGGGCGATCATCCCCGGGGTGACGGCCGCATACGGCACGGCGCACGCGGCCGAGCTGATCACCGGGCTGGCGGGCCAGCCGGTCCAGCACGAGGTGCTGGCGTCCGATCCGTGGACAGCCCGGATGCTGATCGCCGACCGGTTCGCCGACCGCCGGGTCTTCCTGGTCGGCGAGAGCGCGCACGTCAACCCGCCGTGGGGTGGCCACGGTTTCAACACCAGCGTCGGCGACGCGGTGAACATCGCCTGGAAGATCGCGGCCGTCGAGCACGGCTGGGCCCCGCCCGCGCTGCTGGCCACCTACCATTCCGAACGCCGCCAGGTGGCTGAGCAGACCATCGCCAGTGCGGCGGCCAACAACCGGGCGCTGGCCGGCGACCTGCCGGGCGACGCACGCGCCGTACAGCGGGCGAAGCGGGCCGAGTTCTACAGCCTCGGGCTCGTGCTGGGCTACTCCTACGCGGGCTCGCCGGTCATCCAGCCGGGCGGCCGCCCGGCCGCGGCTTCAGCCGACGTGAGCCAGTACACGCCGGCCAGCGAGCCCGGCGCCCGGCTGCCGCACCACTGGCTGCCCGACGGCTCGTCCCTGTATGACCAGCTGGGGACGGGATTCAGCCTGGTCGGGCCAGCGGGCGGCCAGCACCAGGCCAGCATCGGCAGGCTGGCCGGGCAGGCGCGCCGCCGCGGCATCCCGCTGGCGCTGGTGGACGCGCCGGCGTCCTACCCGTGGCGCACCGAGTTCCTGCTGGTCCGCCCCGACCAGCACATCGCCTGGCGGGCCAGCGACCCGGCCCGCATCGACCTGGACCTGGTCACCGGGCGAGCCCTCAGCAGCTGACCCGGCCCACCTCCCCCGGGCCGCGTCAGCGGGACGCCTGCGCCTCCGCGTAGGCCGCGGGCGTCTGCCCGATTGCCGCGCGGAAGTCGCGGGTCAGGTGTGCCTGGTCGGCGTACCCCAGGCCGGCGGCCACCTCGGCCCAGGACACCCGGTTGCCCTCGCGGACCGACTCAGCCGCCTCCAGCAGCCGGTACCGGCGGATCACCCAGGTCGGCGACACCCCGGCATACTGCAAGAACATTCGCTGCAGGGTGCGCGGCCGGAGGCCGGCCAGCGCACACAGGTCGGCCAGCCGGCGGACCTCCCGGTTGACCTCGGCCAGCCGGGCGGCCCCGGCGACCTGGCTGGCCGCTGCCACCCGCTCCGGGTCCACGGCCTGCTCCAGCGCAGCGGCCAGCATCTCCACCCGGGCCGCTTCGGCCGGCTCACGGAGCAGCTGCCCGACCAGGGCGGCCTCGTCCACACCGATGGCCGGGCCCAGCGGGACGACCCGGTCGGTGAAGCCGGCCGCCGGCCCGCTGATGAACGCGCCCAGACCGCCGGGCCGGGTCAGCGCGGCGACCGCCCAGCCCTGCCCGACCAGCACCCGGGTGGCCAGGCCACGCGCCACCCCATTCAGCCGGGCCTCGACCGGCCCGGGCTGCCGGGCGGCGGGCGTGACATTCGCGTTGCCCACGCTCATGTTGGCACCCGGATGGGTGAGTACCTGCTGCTGGTGCACGGTGCCCGGCGGCAGGTCCCAGCGCACCGCCCAGAACCGGTCCACCAGCCCGGCCAGCGCGCCGGGCGCGGGGTAGCGGGTCAGCTGGACCCGCTGGCGCAGCAGCCACGGGTCGAGGATCCCGCGGCTGTCCCGCTCGACTGGTTCTGGCCCGGATTCGCCCATGTCAGAGACCCTAGCCGGGCCCGCTGACGCAAATATTCAAGCCCACCGCCCGGCCCGCCCGTAACGTCGGGACCATGACTGCATCAACCGGCCAGACCACTGATCTGCTCGCTGCCGTGCTGACCGACCTGGAGACCGTGGTCGGAGGCATCCGCCCCGAGCAGCTGCACGACCCGACCCCGTGCACCGAGTACGACGTCGCCCAGCTCCGCGAGCACGTGCTGGGCTGGCTGACCACGTTCGCCAGCGGCTTCGCCGACCCGGGCGGCCAGGCGCCGCGGGACAGCCTCGGCGGGTACCAGGTGCCCGCCGACCCGGCCGCCGAAGTGCAGGCCGCGGCCGGCACCCTCACCGGCGCGCTGCGGGCGGGTGCGGCCGGCCTGCCGCTGCGGCTGGGCAGCAGTGCCATGCCGGGCGAGATGGCGCTGGGCATGATCTTGTGGGAGTACCAGGTCCACGGCTGGGACCTGGCCCGGGCTACCGGCCAGCCCTGGTCGCCGCCGGCCGCCGCGGCCGAGGAATCGCTCGGCTTCGCGCCCGGCATGCTCACCGAGGATTACCAGGGCGACGGCAAGGCCTTCGCGAGGCGGGTGAGCGTCCCGGCCAGCGCCCCGCCGCTGGACCGCCTGCTCGGGCTCTCCGGCCGGGATCCCGGCTGGACGGCCAGCTGATGCCCCGTCAGCTAATGTCCAGACCGGCCCCTTCCCGCCCTTCCCACCAGGAGAAACAGTGACGCTGATCGCTCGCTTTCAGGTCGACAGCTTCGAGCCGCGGCAGATCACCGGCCTCGACGCGGACTGGCTCGGCCTGCTGACCTTCGCCAAGACGTTCACGTCCGGGATCACCGGCCACGCCACCACGGTCTTCATGTCAGCCGGCACCGAGGAGGGCTCGAGGTCCTACGTGGCCACCGAGCGGATCACCGGGCGCACTGACGACGGCCGTGAGGGCTCGGTGGTCGTGCAGCACGGCGGCCTGGAGTCCGAGCCGGACACCTGGTTCGGGCATATCGTCCCAGGTACCGGCACCGGCGGGTTCGCGGGCTGGTCCGGCTCGGCCCGGATCGTGCACGACGAGCAGGGCGCCTACTTCGAGATCAAGCTGAGCTGACCACCCGCCCTGGGGGCATTACCAGGTATTGCCGCAAACTAGGTCTTGACCCGGAGAGTGATCTGCCTTTGTCTAATTAGGCCGGGGCCATTCCGGGCATCGCCGGGCCGGTCAGCGCCCCCCGCGTACTGCGTACAGTTTCTGGCGGTATGACTGGCCGGCCGTGTGGCTGGCCGCCAGCGGGTCGATGAGGGTGCCGTTCATCCGGCGGCGGTTCAACGGCGGGGAGACTGGTATGACCGAGAACACGACCCGTCCCGGGCTGTGGCCGATCCCAGGTGAAGGGGTGCTGGCCCGCCAGGGTGACTTGATCCTGCTGACCAGCACGGCCGACGATGAGCTCACCGACGGCCTGCTGGCCCTGCTGGAGAAGACCGCGGATACCGGCGGTGACGGGCGCCAGCTGGCCGACGCCGTCGCGGACCTGCTGGCCGGCCACCCCAGCGGGCCGGCCAGCCTGGATCAGGCCGGCCCGGCGGTGGTGGCATTCGGCCCGGCTGGGCCGGGCCTGGCCCTCACCATCAGCGGCGCCGCCAACGCGGAGATCAGCACCGCCGCGGGTACACAGCGGCTGGTGCCCGGGCCACCGGGGGTACAGCTGCGGTGCCTGCTGAGCGAGCCGGCCACCGCGGTCCGCAGTGAGCTCAGCACCGGCGACACGGTCACCGGTCATCCCGATCGCTTCTCCCGTCTGGACCAGGGCACCACCCGGGCGGGCGGCCTGGTGTTCGTGCCCAGCACCCCGGCCGCCACCGAGACCAAGCCCACCCCCGCCGCCACCGCCGAACCAGAGCCAGCCCCGGCCGCCACCCAACCAGAGCCAGAGCCTGCCGCTACCGAGACCAACCCGGCCCCGGCCACCGCTGAACCAGAGGCAGAGCCAGAGGCTGAGCCCGCACCCGCCGCCACCGAGACCAGGCTCACCACGGCCGACACCGAACCCGAGCCCACCCCGGCCGCCACCGAACCCAAGCCCGCCCCGCCCGGCACCGAGGCCATATCCGCACCAGCGGCCAGTGAGCCCATGCCACCATTCGAGGCCGTGCTGCCCGCAGACCCAGCACCGGACGAGGTGGAGCGCCAGCCTCCGCTCTCCCGTGACCCCCAGGAACCGGGCAGCCCGGCTCGGCCAGCCGCTGACGCACCCAGCGTGCTCGGTGTGTACTGCAAGAACGGCCACTTCGGCGATCCCGCCGCCCGGTCCTGCGCCGTATGCGGCGTCTCGATGACCCAGAAGACTCTGGTGCCCGAACGCGCCCCGCGCCCCCCGCTCGGCGTGCTCGCGTTCGACGACGGGTCCATCGTCCAGCTGGACAGCGACTACGTGATCGGCCGGGAGCCGACGCTGAACGCGTCGGTGGCCGCGGGCCAGGCCCGGCCCCTGAGCGTGGTGGACGACGCCGGGATCGTGTCCCGGGCGCACGCCGCGCTCCAGCTGGACGGCTGGCGGGTGCTGATCACCGACCTGGGCTCGGCCAACGGGACCCACCTTCGCCGCGCCGGCGAAGCCCCCGAGCAGCTGACGCCGCACGTGGCCGTGGAACTGCCCCCCGGCAGCCATGTCGACATGGGCGGGTGCGGCTTCCGCTACGAATCACGCCGCCGGCCCTGAGCCCGGCGGGGGTGGCCCGCCAGCGCGGGCCGCGGGCTGTACTACCCGATGGGCCCGGGCGCCGGGACGCGGCGGCGAGCCCATGATCGGGGCTGGCCTCCCCGGCCCGCCCGACCTAGGGTGGCCATCAAGGTCAGGCTGGGTACTCAGGAGGGTCAATGCAGACCAGGGCGGCCGTGCTGCGCGGGACCGGGCAGAATTTTGAGATCACCGAACTCGAGCTGGACCCGCCCAAGGCCGGTGAGGTGCTGATCCGCTACGTGGCGGCTGGCCTGTGCCACTCCGACGAGCATCTGCGGCACGGCGACATCGTGCCCCGCTTCCCGATCGTGGGCGGGCACGAGGGCGCGGGATCATCGAGGAGGTCGGCGCGGGCGTCACCCGGCTGCAGCCCGGTGACCACGTGATCTGCTCGTTCCTGCCGGTCTGCGGGCACTGCCGGTGGTGCTCGACCGGCAAGTCGAACCTGTGTGACATGGGCGCCACAATCCTGGATGGCTGCCTGCCCGACGGCACGTACCGGTTCCACGCGGGCGGTGAGGACTTCGGCGGCATGTGCATGCTGGGCACGTTCGCCGAGCGCGCGGTCATCTCGGAGCACTCCGCCATCAAGGTCGACCCTGACCTGCCACTGGACAAGGTGGTGCTGATCGGCTGCGGCGTGCCGACCGGCTTCGGCTCGGCCGTGCACGCCGCCGAAACCGAGCCCGGCGACACGATCGCCATCTACGGGATCGGCGGCATCGGCATCAACGCTGTCCAGGGCGCGGCGCTGGCCGGCGCGCGGAACGTGGTGGCCATCGACCCGCTGGCCAACAAGCGGGAGGCGGCCGAGCAGTTCGGGGCGACGCACAGCTGCGAAACGGCCGAGCAGGCCCAGGAGCTGATCACCCAGCTGACCCGCGGCGTCGGCGCCGACAAGGCCATCGTCACGGTGGGCGTGGTCACCTCGGACGTGGTCACCAGCGCGTTCAACGCGATCCGCAAGGGCGGCACGGTGGTGGTGACCGGGCTGGCCGACCCGACCAAGACCACGATCGAGCTGCCCGGCGCGATCCTGACCCTGTTCGAGAAGCGCGTCCAGGGCAGCCTGTTCGGGTCGGGCGACCCGTTCCACGACATCCCGCGGATGGTGGAGCTTTACCAGGCCGGCGACCTCAAGCTGGACGAGCTGATCACCAGCACCTACACCCTCGACCAGATCAACGACGGCTACCAGGATCTGCTGGACGGCAAGAACGTCCGGGGCGTCATCGTGCATGCCAGCTCCTGAGCCGGGGGCTCCGGGGGGTCGTCCCCCCGGGCCAGCACCACCGCGCATCGTCGGGCTGCAGCGCGAACGTGAGGTCCTCACCGTCGCGCTGCAGGCCGGCCGGCACGTGGTCATCGAGGGGCCGCCGGGTACCGGCAAGTCGACCCTGCTGCGCAACATCGCCCGGCAGGCGGGCAACGTGGTGGTGTTCGCCGAGGGCAACGCGGAGCTGACCCCGGCCCGGCTGATCGGCCAGTACGACCCGGCGCTGGTACTCGCCGGCGGGTACGTGCCGGACAGCTTCACCGACGGCCCGCTGCTGCGCGCCATGCGCGCCGGGGCCCTGCTCTACCTGGAGGAGTTCAACCGGGTCCCGGAGGAGACGCTCAACGTCCTGATCACCGTGCTGGCCGAGGGCGAGATCGCGGTACCCCGGCTGGGCCTGGTCCAGGCGGATCCGGGCTTCCGGCTGGTCGCCGCCATGAACCCGTTCGACGCGATCGGCACCGCGCGGGTCAGTCACGCGATCGCTGACCGGATCTGCCGGGTCGTCCTCGGCTACCAGGACGCTGCCGCGGAACGGGCCATCACCGCCGCGATCACCAGCCAGAACGGGCAGGTGGTGGAGTTCGCGGTGGCGCTGACCCGGGCCACCCGGGAACACCCCGACGTGCGCATGGGCTCGTCGGTACGCGGCGCGATCGACCTGGTCGTGCTGCTGGCCGGGCTGGCCCGGCTGCGTGGCGAGGCCCGCCTGGCCCGGGGCACCGCGCGGGACGCCGCGCACGCCGCGCTGTCCGGGCGGATCCGGCTGGCCGACGGGTGCGACCGGACCCCCGAATCAGTCATCGACGAGCTGCTCGACGCAAACTGGCCGGCCAGCTCCCCGGACGGCCCGGGAAAAGCTGACCGCCTGCCGCCCACGGCGGCAGGCACCAGCCCGGCCCGCCCACCGCCCGGCCACACCAGCCCAGCCACCAGCGCACCGCTCCGGGCGTCCGCCTCGGCCCTGCGCCGCGACCGCGGCCGGGGCACCGCCCGGCGGACCACCAGCCGGGCCGAACTGGCCGCCCGCCACCCCGCGTTCCGCTCCCTCTCGCCCGGGGTGGGCCGGCTGGACGAGGACATGTTCGCCCAGCTGCTGGCGGCCGACCCGGACACGGCCGTGACCCTGCTGGCCGACCTGGCCCAGGCCACCGACCGGGAGCTGCGCGCCGCCGCCCGGCAACTGGCGGCGCGGGTCTTCTTCCGGCTGGGCCGGGCCGGGCCGCAGCGGGCCCGGGGCACCCGCCGGCTCGGTCCCGGCCGCGGCGAGGGCGATCTCGACCTGGACCGGACCCTGGACCGGTGGTCCGGCCCGTGGCCGCCGGCCGCCGAGGATCTGGTCACCCGGTCCTGGCACGCGCACCGCCGGGCCGTCTGCCTGCTCATCGACAGCAGCGGCTCGATGTCGGGGGCGGCGGTGGCCATCGCGGCGGTCGCCGCGGCCAGCGTGGTGCTGGCGGCCCGCCCGCGGCTGGCCCCGGCCATCATCGCGTTCAGCAGCGGTGTCACCGTGCTCCAGGCGCAGGGCACCGGCCGGCCACCCGGCGACCTGGTCGGTGACCTGGTCGCGCTGCGCGGGCACGGGATGACCGACCTGGCCGCGGCGCTGCGCGCGGCCGCCACCCAGCTGGCCAGGGCCCCGGCCGACGAGCGGGTGGCGGTGCTGCTGTCCGACTGCCTGCGCACCGCGGGCGGCGACCCGGGGCAGGCCCTGGCCGGGATCAGCCGGCTGCACGTGCTCTGCCCGCTGCCCACCGCCGAATCGCTGCTGGCCGCGGCCGCGCTGGCCCGCCGGGGCGGCGGGCTGAGCCAGCCGGTCGGCACGCTGGCTGAGGTGGCCCCGGCGCTGACCCGCCTGCTCAGCTGAGCATCCCGGCTGCTTAACGAACGGTGCCCCGCACTGCCCCGGCCCGGCGCGCGGCCGGTCAGGCTGGCCCGGCGGAGCCGTACTCGGTCGCGCCGACCTCGGCCTGCCACTCGGTCGGGCCGTGCGACACCGCGGTATGCACCAGCACCGAATCGCCCAGCGCGCCATGCCAGTGTTCTTCGCCGGGCTCGGCCCAGATCACGTCGCCCGGCCCGACCAGGTGAACCTCACCCGCGCGGCTGGCCACCAGCCCCCGCCCGGTCGTCACGATCAGCAACTGACCGCCGGGGTGGCGGTGCCAGTACGTGCGGGCACCCGGGGTGAACACGACACTGTTGATCAGCACGTCCGGGGCGTCCAGCACCAGGTCCTGGTACACCACGCCGGTGAACGTCGCGGTGCGCTGCTGGGTGGGCTGGCCGGGCACCCGGCCATGGGTCACATGCATGCCTGCCTCCTGTCCCTGGCTGACCGGCCCCGCTTATCCTCGCAAGAGAGCTGACTGCGAGCGATGGAGGGGCCGTGACCGGAGAGCTGACCGAGTTCAAGATGGTGATCGGCGGCAAGGCTGTGGACGCGATCTCCGGCCGGACCTTCGAATCGCAGAACCCGTTCACCGGCCGCCCCTGGGCGCTGGTCCCCGATGGCGGCCCGGAGGATGTGGACGCGGCCGTGGCCGCGGCCCGGGCCGCGCTGGACGGCGACGTGGGGCGCGAAGACCGGCTTCGAGCGGGCCGCGCTGCTGCGCCGCCTGGCCGACCTGATCACCGAGAACGCGGCGACCCTGGCCCGCCTGGAGGTCAGCGACTCGGGCAAGCTGTACCGGGAGATGATCGGCCAGGCGACCGGGCTGGGCGGCTGGTACCTGTACTACGCCGGGCTGGCCGACAAGCTGGAGGGCCGGCAGATCCCCGCGCCCAACCCGAACTACCTGGTGTACACGAGGCGGGAGCCGGTCGGCGTGGTGGCCGCGATCACCCCGTGGAACTCGCCACTGCTGCTGATGACCTGGAAGGTGGCCCCGGCGCTGGCCGCCGGCTGCACGATCGTGGTCAAGCCCTCGGAGCACTCGCCCGCGTCCACGCTGGCCTTTGCCGCCCTGTTCGAGCAGGCCGGTTTCCCGCCCGGCGCGTTCAACGTGGTCACCGGGCTGTCCCGGGAGACCGGAGCGGCGCTGGCCGGGCACCCGGGGGTGGACAAGGTGGCGTTCACCGGGTCCACCGCGACCGGGCGGGCGGTGGCGCACGCCGCCGCGGACAACCTCAACCGGGTCACCCTGGAACTGGGCGGCAAGTCCCCGCAGATCGTCTTCCCCGACGCCGACCTGACCGCCGCGGCCAACGGGCTGATCGCCGGGGTGTTCGCGGCCACCGGGCAGACCTGCATGGCCGGCTCCCGGCTGATCGTGCACGAGAGCGTGCATGATGACCTCGTCTCGCTCATCGCCGAGCGGGCCGCGGCCATCCGGCTCGGTGACCCGAACGACCCGCAGACCGAGATGGGGCCGGTGGCCAACGAGCCGCAGTACCAGAAGGTGCTCGGTTACCTGCGCACCGCGCAGGACGAGGGAGCCACGGTGGCCTGCGGCGGGGTGACCGACGACGCGCTCGGCGGGCTGTTCATCAAGCCGACCGTGCTGACCGGGGTGGGCCCGGCGTCAACCGTGGTCCGCGAGGAGATCTTCGGGCCGGTGCTGTCCGCGTATACATTCAGCACCGAGGACGAGGCGCTGAAGCTGGCCAACGACACGCCTTACGGGCTGGCCGGCGCGGTGTGGACCAAGGACGTGCACCGGGCCCACCGGGTCGCCGCGAAGCTCCGGGCGGGCACGGTGTGGATCAACGCCTACCGGGTCGTCGCGCCGAGCGTGCCGTTCGGCGGGTACGGCGCGTCCGGCCTGGGCCGGGAGAACGGCATCGCCGCCATCGACGAGTACACCGAGAACAAATCGGTCTGGGTCGAGCTGACCGGCGGCACCCGCGACCCCTTCACTCTCGGCTGACCTCAGCCGGGATGTTGGTGATATATGCTCCCCTTGTATGTCGCCAACATAACGGGAGGGGTCTTGGCGGTCACGCAGATTGATCTTGACGAGGACGCCTTGGCCGAGGCCATGCGGCTGTCCGGGGCGAAGACGAAGAAGGACACCGTCAACCTGGCGTTGCGCGAATACGCCGCTACGCACCGCCGGATCGCGGCACTCGAGCATTACGCGGCGCTGGCCCAGGGGTGGGATTTCGAGGGCTGGGGAAAAACCCGCGCAGCTGACAAGGATCCCGCGGCGTGATCCGGTACCTGCTCGACTCATCCGCCTTATGGCGGATCCTGCGGGATGCGTCTGTCCGGGCCGCCTGGGCCGACGTGTTGTCGGCGGGCACGGTTGGCTCGTGTTACCCGCAGCGGGTCGAATTCCGCCGGTCGGCGCGCACGATTGACGAGTACGAGCAGATGTCTGGAATGTTCGAGACGCTGTACCCGGATGCACCCGTCCCCAAGAGCGCCTGGCGGTGGGCCGAGTCCGCGCAGTACCGCCTGCTGCGCCACGGAGCGCACCGTGCATTGTCCGCGGTTGACCTGCTGATCTGCGCCACGGCGGCCCAGCAGGACCTTACGGTGCTGCATGACGACAAGGACTTCGCGACCGCCGCTCGATACCTACCCGACCTGCGGGAACGCAACATCCGGGCGGCACCGCAAGAGCCTGGGACGCCCGATCCCGGATAACCGCGTCATCGCTATTGGCGTCGCGCGCCGGCCCTCGTCACTGGCATGCGGCCACCCCGCACGTCCACCCGCCGCCGCCACCACAGCCACTGACCCATACCGCACCCAGGCACGCCGCCACGGCCCGCCGCCCCGCCGGCCCGCCGCCGGATGCCCCCCGGACCGTGCAATTGGCCACCCCTCACAGGCCCACCATCGTGATCATGACTTAGGGGCAAAAGATTCGACCCTAAGTCATGATCACAAGCGGGCTGGGGCCGCGGGAGGTTTCGCCTGGGTCAGCTGGCTCACGCCTGGTCCAGGAGGCTGGCGGGAATGTCGACATATCGGCTGCGCAGGTACTCGCCGAGCCCTTTGGCTTGCGGGTCGGGCCGGGCCGAGGCGGCCACACCCTCGCCGAGCAAGCCCACCACGACAAAGTTGAGCGCGTTCAGGTTGGCCAGTTCGTAGCGGCGTACCGGAAGCTGGGCCGCTTCCGGGATGAGCTGGCGCAGCCGGTCTTCGGTCAGGTACTCGCGCAGCCAGCGGTACCCGGCCGCGTCGCGGGTCCACACGCCGATGTTGGCGTTGCCGCCCTTGTCGCCGGACCGGGCCGCGCAGACCAGGCCGAGGGGGACCCGGCGGGTGCGGGCCGCGGCCGCGGGCGGGCTGGGTGTGGAACCGGGCGGCGGCTGGGCCGGGGCGGATGCCACCGGCCGGGGCGCAGCCGGGGCGGGCGCTGAGCCGGCTGGACGGGCCGATGACATCGGCTGGCCCGAAGCCGCGGCGGGCGCTGCGAGCGGGCCGATGACGTCGGCTGGCCCGGAGCCGGGGCGGTGGCCGGGCGGGCCGGGGCGGGCGGGATGACCTCGCGGCGGCCGTCCGGCAGCACGACCGCCTGCTCGACCAGCCCGGCCGGGACCAGCGCGGGCCAGTACACCCCGTACGCGCTCTCCGGGGTGGGCGGGGTGGTGGTGTGAAAGCCCGGGTACCCGCCCAGCGCCAGTTCCATGACCGCGCCGGAGAACGCCCGGCCGACCTTGCGCGGGTCCGGGTCCTTGACCGTGATCCGCAGGTGCGCGGTGGCCTGCTCATTGGTGGGGGCATCGGGCCGGTCGAAGCGCAGCAGCCGGACGTCCACCTCGCCGAACGAGTCCCGCCCGCCCAGGATGCCGAACAGCTCCTGCTCGGCCCAGGCCGCCTTCTCCTCGATGTCCAGCCCGGTCAGCACCAGCGTCATCGTGTTCCGGTAGCCGCCCAGGTAGTTGATGGCCACCTTGAGGTCCGGCGGTGGGGGGCTGCCCCGGGTGCCGGATACCGCCACCCGGTCCGGTCCCGGCTGGGCCAGCGACACCGTGTCGAAGTGCGCGATGACGTCTGGGTTCCGGTAAGCCGGCGCAGCTATCTCGTACAGCAGCTGCGCGGTGACCGTGCCCACCGACACCAGCCCGCCGGTGCCCGGATGCTTGGTGATCACCGCGCTGCCGTCCGCGGCCACCTCGGCGATGGGGAAGCCCGGGTAGCGCCGGTCGGTGATCTCGGCCAGCCACGAGTAGTTGCCGCCGGTGGCCTGCGGGCCGCACTCGATGATGTGCCCGGCGACCACCGCCCCGGCCAGCGCGTCGTAGTCATCCGGCGACCAGCCGTGCCACCACGCGGCCGGGCCGCTGGCCAGCGACGCGTCGGTCACCCGCGGGCACACCACCACGTCGGCCCCGGCGGCCAGCGCCGCGGTGATCCCCCACCCGCCCAGGTAGGCGTTGGCCGTCACCGGCTTGACCCCGGCCGCGGCCAGCGGCTGCCCGGTGTCGGCGTGGGCCAGGTCGTGCCCGGCGGCGAGCAG
Organism: uncultured Actinomycetes bacterium; assembly: GCA_963711705.1. Lineage (GTDB taxonomy): Bacteria > Actinomycetota > Actinomycetes > Streptosporangiales > Streptosporangiaceae > RYN-230. The sequence goes on from CAVQFM010000023.1 coordinate 79,597, forward strand.
GTCGTCGATCCGGCCGGTGAGATCGTCCCCTTCGACGTAGGCGACCCGGGGGGCCAGCCCGAGCCGGGCCGCGAGCTGGCCGATCTGGGCGGCCAGGCCGGCCGGGTTCAGCCCGCCCGCGTTGCTGACGATCCGGATCCCGCGGTCCAGGCAGCTGCCGAGCACCTGTTCCAGCTGGGTCAGGAAGGTCCGGGCGTAACCCGCGTCCGGGTCCTTCTGCCGGGCCTTCCACAGGATCAGCATGGTCAGCTCGGCCAGGTAGTCGCCGGTGAGCACGTCGATCGGCCCGCCCGCCACCATCTCCTGGGCGGCGGCGATCCGGTCGCCGTAAAAGCCGGAGCAGTTGCCGATCCGCACCGGCCGCCGCCCATCTGCCGCCCCGGCCGCCCCCGCCGCGTCGGCCACTCCCGCCGCCCCGCCGCGCCTGCCGCCCCCACCGCGTCTGCCGCCCCCGCCGCGTCTGCCGCCCCGGCCGGCCCGGCGGTCACTGGCCCTCCTGGCCGGACGGCACCGGCCCGGGGAACGTGAAGCCGGGCTCGCGGCCGGGCCCGGGCGCGCCCGCGAACGCCTGGGCCAGCGACATCCACTCGGTGGCGGCCGGCCCGGTGACCCGCAGCCTCGTGTCAGCCAGGTTCCGCCGCTGGGTCACCACCAGGCAGAAGTCCAGCGCCGGGCCGGTGACCCGGTCCGCCGCGCCGGCCGGCCCCCAGGTCCACGTGCCGGCGTCCGGCGCGGCCAGCTCGACGCGGACCGGGGTCACCGGCACCGGCCGGCCGTTCAGCTGAAAGGAAAAGCCGAAGGTACGGACGCCCAGGTGGGCGACGTGCCGCAGCCGGCTGGTGGGCTCGCGCACCGCGCCGAGCGCGTCCGCGATGTCCTGGCCGTGCGCCCAGGTCTCCATCAGCCGGGCGGTCACCGAACTGGCCGCGCTCATGTCCGGCCCGTACCAGGGCAGCCGGTCGCGGGGGCCGAGCCCGCGCAGCGCGGCCACGTACCCGGTCCGCGCGCCCAGGAACCAGCTGAGCAGCTCGGCCTCGGGGAGCTTGCGGTAGCGGGCGGCGACCTCGTCCGGGAAGCCGGGGCTGAGCGCCCCCACATCCGCCTCGGCCCGGAACCGGTCCGGGTCGGTGGCGGCCAGCGTCGCGGTCTCGTCGAAGTAGGCCAGGTGGGAGACCTGGTCGTGGATGGTCCAGCCGGGCGACGGGGTGGGCCGCTGCCAGGCCGCGGCGTCCAGCGGCTCCAGCAGGTCCTCCAGGACCCGGGTCTCCGCGGTCAGGTCGGCGAGCAGCCCGCCCAGGTCAGCAGCCACGGCTCAGCGCCCCTTCCAGGCCGGCGGGCGCTTGTCGCGGAACGCGGCCGGGCCTTCCTGCGCGTCCTCGCTCAGGTAGACCGGCGCCCAGATCCGCTCGGCGGCCGCGTACGCCTCGCTGAGCGGATGCTCGGCGATCAGCCGCACGGTCTGCTTGGCGGCCAGCACGGACAGCGGCGCGTTGGCCGCGATCCGCTCGGCCATCCGCTGCGCCGCCTCGGCCAGCCCGGCCGCGGGCACCACCTCGTTGACCAGGCCGATCTCGTGCGCCCGGGCCGCGGTGATGGGGTCGCCGGTGAGCAGGATCTGCATGGCCACCCGGGGCGGGATCAGCCACGGCAGCGGCGCCGCCCACGGTGCGCCCCGGCCCACCTTGGCCTCGGTGATCGCGAACCGCGCGTGCTCCGCGGCCAGGCACAGGTCGCAGCTCTGCGCGAGCAGGAACCCGCCTGCGTAGGCGGCCCCATTGACCGCGGCGATGACCGGCTTGGCCACCTCGATGTTCCGGCCGAACTGCGGCGCGAAGTCCGGCGGCGGCACCCGCAGCCCGGTCTGCGCCATCTCCTTGAGGTCGGCGCCCGCGCAGAACGCCTGGTCCCCGGCGCCGGTGAGCACCAGGACCCGGGCGCCGTCGTCGGCGTTGAAGGCGCGCACGCCGTCGAACAGGCCGTCGCGGACCGCCTTGTTCAGCGCGTTGCGGGCGGCTGGCCGGTTGATGGTCAGCCAGGCCACCGGGCCGCGCCGCTCGTACCTGACCGGCTGCGTGCCGTCACTGCTCATCCTGCGCCTCCACCACCGCCAGCACCGTGCCCACGTCTACCGGCTGGCCGGCCGTGACCCCGACCGAGGTCACCGTGCCGTCGTGCGGCGCGACCACGGTGTGCTCCATTTTCATCGCCTCCAGCACCACGACCGGCGCGCCCGCGGCGACCGGCGCGCCCGGCGCCACCTCGATCCGCACCACGGTGCCCGGCATCGGCGCCAGCAGCGACCCGGGCGCGGACGCCGACTCCGGCTCGGGGAACCGGGGCCGCTCGGTCAGCGTGGTCGCGCCGAGCGGGCTGTCCACGTAGTACACGCCGCCCGCCTGGGTCACGCTGAACTCCCGGCGGATCCCGGCCAGGTCCACGACGACCAGGCTGGGCTCGGCCGACCGCAGCACCAGCCCCGGCACCGCTTCCCCGTCAACTTCAGCTTTAACGCCGTCGCGGCCGACTCGGTAGCGCACGGCCAGCGGCCGCCCGTCGCAGTCGAACGTGACCTGCTGCGGCCCGCCCGGCACGTTGCGCCAGCCGGAGGGGATCGTGGCCAGCACCGGGGCGGCCGCGCGCCGGGCGGCCATCCCGGCCAGCGCGGCGGCCAGCGCGTGCAGCCGGGGCGCGGCCGGGTCCCGGCCGGACGTGGCCAGCTGGTGCGGGTCGTGCCGGGCCAGGAAGCCGGTATCGAACTGGCCGGCCCGGAACTCCGGATGGCGCAGGATGCCGGTCAGCAGGTCGCGGTTGCTGACCACGCCGTGCAGCCTGGTATCGGCCAGCGCCCGGGCCAGCCGGCGGCAGGCCTGGTCGCGGGTGGCACCGTGCGCGATGACCTTGGCCAGCAGCGCGTCGTAGTGCACGCCGACCGGCGAGCCCGCGGTGATGCCGGCGTCCACCCGCAGCCCGGGCCGGTCCGGGACGGTGAACGTGTGCACGGTGCCGGTGGCGGGCCGGAAATCGTGGCTGGCGTCCTCGGCGTACAGCCGGGCCTCGACCGCGTGCCCGGTCAGCGTGGCGAACCGCACCTCGTCGGGCAGCGGGTGCCCCTCGGCCACCAGGAGCTGCACCGCGACCAGGTCGAGCCCGGTGACCAGCTCGGTGACCGGGTGCTCCACCTGCAGCCGGGTGTTGACTTCGAGGAAGTAGAACTGGCCGCCGCGGTCGAGCACGAACTCGACGGTGCCCGCGCCCACGTAGCCGATGGCCTTGCCCGCCGCCACCGCGGCCGCACCCAGCTCGCGGCGCAGCGCGCCGTCCACCGCCGGGGACGGCGCCTCCTCGATGATCTTCTGGTAGCGCCGCTGGATCGAGCACTCCCGCTCGAACAGGTGCACCACGTTGCCGTGCTGGTCGCCGAAGATCTGCACCTCGATGTGCCGGGGCGCGTCCAGGTAGCGCTCCAGGAACACGGTGCCGTCACCGAACGCGGCCGCCGCCTCCCGCTGGGCACTGGCCACCGCGCCGGGCAGGCCAGCCTGGTCGCGGACCACCCGCATGCCCCGGCCGCCGCCGCCGAACGCCGCCTTGACCAGCACCGGGAAGCCGACGTCACCGGCTGCGGCGGCCTCTGGGCCGGTCACCGTGACCGCGGGCAGCACCGGGACACCGGCCGCGGCCATCAGCTCCCTGGCGGCGATCTTGGAGCCCATGGCCTCGATCGCGTCGGGGGGCGGGCCGACGAAGGTCAGCCCGGCCTGCGCGCAGTCCCGGGCGAACCCGGCGTTCTCGGCCAGGAAGCCGTAGCCGGGGTGCACCGCGTCGGCACCGGCCCGCACCGCGGCCCCGATGATCTCGGGCCGGTTCAGGTAGCTGTCCGCGGGCGCGTCGCCGGGCAGCGGCACGGCCTCGTCGGCGGCCCGGACGAACGGCGCGCCCGCATCGGCCGGGGAGAACACGGCCACGGTGGCGATGTCCAGATCCCGGGCGGTGCGGATGACCCGCAGCGCGATCTCACCGCGGTTGGCGATGAGCAGCTTCCTGATCACTGGCTGGCCGGCTGGCATGGGCCCGGTCACATCCGGAACACGCCGAAGGAGTGGCTGCCCGCGACGGGCGCGGAATGCGCCGCGGACAGCGCGATGCCCAGCACGGTCCTGGTGTCCCGCGGGTCGATGACGCCGTCGTCGTACAGCCGGGCGGTGACGAAGAACGCGTGCGATTCCCGCTCGATCTGCTCCTCGATGCCGCGCCGCCGGGCCTCGTCGGCCGCTTCGTCGAACGGGCGGCCGGTGGCCTCGGCCGCCTGGCGGCCGACGATCGACAGCACCCCGGCCAGCTGCTGCGCGCCCATCACGGCCAGCTTCGCGTTCGGCCACGCGAACACGAACCGGGGGCCGTAGCCGCGGCCGGACATGCCGTAGTTCCCGGCGCCGAACGACGCGCCGATGTTGATCGTCACATGCGGGACGCCGCTGTTCGCCACCGCGTTGATCATCTTCGCGCCGTCCTTGATGATGCCGCGCTGCTCGTAGTCCTTGCCGACCATGTACCCCGTGGTGTTCTGCAGGAAGATCAGCGGCGTGGCCGACTGGTTGGCCAGCAGGATGAACTCGGTGGCCTTCTCGGCTTCCTCGCTGAACAGCACGCCCCGGCTGTTGGCCAGCACGCCCACCGGGAAGCCGTGCACGCTGGCCCACCCGGTGACCAGGCTGGTCCCGTACAGCGGCTTGTACTCGGCGAACCGGGAGCCGTCCACCACCCGGGCCAGCACCTCGCGCGGGTCGAACGGGACCCGGAAGTCGGCCGACGCGACGCCGAGCAGCTCGTCCGGGTCGCGGGCCGGCGGGTCGGCGGCCCGGGTGGGACCGGGCCCCAGCTTGCGCCAGTTCAGGTCGGCCACGATCTGCCGGCCGATCCGCAGGCAGTCCAGCTCGTCGGCGGCGAAGTAGTCGGACAGGCCGGACACCCGGGAGTGCATCGCCGCGCCGCCCAGTTCCTCGTCCCCAGACTCCTCCCCGGTGGCCATCTTGACCAGCGGCGGGCCGCCCAGGAACACCTTGGCCTGGCCGTCCACCAGCACGGAGTAGTCGCACATCCCGGGCACATAGGCGCCGCCCGCGGTCGAGTTGCCGAAGACCAGCGCGATCGTCGGGATGCCCAGCGCGGACAGCTGGGTCAGGTCACGGAAGATCTGCCCGGCGGGCACGAACAGCTCGGCCTGGGTGGGCAGGTCGGCGCCGCCCGACTCGACCAGGTTGATCACCGGCAGCCGGTTGACCCGGGCGATCTCCAGCGCGCGCAGCGACTTGCGCAGCGTGTACGGGTTGATCGAGCCGCCGCGCACGGTCGGGTCGTGCCCGATGATCACGCACTCCACGCCGGACACCACGCCGATGCCGGTGACCACGCTGGCCCCGACGGTGAACCCGGTGCCCCAGGCGGCCAGCGAGGACAGTTCCAGGAACGGCGCGTCCTGGTCGAGCAGCAGCTCGATGCGCTCGCGGACCAGGAGCCGGCCGCGGCGGTGGTGCCGCTCGGCGTACTTCGGCCCACCGCCCGCCCGGGCCGCGGCCTGCTGCTCGTCCAGCGCGGCCACCGCCGCCAGCTGGACTGCCCGGTTGCGCTGGTAGGGCTCGCTGCTGACGTCCACGGCGGAGGTGAGCACCGGCACCCGGCCGCACCTCCTCGTCAGGCTGACTGACCTGGACGTTACTCCCTGGTCACCAGGGCCGGGAACCCGCCACCTCTCCCTGGCTCGCGGTTGTTAACGGCTGCTCACCTGCGGGCGCCGTCACGCTGCGCCGGCGTGACCGGGCCGTGGCCGCCATACTCGTTCGCGGACCCGGAAGCCTGACGGCACACTGGGTGCGGCAGCGGCGTAGGGACGGAAGGGATGCGCGGTGCGGATCGACCGGCTCGATCATCTGGTACTCACCGTGGCCAGCATCGACGCGACGGTGGACTTCTACACGCGGGTGCTCGGCATGGAAGTGATGCGGTTCGGCGCCGGGCGCACCGCGCTCAGCTTCGGCACGAGCAAGATCAACCTGCACGAGGCGGGCCGGGAGTTCGAGCCCAAGGCCCGGCATCCCACCCCAGGCAGCGCGGACATCTGCCTCATCGTCGCGGGCGAGCTGGCCGATGTCATGGCCGAGCTGACGGCTCGGGGCGTCGCGATCGAGGAGGGCCCGGTGCAGCGGACCGGGGCGGCCGGCCCCATCGTCAGCTGCTACCTGCGTGATCCCGACGGGAATCTCATCGAGCTGAGCAACTACCGTGGGTGAGCGTCCCGGCGGCTTGGCCTGAGCATGACCCGGCATTGGGCTGCCCATAACAGTCCGGCTAAGGCCAGATGATTCCCGCAAGCGGAATGAAATTAGTGGCTTAATGCCCCAGGATGGTGGGCTGACGGCAGCGTCCGGTTCGGCAGTGACGGGATCCCGCGGCCCCGGGATCGACCCAGGAGTGACCCAATATGGGCATACCCAGCTCAGCAGGCCCGCAGCAGCCCGATCGCGCCCGCCGCTCGATCCGCGCCACGTTCACCGCCACGGTCGCGGTGCCAGTGGCCTGCCTGGTCCTGCTCTGGGCCACGGCGGCGGGCATCATGCTGGGCAGCGCGCTGGCCCGGCGCGGGCCCTGGTCACCGAGCCATCACGAGCTGATCGATTTAACGCTGCTGGTCGGCGCGGGACTCGTCGTCATCCTTATCTCGGTCATTCTGATGGGCGCCTTTGCCCGCCGGATCTCCCGTGACGTCTCCGGCCTGGCCGGCGCGGCCCAGCAGTTCGCGGGCGAGCAGCTGCCGCAGCTCCTGGATCAGCTGCGGCGGGCTGACCAGCCCGCCGTGCCCGCGGATATCAGCGTGCCCCGGCTGCAGCCGAGGAGCGCCGAGGTCGCCCAGGCAGTGGGCGCCATGACCAGCCTGCAGCGCACCGCGATCGCCGCGGCAGCCGGGGAGGCCAGCCTGCGGAACGGGCTGCGGCAGGTGTTCGTCAGCCTGGCCCGGCGGAATCAGTCGCTGCTGCAACGGCAGCTGCGCCTCATCGACGCGCTGGAACACAAGGCCCCTGACCCGGCCGCGCTGGGCGACCTGTTCGCGCTGGACCACCTCACCACCCGGATGCGCCGCCACTCGGAGAGCCTGGCCATCCTGTCCGGCGCGGCACCGGGCCGGTCCTGGACCGAGCCGGTACCGGTGATCGACGTGATCCGCGGGGCCATGGCCGAGGTCGAGGACTACAAGCGGGTATCCGTGCTGACCGCGGCCGAGGACGCGGTGGCCGCCCCGGCCGTGGCGGACATGATCCACCTGCTGGCTGAGCTGATCGAGAACGCGACAATGTTCTCGCCCTCGGGCACCCGGGTCGAGATCCGGGCCGAGCGGGTGGCCAACGGGTTCGCCATCGAGATCGACGACCGGGGCCTGGGCATTGAGCCCGGCCAGCTGGCCGAGATCAATGAGCAGCTGGCCCGGCCGCCCGACTTCGACCTGGCCAACGCCGACCGGCTGGGCCTGTTCGTGGGGGCAAAGCTGGCCGCCCGGCATGGCGTCCGTGTCTCGCTGCGCCCCTCGCCCTACGGTGGCACCAGCGCGATCGTGCTGCTGCCGAACGCCATCGTGGCCGTGCCGGCCAGGCCAGATGGTGCCGCACCGCCGGCCGCCCGGCCCGTCGCGGTGGCCCGGCCCGCCGGGCTCGATCTCGGCTCACCCGGCCCGCTGGCGCTGGCCAGCCGGCGGCCGGGCCGGCACCCGCGGGCGCCGGGCCACCCGCCGCGCTGGACAGCCGGCGGCCCGGGCCGGTACCCGCGGCCGCCGGGCCACCCGCCGCGCTGGACAGCCCGGGCCGGCCAGCCCGCACGGACGGCGGGCCCCGGCGCAGCCTGCCCCAGCGCACCCGCCAGGCCAGCCTGTCCCCGCACCTGCGGGGCGGCCCGGCGGCGAGCGGCACCACCGCGCCGGCCGGCCCGGCACCGGCCGGACCCCGGACCCCGGAGCAGGCCCGCGACCTCGCCGCGTCCCTGCAGACCGGGTGGCAGCGTGGCCGCCAGGACGACCTGCCCGAGGCGCACCCCGCGGCCAGCCCGTACGGCAGCGGGCGCCAGGACTTCGCCGGACCGGATAGCGAGGAGACGTGATGGGCGAGCCGGCCGGGACCGGCCCAGGACAGGACCTGGACTGGCTGCTCGGAGACCTGGCCGACCGGGGGACGCAGTTCCGGCAGGCGGTGTTCCTGTCCCGCGACGGGCTGCCCATCGCCGCCACCAAGGATCTGCGCCGGGAAGACGCCGAGCGCTTGTCCGCCCTGGCGGCCGGGGTGCAGAGCCTGGCCAGCGGGGCCGGGCAGCATTTCGGCGTGGGCCAGGTACGGCAGACCATCATCGAGCTCGAGCAGGCGCTGCTGTTCGTGTCCAGTGCTGGTCACGGCAGCTGCCTGGCGGTGCTCTGCCCGGTGGACGCCAACGCCGGCCAGGTCGCCTACGAAATGGCCATGCTGGTGAAACGGGCCGGCCCTCATCTGGAAGCCCGCCCCCGATTCCCGTCTGCCCAGGTCCCGGTGGACTGAGCCGATCATGGGGGCGGACAGCAAGTGGACCGGCCGAGACTCCGGCCCGGTCGTGCGCCCCTACGCGCTGACCGGCGGCCGGACGGAACCAGCCGGCGGCACGGTACTGGACCTGATCGCGGTCATCGTGGACACCGGCCGGGGCAAGGCACCCGGGGATCCGCTCGGCCTCAGCCCGGAGCACCGCAGGCTGCTCAGCTTGTGCCGGCGGCCGGCTACCGTCGCCGACGTGGCGTCCGATACCGGATTGCCGGTCGGTGTCGTCCGGGTCCTGCTGGCTGACCTCATTCAGCAAGGCCGGATCAAGGTGCTGCCCCAGCGGCCCGCTGGCGACCAGCCCAGCACCGAATTGCTCAGGGAGGTACTGCATGGGCTCCGCGCCCTATGACGGGGCCGATGCCGAATCGCTCTCCGTGTTCAAGATCCTTGTCGCGGGTGGTTTCGGGGCCGGCAAGACCACCTTCGTCGGCGCGATCAGCGAGGTCAGGCCGCTGCGCACGGAGGAAGTCCTGACCAGTGCGAGCGCAGGTTTCGATAGCCTCGACGGAGTCGAGAATAAGACGAGGACGACGGTCGCGATGGATTTCGGCCGCATCACCATTGGCCGCCGCCGTGTGCTGTACCTCTTTGGCACGCCCGGGCAGGAGCGGTTCTGGTTCATGTGGGACGACCTTTCTTACGGCGCGCTGGGCGCCGTGGTCATCGCCGATACCCGGCGGCTGTCCGACTCCTTCGCGTCCGTCGACTATTTCGAGCGGCGCGGGCTGCCCTTTCTCGTCGCGATCAACTGCTTCGAGGGCGCGCCCCGGTACGATCCCGAGGAGGTACGCGCTGCCCTCGACCTTGGCCCGCGGGTGCCGGCTGTGCTGTGCGACGCACGCGAGCAAAGCTCCGTGAAGCAGGTGCTGATCACCCTGGTCGAGTACATCCTGGCCAGCAGGTCCGCTGGCCGTCCCGGGTCTTCGCGGGCGACGGTAGCGCCAGGTATAGGTGGTGACGGGTGATCAGCCAGATGCCGGCTGGAGGGCCGGCAGAAGTACCGGCCGGGCGGCCAGGAAGGCCAGTCCGGGCGGGAACGGTGCCCCCGCTCGCCGATGGATTCAGCGCCCGGCCGGAGACCGCGCCCGGGCTGGGCGCGTCGCTGGTCCCGGGCGCCGTGGTGGCCCTGGTCCCGGGCCAGGCCGCCGAGCCCGGCTCGCGGGACTGGCTCGGGCCGTGCGGCAAGACCCAGCTGGCGGTGTACTGCGCGGAGTCGCTGTGGCAGTCGCGTGAGCTGTACCTGCTGATCTGGATCGCCGCCAGCGACCGGGCGGCGGTGCTGTCCGGTTACCTGCAGGCGGCCGTGGCCGTGCTGGGCCTGGACACCGCGGGCGACGGGGAAGCCAGCGCGGCCCGGCTGATCAGCTGGCTCGGTGAGACCAGCCAGCCGTGGCTGATCGTCTTCGACGACCTGTCGCCCTCGGCCGACCTGGACGGGCTGTGGCCGTCCGGTCCGGCCGGCCGCGTGCTGATCACCGCGGCGAACTCGGCCGCGCTGCCCGGCGACCATCCGGCGCAGGTCCTCCCGGTCGGCCCGTTCAGCTCGCGGGAAGCGCTGAGCTACCTGATGGGCAGGCTCACCGCCGATACCGACCAGCGGCTGGGAGCGATCGATCTGGTGGCCGATCTGGGCGGTGAGCCCATGGCGCTGGCCCAGGCCAGCGGGGTGATCGCGAGCTCGGCGCTGTCCTGCCGCGACTACCGGGGCTATTTCGTGGACCGGCGGGCCCTGCTGACCGACGTGCCCGGCATCAAGCCCCCGGCCGCCGCGGTCACCTGGACGTTCTCGGTCGAGCAGGCGGACCGGCTGGCACCGGGCGGGGCGATCCAGCCGCTGCTCGCGCTGGCCGCGCTGCTGGACGGCCATGGCATTCCCAGCTCAGTCTTTACCGCCCCCGCCGCCTGCGACTACCTGTCCACCACCGGTACCGGGACCCCCGCCGACCGGGAACGGGCCAGGGACGCACTGCTCGTCCTGGAACGGACCGGCTTGCTGGACATCGACCCGTCCGGCACGCCGCCGCTGGTCCGGATGAGCCCGGTCATCCAGGCGTCGGTCCGGGCGGCAATGCCCACCGTGATGCGGGACCGGGCGGTCCGGGCCGCCGCGGACGGGCTGCTCCAGGCGTGGCCGCGGGACGAGCAGCAGACCTGGCTGGCCGGGAGCCTGCGGTCCTGCACGGCCAGCTTGCGGCAGGCGGCCGGGAACCAGCTCTGGGCGGGCGGCTGCCACCCGGTGCTGATGCGGGCCGGGCAGAGCCTGGACCAGGCGCGGCTGGCCGGCCCCGCGGTGGCGTACTGGCGGGAGCTGGTCGCCGCCGGTGAGACGGCGCTCGGGCCGGACCACCCGGACACCCAGCTGGCCGCCGGGCGGCTGGCCGAGGCCTACCTGGCCGCCGGGCGCGCGGGCGAGGCCATCCCGTGGTTCGAGCGGATGGTGGCCGACCGGGCTGGCGCCCTCGGGCCTGATCACCCCGGTACCGCCGCCGCCCGCCGCGAGCTGGGCCACGCACTGGTGGCCGCCGGCCAGCTCGGCGCGGCGGTGACCGTGCTGAAGGGCGCCATCACCGACCACGAGCGGATCCTGGGCAGCGAGCACCCGGACACGATAGGCGCACGCGACGAGCTCGCGGCCGCGTACCGGGCGGCTGGCCAGTTCGGCGACGCGATCCCGCTGTACCGGCGGACGCTGGCCGACCGCGAGCGCAGCCAGGGGGCCAAGCACCCGGACACGCTGACCACCCGCCAGCACCTGGCCGAGACGTACCTGGCCGACGGGCGGCTCAAGGACGCGCTGTCGAACTATAAGAAGGTGCTCGCCGACCGGGAGCGGGTCCTCGGCCCCGACCATCTGGACACCATCGCCGCCCGCGGCAACCTGGGCTCCGCGTACCACTCCGCGGGACGGATGGCGTCCGCGCTGCAGCAGTACGAGCTGACCCGCGCCGGGTACGAAAAGGTGCTCGGGCCCGACCACCCGGACACGCTGGCCCGGTGCGCCAACCTGGCCAGCGCGTATTACTCGGTCGGCCGGCTCACCGACGCGCTCACCCTGCTCCGCGACACGGTCGCGCGGTGCGAGCGGGTGCTGCCGCCGGGTGACCCGCTGACCGAGGCGGTCCGGGAGAATCTGACCAACCTCGCTGGCGGGTAGGCCGGCTCACGGTTCCCCGATCGCGCCGGGCCCGGGACGGCTGGCGCCGTCAGTTAGCCCGGCTGAGCAGGTACCGCACGGTGTGCACGCCAGCCTCGCCCGGCACCTCCCCGTCCAGGTGGGGAGCCCGGCTGTCCGGATGGGTGGCCCGGTCCTCGGAGACATGCACGATCTGCCAGCCTTCGGCGGACAGCCGGTCCAGGCAGCCGAGTACCTCCTTGATCGGGTACCCGAACTGGGACGCTGGCAGCCCCAGGTCCACCGGCACGTGCTCGGCCCCGTCGAACAGCCAGCCGATCCAGGTGCGCAGTTCCGCGACCCGCACCGTCTCCCGCCAGTCCGCGAACTGCGCGGCCACCGTGGGCTGGGGAAACCGGGCGCGGAACTCGGTGGCGATGAAGTCGCGGACGGCCTCCGGATCGACCACGCTCTCGGTGCCATCGGGAAAACGGACCCGGGCCACCTCCACCCGCGGGCCGCCGTCATGCAGCCGTTCCTTGCCCACCGTCACCTCGGTGCCGGCCTGCCAGTCGGCTAGTTTCTGCTCCCAGGTGGCACTGCCGCGCTCGAATACGTCGGCGGCGGCCGCCCGCACCCGTTCGTCCCACCACTGGCGGGCCGCCTCATCGCCGGTGTCCTTGGCCACCACCAGCGGCTCCTGGCCAGGAATTTCGACCGCGTCAAAGACCGCCCGGGCGATGACGAGCATCGCGTGCCTGGCCACCACGGCGCCTCCCCTGGCTGGTACCACATCCAGGGTGCAAGGCTACGGCCTGGCCGGCGCCGGGCCGCCCGGCGGCGTTACCGGCGCGGCGAGTGCCGCAGGACGCTGGTCAGCCGCAGCGCGCCGAACACGACCAGCACGACCAGCGCGATCCAGAACAGGAAGTGCAGCGCCGAGATCACCAGCGAGATGAGCATGAACACGGCGAACGCCGCGAGCAGGATGAGCAGAAGTTTCCCCATGCCTTCACGATATGCCAGCGCCGGACCCGTGGCATCCACCCACAGTCGTATCTGTGTCCACCGATCGGTCATCTCCCCGGAGCACCCGCCGCCAGCCGGGCCACCCGGGACCGGCACAGCCGCAAAACCGGCCCGGAAATTTCTGTTGGCGGCCCGCGGGGCCCGGCACTCCTCCTGGTGACCGGGCGGGCCGACCGCGCCGGCCGGAGCCCGGGATGTCACGCCGCCGACCGGAGCACCTGGCGGACCTTGAGCCGGCCGCCGGTGCGCAGGATCGCCCGCTCGTAGACCGTGCCGGCCAGCCAGGCCATCCCGGCCGTGGACGCCAGGATGATCACGACCGAGAGGGCGATCTGCCAGGCGGGCGCGGCCCCCACCGCGACCAGCACGGGCATCGCCACCGGCGCGGTGAACGGGATGAACGCCAGCACGTGGTAGAACCAGTTGACCGAGCTGGCGTACAGCACGGTGTAGGACAGCACGTAGGCCAGGATCAGCGGCAGCTGCAGCGGCAGGCTGGCGTTGTACGCGTCCGCCTGCCGGTTGATCAGCGCGCCGGCCGCGGCGTAGCCGGTGCAGTAGAAGGCGTACCCGAGCACCAGCCACACCGCCCCGGTGACCACCACCCCGGCCGAGGTGCCCCGTACCGCGGCCGACCCGACCGCGGTGCCGAGGATCAGGTACAGCCCGACGATCGCGGCGATCTGGGCCAGGGCGAGCAGCCCCATCCCGATCACCTTGCCGGCCAGCAGCTGAACCGGGCGCAGCGTGGTCAGCAGCACCTCCACGACCCGGCTGGCCTTTTCCTCACCTACGCCGATCGTGATCCGGATGCCATAGGTCAGGATCAGCACGTAGATCAGGATCGCGGTGACCAGCCCGGTGATCCGGCTGGCCAGCCCGCGCCCGGGCGGGATGAGCCCGCGGATGGGCAGGGCGACGCCATGGTTGGCCAGGCTGGCCGCGGCGGACGGCGGGAGCTGGCGGTAGAGCTTCTGCAGCCCGGCGAGCTGGGACAGCGCGCCCGCCAGGCTGGCCCCGGGGGAACCCGAGGCCAGCGCCTGCTGCTTGACCAGCACGACGCTGTTGCCGACCAGGACGGCGGCCAGCTGCCCGGAGCGCAGCTGGGCCCTGGCCGCGGCCGCATCGGGCAGCGGGACTACGGTCACCGGGGTACCCGAGACCCGGCCCGCCTCCCGGGCCACCTGGGTCAGCGCGGTGACCGGCGTCCCGACCACGCCGACCCGCTGCGGCGTGGGGTTGCTGTGGATGAGGGCCGGGATCACGGCCCCGGCGGCCACGCCCAGCAGCAGGATGATCGTGGCCACCCAGAACGACTTGGCCCGGCCCCGGTCCCGGATCTCCCGCCGGGCCACCAGCCAGGTAAGTGCCCACCACTGCCTGCTCATCGGTTCGCTCCTCCGGTGCTGGCCGAGCCAGCCCTCGCCACATCGGGTTCGCTGTCGGCCCGCACCGCGTCGCGGAACACCTCAGACAGCCGCCGGCGCACGAAGCCGAACTCCTCCACCGGGCCGGCCGCCCGGGCCTGGTCCAGCACGGCCTGCGCGTCAGCCCGGCTGGCCAGCCGGATCACGACGGTCCCGCCGGTGATCTGCTCGACGGCCATGTCCGGGCCGAGCTGCTGGGCCCAGTGGCCGTCCGGGTCGTCCGCTACCCGCACGCTGACCCGCAGCGGGCCGCTCCGGCTCAGGTCCGCGACGCTGCCCTCGACCACCAGCCGGCCGTGGTCGATGATCGCCACCGACTGGCACAGGTGCTCGACCAGGTCCAGCTGGTGGCTGGAGAACAGCATGGTGACCCCGGCGGCGGCCCGCTCGGCCAGCACCTCGCTCATCGCGTCCACGCCCACCGGGTCCAGGCCGGAGAACGGCTCGTCCAGCACCAGCAGCCCGGGGTCGTGCACCAGCGCCGCGGCCAGCTGCACCCGCTGCTGGTTGCCCAGGGACAGCGCCTCGATCCGGTCCTGTCCCCGGTCCCCCAGACCCAGGCGGCCGGCCCAGTGCGCGGCCGCGCTGCGCGCCGCCGCCGCCGTCATGCCGTGCAGCCGGGCCAGGTACTCGAGCATGTCGAGGACCTGCATCGACGGGTACAGCCCGCGCTCTTCTGGCATGTAGCCGATCCGGCGCCGGGCCGCCATCGCGATCGGCTCACCTCCCCAGCGCACGGTGCCGCTGTCCATCGCGGCCACCCCGACGATGGCCCGCATGGCGGTCGTCTTGCCGGCCCCGTTGGGCCCCAGGAAGCCGAAGACCTGGCCCGGCGGCACGGTGAAGGTCAGCCCGTCCAGGGCCTGCACCTCGCCGTATCGTTTGGTCAGCCGGTCCAGCTCAAGCTCGCCCTGCCCCGTCACCCGGTGCTCACTCCCTCGGTCGCCCTGGCTGGTACCTGCGGCTGACATTCAGTCCGCGACACTACCGGGCTGGTGCTTGCCATCAAAAATAGATATCACTATGATACAAGCTCTGCAACCTGATATTTGGTGAAGGAGTCCAGATGGCAACCCCAGATGCCGCTTCCCGCCCGGAGACGCCTAACTCGGTACCACCCACCGCCGGGACAATGGCCCCCGCGCCGACCGGCCGCGGCCCGCGGCCAGGCCCCGGGCTGACCGAACGGCCCGCGCATTCTGTCCCCGGGATCACGTTCCTCATCTTGTGCATCGTCGTGATGCTGGTCGGGGTGGGCCTGCTGGTACTGGCCGGGCCGGTCGGCGATGGGGGCACCGTGGCCCTCATCATCGTGGGCATCCTGCTGATCGTCGCAGCCGGGCTGGGGCTGCGCGGCCTGACCCCGGTGGCCCCGGGCCAGGCCCGGGTGGTGCAGCTGTTCGGCCAGTACGACGGCACGATCCGCGAGCCCGGGCTGCGCTGGGTCAACCCGTTCACCGACCGGATCAAGGTGTCCACCCGGATCCGCAACCACGAGACCACGGTCGCCAAGGTCAACGACTTCGACGGCAACCCGATCGAGATCGCGGCGGTGGTGGTCTGGCAGGTCCGGGACACCGCGCAGGCACTCTACTCGGTGGACGACTTCGTGACGTTCGTCGCCACCCAGACGGAGACCGCGGTCCGGCACATCGCCACCACATACCCCTACGACACCAGCGACCCGGGCCAGCTGTCGCTGCGCGGGCACGCGGATGAGATCACCGAGCAGCTCTCGGCCGAGATCGCCGCGCGGGTGGCAGCGGCCGGCGTGACCATCATCGAGTCGCGGCTGACCCGGCTGTCCTACGCATCGGAGATCGCCCAGGCGATGCTGCGCCGCCAGGCGGCCAGCGCCGTCGTCGCGGCCCGGCAGCGGATCGTGGAAGGCGCCGTGGGCATGGTCGATCTGGCCCTGCGGCGGCTCGAGGAGCAGCATGTGGTGGAGCTGGACGAGGAGCGCAAGGCCGCCATGGTGTCCAACCTGCTGGTCGTGCTGTGCAGCGAGCAGGCCACCCAGCAGGTAGTGAACACCGGCTCGCTGTATGCGTGACCGGGTGCCGATGACCGAAAACCATGACGGACTACCGATGATGCACCGGGGGGCGGCCGGTTGACCGAGCGCAAGGGCATGCTGCTGCGGCTGGATCCGGCCGTGCACGACGCGCTGGCCAAATGGGCCGCGGACGAGCTGCGCAGCACCAACGCCCAGATCGAGTTCCTGCTCCGCCGCGCGCTGGCCGAGGCGGGGCGGCTGCCCGGGCACGCCGGCCGCATGCGGGGGCGCGGCCGGCCCCGGGCCGCCGTCCAGGAAGGCCGGGCCGAGGAGGAAATCCAGACCGAGGAGGAGAGCCAGGACAAGGAGGAAAGCCCGGCCGGCCTGGAGTTAGCCACCTCGGTGGAGGGCACCGGCCGCCGCGACGAGTAGCTCGCGAGAGGCCCGGGGCCAGCCCCGCGACTCGCCCGGGCGTCCCGCGGGGCCGCTGACCGTCCCGCTGGTAGCCTTCCGTCCCTGTGACTACCCCCGCGACCGCGACGGACGATGACGGCAGTGGCGAGGCGAGTTTCGTTCGGCCTGATCTTCTCTTGCCGTTGCGCGGGTGGCAGAAGGCGGCGTTCCGGGAGTACTTCCGCCTGCCCCGCCGTGATTTCCTGCTGGTCGCCACGCCGGGCGCGGGCAAGACCGCGTGGGCGCTGACCGTCGCCGCCGAGCTGCTGGCCCGCCGGGAGGTCGCGGCGCTGACCGTGGTCACCCCCACCGAGCACCTTAAGCACCAGTGGGCGCAGGCCGCGCACTACGCGGGGATCGCGCTGGACTCCGCGTACCGCAACACGCAGGGCCGGGCGTCGGCCGATTTCACCGGGGTGGCGGTGACCTATGCCCAGGTCGCCGCGCACCCGGTGCTGCACCGGAACCGTACCGAGAGCCGGCGCACGCTGGTCGTCTTCGACGAGATCCACCACGCCGGGGACGCGCTGTCCTGGGGTGAGGCGGTGCGGGACGCGTTCGGGCCGGCCCGGCGGCGGCTGGCGCTGACCGGCACCCCGTTCCGCAGCGACGCCAACCCGATCCCGTTCGTCAGCTACGCGCCGGACGCCGACGGCGGCCGGCGCAGCGTGTCCGACTACGTCTACGGCTACGGGCCCGCGCTGGACGACGGCGTGGTCCGGCCGGTGATCTTCCTGGCCTACTCCGGGGAGATGCGCTGGCGGACCCGGGCCGGTGACGAGATCACCGGCACGCTGGGCACCCCGATGCTGCCCGACCAGCTGGCCCAGGCCTGGCGGACCGCGCTGGACCCGGAAGGCGAGTGGGTGCCGCGGGTGCTGGAGGCGGCGGACACCCGGCTGACCGAGGTGCGGCGGGGCATGCCGGACGCGGGCGGGCTGGTCATCGCGGGTGATCACGCGGACGCCCGGGCGTACGCGGCGCTGCTGCGCCGGCTGACCGGGGCCCGGCCGGTGGTGGTGCTGTCCGACGACCCGGCGGCCAGCCGGAAGATCGCCAGGTTCGCCGAGTCCGGTGACCGGTGGATGGTGGCGGTCCGGATGGTCTCCGAGGGGGTGGACATTCCGCGGCTGGCCGTCGGGGTGTACGCCACCAGCGTCAGCACCGCGCTGTACTTCGCGCAGGCCGTGGGCCGGTTCGTGCGGGCCCGGCAGCGCGGTGAGACGGCCTCGGTGTTCCTGCCGTCGGTCCCGGTGCTGCTCGGTTACGCCGCGGAGCTGGAGGCCGAACGCGATCACGTGCTGCTGGCCCCGCGCGAGGACGCGGAGCAGCGGGAACTGGCCGAGGCGGAGCGGGCCCGGGACACCCCGGACCTGCTCGACGGCGCGCTGCCGTTCGAGGCACTGCAGGCCTCGGCGCACTTCGACCGGGTGCTGTACGACGGTGACGAGTTCTCGGTCACCGCGGCCGAGGAGGAGTTCCTCGGCCTGCCCGGCCTGCTCGACCCGGATCAGGTGGCCGTGCTGCTGCGCAAGCGCCAGGCCGAGCAGTTCCGGCCGGGCTGCACGGCCGGGTGCGGCGGCCGGCGCGCGGCCTGGGCGGCGCCGGCCTGGGCGGCGCGGGCCGGACTCAGGCGACCCGGGAGAACCTGGCCGCGCTGCGCAAGGAACTGAACGGGCTCGTCGGCGCCTGGCACCACCGCACCGGGCAGCCGCACGCGGTGGTGCACGCCGACCTGCGCCGGGCCTGCGGCGGCCCGCCGCTGCCGCAGGCCACCGCGGAGCAGATCCGGGCCCGCATCACCACAATGCGCCGCTGGGCCACCTCCGGCCGCTGAGCCGGCCGCGGTTTTGCGCGGTGCATGGTGGGTGGCGGAGCACCCAGGATGTACCGCGCTGACCAAAGTCACCGCGTTGCTGGGGAAGTACCGTGCGGGCACGCCAGCGCGGCTGCCGCATCCACCCGCGCTGCTCCTGACTTTGATTGACAGGCTGCGGCAGGTGGCGGTAGTACCTGCTGCATCGCTGCCCGGAAACCGAGGGAACCCAGATGCCTTCTGCTGCTGGCCCGCTGCCCGCCGGTGTCGAAGCCGTAGACGTGGCCACGCCGCGGCTGCGCACCCACCTGCTGCAGGCGGGCCCGGCCACCGCGCCCGTTCTGGTGCTGCTGCACGGCAACGTGTCGTCGGCGCGGTTTTTCGCCGAGACGATGGCCGCGCTGGCCGGGCAGTTCCGGTGCATCGCACCTGACCTGCGCGGCTTCGGCGGCTCGGAGCCAGCGCCGGTGGACGCGCGGCGCGGGGTCCGCGACTTCGCCGATGACGTGCACGCCCTGCTGACCGGGACCGGCCTGCTGGCCGGCGGCCAGCGGGTGCATCTGCTGGGCTGGTCACTGGGCTCCGGGGTGGCCCTGCAGTACGCGATCGACCACCCGGGCGCCGTGGCCTCGATCGTGGCCGAGAGCCCGATGTCCCCGTACGGGTTCGGCGGGACCAAGGACCCCGCTGGTACCCCGTGCTGGCCGGACTACGCGGGCTCCGGCGGCGGCACCGCCAGCCCGGAGCTGGTCCGCCGGATCGCCGCGGGTGACCGCGGCTCCGATGACCCGGCCGCGCCCCGGGAGGTGCTGACCAAGCTGTATGTCAAGCCGGCGTTCAAGTTCCCGCCCGGGCTGGAGGACGCCCTGCTCGACGAGATCCTCAAGATGGCCATCGGGGACACGCACTACCCCGGCGACACCGTCCCCTCGGCCAACTGGCCCGGCGCCGCCCCGGGCGAGCACGGGGTGAACAACGCGATCTCGCCCAGGTACTGCGACCTGTCCGGGTTCGCCGACGTCCCGGACCGGCCGGATGTGCTGTGGATCCGCGGCGATGCGGACCAGATCGTGTCCGACGCCTCGCTGGTGGACCTGGGCAATCTCGGCGCGCTGGGCGTGGTACCCGGCTGGCCGGGCGCCAGGGTGTTCCCGGCACAGCCGATGATCGGCCAGATGCGCGCGGTGCTGGACCACTACCGGGCCGCGGGCGGCTGGTACACCGAGCATGTGCTCAGCGATTGCGGCCACTCGCCGCACCTGGAGCACCCGGCGGAGTTCCAGGCCGTGGTGTCCGGGTTCCTGGCCCGGGAGCCCCAGCGCTAGCTCCCGAACACCCGCCCCAAAATTCAGCCGCCCCACGTTCATGATCATGACTTGGGGCCGAATCTAATAACCCCAACGTCATGATCATGAAGGTCCCGGAGCCGAGGACTGGGAGGCTGAGGACTGGGAGGCTGAGGACTGGGAGGCTGAGGACTGGGAGGCTGAAAGGCGGGGCGGGTGTCAGCCAACGGAACATCGTGTTCGGCGTCATCTGGTACCGCACGCTAGCCATCCACGAGTCCCTGGACGAGTAGCTGGCCGATGAGCTGGTCGCCGCGCTGACCAGCGCCAACCCCCCGAGGAAGCGAACATGACCGACTCACCCACGATCCTGATCACCGGGGCCACCGACGGTCTCGGCCGGGCTCTGGCCCATCAGCTGGCCAGCCAGGGCGCGCAGCTGATCCTGCACGGCCGCGACGCTGGCCGGCTCGGCCAGGTGGCCAAGGAAGTGGCCGCGCTCACCGGCGGCAGCCAGCCGCGCACGCTCCGGGCCGACCTGGCCGAGCTGGCCCAGGTCCGCCGGATGGGCGACGAGGTGCGGGAACTGACCGGGCGGCTGGACGTGCTGGTCAGCAACGCCGGCATCGGCTCGGGCGAGCCGGACGGCCGGGAGCGGCGGACCAGCGCCGACGGCTACGAGCTCCGCTTCGCCGTGAACTACCTGGCCGGGTTCCTGCTCACCGTGGACCTGCTGCCGCTGCTGCGCGCGTCGGCACCGGCCCGGGTGGTCAACGTCGCCTCGCTGGGCCAGCACCCGCTCGACTTCGGCGACCTGATGATCACCCGCGGGTACACCGGCACCCGGGCCTACGGGCAGAGCAAGCTGGCCCAGATCATGTCGGGTTTCGAGCTGGCCGGCGCTGCCGGCCGATCAGGTGACGGTGAACAGCCTGCACCCGGCGACGTACATGCCGACCAAGATGGTCACCGAGGAGATCGGCTACACCATCGACAGCCTCAGCGACGGGGCGGCGGCGACCAGCCGGCTGGCCATCGACCCGGCCCTGGCCGGGGTGACCGGCCGGTTCTTCGACCGCACCCGGGAGGCCCGGGCCAACGCCCAGGCCTACGACCCGGCCGCCCGGGCCGAGCTCTGGCGCCGCAGCCTGGACCTGGTCAGCCACCCCGACATCAGCTAACCCCAGCGCCACCCGTCTCAGCCGGAGCTCAGCTCCATTGCTGGTGTTGACTTAGGTGTCGCTGGAGCGGCACCAACTCCAGCATCACGACCAGGACCCGCCGGGCTGACGGGCCGGGCGGCCGACATGGTCGGCATCCGTCGTTAGGCTGCTGCCGTCCGCTAACCGCCCGGCAGAGGGGATGACCGCCGTGACCGAGCAGCCGGCACCGCTCGCCACCCCGGCGCCGCCGGCCGGCGGCCCGGCCCTGGACGTGCTGCACCGGGTGTTCGGCTACGACTCGTTCCGCGGCGACCAGGCCGGGATCATCGAGCACGTGATCGCGGGCGGCGACGCGCTGGTACTGATGCCCACCGGTGGTGGCAAGTCGCTCTGCTACCAGATCCCCGCGCTGGTCCGCGAGGGCACCGGGGTGGTCATCTCCCCGCTGATCGCGCTGATGCAGGACCAGGTGGACGCGCTGCAGGCGCTCGGCGTCCGGGCCGGGTTCCTGAACTCGACGCAGGAGCCCGGCCAGCGGCGCGAGATGGAGGAGGCGTTCCTGGCCGGCCGGCTCGACCTGCTCTACCTGGCCCCGGAGCGGCTGTGCGCCGAGTCCACGCTGCGGCTGCTCGACCGCGGCCAGATCGCCCTGTTCGCCATCGACGAGGCGCACTGCGTGTCGCAGTGGGGGCACGACTTCCGGCCCGACTACCTGACCCTGTCCGGGCTGCACGAGCGCTGGCCCAGCGTGCCGCGCATCGCGCTGACCGCGACGGCGACCAGCGCCACCCGCGCCGAGATCGCGTCCCGGCTGGGCCTGGAACAGGCGCGGCACTTCGTGGCCAGCTTCGACCGGCCCAACATCCAGTACCGCATCGAGCCCAAGGCTGAGCCCGCGCGCCAGCTGCTGCACCTTATCCATAACGAATATCCCGGGGCGGCCGGCATCGTCTACTGCCTGTCGCGGGCGTCGGTGGAGAAGACCGCCGCCTTCCTGGCCGCCAACCAGATCACCGCGCTGCCGTACCACGCCGGCCTGGACGCGGCCACCCGGCGGCACAACCAGGCCCGGTTCCTGCGCGAGGACGGGCTGGTCATCGTGGCGACGATCGCGTTCGGGATGGGCATCGACAAGCCGGACGTCCGGTTCGTCGCCCACCTGGACCTGCCCCGCTCGGTCGAGGGTTACTACCAGGAGACCGGCCGGGCCGGGCGCGACGGCGCGGCCTCCACCGCGTGGCTGGCCTACGGCCTGCAGGACGTGGTGCAGCAGCGCAAGCTGATCGACAGCTCCGCCGGTGACCTGGCCCACCGCCGCCGGCAGGCCGCGCACCTGGACGCGATGCTGGCGCTGTGCGAGACGATCGACTGCCGCCGGGTGCAGCTGCTCGGCTACTTCGGCGAGCAGGCCGCGCCGTGCGGCAACTGTGACACCTGCCTGGCCCCGCCGCAGGCCTGGGACGGCACCATCGCCGCGCAGAAACTGCTGTCCACGGTGTACCGGCTGCACCGCGAGCGGGACCAGGAGTACGGGGCCGGCCAGCTGATCGACATCCTGCTGGGCCGCAAGACCCAGCGGATCATCGACAACGACCATGCCTCGCTGACCGTGTTCGGCGTGGGCACCGAGCTGTCCGAACGGGAGTGGCGCGGAGTCACCCGCCAGCTGCTGGCCCAGGGCCTGCTGGCGGTCAAGGGCGACTACGGGGTGCTGACCCTGACCCCGGCCAGCAGCGAGGTGCTCGGCCAGCGGCGCCAGGTCATGATGCGCCGCGAGCCGGACCGGCCGCCGCGGGCCGCGAAGGCCGCCCGCGCCGCGAAGGCCGCGGCCAGCGTGGCGGAGCTGCCCGCGGCCGCGGCGCCGGTCTTCGAGCAGCTGCGGGCCTGGCGGGCGGCCACCGCCAAGGACCAGGGCGTGCCCGCATACGTGATCTTCCACGACGCCACCCTGCGGCAGATCGCGGTGGAGGCGCCCGCTACCCTCGACGCGCTGGCCGGGGTGAGCGGGGTGGGCGAGGCCAAGCTGGCCAGGTACGGCCAGCAGATCCTGGACGTGCTGAACGGCTGACCGGGCGAGGAGACCTCATGCAGATCGGCGTCGTGTTCCCGCAGACCGAGATAGGCCCGGACGGCGGCGCGGTGCGCAGCTACGGGCAGCGGGTCGAGGAACTCGGCTTCCGCCACGTGCTGGCCTATGACCACGTGCTGGGTGCGGACCGGGCCGTGCACCGGGGCTGGGACCGGCCCTACGATTCGGCGACCACCTTCCACGAGCCGCTGGTCATGTTCGGTTTCCTGGCCGCGCTGACCTCGCTGGAACTGGTCACCGGCATCATCATCCTGCCCCAGCGGCAGACCGCGCTGGTGGCCAAGCAGGCGGCCGAGGTGGATCTGCTGTCCGGCGGGCGGCTGCGGCTCGGTGTCGGCCTGGGCTGGAACTACGTGGAGTACGAGGCGCTCGGCCAGGACTTCGCCACCCGCGGGCGGCGGATCGAGGAGCAGGTCGCGCTGATGCGCCGGCTGTGGACCGAGCCCTCGCTCAGCCACGCGGGCGCGTTCGACCGGATCACCGGGGCCGGGATAGCCCCGCTGCCGGTGCAGCGGCCGATCCCGGTCTGGTTCGGCGCCCAGTCCGCGCCGGCCTACCGCCGCGCTGGCCGGCTGGCCGACGGCTGGTTCCCGCAGGTGCAGCCGGGCCCGGAACTGGACCAGGCCCGAGCCGTGGTCAGCCAGGCCGCCACTGAGGCGGGGCGTGACCCGGCCACGCTCGGCATGGAGGGCCGGATCACCTGGCGGGGCGACGCCGGCGAGCTGGCCGGGCAGGCCGCCCGCTGGCAGGATGCGGGCGCCAGCCACGTGTCCGTCAACACGATGGGCGCGGGCCTGGCCACCCTGGACGACCACCTGGCCGCGCTGGCCGAGGCGGCCCGGGTCCTGCGCCTGACGTAGCCTCGCTCTGCTGCCCGCCCAGCCCGCGCCCTGCGGCCCACCGCAGCACGCATAATGTGCCAGGACGGCGCAGAGGGGATGCAGATGGCGCAGGACGGCAGCGACTGGACCGAGCCGGGCTTGTTCACCGTGGCCCCCGGGGTGCACCGGATCCCGCTGCCGCTGCCCCAGGACGGGCTGCGGGCGGTGAACGTCTACGCCATCGAGTCCGGCGATGACCTGGTGCTGATCGACGGCGGCTGGGCGCTGGCCGATTCCGGTGACCTGCTGGCCGCGGCCCTCGGCCAGATCGGGCGCGGCCCGGCCGAGATCACCCGCTGCCTGGTCACCCACGTGCACCGGGACCATTACACGATGGCGGTGATCCTGCGGCGGCAGTTCGGCACCCAGGTGGCGCTGGGCATCGGTGACCGGGCCTCACTGGCCAGCGTGGCCGATGCCGGCCGGGAGAGCATGACCGAGCACGGCCGCCGGCTCCGGCTGGCCGGGGCCGAGCCGGTGATCCAGGCGCTGCGCCAGGCCTACCGGCACGTGCGCACCGACCGGACGGTATGGGAGCAGCCGGACGAGTGGCTCAAGGGCCCGGTCACCGTCTCGCTGCCCGGGCGCGACCTGCTCGCGGTGCCGACCCCCGGGCACACCCAGGGTCATCTCGTGTTCGCGGACACCAGCCGGGCCATGCTGTTCGCCGGTGACCACGTGCTGCCGCACATCACACCGTCGGTGGGTTTCGAGCCGGTCGTGGCCGAGCAGCCACTGGGCGACTACCTCCGCTCGCTCCGGCTGATGCTGGACATGCCGGACATGCGGCTGCTGCCCGCGCACGGCCCGGTGGCCGAGAGCACCCATGCCCGGGTGCATCAGTTGCTCGCCCATCACGAGGACCGGCTGGAAGCGTGCCTGGACCGGGTGGCCGCTGGGGCGCACACCGCGTACGCGGCCGCGCTGGCCCTGCCGTGGACCCGGCGCGGGCGGCGGTTCGCCGAACTCGACCCGTTCAACCAGATGCTGGCCACCTTCGAGACCGGCGTCCACCTGGACCTGCTGGCCGCCCAGGGGCGGCTGGCCCGCACGGTCACCCCGGACCTGGTGACCTACGAACTGCCCGCGTCATCCGGCGTGGACTGCTAGCCTGGATACATGCGCATGTATCTATCGGGAACGCTGAGGCCGGAGTGTGGCCGCCAGCGGCAGCCGGGCGCGGCCGGGACCGGGCGGCGCGGCCGGCACGGCGGGGCCGGGACGGGCGGACGGGCCGGTGACCGGGCAGCCGAATCCGCGGGGCGAGGCGATGGTGGCCGAGCTCAAGTGGATCCACCAGATGATCCGCCACGACCTGGGGGTAATCCGGCAGATGGCGGCCGACGCCGGGGCGGGCGGGCCGGCCGGCCCGATTCGCGAGGCGCTCAGTACCCTGGCCACCCGCAGCCCGGTCTGGCAGCTGAAAGCAGGCTGCCTGCGGCATTGCCGGTTCGTGCACATGCACCACACGCTGGAGTCGGCAGCGCTGTTTCCCGAACTGCGCCGGGCCGACCCGGGGCTGAACCCGGTGGTGGACAAGCTGGAGGCCGATCACGCGCACGTGGCCCAGCTGCTGGATGAGGTCGAGGCGGCCGCCCGGGACCTTGACCCGGCCACCGGGCCGCAGTCGCGCGAGCGGCTGGCCGGGGCGCTGCACACGCTGAGCACCGACCTGCTGGCCCACCTGGCCTATGAGGAAGAGCAGATCTCCGGCACGCTGAGCACGTTCACCCACTGGCCGGGCTGGTGACCCAGGATGACCAGCCAGCCAGAGCAGCCGGACCAGTACGCCTGCGCCGCCGCGTGGGCGGCGCTGAGCGCGGCGCACGCGATGGTCACCGAGCAGCTCAGCGCGGCCCTCGCCGGGTCCTGCGGGCTGAGCATCAATGAGTTCGAGGTCCTGCTCCGGGTGAGCCGCGCGGCCGGGCCCGGGCTGCGCCAGGGCCTGCTGTGCTCCGCGGTCCGGCTGACCCAGCCTTCGCTGAGCCGGGCCGTGGCCCGGCTGGAGCGGCATGGCTGGCTGCGCCGTTCGGGTGCGCCGGGAGACGGGCGCGGCGTGCTGGTGGCCATCACCCCGGCAGGCCGCGAGGTTCTCGGCCGCGCCGCCGCGCTGCACGCCGGGATCATCCGTACGCTGCTGCTTGACCAGCTCGACCCGGACGAGCAGGAATTGCTCGCCCGGGCCCTGACCCGGGTCGCGGAGCGCGGCCCCGGAGCCCACCCCGAACCGGAGCAGCCATGGCCAAGCCAGCCGCATTCGGCCTGAACGTCGATCCCAACACCACCGGCCTGGCCATCGCCGGCCGGATAGCCGCGATCGCCGACGAGGCCGGCCTGGAGTACGTCGGCATCCAGGACCATCCCTACCTCCCAGACTTCCTGGACACGTTCAGCCTGATCACCTGGCTGGCCAGCCGGACCAGCCGGGTCCACCTGTTCCCGAACGTGGCCAACCTGCCGTTGCGGCCGCCCGCCATGCTGGCCAAGCAGGCGGCCAGCATCGATGTGCTCAGCGGCGGGCGATTCGAGCTGGGGCTGGGCGCGGGCGGGTTCACCGACCGGATCGCCGGGCTGGGCGGCCCGCGGCGCAGCCCGGCGGAGGCCCGGGCCGCGCTCAGCGAGGCCATCGACATCATCCGGGCCAGCTGGGCGGGCGAGCCGTACGACTTCACCGGCAGCTACTACCAGGTGCCCGCGGCAGAACCCGGCCCCCGCCCCGCGCACCAGGCCGGGCTGTGGCTCGGGGTCCGCGGGCCGCAGTCGGTGGCCCTGGTCGGGGCCAAGGCCGACGGCTGGTCGGTGACCCAGCCGTACGTCCCGGAGGAGCAGCTGCCCGAACTGCACGACGCCATCGACACCGCCGCCCTGGAAGCGGACCGCGACCCGGAGTCGATCACCCGGCTGTACAACCTGATGGGGCTGATCACCGCCGAGGACACCGGCCCGTTCCACGGCCCGGTGGACCGCTGGGTGGAGACGCTGGTCAGCCTGTACACCGACGCCCGGATGAACGCGTTCGTGTACTGGCCGTCGGGGGACCGGGAGCGCCAGTCGCACATCTTCGCCGAGGAAGTCGTGCCGCTGGCCCGCGAGGCCCTGTCCCGTGAGGCCGACGTCAGCTGATCCCGGGCCGCCCCGGACGGCCGGGCCCGGATCGATAGGGTTCCGCGTTGTGGAATACCGGAATCTGGGCAAGTCAGGACTGAAAATCTCCGTGCTGACCATGGGCACGATGACCTTCGGCGGCACCGGCGGGTTCGCGCAGGTCGGCGCGACCGGGGTGGACGAGGCCCGGCGGCAGGTCGGCATGTGCCTGGACGCCGGGATCAACCTCATCGATACCGCGGACGTGTACTCCAGCGGGCTGTCCGAGGAGATCGTCGGCCAGGTGCTGCGCGGCCGCGACGATGTGCTGGTCGCGACCAAGGTCCGGATGGCGATGGGCCCGGGGCCCAATGACGCCGGCCTGTCCCGGCAGCACATCGTGTCCGGCTGCGAGGCGAGCCTGCGCCGGCTCGGCACCGACCACATCGACCTGTACCAGGTGCACGAGTGGGACGGCGTGACCCCGCTCGAGGAGACCCTGGACGCCCTCGACCTGCTGGTCCGCTCGGGCAAGGTGCGCTACGTGGGCGCCTCCAACTACGCGGGCTGGCAGCTGATGAAGGCCCTCGGCCTGGCCGACCGGCACGGCTTGCCCCGCTTCGTCAGCCAGCAGATCTACTACTCACTGCAATCCCGCGACGCCGAGTACGAGCTGATCCCCGCGGCCGTGGACCAGGGCCTGGGCGTGCTGGTGTGGAGCCCGCTGGCCGGCGGCCTGCTGACCGGCCGGTACCGCCGGGACCAGCGGCCGGATTCCGGGTCCCGGCAGCTCACCGACTGGAACGAGCCGCCCGTCTACGACCAGGACAAGCTGCACGACACGGTCGACGTCCTCGTCTCGGTCGGCGAGGAGCACGGGGTGTCCGCGGCCCGGGTCGCGCTGGCCTACCTGCTCGCCAAGCCCGCGGTGACCTCGCTGGTGGTGGGCGCGCGGACCAGCGAGCAACTGGCCGACAACCTGGCCGCCGCCGACCTGGAACTCAGCCCGGCGGACATCGAGCGGCTGGACAAGGTCAGCGCCCCGGTGCTGCTCTACCCCTACTGGCATCAGGCCAAGACGGCCCGCGACCGGCTGTCTCCCGCCGACCTGACCCTGCTCGGCCCGCACCTCTGAGCCCGGATGGCGCCTGCTAGCGTGTCGCCCATGGGCCAGCCGGGGTCGCCACCGCAGCCAGGTGGGCGGCTGCCCAGGCCGGGGACGGCCCGATGAGCAGCGACCCGGGGCTGCAGGCCGGCGCGACCGTCAGCCGGGCCAGCCAGCCGGTGACGACCCCGCTGACCGGGGCCGCCATTTTCATGATCCTCACGGTGCCCCCGGGGGAGGACAACTGCGCGGCCGTCCGCGACCTGTGCGGTGATCTGGCCGGCCTGCTGCGCTCGGTCGGGTTCCGTGACCTCGAAGCGGGCCTGACCTGCGTCATGGGATTCAGCTCGGCGATGTGGGACCGGGTGGGCGGCCCGGATCGGCCCGCGGGCCTGCACCCGTTCCGGGAGATCCAGGCCGGCGGGCGGCACGCCCCGGCCACCCCCGGCGATCTGCTGTTCCACATCCGGGCGAGCCGGATGGACCTCTGCTTCGAGCTGGCCACCCAGATCACCGGGCGGCTCGGGGACGCGGTGACCCCCACCGACGAAGTACACGGCTTCCGCAACTTCGACGATCGCGACCTGATCGGGTTCGTGGACGGCACCGAGAACCCCACTGGGGACCAGGCGGCCGCGGCGACGATCATCGGGCCGGAAGACCCGCCGTTCGCCGGGGGCAGTTACGTGATCGTGCAGAAGTACCTGCACGACATAGAGCGGTGGAACTCGATACCGGTCGAGGAGCAGGAGCGCATCATCGGCCGCGGCAAGCTGGACAACGTCGAACTGGATGACAGCGTCAAGCCGAGCTATGCGCACAACGCGCTGACCACCATCACCGACGACGACGGCAACGAGGTCAAGATCGTCCGGGATAACATGCCGTTCGGCCACGCCAGCCAGGGTGAGTTCGGCACCTACTTCATCGGCTATGCGCGGTCCCCGGCCACCATCGAGCTGATGCTCACGAACATGTTCGTCGGCGACCCGCCCGGCAACTACGACCGGCTGCTCGACGTCAGCACGGCGGTGACCGGCGGCCTGTTCTTCGTGCCGTCGCAGCCGCTGCTGGAAGGCCTGGCCGACGAGGACGCGGACGAAGACGCGGGCGCGGAGCCGGGCACCGGCGGCGATACGGTTCCGGCTGCCGCGGATGGCAGCGCCGGATCGCTGGACATCGGCAGCCTCCGCGGGGTGTCCCAGCAGCAGTAGCAAGACAGCCAGGACTAGCTCACCACCTCGCAGCTGGCGTCCAGGCCGGTGACGGCCAGCATCCGGCCGGCCATCGGGGCCGGGGACCGGATGACCGGCCGGGCATGACCCGGCAGGTGCCGCGCCGAGCCGGCCAGGAGCCGCGCGGTGCCGCAGTCGAGGAAGCCCACCCGGGCCAGGTCGAAGACGAGCCGCTGCGGTTTCCCGGCCAGCACCTCCGCCAGCCGCCGGGCCAGCACTGGCCTGCTGGCCAGGTCAAGGTCACCGCAGAGGATGATCGTGGCCGTGCCGCCGAGCAGGTGAACCTCGACGGCCAGGGGGGCTGCGGGCGGGCCCGGCTGCCGTCGGTCGCCGGGCCCGCCCGCCCCGTCACCAGTAATGCCGACGGGGGCCGACGCTGTGCCCGATCGCGCCGAGCAAGAGGAGGATCAGGCCGATGGCCAGGATCACGATGCCGATGGTCCAGAGGATGGCGATCTTGGCGATGAAGCCGATGATCAGCAGGATGATGCCAAGGATGATCATGTAAGACTCCTGTCCGGCAGTAGCGGTAGCCGACTGCGGTCAGGAGGCGCCTCGCGGGGAACCGGCGAAACGCGGGAACCGGCAGCGACATGATGTTGGCCGCGGGTTCTGGGCGGCATCATGACGGCGCTCCCAGTATGCCCCAGGGCCACCCGAAGGCAAATTCCCGGCCATGCCCGCCCGGGCCGGTCCGGTGTTCAGGCCGGAGCCGCGGTGCTGGCCACCACGTCCGCGCATACGGCAACGAGCTTGCGCCGCTCGGTCCGCGCCTGCGCGCGGAGCTGCTCATAGGCGTCCCGCGCAGACACGCCGTTCCGGGCCATCAGCACCCCTTTGGCCTGCTCGATCACCTGCCGGGAGTTCAGCGCACCCTGCAGCTGGGTGGCTATCTCCGACTGCTGCTCACCCACCAGCTGGCTTGCGATGAGCAGCGCGGCCAGATCGGTGAACGCGAGCAGGGCCAGTTCGCCCTCGGGCGACCAGGGGCGGCACTGCTCGGACAGCACCGCGACCACGCCCACCGCGTGCTGGTTGTAGGGCAACGGGCTGGCTAGCACGGCGCGGACCTGACGGGCCACGGCCGCCCCGCTGAACGCCGGCCACCGGCCATCGCTCTCCAGGTCCTCGGCGCCAACGAGTTCCTTGAGGTCGTAGGCCTGGATACACGGGCCTTCCTGGTGGCGGACCTGCAGTTCCTCAAGGTGCGCGAACCGGTCATCGGAGGCCGCCACGCTGCGCAGATGCTGCTCAGCATCGGCCAGCATCAGGCCGGCCCCGTCCACGTCGAACAGGGTGTGAGTGGTGTGCACGATTTCCCGGATGGCGTCCTCGACACCCATCTCGCCGAAGCGGAGGCGGCCGAGCTCGACCAGGGCCTGATGCACGTCGTGCAGTGCGACATCCATGACTGCTCTCCCACGCTGATGCGGACCGGCGGCCGCCACCCGGTCCAGGGCTCCAGTCCCCGCGTAGCACGGCCGAGCCCTACAGTCCCCCCGTAGCACGGGTCAAATCGGCACGGACTACAGTTTGAGCCTGCGGGAGATTAACTCCGAGTGCCGGCGCAACGTCCTTCCCGGCCTGTTTACACAGGCCAGAGCGCTACAGACCGTCGAGGGGTCGCAGCATGAATAACCTGCACCGCGAGCTTGCCCCCATTTCCGGGGCGGCCTGGGCCCAGATCGAGGACGAGGCCTCGCGCACGCTCAAGCGGCACCTGGCCGGACGCCGGGTGGTGGATGTGCACGGCCCGGACGGCACCGGGTACTCCGCGGTGGGCACCGGCCACCTGCGCGAGATCGAGTCGCCGCATAACGGCATCCTCGCCCGGCAGCGCGAGGTCGCCCCGCTCATCGAGTTCCGGGTGCCGTTCCAGGTGGCCCGGAACGCGATCGACGACGTGGAGCGCGGCGCACAGGATTCGGACTGGCAGCCGGTCAAGGATGCCGCGCGGCAGATCGCGTTCGCCGAGGACCGGGCCATCTTCGAGGGCTACGCGGCGGCGCAGATCGGCGGCATCCGCGCGTCGTCCAGCAACCCGGCGATGACCCTGCCCGCCGACGTGCTGAGCTACCCGGAGGCCATCGCCGAGGCCCTGCGGCACCTGCGGGAGGCCGGCGTGAACGGCCCGTACTCGGTGGTGCTCAGCGCCGACGCGTACACCGCGGTCAGCGAGACCAGGGACCACGGCTACCCGGTGCACGAGCACATCAAGCGGCTGATCAGCGGGGACATCGTCTGGGGCC
Source organism: uncultured Actinomycetes bacterium (assembly GCA_963711705.1). Taxonomy (GTDB): domain Bacteria; phylum Actinomycetota; class Actinomycetes; order Streptosporangiales; family Streptosporangiaceae; genus RYN-230. Next base: position 111,131 of record CAVQFM010000023.1, read on the forward strand.
CGGCCATCAACGGCGCGTTCGTGCTCACCACCCGGGGCGGTGACTTCGACCTGCACCTGGGCCAGGACATCTCGATCGGCTACCTGAGCCACGACGCGTCCAGCGTGCAGCTCTACCTGCAGGAGACGCTGACCTTCCTGGCCTACACCGGCGAAGCGTCGGTCGCGATGTCACCCGCGTAACAGGCAGCCGCCCGCCGGGCGCAGCGACCGCCCTCTGCCTGCGTCCTCTTGCGTTCGCCCGCGCTCGCAGGATTCTCATTGCTAGCGTTGTGAACATGTCCGTGAAGACTTTCAGTATCAGCATGGGGGAGCGTGCCTACCGGCAGGCTCGCGCCGAGGCCGACCGGGCCGGGCTGAGCATGTCGGCCTGGATGACCCGGGCCGCCCGGGAGAAGATCCAGCGCGACGCGGCGAGCGCCATCGCCGAGGCTGACGAGCTGACCGGGCACGACTGGGCAAACTGGACGGAGGCCAACGCTGGCGACTTCCCGCCCGGCGCTGACAAGGGCGCCGCGTGAACCGCGGTGACATCTTCGCGTACAAGGGAGTAGCCCGGGCCGGCTACGTCGCGATCGTCAGCAACGACGGCTTCAACGCGATTACCGGCCATCCGGTGGTGGTCAAGGTCAGTGACCGTCCCGACCTGACCGAGACCCCGTACGTGGTGGCGCTCAGCCACAACGACCCGGTCGAGGGCCACCTCGAGTCCTACTCCGCGGTGCGGGTACGGCGCGGCAGGCTGTCCGGCGACCGGGTCGGCCAGCTGGCCCAGGAGACCATGCGCAAGCTGGACGACGCGCTGGCCCTGATCTTCGACTACGAGGCCTGAGCAGCCGCAGTAGCGCCTCAGGCCTGATTCTGGTCGGCGGCGCCCGCCGCGCGGCGGGCGCGTTCCGGCGGCCCGGCCAGCAGCCGCACGGTCACGGTCAGCCCGCCGCCCGGGGTATCGGACAGCGCGGCCGAGCCCCCGTTGGAGGTCACCAGGCGGTGCACGATGGCCAGGCCGAGCCCGGCTCCGCCCGGCGTGCTGCTGAAGAACCGCCGGAACGCCATCTCCTGCTGGCGGGCGGTCATCCCAGGGCCGTCGTCGGTCACCACGACCTCGGCCCCGTCCCCGTCCACGGCGGCACTGACCACCACGTGGCCGCCGGCCGGGGCCGCATCGAGCGCGTTGGCCAGCAGGTTGTCCAGCACCTGTTCCAGGTGGCCCGGCCCGGCCCGGGCCGGCACCGGCCCCGGGCAGGCTGCTTGCAGGTCGACCGCGCGTTCCTCGGCCACCGGCCGCCAGGCCGCGACCCGGTCCTTGATTACCTCGTCTACCTGGATGGTCACCGGATCGACCAGCACGCTTTCCGCCCGGGCCACCGCCAGCAGACCGTCCACCAGGTGGGACAGCCGGGCGATCTCATGCTGGGCACCGGCCAGTTCCTCGGCCGTGGCCGCGTCGGTGTCCTGGGTCAGCACGTCCAGCCGGAGCCGCAGCGCGGCCAGCGGCGTGCGCAGCTGATGCGAGACGTCGGCCATCGCGGCCCGGTTGCCGTGTACCAGGGACTCCAGACGGCCCGCCATCGTGTTGAAGTTGCGGGCCAGCCTGCGCACCTCCGGTGGCCCACTGCCCGCCGCCGACCTGGTGTCCAGCGCGCCACCGCCGAGTTGCTGGGCCGCGGCGTCCAGCTCGCTCAGCGGGCGGCTGACCCAGCGGGCCAGCGCGATCGCGGCCGCGGCCGCCGCAGCCAGCCCGGCCAGGGCCACCGCGCCCAGCCAGGTCCACAGCACGCCGACCTGCTCTTCCAGTTCCTCGGCCGACCGGGACAGCACGACCACGCCGACGATGGCGTCGGTCCGGTCGCCTTCCACCGGCACCACCACCCGGAGCCGGTCGTCGGCGTGCGTGTCCACCACGGTGCGGCCACCGAGGGCCGCGGTCAGCGTGGCGGCGGGCACGCCCAGGCCCTGGCCGCCGGTACTGGCCACCAGCTGGCGCCGGGCGTCATACACCTCGACCTGCTCCCCGCTGTGCCGCGCCTGGACCAGCGTAGGCGGACAGTGTGCCCGCTGGTGGCTGGTCGGCCAGCCGGTCCTCGGCCACCCCGGCCAGCGCCTGCGCGGACAGCGTGGTGTCCTGCCGGAATGAGCTGCGCTCATGCCCGGTGGTGATCAGCCCGAGCGGCACCACCGCGGTCACCAGCAGCGCCCCGATCAGGGCCAGCATGGTGAGGACGATGCGGCGGGCCATCAGGGCGTGTCCCGGTCCATGCCTAGACCTCGCCGAGGCGGAAGCCCCTGCCGTAGGCCGTCTCGATCAGCCCCGGTACGTCGAGCTTGCGGCGCAGCGCTGCCACGTGCACGTCCAGCACTTTGGTCGGGCCGTACCAGTGCGAGTCCCAGGCACTCTCCAGGATCTCCTGCCGCGTCATCACCCGGCCCGGGTCGCTGGCCAGGCATTCCAGGATGTCGAACTCCTTCGGGGTGAGCGCCACCTCCCGGCCCCGCACGGTCACCTTGCGGGTGCGCAGGTCCACGGTGAGCGGGCCATGCCGGAGCACCTCGCCGCCCGGCCGGACCCGGCGCAGCACGGCCCGCATCCGGGCCAGCAGCTCGGCCAGGCCGAACGGCTTGACCAGGTAATCGTCCGCGCCGGCGTCCAGGGCCAGGACACGTTCCGGTTCCTCGCCGCGGGCGGTCACCACGATGATGGCCACCCCAGACCGCTCGCGCAGCCGCCGGCAGACGTTCACCCCGTCGCCGTCCGGCAGGCCGAGATCCAGCAGCACCACGTCCGGGTCGGCGGAACTCAGCGCCTCCCGGGCGGTCATCACATGATCAACGCTGTACCCGCCCCGGCTCAGGCCGCGCACCAGCTGGGTGGCCAGGCTCGGGTCATCCTCCACCACCAGGACGCTCGGGCCCCGGCCAGCGGGCGGCCGCACGCCCGGCGAACCGCTCGCCGTGCTCATAGCACCACCGTAGAGGCCAGGGCGGGGTGTGTGGTGACGCAACCGGACCCCGGCCGGAGTTCAGCGGTTCCCACGCCGGGCCCGGCTCAGCGCACCGGCACGGCGACAATGGGCCTGGTCGTGGGCTTGCGGGTGCCGCCCGCGGGCTCCACCGTCAGCGCCACCACGTCGCCGTGGACCAGCCCAGTGGCCAGCACCGGGGCGGTCCGGCCATCGACCGGCCGGGGCAGCAGCCCGGCCGAGCGGGCGCTGGTGCCCGCCACGAACCAGAGCTGGTAGACCTTGCTGGCGGTCAGTGCGGGCAGCCCGGCGGTGGTGACGACCGCCTCGTGCCGCCGGGGCGAGGCGAGGACGGTCAGCACACCGCCGGTGTTGACCGGCGCGGTCGCCAGCCGGGCATCCGGGGCGGCGAGCACCGCGGCCAGGGCCCGGCTGCGCGCCTGGGCCTGGTCGAGCTGCTGCTGGGTGTGCGACTGCCGGATGCCGAGCAGCACCGCGGCTACTATCGCGCCCGCGGCCAGCACGGCCATACTGGCCGTGGCCAGCCGCGGGAACCAGCCGCCCCAGGCCCGCCAGGACGGCCGGGCCCGGGCCGGCCGGGCGGCGGGCACCTCGGGCGGCAGCTGGCGGGTGACCGCCACCGCGGCCAGCACCCGCGGGCGGAAGTGCGCGGGCGGCGCGGCCGCCACGGCCAGCGCCAGCTGGGTCGCGGTCTCCCGGAATCCGCGGACCTCGTGCTCGCAGCCCGGGCAGCCGCCCAGGTGCCGGGTGAACCGGTCCAGCTCCGGGCCAGCCAGGGCGTCCAGCGCATAGACGCCGGTCAGCCCGTGCAGATCGGAATGGCGCAGCCGCATCAGCTCACCCCGAGGCAATCGCGCAGCCGGATCAGGCCGTCCCGGATCCGGGTCTTGATCGCGGTGAGCGCCGTCCCCAGCAGCGCGGCGACCTGTGGATAGGTGTAGCCACCGTAGTAGGCCAGGGTGACCGACTCACGCTGCAGCTCGGTCAGCGAGTCCAGGCAGCGGCGGACCCGCTCGGCCTCCAGCCGCGCCGCCACGGTGTCCTCGACCGCCTCCGCGTCGGGCGGCTCCGCAGCGCCGGCCTTCTGTTCCCGCTGGGCGGCCGCGCTCACCGACCGCACCCGGTCGATGGCCCGGCGGTGCGCGATCGTCATCGCCCAGGTCAGCGCGCTGCCGCGGGTGGCGTCGAAGCGGGACGCGGTACGCCAGACCTCGAGCAGCACCTCCTGCGCGACTTCCTCGGACTGGGCCGGATCCCGCACCACCTTGCGGGCCAGGCCGTATACCGGGCGGGCCAGCTGCTCGTAGACCGCCTCGAACGCCCGCTCGTCACCGCGGGCCACCTGGGCGAGCAGCCTGGCCAGGTCCTCCTCCCGGCCGTCCGCCGGGCGGGGACCCGGCTGGAAGGCGGGCCCGTCAGGTGTGCTCATGATGACTTCTTCGGAGTCCTCCGGCAGCCGGATGGGGCGGCGGTGGGGCGCAGACCGCCGTCGTGGCATGGCCCGGCACGGCCCCGGCCGGTGGCCGGGTGAGCCGGGGGCACCGTTCGTTAAGTATTAAGGGTGGCGACGGCGTGACGGGGGGTTAATGGCTCAGTACGTTCACGAGTTCCGGGACGAACAAGGCGGCGTTCACCGTGCCCACCCCGGACGCCAGGTCGAAGCCGGGGACGGCCTTGAACCCCTTGACCGTGTGCTTCTTGCCGCCCTGCTTGAACGAGACCGTGTTGCTGCCCTTGGTGACGTCCACGAGGCCGGGGGCGTGGCCCGCGGACATCGCGTACAGCGCCGGGTTGATCAGGCCCAGCGGATGGCCGGCCACCTGGTCGGCGAGGGCGACCACGCCGGCGAACAGCGGGGTCGCCTCGCTGGTGCCGCAGGTCGGGTACCAGCCCGGCTGGCCCTTGAAGCTCTGGTACATGTCCACCGCGCCGTTGCACGCGCCGCTCATCGAGATGTCCGGCACGCCGCGGCGGCCGCCGACCACCCCGGCCACGCCGTTCTGGTAGCTGGGCCGGCCGAAGATGACCGACTTCCCGCCACCGCCGGCCAGCGGGTTCGGGCCCTTGTCGCCGATGATGAACTCGTTGGTCGCCTTGTTGTACGTGTCGTTCCACACACTCGCGGGCGAGATCGTGTGGCCCTTGTCAGTCAGGTGCAGCTGGGTGCCGCCGATGCCGGTCACCAGCGGGTCGCTATCCGGCCATGACGTCACCGGGTGCAGGTAGTAGGTGACCTCGTTGAACTTCACGTCGGCCGCGCCGCTGTCCCCGGAGGCGGCCAGCACGGTGACGCCCTTGGCCGCCGCGTCGGTGTAGGCGCCGCGCAGGCTGAGCAGGGACTTCTTGCTCGGGAAGGTCTGCTCGGTGGCGCTGAAGCTCTGGCTGATGACGCCGCCGAGATGGTGGTTGATCACGTACTTCTCGGCCGTGACGATCTGCGGGAAGCCGGTCGTGCCCTCCTCCTCCGAGGTCGGCGTCTCGACCAGCAGGATGTTCGCGCCGGGCGCCATCACGTGCGAGTACTCGACGTCCAGGTCGGTCTCACCGGCCCAGCCGGCCCGGGTGCTGGTCGGCTTGTAGGGCGCGACCTTGCCGGCCGGCTGGATGATCTTCAGCGAGGGCGGGGCAGGCAGGCCGAACTTCTTGTCGAACACCGCGAGGTCGTGCCGCACGGTGGGCGAGCCGAAGGAGTCGACGATGACGATCGTCGACCCCTTGCCGGTGATGCCCTTCTTGAACAGGGGCTTCAGGTTGTAGGCCCGCTGCACCTGGAACGGCTCGTAACAGGCGATCTGGTAGTGCTTCTCGCAGAACGCGGTATTGGGCGGGGCGGACCTGGCCCCGCGCACGTGCACCGCTGCCGGGGTGATGGACACCACGCTGGCGGCGGTGGCGGCGGACGCGCCGCCCACGGCGGCCAGCGGGCCGCTGCCAGCCGCGGCGGCGGCCATAGCGGCGGTGCCCGCGGCAATGGACAGGGAGCGGCGCACTCGCATCCCATCTCCTGGGTGGTATGACCGGGCCGGCCCACCGCCAGCCCGCTGGTGAGCTGACAGTAACAGGGGGCCGCGCCGCCCGCGAGACTGACGGCCCGGGCGGTCCGGCCCGCCGGTAGGCTCGCGGCCATGATTGTCGTGGTGGCCGGGGTGTCCGGCAGCGGCAAGACGACCGTGGGCGTCCTGCTGGCCAAAACCCTGGGCTGGCACTTTACCGACGGCGACGCGCTGCACCCGGCGGCCAACATCGCCAAGATGCGGGCCGGTCATCCGCTGACCGATGCCGACCGCAAGCCGTGGCTGGACCGGGTGGTGGCGTGGATGGACGGCTACCTGGCCAGCGGCCAGCCGGCGGTGCTCGCGTGTTCGGCGCTGAAGCGCTCCTACCGGGACGAGATCCGGGCCGCCGGTCCCGGCGTGCACATCGTGTTCCTGGAGGTCAGCCGCAGCACGCTGACGGCCCGGCTGGGGGCCAGGCACGGTCATTTCTTCCCGGCCGCGCTGCTGGACAGCCAGCTGGCGGCGGTGGAAGTGCCGCAGCCCGGCGAGGATGCCCTGGTGCTGCCGGCCTCCGAGCAGCCGGAGCGGGAAGTGCGGGAGATCATGGCGCATTTCCGGCTGGAGCCGGCCCCGGGCAAGATGACACCATGAAGCTCAAGCTCGACCTGCACGACATTTACAACCGGGGCCAGGACATCGACCAGGCGCTGCGCGCGATCATCGACGAAGCGGTGGCCAAGAAAGCCCCGGTGGTGGAGATCATCCCGGGCAAGGGCTCAGGTCAGCTGAAAAAGCATGTGCTGCGGTTCCTGGAGCAGAAAGAAATCAAGCAGCTCTACCATCGCGTCGAAAAAGACTCAAAGAACTTCGGCCGGCTCTTCGTGCATTTCCGGTGGAAATAGCTGCGGCCCTCGTCCCCCTGGCAGCGGCGGGCCGGAGCCACAGCTCATGGCCCGACGCACCCAGCTGCGCCCTTGTTATCGTGGCACGGCGCGCATCGAGCTGTTGTCAGCGGCTGGCGGAAACTCAGGTGGCTTCAGCGCAGTATCTGGGTAGAGTCGGGCGGTGCCTGAGCTGAAGCGTCTGGATGCTGGCGATGCCCCGGCGGTCCTGGCCTTCGAGCTGGTGAACCGCGGCTACTTCGCTGCCTCGGTCTCTGACCGTGGTGATGAGTTCTTCGACCAGTTCGCCGGCCGGTATAGCGCCTTGCTGGCTGAGCAGGAGGCCGGCACCGGCGCCTTCTACGTGCTCGTCGCTGAGGATGGCTCGGTGCTGGGCCGGTTCAACCTGTACGACCTCAAGGACGGCACTGCCCGGCTGGGCTACCGGGTTGCGCAGCAGGCCGCCGGCCGCGGCGTGGCGACTGCGGCTGTCCGGGAGCTGTGCCAGCTGGCGGCGGCGCGGCACGGGCTGCGCATACTGCGGGCAGCCACCTCCCGCGACAACGCCGCGTCCCAGAGGGTGCTGGCCAAGGCCGGGTTCGTCCCGGTCGGCCCGGCTGACCCGGCGGACATCGGTGGTAAGCCTGGCACCTGGTATCAGCGTGACCTAGAAGCCCAGCCGTAGAGCGTGATCTTGCTGGCTGGTCCAGGCTGGCCCTGGCCCGGGTGGCAGCGTGGCAGGATTGCCGCATGTATCTGCTGATCCGGGCGGTGCTGACCGCGGCCGCGCTGGCCGTGGCCACCTGGCTCGTCCCCGGTATCGAGCTGACCTCGGGCAGCACCGCCGCCAAGGTCGGCACGCTGCTCGCCGTGGCGGTGATCTTCGGGCTGATCAACGCCATCTTGAAGCCCATCGTCAAGACCGTGGGCTGCCTGTTCTACGTGCTGACCCTCGGGCTCATCGCGCTGGTCGTCAACGGCCTGCTGCTGTGGCTGGCCAGCTGGGTGGCAGACAAGCTGTCGCTGCCGTTCCACATCACCGGGTTCTGGGCCGCGTTCTGGGGCGCGCTCATCATCAGCGTGGTGGGCTGGCTGTTCGGCGTGCTGGTCCCGGACCGGCTGGACGAGCCCAGGGAGTAGGGCCTGCTGAGCCCTGGGAACGCTTTGCCGCGGCCGGCGGGGCTGGCTGGTCTCAGCCGGCTGGTCGGTCTCAGCCGGCTGGGCGGCTGGGCTGGGCGCGGCGGGCCGGCGGGGCTGGCCGGGCTGGCCGGCTCCAGGAACTCCAGGCGGTTGCCCAGCACGTCTTCGGTGTAGAAGCGGCGCATGCCGGGGAAGTTGCTGTCCGGCCGTACCGGGAATCCGGCGGCCCGCAACCGGTCCGCCCAGTCATCCAGGTGCCGCACGAGCAGCCCAGGGTGCGCCTGCCGGGCAGGCCGGAAATCCTGCTCGACGCCCAGGTGCAGCTCGATCCCATGACCACGGAACCAGCAGCCCCCGCGGGCGGCCAGGGCGGGCGGCTTCGGGATCTCGGCCAGCCCGAGCACGCCGTGATAGAAGGCACGCAGCCGGTCTTCGCTTCCCGGCGGGCAGGCCAGCTGGACATGATGGATCATGAACCCTCCGGGTGATCCGATCGGGGAGCTTCTCTTCTCTTGATATCGAGATACTATCTGAGGCTGGAGTTGCCGTGCGCGAGACCATACCGGCGACGTTCGAGGTGCTCGACGAGCGGTTCCGCGGCTGCGGCGGAGACCGGCGGATGGAAGTGCTGGCCACCGGCTGCCGGTGGACCGAGGGCCCGGCCTACTTCCCGGCCGGGCGCTACCTGGTGTTCAGCGACATACCCAACGACCGGCTGCTGCGCTGGGACGAGACCACCGGTTCGGTCGGTGTGTTCCGCCAGCCCGCCCGGTACGCGAACGGGCACACGGTGGACCGGCAGGGCCGCCTGGTCAGCTGCGAGCAGGGCGAGCGGCGGGTGACCCGGACCGAGCACGACGGGTCCCTCACCGTGCTCGCCGACCGCTACCAGGGCCAGCGGTTCAACAGCCCGAACGACGTGGTCGAGCGGGCCGACGGCTCGATCTGGTTCACCGACCCGGCCTACGGCATCGACACCGACTACGAGGGGCACCGGGCGGAGAGTGAGATCGGCGCGTGCCACGTGTACCGTCTCGGCGCGGGTGGCGACGGCGCCCCGCAGATCGTGGCGGATGACTTCAGCCGGCCCAACGGGCTGGCCTTTTCGCTGGATGAGCACCGGCTGTACATCAGCGATAGCGAACTGGGCCACATCCGGCTGTTCGAGGTGCTGGACGGCAGGCGGCTGGCCGGGGGTGCGGTCTTTGCCCAGTGCAGTGCGGGATCCTTCGATGGGCTGCGGCTGGACAGCGCAGGCCGGGTCTGGGCGGCGGCCGGGGACGGCGTGCATTGTTTCGACCCGGACGGCACACTGATCGGCAAGCTGCTGATCCCGGAGACCGTGGCCAACCTGGTGTTCGGCGGTGCGCAGCGCAACTACCTGTTCATCTGCGCGACCACGTCGGTGTACGGGCTGCGGCTCAAGGTCAGCGGCGCGCGCTACCCGGGCTGAGCGCTGCGGCGTGTCTGCTGGGCACGCCTCAGCCGGGCGGGTACAGCTCGGGGCGGCGGTCGGCCAGCACGTCGTTGTGCGTGCTGATCCGTTTGTCCCGGGCCGAGGCCAGGTCACAGTCGGCGGTCAGCACCGCCGGCCGGTCCGCGCACACCGGCCCGGCCAGCGGGTAGCCGTCCGGGCCGGCGATGAGGCTGCCCCCAATCCAGGCCACACCGCGCTCGTCCGCGCACCGGTCGGCCACCGCGATGAAGACGCCGTTCACCGCCGCACCGGCCTGCACCTTGACCACCTCGGCCGGGCGCTCGGCCGCCGGGTGCGGCGCAGCGGGCCAGTTCACTGGGGCGGCGATCAGGTCGGCACCGGCCAGCGCGGCCCGGCGCACCCACTCCGGGAACTCCAGGTCGTAACAGATCATCACGCTGACCCGGCCGAACGGCAGGCTGACCAGCGGGGGTGGCTGGTCACCCGGGGTGAAGACCAGCTTCTCGGCGTCCCACAAGTGGGCCTTGCGGTACACCGCCCGGGTACCGGTGGCATCGACCAGGGCCGCGCTGTTGAACAGCTGGCCATCAGGGCCCAGTTCGCAGAACCCGCCGACGATCACGGTGCCGTGCCGCGCGGCCAGCGATTGCCACTGCTGGAGCGCCGGGCTGCTGCCAGCCGGGCTGGCCAGGGCGCGGGCCTCGGCGGCGGATTCGAACACGTACCCGCTGTCGCACAGTTCCGGCAGCACCACCAGCCCGGCCCCGGCGGTGGCCGCCTGGCCGGCGGCGGCCGCCGCCGTGGCCAGGTTGCCGTCCGGATCACCCACCGCCAGGCTGAGCTGGCAGGCGGCGATGACCGTCATGCTGCACCACCCTCCGGCACCAACAGCAGCTTCCCGGTCGTCCGCCGGCCGCTGAGGTCCTGGTGCGCCTGGGTGGCCTGGTCGAGCGGGTAGCGGCCACCGACCCGGACCGAGAGCCGGCCTTCGCTGATCCAGCGGAACACGTCCCCGGCTCGCCACAGCACTTCTTCGCGGGTGGCGGTGTAATGGGCCAGGGTCGGGCGGGTGACGAACAGGGACCCCGCCGGGTTGAGCCGCTGCAGGTCGAAAGGCGGCACCGGGCCGCTGGACGCGCCGTACAGCACCAGATAACCACGCTGCCGCAGGGCCGCCAGGCTGGCCTCGAAGGTAGCCTGGCCCACCCCGTCGTACACCACCGCGGCGCCCCGGCCGCTGGTGACCCGCTGCACCACGTCACCGAACTCGTCGTAGCCGACCACGTACTGGGCGCCCGCCTGCTGGGCGAGTTCGGCTTTGGCGGTGGTCGAGGTAGTGGCGATGACCGTGCCACCGCGCATCACCACCATCTGGGTCAGCAGCAGGCCGACACCGCCCGCTGCCGCGTGTACCACCACCGGGTCGCCGTGGGCGACCGGGTAGGTGCTGTAGCAGAGGTAGTGCGCGGTCATGCCCTGCAGCATCACGGCCGCGGCCGCGGCCAGGTCCATGCCACCGGGCACGCTCACCGCCGCGGCGGCCGGCACCAGAACCTGCTCAGCGTACGACCCAGGTGCGCCGGTCCAGGCGACCCGGTCGCCCACGGCGAAGCCCGTCACGTCCGGGCCCACCGCCACCACCGTGCCGGCCCCCTCGGCGCCCGGGACGTACGGCAGGTTGCTGGCGTACGGCGGGCGGCCCTCCCGCTGGTAGATGTCCATGAAGTTCACCCCGGCCGCGGCCAGGTCGACCAGCAGCTGCCCGGGGCCCGGCTGCGGCGGCGGCATGTCCGCGGGCTGGAGGACATCGGCCCCGCCGTGCTGGCTCACCACGATTACGCGCATGATTGCACCCTCCTGGACAGCGACAGGCCGACAGTAGCCTAGGCGGGGGAAGCCGTTCTGGCGGATGCCCAGGCGCTGCCGGGATGAGACGGCGTGGCCAGGGCGTTTACCTGGCTGAGGTGCTCACATGGCTTCGGGCGCTGGGGTGGTTCTGGTGGCCCGGGCCGCTCGCCCGGCCCGGGCCGCCGCCCGGCTCGGGACGCCGGGTGCGGGCACGGCAGGCCAGGCGGAGGTGCACATTGGGGATCGGCCAGCGGGTGCGTGAGGTGCACCTGAGCCAGTACTGCCCGGGCGGCCTCGGCTTCCCGGCGGGCTCGCCCAGCACCACCGCGGCCGCCACCGGCCAGGCTCCCAGTGGATGGCCGGACTCTGCCGGGCACGCCGCCCAGGCGGCCGGGGAAACCTGCGGGCGCTGCGGCGACGCCATCACCGGCGGCCAGGCCGTTCGGCGCCGGGCCAGTGGTGACTGGGTGCATGAAACCTGCCGGGAGCATGAAGTCTGCGGGGCGCCTGGGACCCGCCCGTTGCAGCGCCGCTGAGCCGCGGTCCGGTACTGGAATGCCGCCTTTTCCCGGCAGCCCGCTCGATCCCGCCCCGTCGGCATCACGCGCTCGGCCGCACCGCCACCGGAAACAAGGACTCGGCATCACGCGCTCGGTCGCACCGCCACGGAACAAGGCCCTGGCGACAGGACTGATGCGCAAGTCTTTGCTCATGCAGGCGACGAGTTCTGACGGGGTGCGGATCGACTTCGAAACGGCGGGGCGCGGCCAGCCACTGGTGCTCCTGCACGGTTTCTTCGGCGACCGGACGTCGTGGCGGTCAGCTGGCTATGTCGATGCGCTTGCCGCGCAGTACTTGCTGGTTCTGATCGATGCCCGTGGCCATGGCCGCAGTGACGCACCGCACGATACAGATAGCTACCGGGTCGGCCGGCAGGTGCCGGACGTGCTCGCCGTGCTGGACGCTCTCGGCATTGGCCAGGCCGCAGTCTGGGGAGCTTCCATGGGCGGCGTCATCGGCCTGCATCTGCTGGCCGGTCATCCGCGGCGCTGCACTGCCCTCATCGCGGGTGGTGCGCATGCTGATCGCATCCCGGTCGATCCGGCCGAGGTCCAGCGCGAAGCCGAGCTGTTCCGGGCCAAAGGCTCCGCACCCTTCATCACCTGGCTGGAGCGGCAGGGACCGGTTCCGCCGTGGCTGCGAAACTCCATGCTGTCGGCCGACCCGCACGCGCTGGCCGCTTTGACGACCGCTCTCGCCAACCGGGATGACATCCTCGGCCCACTCGCTCGCACGTCTGTGCCGGCCCTGCTGCTGGCCGGAGATCGAGATCCCCTGCTTCCCGCGATCCAGCGCACCGCCACCCACATCCCGGGCGGCACACTGATTCAGCTCCCGGACTGCGGCCACCTCGACACGTTCGTCCGCAGCGACCTCACCCTGCCGCTCGTCCTGCCGTTCCTGTCCGGGCACAGTGCTAGATAGAGCACTCCGGACGGTGCCCGCGGGCGCCTTGGTCAGGTGCCGACGTAAGCCGCGAGGTGCTCGCCGGTGAGGGTGGAGCGGGCGGCGACGAGGTCCGCGGGGCTGCCCTCGAAGACGATCCGCCCGCCGTCGTGGCCGGCGCCGGGGCCGAGGTCGATAATCCAGTCAGCGTGCGCCATGACCGCCTGGTGGTGCTCGATGACGATGACCGACTTGCCCGAGTCGACGAGCCGGTCGAGCAGGCCGAGCAACTGCTCGACATCGGCCAGGTGGAGGCCGGCGGTCGGCTCGTCGAGGATGTAGACGCCGCCTTTCTCGCCCATGTGGGTGGCCAGCTTGAGCCGCTGCCGCTCGCCGCCCGACAGCGTGGTGAGCGGCTGGCCGAGGGTGAGGTAGCCCAGCCCGACGTCGGCCAGCCGGTCGAGGATCTTGTGCGCAGCGGGGGCGCGCGCCTCGCCGGTGCCGAAGAACTCCCTGGCCTCGGTCACCGGCATCGCCAGCACCTCGCTGATGTCGCGGCCGCCCAGGTGGTACTCCAGCACCGACGCGTCGAACCGCTTCCCCTCGCACTCCTCGCAGGTGGTGGCGACGCCGGCCATCATCGCCAGGTCGGTATAGATGACACCGGCACCATTGCAGCTGGGGCAGGCACCCTCGGAATTGGCGCTGAACAGCGCCGGCTTCACACCGTTGGCCTTCGCGAACGCATTACGGATCGGGTCGAGCAGTCCGGTGTAGGTGGCCGGGTTGCTTCGCCGCGAGCCCCGGATGGCGCCCTGGTCGACCGACACCACACCGTCCCGGCCCGACACCGAGCCGCGGATCAGTGAGCTCTTTCCCGACCCGGCTACGCCGGTCACCACGACCAGCATGCCGAGCGGTATGTCGACATCGACGTCCTGCAGATTGTGGGTGCTGGCGCCGCGCACCTCCAGCATTCCCGATGGTGCCCGCACCGACGGCTTCAGGGAAGCGCGGTCGTCCAGGTGCCGTCCGGTGATGGTGCCACTGGCCCGCAGCCCCTCGACGGTGCCCTCGAACATCACCTCCCCGCCCTCGGTACCGGCCCGCGGGCCGAGATCGACGACGTGATCGGCGATCGCGATCGCCTCCGGCTTGTGCTCCACGACCAGCAGCGTGTTGCCCTTGTCACGCAGCTGCAGCAGCAGGTCGTTCATCCGCTGGATGTCGTGCGGGTGCAGGCCGATAGTTGGCTCGTCGAAGACGTAGGTGACGTCGGTCAGCGATGACCCGAGCTGCCGGATCATCTTGGTGCGCTGGGCCTCGCCGCCGGAGAGCGTGCCCGACGGGCGGTCGAGGCTGAGGTAGCCCAGGCCGATCTCCACGAACGAGTCAAGGGTCTGCCTGAGCGCGGCGAGCAGCGGTGCGACCGACGGCTCATCGAGGCCGTCGACCCATCCAGCCAGGTCGCTGACCTGCATGGCGCATGCCTCGGCGATGTTGATACCCCCGATCCGCGAGGACCGGGCCGCGTCGCTGAGCCGGGTGCCGCCGCACTCGGGGCACGCGGTGAAGGTGACCGCGCGCTCCACGAACGCCCGGACGTGCGGCTGCATCGCCTCCTTGTCTTTGGCGAGCATCGACTTCTGGATCCGCGGGATCAGCCCCTCGTAGGTCATGTTGATGCCCGCGATCTTCATCCTGGTCGGCTCGCGATAGAGGAAGTCGTGCATCTCTTTCTTGGTGTACGTGCGGATCGGCTTGTCCGGGTCGAAGAAGCCCGACGCGCTGTACAGCCGGTAGTTCCAGCCGCCCGCTTTGTAGCCGGGGATGGTAATCGCGCCCTCGGTGAGCGACTTGGAGTCGTCGAAGAGCTGGGTGAGGTCGATATCGGAGACCGTGCCCCGGCCTTCGCAGCGCGGGCACATGCCTCCGGTGATGTTGAAGCTGCGCCGCTCCTTCACGGTCTTCCCGCCGCGCTCGAACGCGACCGCGCCCGCTCCGCTGATCGAGGCGACGTTGAAGGAGAACGCCTGGGGTGAGCCGATGTGCGGCCGCCCGAGCCGGCTGAACAGGATGCGCAGCATCGCGTTGGCGTCGGTGGCGGTGCCGACCGTAGAGCGGACATCGGCGCCCATCCGCTCCTGGTCCACGATGATCGCGGTCGTCAGCCCTTCGAGAACGTCGACTTCGGGCCGCGCCAGCGTGGGCATGAAGCCCTGCACGAACGCGCTGTAAGTCTCGTTGATCAGCCGCTGCGACTCCGCCGCGATCGTGCCGAACACCAGCGAGCTCTTGCCCGAGCCGGAGACACCGGTGAACACCGTCAGCCGGCGCTTCGGGAGCTCGACGCTGAGATCCTTGAGGTTGTTCACCCGCGCGCCGTGCACGCGGATCAGATCATGGCTGTCGGCGGCCTGCGGCACAGGCGACTGCGTGTCCGTCCTCGTGGCCATGCTCATCGTGTCTCCATCTTGTCAGGCGGGCCGCCTATGCGGCCGCTTCGGCCCGTGCAGCCCGTGGGCCAAGGCGCACGTGGCCCGAGGCTGGTGTGCGCCGAACGGCCCGCGTGCCAGCCAGGCCCCTGCCGGGCAGGCTGCCCGCTGGCGTGGCAATGACGCTGACCACGTGAGCGGGGTCGGCACTCAACGATCCTGGAGCAGCCCGAGGACATTGCCGTCGGGGTCGGTGACGGTGGCCACCAGGCGCCCGCCACCGACGTCGCGCACCGGCTCCTTCAGGGTGGCACCGGCCGCGGTCACCTCGGCCAGCTTCGCCTCGATGTCCGGCACCTGCCAGTAGGCCACCGGTGAGGTCATGCCCTGCTGCCCACTGCCCGGCACCAGCCCGATGTGCTGTCCTGCGGTCTCAAAGCCGACGTAGTAGGACTCGTCGGCCATCGGCGGTACGCCAAGCAGCGCGGTGTACACCGCCTTGGCCGCCGTCAGGTCGGATACGGGGTGCAGCACGGTCTTGATTCCCTGGGTGGGAGATCCGGTCATGGTCACTCCTCAAGTGGTGGGTCACAACGACCCGGCGGGATTGCCGGGCTCAGGACGAACGGGAAGCGTGAACCCGCAGGTAGATCGCCCCCGCCGTGAATTTGTTGTCTTGTCAGGAGTATGCCGACTGCGAACCGGAGGGCGCTTCTCGAATCCTGATCGGTCTGGTCACGCATTTCCGGTGACCGACGCATCGGGCACGTAGCGGGCACAGTCTGCTCTGCCTCTAGGATGCCCACCGTGATCCAGGGCCCGGAAGATGATCTTGAGTTTCAGCGGGCCGGGGCGCCGCATTGCGGTGCTGTTTTCCTATGGGCACTTCCCTGGCATCCGTTTCGGGCAC
>CAVQFM010000024.1:0-119438 GCA_963711705.1 uncultured Actinomycetes bacterium
AGGTGGGCGACGTCGTTGTAGCCGCGCAGCACCCATCGCTGGCTGCTCACCACCAGGCGGGAGATGGACGCGTTGTCCGCGCCCAGGAACGCGAACGGCCGTGACCCGGTGGCCAGCGCCAGCACCTGGGCGATGACCCCGCCGTGCACGATGACCGCCACCCGCTGGTCCGGGTGGGCCGCCGCGATCCGCCGGATGGCGCCGCCGACCCGGTCCGCGAACGCCGAGGCCAGCTCGGCACCGGGAATGACGTCCCAGCGCTCCTCGGCCCACATCCGCTCGGCCACCGGGTGGTTCTCCGCGACCATCTTGCGGAACAGCCCGGCCTCCCACTCACCCAGGAACACCTCGCGCAGCCCGCGCTCCACGCGCGGGGTCAGGCCCAGCCGCTGGGCCAGCGGTCCGGCCGTCTGCTCGGTCCGGCGCAGCGTGGTCACGTAGATCGCGTCGATCTCGGTCTTGGCCAGCCGGTCGGCCAGCCGCTCCGCCTGCTCGCGCCCGTCCGGCGAGAGTTCCGGGTCGGCGTGCCCGTCCACCAGCGGGAACGGCTCCTCCATGAACGCGGCCGCGGACTCGCCGTGCCGGATCAGCAGCAGTTCTGTGGCGCCCGGCGGCGGCCGGAACCGGGCCTGCCGGTAGGAGACCGCGCCGGGATGCGGCTCGGCCACCGCGGCCAGCGGCGGGGCCGCGGCCGGGCCGGTCCGGAGCCCGGCCCGGGACCGGGCCCGGGAGCCGCCGGGCCGCGCTCGGGAGCCGCCGGGCCGGTACCGGGGGTCGCGGGGCGGGGCGGGGGTTCTGGCTTCACCACCCCCGCAGGTTAACCTTGCCGCCGCCGTCCCCTGGCACCAGGGCGGCTGGCCGTCACCCGACGCGCCGGTCCCGGCCCGCCAGGGGCACCGCGGTGGTGGCCGTCGCCCGGTCGCTGCTGGGCGGTACCCGGGTGGGTCTCCGGGGATGGCGATTGGCCTTCTTTACTGGGGTATGCCGCTTTACATGGTGTTTGAGATATTTGCTGTCCGCGCACACCTTGAGATGCGCAGATGGCTGGTAGAAGGTGTTGGCGATCGGCTGCGTGATGCGATCGTCCTGGGCCTGCACGGCGGGCTCGCACGGTGACCGGCGGATGACATCCTTGGCCGGTATATAGACAATCTTCCGGTTCTTGGACCGGAGCACGGTGAACCACTTGGTGGTCGCTTCGAGGACATAGCCATAGTAGGCACGCCCGCTACTGGTCGTGATCTTTTCTGGTGGCAGCCAGGGCGTGCGCACAGCATTCACATAGTAGTTGCCGCCGCGCGTTGGGTAGAAATTAGTCACGTATGGGAATAGCGCAAGGGCCGCAACTGCCGCCACCGCTGCCGTGACGGCGCCCTGCGGAGTCGTAATATAAGGGAGAACGAGCAGGGCAAGAATTATCAGGAGGGTGACAACCATTCGGGACGGATGGGGCCCGGAGATCTGGGTAATGATCTGCTTGTCGTTGCTGCTTACTTGATAGAGCCCGGGCAGGTTCGCCACCAGGGGAGTGAACAGCAGGGTGACCACTATCGCCAGCACCAGCAGGGCGGCCAGCGCTTCAGCTGCGCTGCCTAGATATATCCAGACCGCGACGCCGATCACAGCAGCGGCAATAACGGTTATGGCCAGGCCAAAAGGCCAGTGGTCCAGCATTTGCGCGAACAGCTGCCGGGTGTCCGAGAGTACCACGTACCGTGTGGTCTGTTTTGCGAATGGAGTCGGCGCGATGAAGGCGGTGAACGCAAAGGCTATGATGCTGAGCACGAACTGCCGCAGCAGGAGCAGGAGTAAGGCTATGTACGGGATGAACGCGGGCACCAGTGGTATGAGCGTGCCCAGCAGCGTATTGACGTAGCCCGTGGACGACGCCACCGCGGTCGCGGTCGTGGTGTTGTAGTCCGAAATGATCAGCAGCCGGCCAACCGAAATAATTACCAGGCCCAGCGGTGAGAGCAGCAGGGCAATTGCACGTCGGCTCATTCATCACTCCCGGCCGGGAGCATGGCTAGGCTCACGCGCCCGCAGGTTAGCTGTGCACGCCATAGTTTCCGGCATGAAAAGGACGGCTAACCGGCACCGCAGTATGACAGGAACCGGGTTACAGGTGGATAACGCCCGTAGCGCCGCCGCGGCCGGGCCGGGCGCCGCCGCTGACCGCCGCGGGCCAGGCCAGGCGCGCCGTTGCCGTCCCGGTGGCAGAGTGCCGGTCTCACCTGGCAGGCTGTGACCGGTTAGCCCCTCACCCAATGGTGGTGCCCTCCTTGACTGAGTATGACTTCATCATCGTCGGCGGTGGCAGTGCTGGCAGTGCCCTGGCCAACCGGCTGTCCGCCGATCCCGGTAACCGGGTGCTGGTCCTGGAGGCGGGCCGGCCGGACTACCCGTGGGACGTGTACATCCACATGCCGGCCGCGCTGACCTTCCCCATCGGCAACAAGTTCTACGACTGGGGCTATGAGTCGGAGCCCGAGCCGGACCTGGGCGGCCGCCGCGTCTACCACGCCCGGGGCAAGGTGCTCGGCGGGTCGAGCAGCATCAACGGGATGATCTTCCAGCGCGGCAACCCGATGGACTACGAGCGGTGGGCCGCCGACCCTGGGATGGCGGACTGGGACTACGCGCACTGCCTGCCCTACTTCAAGAAGATGGAGACCTGCCTGGCCGGGGCGGATGAGTACCGCGGCGGCAGCGGCCCGCTGGTCCTGGAGCGGGGGCCCGCCACCGGCTCGCTGTTCCAGGCGTTCTTCACCGCGGTGCAGCAGGCCGGCTACCCGCTGACCGCGGACGTCAACGGCTACCAGCAGGAAGGCTTCGCCGCCTTCGACCGCAACATCCACCGGGGCCGCCGGCTCAGCGCCGCCCGCGCCTACCTGCACCCGGTGCTGAAGCGGAAGAATCTCGAAGTCACCACCCGGGCCTACGCCACCAGGATCCTGTTCGAGGGCACCCGCGCGGTCGGCGTCGAGTACCGGCAGGGCGGCACCCCACAGCGCCGGGGGCCGTCCCGGCTGGTCCGGGGGGGCGAGATCATCCTGTGCGGCGGGGCCATCAACACCCCGCAGCTGCTCCAGCTGTCCGGGGTGGGCAGCGCCGGGTTCCTCCGCGACCTGGGCATCCACGTGGTCGCCGATCTGCCCGGGGTGGGTGAGAACCTGCAGGACCACCTCGAGGTCTACGTGCAGTACGGGTCCAAGCTGCCGGTGTCGGTGGCCCCGGCGCTGAAGTACCGCAACCGGCCCCTGGTCGGCGCCAAGTGGCTGTTCCTGCGGTCCGGCCCCGGCGCCACCAACCACTTCGAGGGCGGCGGGTTCATCCGCAGCAACGACGAGGTGGCCTACCCGAACCTGATGTACCACTTCCTGCCCATCGCCATCCGTTACGACGGCTCACAGCCGGCCGGCGGCCACGGCTACCAGGTGCACGTGGGCCCGATGTACTCCGACTCGCGCGGCACGGTCAAGATCGTCTCCCGGGACCCGGACGAGCACCCGGCGCTGCGGTTCAACTACCTGTCCACCCCCACCGACCGGCGGGAATGGGCCGAGGCCATCCGGGTCACCCGGACCATCCTGAACCAGTCCGCGTTCGACGAGTACAACGCGGGTGAGCTGTCCCCGGGGCCGTCGGTGTCCACCGACGAGGAGATCCTGGACTGGGTCCGCCGGGACGCGGAGACCGCGCTGCACCCGTCGTGCACCGCGAAGATGGGCGCGGGCGCGGACGCCGTCACCGACCCGGGCAGCATGCGGGTGCACGGCCTGGACGGGCTGCGCATCGTGGACGCTTCGGTCATGCCGTACATCACCAACGGCAACATCTACGCCCCGGTGATGATGACCGCGGAGAAGGCGGCCGACCTGATCCTCGGCAACACCCCGCTGCCGCCCGAGCACGTGCCGTTCTACCGGCACCAGCCGCAGCACACATGACCGACCCCCGGGACCCGCGCGGGCTGCGGGCGGACGCGCCGCTGCTGGATGCCTGGCTGACGTTCACCGCGCAGGCCCAGGACGGGCGGCTCACCCCGATGAGCGTGCCCGGGCACAAGCAGCGCACCGACCTGACCGGCGCGGTCACCGCGGGCGACGCGCCGCTGTACGGCGGGCTGGACAGCATCAAGCACGCGGACCTGCTGCTCCAGGAGGGGGAGCGCCGCGCGGCCCAGCTGTGGGGCGCGGACTGGTGCCGGTTCTCGGTGGCCGGCTCGACGCATGGTAACCAGGCCCTGTCGCTGGCCGCCGGGCAGCCCGGGCAGCAGATCGTGGTCACCCGGCTGCTGCACCGCTCGCTGCTGCTCGGCCTGGTCCTGGCCGGGCTGGAGCCGGTGTGGGTGCTGCCCGAGGTGGACCCGGCCACCGGGCTGCCCGGCCCGGTCCCGGTCAGCGCGGTCCGCGACGCGCTGGCCCGCCACCCGGCGGCCTGCGCGGTGTTCCTCGGTGATCCCTCGTACGTCGGCACCACCGGCGACCTGGCCGGGCACGCCGCCGCCGCGCACGCGGCCGGGGTGCCGCTGATCGTGGACGCGGCCTGGGCCGCGCACCTCGGCTTCCACCCGGACCTGCCGCCGCACGCGCTGGCCGCGGGTGCCGATGCCATGGTGACCAGCGCGCACAAGGCGCTGCCCGCCTACACCCAGGCCGCGCTGGTACTGGCCCGCACCGGGCGGCTGGATGCCGCGCGGCTGGACCGGGCGTTCGAGGCCACGCACACCACCAGCCCGGCCGGCGCGATCATGGCCAGCACCGACGCGGCCCGGGCGCTGCTGGCCCGCGACGGCAAGGAGCTGTGCGCCCGGCTGCTCCGCACGGTGACCGCGGCCCGGCGGCGGCTGCGCGAAGTCCCCGGCCTGGACGTGCTGGACGGCCCCGGGGTCGAGCCGGCCAAGCTGACCGTGCTGCTGGCCGGCACCGGCGCGCACGGCATCGCGGTCGAAGCCGACCTGGTCGCGGCGGGAATGCCGGTGGAGAGCGCGGACCGGGACACGATCATCCCGATCGTGACCCTGGCCGACGACGAGGCCCACGTGGCCCGGTTCACCGAGACCCTCATCCGGATCATCGAGCGGCACCGGGGCACGCCCCGGCTGCCGGTCCCGGCGGCCGCCTGGACCGTGGTGCCCGAGATGGCCCTGCCACCGCGGGAAGCCTTCTTTTCCCCGAACGAAACTCTCGCCGCGACTGCCGCCGTCGGCCGGGTGAGTGCGGAGCTGGTGGCGCCGTACCCGCCGGGCGTCCCGGTGCTCGCGCCGGGCGAGGTGATCACCGCGGCGGCGCTGGACGCGCTGCGCGCGGCGCAGGCCGACGGCGGCCGGATCGCCTACGCCGCCGACCCCACCCTGGCCACCCTCCAGGTCATCACCCGCCCCTGACCCGGACTCCGCCGCCCGGCTGCCCCTGGCCCCGCCCAGCCGTCCGCCGGCCCGGAGCCCAGGTCCCACTGGCCCCACTGACCCCAGCGGCCCCGCTGGCCCGTACACACCTCCACATCACTGCGGTGCCTCTGGTCAGTGCGGTGCGTTGGGGGCGTCCCAGCACCCACGGTGTACCGCGCTGATGGGATTCCGCCGGGCGACCCGATGAGTGCGGTGGGTTGTGCCCTTCCGGCGGGCAGAAAGTCACCGCACTGATGGGTTTGGCCCATTGTGGGCGGGGGTGTCGCGGGCTTACGTTTTGGCGATGGATCCTCGACGGCGCGGTTTCGCCTGGCTGACCCATCCCTTCGCGTGCGCGGCGACGGCCGGGGTGGCCGTGGCGGCCTTGCTCAGCCCCACCGCGGCGGTGGCCGCAGCCAGCGGGTCGGCGGTGCAGAAGATCTGCCACGCCCCCAGCCCCCGGTCGGTGCTGGCTACCGGCTCGCACCGGAAGGCGGCCGCCGGGCCGGCCGCGGCCATCCGGGTCGATCAGGTCGGCTACCCGGCCGGGTCGGCCAAGGTGGCCGAGATCATGACCAAGGCCAAGCCGCCCGCGGGCGGGCTGCGCTGGGTGGTGGTCCGGGCCGGGTCCTGCCAGGTGGCCGCGTCCGGGGTGACCGGCCGCAGCCTCGGCTCGTGGAGCAAGCGCTACGGCTGGGTGCTGGCCGCACGGTTCTCCGGGCTGCACGCCCCGGGTCACTACCGGGTCGGCCTGCTCAACGACCCGTCGGCCGCTTCGCCGTGGTTCCAGGTCGGCCCGGCCGCGCAGCTCTATGCCCGGCCACTGGCCAACGCGCTGTACTTCTACCAGAACGAGCGGGACGGTCCCGACTTCATCCGCACCGCGCTGCGCACCGCGCCTGGTCACCTCAACGACGCCAGCGCGATGACCTACCGCACCCCGCCGGTCGATGACAACGGCAACTTCAAGGGCAGCCTGGCCAAGTACGCCACCGGCGTACGGATCAACGCGACCGGCGGCTGGTTCGACGCCGGCGACTACCTGCACTTCGTCGAGACCACCAGCTACACCGAGGCCATGCTGCTGCAGGGCGTGGCGGCGTTCCCCCGGCAGATGGGCGCCGGGTCCGGCGCCGACTTTACCGGGGAGGTCAAGTTCGGCCTGGACTTCCTGCAGCACATGTGGCACCAGAAGACCCGGACGCTGTACTACGAGGTAGGCACCGGCGAGGCGAACAGCACCTACTTCGGCGATCATGACATTCTGGCGGCTGCCCCAGGCCGATGACCACTACAAGGGCACCAACCCGCACTATGTCTACATCCGGCACCCGCCAGTGTTCCGGGCAGGCAAGCCGGGCGCGAAGATCAGCCCGAACCTGGCCGGCGCTGGCCGCCGACTTCGCCCTGTGCTACCAGGTGCTGCACCGCACCGACCCGGGGTACGCCGATGGCTGCCTGCGCTCCGCGGAGACCATCTACGCGCTGGCCGACCCGCACTGGAAGGGCCACCTGATGACGGCCATCCCGTGGGACTTCTACCCGGAGACCAGCTGGCGCGACGACATGATGCTGGGCGCCACCGAACTGGCCCGCGCGCTCCAGCAGGCCGGCCACTCAGGCCTGCCGGCCGGGCTGCCGGTCCGCTCGTCCGCGACCTACCTGCGCGGCGCCGCGGCCTGGGCCAAGGCGTGGATCCACAGCAAGCAGGCACTGTCCGACACGCTGAACCTGTACGACGTGAGCGCGCTGGCCGACTACGAGCTGACGCTGGCCATCCGGGCCCAGCACGTGCCCGGGCTGGCGGTGACCCCGGCTCAGCTGCTGGGCAACCTGCGCGGGCAGATCGAGGAGGGCATCCACATCGCGGGCAAGGACCCGTTCCGCTTCGGGTTCGCCTGGGATCAGTGGGACACCACCACGCACGGCGCCGGGCTGACCGTGATGGCCGACGAGTACGACGCGCTGGCCGGCCAGCCGGTCTACGCGGGCTGGGCCCAGCGCTGGCTCGATGACATCCTCGGCAGCAACGCCTGGGGCGTGTCGCTGATCGTCGGGGACGGCAGTGTGTTCCCGGACTGCATGCAGCACCAGATCACCAACCTGGTCGGCTCGCACGACGGCCGGGAGCCGGTGCTGGCCGGGGCGGCAGTCGAGGGCCCCAACTCGTTCGCCGCGACCGGGACCGTGCCCAACATGCAGCCCTGCAGCGCGAACGGCCCGGGCAACGTCAGGTACGCCGCCTACAACGGGCACAAGGCGGTGTTCCAGGACAACGTGCAGTCCTACTCCACCGTGGAACCCGCCATCGACCTCACCGCGGCCACCCCCCTCGCCTTCGCCTGGCAGGACGAAATCAGCCGGTAGAGGTGAGGTAGCGTGGCGGCGTGATGGGGGACGAGGACGGCAGCCGCCCCCGGCGGGTGGGCGTGCTGATCACGGTGGCCGCGCTGGTCTACGCGGCCGACGTGATCAGCAAGGTGATCGTGGTGGCCACGCTCACCGAGAACAAGCCGGTGAACGTGGTCGGTTCGCTGCTGCGGCTGGATTACCTGCGCAACCCAGGAGCCGCGTTCTCGCTCGGCGCGGGCGGATACACGGTGCTGTTCACGCTGGTCGCGGTGGCCGTGATCGTCGCCATCCTGCGGATGGCCCGCACGCTGGCCAGCACGCCCTGGGCGGTGGCGATCGGCCTGCTGCTCGGCGGGGCACTGGGCAACCTCACCGACCGGCTCGCGCGCGGCCCGGGACCGCTGCGTGGCTGGGTGGTCGACTTCCTCCAGTTGCCGCACTGGCCGGTGTTCAACCTGGCCGACTCGGCGATCTGCTGCGGCGGCGCGCTGATCGTGCTGCTCACGCTCCTCGGCCTGCGCCCCGACGGCCGCCGGGAACGCGGGCGCCGCAGCGGGCAGGCCGACGCCGGTGCGCAGCAGGCAAGCGGACCGCAGCGGGCAAGCTGCGCAGCGGGCAAGCTGATCCGGGCCGAACCAGCCTGCTGGGCCGCCCCAGCCGCCCGGGGGTTACCCGCCCAGCCGGGGGGCCGGGTAGAGGATCGTCTTGGGCTCGGTGAACGACTCCATCGCGAACCGGCCGCCGACCCGCCCGCGCCCGCTGACCGAGCCGGCCCGGCCGCCGAACGGCAGGTGTGACTCCCACAGGTTGGTGGAGGAGTTGATGTTCACCCAGCCGGCCCGGGCCTGCTCGGCGAAGGCCAGGCCGCGCTCCAGATCGGCGGTGAACACCGCCGCGGTCAGGCCGAACGGCGCCGAGTTGGTCAGCTCCAGCGCCTCAGCCGCCGAGGCCACCTCGATGATCGGCACCACCGGGCCGAACGTCTCCTCGGTGGCGATCTCCATGTCCAGGCTCACCCCGTCCAGCACGGTGGGCTCGGCGTACAGCGAGGTCGGGAAGCCGCCCGCGCGCCGCCCGCCGGTGAGCAGCTTGGCCCCCCGGCTCACCGCGTCGGCCACGTGCCGGTCGAATTTTTCCGCGGTCGCCTCGTTATTCAGCGGGCCCATCGTGGTCTGCGGGTCGAACGGGTCGCCCAGCCGGACCTGCTGCTGGGTGGCGGCCGCCACCCGATCGGCGAACTCGGCGCGCACCGCGGCGTGCACCAGGAACCGCTCGCCCGCCGTGCAGCTCTGGCCCGCGCACAGGTACGCCGCTTCCAGCGCCGCTTCGGCGGCCAGGTCGAGGTCGGCGTCGTCCAGGATCACCATCGGGCCGTTGCCGCCCAGCTCCAGCAGCTGTGTCTTGCCCGCGGCCCGCGCGGCGACCAGCCCGCCGGTGGCCACCGACCCGATGAAGCCGATCCCGGCCACCCCGGGGTGGCCGGCCAGCGCGTCCCCGGCCACCGGCCCGGGGCCGGGCACGAAGCTGAACACCCCGGCCGGGACCCCGGCCGCATCGATGATCTCGGTCAGCACCGCGCAGCACGCGCTGGTGGTCGGGGCGGGTACCCAGATCACCGCGTTGCCGGCCGCCAGGGCGGGCGCGAACAGCTCCGCGCCCATGGTGTACGGCCAGTTCCACGGGCTGATCACGCCGACCACGCCGAGCGGGACCCGGGCGGTGATCACCCGGCGGCCGGCCGAGATGGACGGCGGGAACGCGCCGTCCATCCGCCGCGCGTCCGCGGCCGCCATCCGGAAGTACTCGGCCAGCTCGTCGACCTCGTCATACGCCTCGGCCAGCGGCTTGCCCTGATCCAGGGTGAGCACCCGGGCCAGGTCCTCGCGGCGGCCCAGGACCGCGACCGCGATCCGCTCGCACCACGCGGCCCGGTCGAACGCGGACTGCGCGGCCCAGCCGGGCTGGGCCGCGGCCGCCGCACGGACCGCGTCGTCCACGTCCGCCGGGTCCGCGGTGGCCACCGAGGCGAAATCCTGGCCGGTGGCCGGGCTGGTGGCGCTGACCGCGGGTGACCGCCCCGGCCGCCATTCGCCCCCGATGAACAGCAGGTACTCGTCCATGCCTTGGTATCCCTCCGTTGTGCGCGGCGCGTCAGCACGCGGCGCAGAGCCGGCCGAGCTCGTCCAGCTTGTCCGGGGGCATCCGGTAGGCCGGCCCGGAGATGGACAGCGCCGCCACGCAATCGCCGGCCGGGCCGGACACCGGGGCGGCCACGGCGACCAGGCCATCTTCCAGCTCCGCGACAGCCGTGGCGTAACCGTTCCGGCGGACCCGGGCCAGGTCGGCCTGCAGCGCCTCGTCCGTGGTGATCGTGTGCTCGGTGTAGCGCTCCAGGCTGCCCGGGCCGGGCAGCGGGAGGGCGCCGAAGGCGAGCAGCACCTTGCCGTTGGCCACCGCGTGCGGCCTGGTGCGGCGGCCGATCCAGCCGCCCGAGCAGCTCAGGATGAACGTGCTCGGTACCTCGGCCACGTTCAGGATCTCGGTCCCGGCCGGGATGGCCAGGTTGATCGTCTCCCCGGTCAGCTGGGACAGCTTCTCCATGGCCGGCTGCAGCCGGCTCACGATGTCGGCGCTGTGCAGCGCGAGCGCGCCCAGCCGGATGATCTCCACGCCGAGCCGGTACCGCTTGCCGGAGCGGGCCAGGAAACCGGTCCGCTCCAGCGTGGCCGCCAGCCGCGAGGCAGTTGACTTGTGCACGCCCAGGGAACCGGCGATTTCTGTCACACTGAGTTCCGGGCGGCCGTCTTCAAAAGTCGCGAGCAGCGCCAGCACCCGCTCGGCTGACTGATAGGTTGCGGTACCCGCAACCGCATTCGCGCTCATGCAACCCAGAATGACCAATTTGCCGGTTGTGCGTCAACTGCCATGAGTGCTGCGCGTGGCATACTCCTAACCGAGTTGCGCAGAATGCAGGGGCCCGCGGCGCAGGCGGGCGCCTCCGACGAATGAGAGCAGGCCCGTCATGGCCGAAACCGCTGATGAGCTGACCGTCGGATCCGTGCACGATCCACTTCCCGAGGCGCTCGGGCTGGCCCGCGCGGCCGCCGACGCGGGCCTGGGCCTGAAGCTCCTCGGCGGGCTGGCCGTGCGGGTGCTCTGCCCGGAGTTCCCGCCCCGGCTGCGGCGTGATCAGGACATGGACTTCGCCTGCCTGAGCAAAGGACGCAAGGATGTGGCCGCCTGGCTGGCCGACAACAGCTGCGAGCCGGACCGGCGGTTCAACAACCTCAACGGTGACCGGCAGATGTACTTCACCACCCCGTCCGGGCGGGCCATGGACGTGATGGTGAACCAGCTGACCATGTGCCACACCCTGGACTTCCGGCCCTCGTACGGGCGGCTGCCGCTCACTGTCAACTCGGTCGACGTGCTGCTGTCCAAGCTGCAGATCGTCGAGCTCAACGAGAAGGACGCGCGGGACATCTTCCACCTGCTATCCGGCCTGCCGGTCGGTACCGGCGCCCCGCCGGCCATCGACACTGACCGGTTCAGCAAGGTGCTGGGGGCGGACTGGGGCTGGTGGCGGACGGTCACCGGCAGCCTGGCCAAGCTCCCCGGTCTGCTGGCCGACAAGCCCGGGCTGGTGCCACCGCAGGCCTCCTACGACCCGCTGGCCCAGGCCCGGCAGCTGCTGGACATCGCCGAAGCCGCACCGAAGACCATGAAGTGGAAGCTGCGCGCCAACGTGGGTGACCGGGTCCGCTGGTACGAACTGCCGGAGGAAGTCGACCGCTGACCAGCCCGGTCCGGTCCTGGCCCGCCTGGTCCAGGGCACGATCCGGCTATGGGCTATTAATTCGCTCTGCGCGGCTTGACGCCGGTTTCGGCCGGATGCTAGACGTTGCACAGGGCGCACTGGCGTTGCACACGGCGCTGGGAAATCTCGTGTGCGCGGAAAAAAGCAAACGAGCGCGGCACGGTCGGGTGCGCGAGGAGGGCGTGGTGATCTCGTGAGAGTCTTCTTCGCCACTGATATTCACGGCAGCGAGGTCTGCTGGCGGAAGTTCCTGAACGCAGCCGCCTTCTACAAGGCCGATCTGGTCGTCCTGGGCGGCGACGTCACCGGCAAGGTGATGGTGCCGATCGTCGAGCGCGGCGGGTCCTGGCAGGCCACCGTGCGTGGCGAGACGATCCGGATGGAGACCAGGGCCGAGCTCGAAGAGGTAGAGAAGAAGATCCGCAACGCCGGGCACTACCCGGCCCTGGTCAGCCCCGATGAGCTGCAGGCCCTGAGCGACGAAGAGGGCGCGGTGGACCGCCGGTTCAACACCGAGATGACCCGCTCCCTGGACCGGTGGCTGGACATGGCCGACACCAAGCTGGGCGGCGGCGACATCCCGTGCATCCTCAACGGCGGGAACGACGACATTCTGGGAGATCGACGACATCATCGAGGCCTCGCCGAACGTCACCTTCGGCGAGGCCAAGTCCCTCGACCTCGACGGCTTCCACCTGGTCTCGATGGGCTGGACCAACCCGACGCCGTGGAACACATTCCGTGAGGCTCCCGAGGAGCAGCTCAAGGAAAAGATAGACGCGGTCGTCAGCCAGATCCCGGACATGGAGCGGGCGATCTTCAATTTCCACGCCCCGCCCTACGGGACCGGCCTGGACGAGGCGCCCGCGCTGGACGAGACGCTGCGGCCCACGCACGGCGGTGCGGTGATGAAGCCGGTGGGGTTGACCGCGGTGCGCGATGCGATCAACAGCTACCAGCCGATGCTCTCGGTGCATGGTCACATCCACGAGAGCCGCGGCATCAAGCGGATGGGCCGGACCCTGGCCATCAATCCGGGCAGCGTTTACGGGGACGGCGTCTTGCAGGGCGCGGTACTCGAACTGAACGCAAAGAAGGGGAAGGTCACTAAGTACCTTCTGGTGAATGGCTGATTCCCACCGGCAAGCGAGGGGGGGCGCAATAGGCTTGCCTAGCCACCCAAAAGCCCCCCAACCGGGAGATGAGCATGGCAACTGAAGCAATTGGCGGCGAGTCGCCAACACTCTTCCTGCGCAAAGCCACCGGCCTGGTCCGTGGCTGGTCCGTCCGGGACTCGATCATCTATGCGTGCCTGGCCACCAACTTCGTCACCCTGGGAATCTACGAGTTCACTTTCGCCGGGCCGGCCTTCCCCAAGGGCCAGTTCATCACGGCCGTCCTGATCTCGGGTGTCTGGGTGTCGTTCCTGGTCATCGCGTATGCCGGGCTCATCGTGACGATCCCGCGGGCAGGTGGTGACTACGTCTGGCAGAGCCGGATCCTGGGCAGCGGCCTCGGTTTCGTGATGGCCGCCACCGGGTGGTGGTTCATCCTGTGGCTGTGGGCGCCCATCTACGGGAACATCCTCTCGGTCCAGCTGTTCCAGCCGCTCTGGGCCACCCTGAAATGGACCTGGCCGGCTGGCGGCGCCGCGTGGTTCGGCACCAACAACGGGATCTTCATCGTCACGCTCATCACGATCGCGATCGCCGGTGTGCTGGTGTCGCTCGGCATGGCGGGCTACGCCCGGATCCAGCGGTGGTGCTTCATCGGCGGCATGATCGGGTTCGCGGTCGTCGTGGTCCTGCTCCTGTTCAGCTCGCACGCCAGCTTTGTGAGTTCGTTCAACCTCGAGGGCCAGAAGCTGTTCGGCGTGCATAACGCCTATGCCGCGACGAACGTCGCCGCCGCGAAGGCCGGGTACACCACGTCGCCGTTCGGCTTCGGCCCGCTCGGGCCGACGATGCTGCTCGTGCCGGCCTTCATGTTCTTCCTCCTGTGGCCGAACTGGGGGAGCACGCTCTACGGCGAGATCCGCGGCGCCAGTGACTTCCGGCGGGTGTTCACCGGCATGTTCGCGGGCCTGTGGCTGACAGTCATCCTCACGGTCATCTTCCTGCTGCTGATCGCCAAGACCGTGGGCTGGGGCTTCTACCAGAACCTCAACTCGCTGGACTACAACCTGACGCCGCAGTTCGGCATCTGGCCCTACCCGTTCATGTTCGCGGGCTGGCTGGTGCACAACACGGCGTTCCAGGTCATCCTGATCCTGGTGCTGAGCCTGTGGTTCTTCGCCTGGGTCGGCACGCTGTTCCTGTCCTCGACCCGGGTCATCTTCGCGGCCGCGTTCGACCGGGTGCTGCCCGACCGGGCGGCCGAGGTCTCCGAGCGGCGGAAGGTGCCGGTCTACTCGCTGATCCTGATGCTGCTCCCGGCGGCGGGCCTGGCCGCGATCTACGCCTACTCGACCACGTTCCGGTCCTACACGCTGGACGCCACCCTGGTCATCGCGGTGACCTACCTATTCAGCGCGATAGCCGTGGTGCTGCTGCCGTTCGTCAAGCCGGACCTGTGGCGCGCCTCGCCGGCCAGCCGGATCAAGATCCTCGGAGTGCCGATCGTCCCAGTCGCCGGGGTCGTCACGATCGGGCTGCTCGTCTTCAACCTCTACGAGTGGCTCAGTAACGACAACTACTTCGTGAACAGTCACAACTCACTCATTTACATGGGCGCCATGTACGTGCTGGCGATCGTGATCTACGTCGTGGCCCGGATCGTGCGCGGCAGGCAGGGCATCGACCTGAAACTGATCAACAAGGAGATCCCGGTCGAGTAGCGCAGGCCGGGTACGGCTGCATTCGGCCCCGCCGCCCGAGTTTGCCGGGCGGCGGGGCCGAGGCAACTCTCGCCTCGCACCCGGGGCGGGACGACAGGATTGGCGGATCAGCGGCATGACACAGACACCGGCCCGGGCCAGCGCGGTCATCATCGGCGCGGGCATCGTGGGCAACAGCCTGGCCTGCCATCTGGCCCGCCTCGGCTGGCGCGACCTGGTGCTGGTGGACAAGGGGCCGATGCCGAACCCGGGCGGCTCGACCGGGCACGCCTCCAACTTCATCTTCCCCATCGAGTACTCGAAGATGATGATGGAGCTCACCCAGGACAGCACCGAGCAGTACCAGGCGCTGGGGGTGTTCACCCAGAGCGGCGGGATCGAGGTGGCCCGGACCCCGGCCCGGATGGCCGAACTGCGGCGGCGCTGCACCGCCGCCACCGCGTGGGGCATCCCGGCGCAGGTCATCTCGCCGGCCGAGGTCCGCAAGCTGGTGCCCTACCTGGACGAGTCGGTGATCCTGGGCGGCGCGCACTTCCCCACCGTGGGCGTGGTCGACTCGCTGCGGGCCGGCACGCTGATGCGTGAGGAGGCCGAGCAATCCGGCGCGCTGCACGTGCTGGCCGGGGCCGAGGTGCTCGGCATTGACACGGTGCCCGGCCCGCGGGGCCGGCCGCAGATCGCCGCGGTGCGCACCACCGGCGGCGACATCGAGACCAGCAGCTGCGTGATCTGCTGCGGCGTGTGGAGCCCGCGGATCGCCCGGATGGCCGGGGCCCGGCTGCCGCTGACCCCGATCGTGCACCAGATGATCAGCGTCGGCCCGATCCCGCTGTTCGCGGGCACCACCGGGGAGATCGCCTACCCGATCGTGCGCGACGTGGACACCAACATGTACGAGCGGCAGCACGGCGGCGACATGGAGGTGGGCTCGTACGCGCACCGCCCGATCATCGTCACCCCGGACGAGATCCCGTCGATCGAGGAATCGGCGCTGTCCCCGACCGAGCTGCCGTTCACCGCGGACGACTTCGACCCGCAGCTGGCCGAGGCGCTGGAGCTCATGCCCGAGCTGCTCGGCGACGAGCGGGTCGGCATCAGGTACGCGATCAACGGCCTGATCTCGATGACCCCGGACGGCCACCCGCTGCTCGGCGAGACCCCCGAGGTGGCCGGCCTGTGGTCGGCCGCGGCCAGCTGGATCAAGGAGGGCCCCGGGGTCGGCCGCGCGGTGGCCGAGTGGATGTCCGGCCAGGCCCCGGGGATCGACGTGTTCGAGGCGGACGTGGCCCGGTTCTACCCGGCCCAGCAGACCGTGACCCACGTGGTGAACCGGGCCCGCGAGGGCTTCAACAAGATGTACGGCATCGTGCACCCGGCCGAGCAGTGGGAGTCCGGCCGGCCGGTCCGGCTCAGCCCGGTCTACCAGCGCGAGCGCGACCTGGGTGCGGTGTTCTTCGAGACGGCCGGGTGGGAGCGGCCGCACTGGTACGCCTCGAACGAGCCGCTGCTGGAGCGCTACGCCGGCCGGCTCATGCCCCGCGAGGCCGAGTGGGATGCCCGCTGGTGGTCGCCGGTCATCAACGCCGAGCACCTGGCCATGCGGGACGCGTGCGGGCTGGTCGACCTGTCCGCGTTCGCCATCTTCGACATCACCGGGCCCGGTGCGCTGGACGCGGTCCAGTCGGTGGCCGTCGCCCAGCTCGACGTGCGTCCCGGCCGGGTGGTGTACACCTCGCTGCTGGACGAGCGGGGCGGTTTCGTGGGCGACCTGACCATCATGCGGCTCGGTGATCAGCGGTTCCGGGTGGTCACCGGCGGTGCCACCGGCATGTCCGACAAGAAGTGGTTCACCGGCCACCTGCCGGTCGAGGGCACCGCCGCGCTGGCCGACCTCACCTCGGCCCAGGCCACGCTGGGACTGTGGGGGCCGCGGGCCCGAGACGTGCTCCAGTCAGTCACGGCGGACGACATGAGCCACGACGGGTTTGCGTTCGGTACCTGCCGTGAGATAGAGGTCGCAGGCATTACCGTGCTGGCGTCGCGCATTTCCTACGTGGGCGAGCTGGGCTGGGAGCTGCACGTGCCGATGGAGCAGGGCGCCCGGCTGTGGGACGCGCTGTGGGACGCGGGCCGCCCGCACGGGCTGGTCCCGGTGGGCATCGGCGTGTACGGGACCACCGGGCGGCTGGAAAAGGGGTACCGGGCCTTCGGCGCCGAGCTGACCGCCGACTACACGCTGGTCGAGGCGGGGATGACCCGCCCCCGGGTGAAGGCGCAGCCGTTCGTGGGCAAGGACGCCTACCTGGCCCAGCGGGCCGAGCCGCCCGCCGCCGTGCTGTGCACGCTGACCGTGGACGACCACCGGCCGGACGGCGGCGAGGCCCGGTACATGCTGGGCGGTGAGCCGGTGCTGTCCGCGGCCGGGGAGCGGCTGGTTGACGCCAAGGGCCGGCCGTCCTACGTGACCAGTGCGGGCTCCGGGCCGTCGGTCGGCAAGCATCTGCTGCTGGCCTACCTGCCGCCCGCCGAGGCGGTCGAGGGGAACCGGCTGCAGGTCGAGTGCTTCGGCACGGTGTACCCGGTCACCGTGGCGGTGGCCGGGTCCACGCCGCTGTTCGACCCGGACAACGCGCGGGTGCGGAGCTGACCGGGATGGAGATCGGGGTCTGCGTCAAGCGGGTGCCACAGGTCGGCGGCCGGATCGTGGTCACACCGGACGGGCAGGACGTGGACACGAGGATGTCCGGGTTCGCGATCAGCCCGCACGAGGAATGCGCGGTCGAAGAGGCGGTCCAGCTCACCGAGCGGCTCGGTGGCCGCGTGTCGGTGCTCACCCTCGGCCCGCCGGAAGCGGCCGAGCAGCTGCGCGACGCGCTGGCCCTGGGCGCGCACCGGGCCGTGCTGCTGGAATCCGGCGGGCGGGAGTGGGGGCCGATCGGCACCGCGGGAGCCATCGCCGCCGAGGCCCGCCGCCAGGCCGCGGCCGGTAGCGGCTATGACCTGCTGCTGATGGGCAACGAGGCCGCCGACACCGGCGACTACCAGGTGGGGGTGCGGGTCGCGCACGCGCTCGGCTGGCCGTGCGTGACCGGGATCAAGCACCTGGAGATCGACGGCGGCCAGGCCCGGGCCCGCCGCGACAACCCGGCGGGCGCGGAGACCTTCCAGGTCACGCTGCCCGCGGTGATCAGCGTGAAAGAGGGCATCAACCTGCCCAGGTACCCGTCGCTGCCCGGGCGGCTGCGGGCCAAGCGGGCGGCCATCGAGCAGTATGAGCCGCAGTGGCAGCCCGAGGGCCTGCGCAAGCAGGCGCTCCGGGTCCCGGAGGACACCCATCAGCAGGCCACGGTGCTGGGCACCGGGGCCGACGCGGTGCCCGCGCTGGTCGCCCTGCTCGAGCGAGCTAGGGGTGCTGAAGTGAGGCACCCAGCCTGCCGATGCCAGCGAAGCGCCCGCGAGGGAGGCAATGAGATGAGCGTCCTGCGATGAGCGTGCTGTGCCTCGTCGAACTGGACGCGGCCGGGCCCACTGACAGCTCGCTGCGCGCGCTGACCTTCGCCCGCGGGCTGGCCGGCCCGGCGGCCGGTGGCCCTGGCCTGATCGCGGTGCTGTTCGGCCCGGCCGACCGGGTGCCCGCCGCCCAGCTGGGCCGGTTTGGCGTCACCGAGGCGCAGGTCATCGAGCCGGAGGCGGTGGACGGGTACGCGCCGCAGGCCTGGGCGCGGACCCTGGAGGGCCTGGCCAGCGTGGTGCTGGCGGGCGCGGTGGTCGCGGCCGGCACCGACCGTGGCCACGAGGTGCTGGCCCATCTGGGCGCGCTGACCGGCCAGCCGATGGCCGCGAACTGCCTGTCGGCCGCACCCGCCGCGGACGGCGGGTTCACGGTGGCCCGGCAGCGGTGGGCCGGGCTGCTGATCGAGGACGCCGTGCTGGACGGTTTGCCCGCCCTGTTCACCGTGGCCACCGACGCGGTACCGCCGGCCGAGGTGGACACACCGGCCGAGCCCGCCGTGCACGTGCACGAGCCGGACCTGGCCCCGGCCGACCTGGCCGTCCGGGCCGAGATCTCGGCGGGCGCGGACGGCGGGGTGTCGCTGGCCACCGCCCGGGTGGTGATCGGCGGCGGGCGCGGGGTCGGCGGGCCGGACGGCTTCGCACCGCTGGAGGAACTGGCCAGCCTGCTCGGCGGGGTGGTCGGGGTGTCCCGGGTGGTCACCAGCCAGGGCTGGCGGCCGCACACCCAGCAGGTCGGCCAGACCGGCACCAAGATCACCCCGGAGCTGTACCTGGCCTGCGGGATC
Source organism: uncultured Actinomycetes bacterium (assembly GCA_963711705.1). Classification (GTDB taxonomy): domain Bacteria; phylum Actinomycetota; class Actinomycetes; order Streptosporangiales; family Streptosporangiaceae; genus RYN-230. The sequence goes on from CAVQFM010000024.1 coordinate 18,699, forward strand.
AGCGGGGCGATCCAGCATATGGCGGGCTGCGCGAGCGCCAAGCACATCGTGGCGGTGAACACCGACCCGGGCGCGCCGATCGTGTCCCGGGCCGACTACGCCGTCATCGGCGACCTGAGCGAAGTCATCCCGGCTCTCATAGCCGCCCTCAAGGAGCGCGGCTAAACCGGCGGCCAGGGGGTTCCGGGGGTCGTCCCCCCGGGCTCACTAGGTGCGGTTGGCGGCGTCCAGGTTCTCGCGGACCGCCTGGGTCAGCGGGTGATCCGGGCCGAGGGCCTGCTCGCAGTCGGCCAGCGTGCGCTCGAACACCTTGACCGCATCGGTCAGCCGGAGCGCCGCGTGGTAGGCCGAGCCCAGGTTGGCCCGTGACGTCAGCGTGGCCTCGTGGACCGGGCCGAGCACCCGGTCACAATCGGCCAGCGTCTGCTCGTACAGCGGCAGCGCGTCCTTGAGCCGGCCCGCCGAGTGGTAGGCGTTGGCCAGGTTGCCGCGGGCGGTGATCGTGTCGTGGTCGTCGCCGCCCTGGGCCATCTCCCGGTCGGCCAGGGTCCGCTCGTACACCGGGACCGCGTCCTTGACCCGGCGCGCGGCCAGGTAGGCGTTGGCCAGGTTGCCCCGGGCGGTCAGCGTTTCCGGGTGGTAGGTGCCCAGCACCCGTTCCCGGTCGGCCAGCACCCGCTCGTACTGCGGCAGCGCGTGCTTCATCCGGCCCGCGGTCCGGTAGGCGTAGGCCAGGTCGGCCCGGGCGCTGATGGTGTCCGGATGATCCGGCCCGTGTGCCTTCTCCTGGTCGGCCAGGGTCCGCTCGTAGGCCGGCACGGCCTGCTTGAGCTGCCCGGCCGTGTGATACGCCTGGGCCAGCCCGGACCGGGCGGCCAGCGTTTCCGGGTGGGTGGCGCCCAGCCCGCGTTCCAGGTCGGCCAGGGTCTGCTCGTACAGCGGCAGCGCCTGGTCACCGCGCCCGGCGGCCAGGTAGGCGGCGGCCAGGTCGGTGCGCGCGGCCAGGGTCTCCGGGTGCCGGGCGCCGAGCACCCACTCCCGGTCCGCCACGACCCGCTCGTACATGGGCAGCGCGTCGTTGTGCCGCCCGGCGGCCGCGTACGCGCGGGCCAGGTGGCCGCAGGAGATCAGCGTGTCCGGGTGGTCGTTGCCCAGCGCCCGCTGCCGCTCGGCCAGCGTCCGCTCGTGCACCGTGATCGCGTCCGGCACCCGGCCCGCGGCCTCGTAGGCCGAGGCCATGCCGTCCCGGCAGCGGAACGTCTGGGCGTGCGCCGGCCCGAGCACCCGGCTGGACGTCTCCAGCAGCGACTTCCAGTACGCGATGGCCGGCCCGCTGATGTCCGCGCTGGCCAGGCTCTGCCCGGTGCGCTGCAGCACCGGGTGCGGGTCTGGCTTCCACAGCAGTTCGCCGCTGCACGCCTGGAGCGCCACCGCGCAGTCGTGCAGCGCCTGGGCCAGCCGCGGCGGGGTGTCCTGGGCCGGCCAGGCCTGGCACAGGGCGTCCGCGGCCGACCGGACCGCGCGCTGCAGCTCCGGCGGCGGGATGATGCCCCGGGTCATGGCCTGGACCAGCGGGTGCAGCTGGACCGTGCGGGTGGTGCTGGCCGGGTTGATCGTCGCCAGGCCAGCCCGGGCCAGGTTGTGCACGGCCTCCCGGGCCTGCGCCGGGTCGGCGGGCATGGCTGGGTGGCCGGTCAGGTAGCCGCACGCGGCCGGGCTGGTGAACACGACGCCGGGGATGCCGGCCGGGTCCAGCAGCGACGCCAGGGCCAGCATCGGGCGGGCGAAGCCGTCCGGCGGGATCTGGTCGGCCAGGTCCATGGCCAGCGACCAGGTCACCTCGGTGATGCCGGGCCGCGGGACGTCGGACAGCGGCCCGGAGCCGGCTACCATCTGCTGCCGCCGGTCGTGGAACCAGCCCCGGTAATCCCGGCAGCTCGCCCCGGTGGCGATCATCGCGGCGGCGGCGTGCGCCAGCGGGAGCGGCTGGCAGCCCAGGTCAGTGGCCAGATCGAGGGCTTCGGTGCGCTGGCCGGGGTCGGTGGACAGCCGCGCCGTCAGGTAGGCCAGCGCCTCCCGCACGGTGAACGAGCCGATCTTGGCGATCCGGCGGCCCGGCGCGGCCAGCGTGTCGTCCTTGCGCGCGGTGACCAGGACCCGCCCCTCGCTGCTCTCCGGCCACAGGCCATCCATGTCGGCCGGGCTGGCCAGATCGTCGAGGACCACCAGCCAGCGCCGCTCGGTACTGGCCAGCCAGGCCAGGAAGCGCTGCGCGCCGGTCAGCAGATCGTCCTCCGGGTCGGCCCCGTTCAGGTCGGCCAGAGCCAGCGCGTAGGCGTTCAGGATGGCGTCCCGGCTGGTGGCGGTCACCCAGACGAGCAGGTCCACCGAGCGGTTGTCCCACAGGCTGTGCGCCAGGGCCGCGGCCAGCTGGGTCTTGCCGCTGCCACCGAACTGGGCCAGCCGGGGCACCCCGGCCTCGCCGGACGGGGCCAGGATCAGGGTGTCACCCGGATCCAGCTTGCCGACCACGCCGAGGCCGGTCTCCGGCCGCGGGCTGTACGAATCGGCCAGTGGCGGGACGGGACCGCAGCGCAGCGGCCACTCCACTAGGCGGCCTGGCACGCAGGCCATCCGGGATCGCGTGACGCGGCTGCCGCTGGATCCCTGTTCACTTGGTACACCCGTCGCACCCGGTTTCCTCAATGACCCGCATTTACTGCACGAACCCCGTTGCGTACGACAACTGCGTGGGGCAGTTGCAGTGAACAGCCTATGTCGGTCTGCCCTTTGGTGGATGGCGTTCTGCCCGGTATTGGGGGAGTTCTACTGACTACCCACCGCGACCTGGCCGGGTGCGGCCGGGTGGCCGTGCTGCCCCGGTGCGGGCTGGGTTACATCGCCACCCGCCCGGCGCGCTGGCTGGCCAGCCTGGCCAGCGCGCGCCGCCACTCCTCGGTCTGCCTGACCTGGTTGAACGTGAACAGGTGCAGGCCGGCCACGGCGCTGGCCGGGGCGGCCAGCGCCGTGCCGGTGCGGTCCAGCAGCCGGTCCGGGCTGTAGCCGCCGGGCGTGCCCAGCCGCAGGAACCATTCGGTGTGCCCGGCCAGGAACCGGGCCGACTCGGCCACGCCCGCCTTGGCCGCCATCCGCAGCAGCCGGGCCCGGTCCAGCGGGCCAGCCAGCCCGACGTACAGCGGCAGGGTCACCCCGCGGGCCCGGATCCGCCCGATCCACCCGCGCAGCACGGCCGGGTCGAAGCACAGGTTGCTGACGATGTAGGCGGCATGGTGCCGTTTGTCCCACATGGCCTGCACGGTGATGTCGTCGCCAATCTTGGGATGGCTTTCCGGGTAGCCGGTGATGCCCACCCGCGCGAATGGCCGCCCCATCTCGGTGAGCCGGGTGATCAGCGATAGCGCGCTGTGGAACGGGCCGGCCGGCGGGTCGGCGTCACCGGCCGGCACGAACACGTCGTCCACGCCACAGGCCCGCAGCCGGGCCACGATGCCGGCCAGATGCGCGTCGTCACGGACCAGCCGGGCCGAGACGTGCGGCACTACCTGGTAGCCGCGGGCCGCCAGCCGCTCGGTCAGGTCGAGCGTGGCGTCCAGGCCCTTGGCCGGGGAGGCGGTGACGGTCACCGTCATGTCCGCGGGCACCCACTCGGCCACCTGGTCCTCGACGCCGGAGGCCGGGAACACCTCGTAGCGCGGGTGGGCCAGCAGCGGTGCGACGCTGGTCAGCCCGCCGCGCGCCATCCCGCCTCTTTCGCCATCCCCGACGCCGCAAGGTACTGCCCGTCAGCGTCCCAGTTCATCCCGCGACCTCCTGAGATCCTGAAGTGTGTGCGGAAACGGTCGTGCCGACAGCGGTTTCTGCAGACACTTCGCCCAGCAGCCGCTCGAGTTCGTATTCCAGCCGGGCGGTGCCGGTGGGCACGATCGTGAGTGGGAGGCCGAACATGGCCGCCACCGCGCGGGCCTCAGCTTCCAGCGACGGCTCGGGGGACTGGGCCAGCCAGACCACCCGGCGGTAGTGACCGAAGTAGTCCGGCCACAGTTCGGGGTGGCGGTCCAGGCCGAGATCGGCCAGCACCGACCGGCGGAAACTGCGCACCAGGAAGTCAGTCAGCAGATAGGTGCCCGGTTCGGCGGCGAACAGCGCGGCCACCCGGGACGGCCCGGCCAGCAGGTCGTAGCAGTGCAGCCCGGGCAGCCGCCGCACCCCCAGCCGGCCGCACAGCTCATCCAGCCCGCCATACGTGCCGCAGTCCGCGTAGCCGAGGGCGACCGGCAGGCCGCGGGCTTGAGCCGACCGGACAAGCCGTTCGGCTATCGGGGTTATTTGGGCTGGCCGGTTGTGCAGCAGTGCGGGCAGGCAATGCAACTCGAGAGGCCAGCCGCGGCGGCGGGCGATCTCGCGGACCGGGCCGCCGAGGGCGCCGCACGCGATGACCGCGGCCAGCGGGGGCTCAGCCGGGGAACGCGAGCTGGTCGACGAAGCGGTCGTTGAAGTCGGCGCGATCGGAGAGCTCGACATACCTCACCTCCTCCAGCAAGGCCAGGCCGGCGGCCCGCTCCCGCATGCTGAGCAGGGCCATCTTGGCGCCCTCGCCCGCCACGTTGCCCGCGCTGACCACGCGCACGGCCGGGATGGGCGGCACCAGCCCGAGCCGGATCGCGTTGGCCGGGGACAGGTAGCTGCCGAACGACCCGGCCAGCAGCACCTGCTGGATGTCGCTGGCCGCCAGGCCGGCCTCCTCCAGCAGGATGTGCCAGCCGGTGGCGATGGCCGCCTTGGCGAACTGCAGCTCGCGGACGTCCCGCTGGGACAGGTAGACCGACCGGGACACGTTGCCTTCCTCGCCCAGCCAGTGCAGCACGAACACCCGCTCCGCACCCAGCTGGGTCAGCCGGCTGGCCAGCCCGGGCGCCAGCTCAGCCGCCCGCTGCTCGCTGACCAGCCGCCCGGACGAGTCCAGCAGCCCCAGCCGGACCAGCCCGGTGACCGCGTCGACCAGGCCGGACCCGCACAGCCCGGCCGGCTCGGCGTCCCCGATGACCTTCAGCTCCAGCGCGTCCGGGGTCATCGTGACCACCTCGATGGCGCCGTCCGAGGCGCGCATTCCGCAGCGGATGGCCGCGCCCTCGAACGCCGGGCCGGCCGGCGCCGCGGTGGCCAGCAGCCAGTCCCGGTTGCCCAGCACGATCTCGCAGTTGGTGCCGATGTCGATGAACAGCCGGGTCCGCTGGTCCCGGTCCATGCCCGAGGCGAGCAGGCCGGCCGTGATGTCACCGCCCACGTACGCGCCGAACGGCGGGAACACCACGGCCCGGGCCCGCGGGTGCGCCGCGACCCCCAGGTCGGCGGCCAGCGTCTCCGGCAGCAGGCGGGTGGCCAGGATGAACGGGGCGACGCCGAGCGGCTCCGGGTCGATGCCGAGCGCGATGTGCGTCATCGTGGCGTTGCCGGCCAGCGCGATCTCGTACACCTCGGCCGGGTCCACGCCGCCCGCCACGCACACCTCGGCGGCCAGCTCGGCCAGGGTCTGGTGGGCCAGCGCGGTGAGCCGGCCCAGCGCTTCCGGGTCCAGCATGGTCGCGCTGATCCGGGTGATCACATCCGCGCCGAACGGCTGCTGCTGGTTCAGCGCCGAGGCCACCGCGACCGGCGTGGCCGTGGACAGGTCGAGCAGCGTGGCCACCACGGTCGTGGTGCCCAGGTCGAACGCGATGCCGAACAGCCGCCCGGAGGTGTCGCCGGGCTGCACGTCGATCAGCGCGTCGTCCACGATGACCGCGGTGACCTTGCCGTCGTCGGCCCGCAGCGCCCGTCCGACGGCCCGCACCGCGTGCAGGTCGGCGCGCAGCTCCAGGTCGTCCAGCGCGTCCAGCACGCGCTCCAGGTCGCTGCGCTGGTCGGCCAGCGTGGGCTCGGTCAGCTCCAGGTAGCGCTTTTGCACCGCGGGCCGCAGGATGACCTGGCGGCCGACCCCGACGGTGGCCGCCTTGGGCCGGGTGACCAGCGGGGGTACGTCGATCCTGGTGTCGGTGGTGGCCTCCGCCCGGCAGGCCAGCCGCCAGCCGTCGCGCAGCTCGTCTGGGCTGAACGCGCGGATGTCCAGCGCGGTCGGGGGTGCCGCGCCGTCCAGCACCCGCACCTTGCACTTCTTGCACGTGCCGTGGCCACCGCAGGTCGAGTCGATCGCGATGCCGTTCCAGCTGGCCGCGTCGAACAGGGTCACCCCGGCGGGCACCCGGACCCGGCGGCCGCTGGGCTCGTAGTGCAGATCGACCCGGGCGGGCCCGGCGCCGGCCAGGCCGGTTCCCCGGGCCTGCGCGGTCGTCACGTGGCTCCCTGCTGGGCGCCTGCCTGCTGGGCGCCTGCCTGCTCGGGCGCCTGCCTGCTGGGTGGCCGCCTGCTGGGTGGCGGCCTGCTGGGCGCGGTGTGCGGCGATCCACGCGGCGCCCCACGGGTCGCGGTCCAGCAGCAGGTCGGCGGCCTGCACCGAGCGGACGATCTGCGGGGACCGGGCGTCCATGATGGCGCTGGTCAGCCCGCTGTTGATGGCTATCGGCAGGAACGCGGCGCCGATCGTGTGCCGGTCCGGCATGCCGAATGAGACGTTGGACGCGCCCAGCGTGGTGTTCACCCCGAACTCCGCGCGCAGCAGCGCGATCGTCTCCAGGGTCTTCCCGACCAGCGTGGTGTCCGCGCCGACCGGCATGGCCAGCGGGTCGATCACGATGTCCTCGATGGGGATGCCGAACCGGCCGGTGGCCACGTCGATGATCTTGCGGGCCAGTTCCAGCCGCCGCCGGGGATCCTCCGGGATCTCCTCCTCGTCGTTGGGCAGCGCGATGACCGCGGCCCCGTACTTCCTGACCAGCGGCAGGATGGACTCCAGCCGCTCGTCCTCGGCGGTGACCGAGTTGACCAGCGCCTTGCCCTGGTAGCTGGCCAGGCCCGCGTCCAGCACCTCGATGATCGAGGAGTCGATGCACAGCGGCAGGTCGGTCAGCCCCTGGATGAGCTTGACCGCGGCCACCATCAGCTCTTTCTCGTCGGCCAGCGGGGCGCCCATGTTCACGTCGAGGACCATGGCGCCGCCCGCCACCTGCTGGGCCACGTCGATCTCGATGCGGGACAGGTCACCGGCGCGCAGCTGGTCCTGGAAGATCTTGCGGCCGGTCGGGTTGATCCGCTCACCGATGATGCAGAACGGCTGCTCGGGGCTGATCGTGACTTCACGCGTGGCCGACCGGAGGACGGTTTCCATCTGGGTGCCCCCTGGGCCTAGGCCGGCGTCATCGCGCGGCGCTGCTGCAGCAGTTCCTTGGCCCGGACCACGGCGGCCGACGCGTCGGCCGCGTACCCGTCCGCGCCGACCACGTCCGCGTACTCCTGGGTGACCGGGGCGCCGCCGACCATCACGATCACCTGGTCGCGCAGCCCGGCCTTCTGCAGCGCGTTGATGTTCGCCTTGAACATCGGCATGGTCGTGGTGAGGAACGCGGAGAACCCGACGATGTCGGGCTTGTGCTCGGTGATCGCCGCCACGAACTTCTCCGGGGCGACCTGCACGCCGAGGTCGATGACCTGGAACCCGGCGCCCTCGAACATGATGTTGACCAGGTTCTTGCCGATGTCGTGCACGTCGCCCTTGACCGTCCCCATGACGATGGTGCCGATCGCCTGGGCGCCGGTCTCGGCCAGCAGCGGGCGCAGGATCTCCAGCGCGCCTGCCATGGCCTTGCCCGCGATGAGCATTTCCGGGACGAAGAAGTCGCCCCGCTCGAACCGGGCGCCCACTTCCTCCAGGGACGGGATCAGCGCGTCGTACAGCAGGGTCTCCGGGCCCAGCCCCATCTCCAGGCCGGCGTTCGTCAGGCTGAGCACCTCGGGGGCATTGCCCACCAGGGTGAAGTCGTAAAGCTGGCGGAGCAGCTCCTCCTGTGTCACGCGGCACCTTCTCTCTGGGCGTGCGCTCTGTGGGCGGGCGGCCGGGCAGGCGGCCTGGCGGGTGGTCTGCTGGGTGGTCTGGCGAGCGGCTGGGCTGGAGACGGCGCGGCATCAGGCCGGTGGCCGAGGACAGCGGACAGCGCGGCCGCCTGCTCGGCGCACTGCGCGGCCACCGTGGCGATGCTGGCCCGGGGCAGCCGGCAGGCGGGCGCGGACACTGACAGCGCGGCCACCACCACGGCCCCGTCGCGCAGCACGGGTGCGGCCACCGCGACCAGGCCCGGCTCGAGTTCCTCATCGGTGACCGCGTAGCCGCGGCGGCGCACCTCGCGCAGGTCCTCGTCGAGCGCGGCCCGGCTGGTGATGGTCCGGGCCGTCCGGGCGGCCAGGCGCCCCGGCGGCAGCTGGGCCGCGTCATAGGCGAGCAGCACCTTGCCCAGCGCGGCGCAGTGCAGCGGCACCGGGCGGCCGAGCCAGTTCGTGCCGCCGATCAGGTACCTGCTGTCGACCTGGGCGATCTGCTCGACCAGGCCCTCACGGGCCACGCCCAGGTTCACGGTCTCCCCGGTGAGCTCGCCGAGCCGGTCCAGGAACGGGCGGGCGACCTCGATCAGCCCGGCCTCGGGGCCGCCCTGCCAGGCGTACCGGACGAACACCTCGCCGGGCCGGAACCGGCCGTCGCCGTCCCGGCGGATCAGCCCGCCCCGCTCGAGCGCGTCGAGCAGCCGGGACGTGGTGCTCTTGGCCAGCCCGGTGGCCGCGGCCAGCTCGGTGAACGTGACCGACCCGGGGGCGTGCACCACCTCGGTGACCAGCCGGGCGGCACGGTCAACCGCCTGGGTTCCGGTGGGACTGGACACTGATCCCTCTCGCTCGGCCGGCACGGCCCTGGGCTGCTCCGCGCGGCACTTCCGGGTGCTTCCGGGGGGCTCCCTGGAACCACGCCCGGTATCGGGCGCAGTTCCATGTTACGGAACTCTGTTCTACTATGTGATGCTACGTAGCGGGGCCTGGAGGGTCAAGAATGAGGCTCCGGCCAGCTGGAACGAGGTGGCGATGTTCCGTAACACGATGCCGCGCTACGAGATCCTGTCCCCGGACGCCGTCAGCGTCCTGGACAGCGGCTGGCGGCGCATCGTCTCGGAGATCGGGGTGCAGTTCGCCAAGCCCGAGGCGGTGGAGCTGTTCCGCCGGGCCGGGCAGAAGACCGACGGCGAAGTGGTGTTCCTCGACCCGGACTTCGTCCTGGAACAGGTGGCCAGGGCGCCACGGGAATTCGACGTGCAGGCCCGCAACCCGGCCAACACTGTGCACATCGGCGGCGACCAGATGGTGTTCAGCGGCGTCTACGGGTGCGCCGTTCGTCCGCGAGGGCGACGTCCGGCGCGAAGCCACCATGGACGACTTCCGGCGGCTGACCATGCTGGCCCAGTCGTATCCGCAGCTGGACTCGGCCGGGGGAGTGATCTGCGAGCCCAACGACACCCCGCTCGACTCGCGGCACCTCGACATGGTGTACGCGCTGCAGACGCTGACCGACAAGATCTACATGGGCAACGTGGTGTCCGGGCCGAACGCGGCGGACACGATCAAGATGACCGAGATCCTGTTCGGCGGCGGCGCGGGCGCGGGCCAGGGCCGGGCGTCGATCGAGCAGACCCCGGCCACCATCTCGCTGATCAACTGCAATTCCCCGCTGCGCTGGGACGACCGCATGCTGGACGCGCAGTTCGAGTACTGCGCGGCCAATCAGGCTGTGGTCATGACCCCGTTCCTGCTGATGGGCGCGATGTCCCCGGTGTCCATCCCGGCCGCGCTGGTGCAGCAGCTGGCGGAGGCGCTGTCCGGCATCGCGCTGGCCCAGCTGATCCGGCCCGGCTGCCCGGTGATCTTCGGCTCATTCCTGTCCAACATCGACATGCAGTCCGGGTCCCCCAGCTTCGGCACCCCCGAGTCGGCCATCGGGCTGCTGTGCACCGGCCAGCTGGCCCGGCACTTCGGGCTGCCGTTCCGCACCGGCGGCGGGCTCAACGCCAGCCAGACCGCGGACGCCCAGGCCGCCTACGAGGCGCTGATGACGCTGCTGCCCACGTTCCTGACGGGCACCAACTTCGTCATGCACGCGGCCGGGTGGCTGGAGGGCGGCCTGGTTAGCTGCTACGAGAAGTTCATCATCGACATCGAGCTGCTGCGCATGCTGCAGGTCGAGTTCACCCCGCTGGAGATCGACGAGGAGTCGCTGGCCTTCGGCGCGCACGAAGAGGTCGGCCATGGCGGGCACTTCCTCGGCGCGGCGCACACGATGGAGCGGTTCCGGGACTGCTTCTACCGGCCGCTGCTGTCCTCCACGGCCAACTACGAGCGCTGGGTCAAGCTCGGCGCCAAAGACACCGCCGCGCGGGCCGGCGAAATCTGCGCCAAGCAGCTGGCCGAGTACGAGCAGCCCCCGCTGGACGACGCCATCCGCGCCGAGCTGGACGAGTTCGTCACCCGCCGCCGCGCCGAGCTGGGCGACTAGCTGCCGCCCCGCACGCTGGTCGCACCGGCCACACCAGCCCCACCCGCCCCAGAGCTTGTGCCCCCAGTTCGTGATCATGACTTAGGGCCGAATCTATTCGCCCGCAAGTCATGATCACGAAGCTGGGCCGGCGCCGTCGGCCGCGGCGGCTAGCATGTGGGCCGTGACTGAGTCCGCGATCGACCCTGAGGCAACTGGCGCGAGTGCTGTCGGCCTGGCCACGCTGGTGAGCGACCCGGAATCCGGCGGTGCCGGGGCGGACGCGACGGTGCTCGACACCTGGTTCCCGGCCCCCGAGCTGACCCCGGCTGGCGCACCCGGCGGCACCGAGCGGCTGTCCATGGGGGAGGCGGCCGAGGCGCTCGGCCCGGACCTGGCCGGCCTGCTCGGCGCCGACCCGGCGCGCGGGGTCGAGGTGGTCGCGGTGCGCACCACGATCGGCTCGCTGGCTACGCCGCCTGCTGACGCACACGACGTTTACCTGCGGCTGCACCTGCTGTCCAGCCGGCTGATCCGGCCGCACGACTGCGACCTGACCGGCGTGTTCGGGCTGCTGGCCAACGTGGTGTGGACGAACTACGGGCCCTGCCCGGCGCCCGGTTTCGAGGCGGCCCGGCTGCGGCTGCGCCGCCGTGGGCCGGTCACCGTGTACGGGGTGGACAAGTTCCCCCGGATGGTGGACTACGTGCTGCCGTCCGAGGTGCGGATCAGCGACGCCGACCGGGTCCGGCTGGGCGCGCACCTGGCTGCTGGGACCACCGTCATGCATGAGGGCTTCGTCAACTTCAACGCGGGCACGCTGGGCACGTCCATGGTCGAGGGCCGGATCTCGTCCGGTGTGGTGGTCGGCGACGGCTCGGACGTCGGCGGCGGGGCATCCATCATGGGCACGCTGTCCGGCGGCGGCAAGGAAACCATCTCGGTCGGCGAGCGCTGCCTGATCGGCGCGAACGCGGGCATCGGCATCTCGCTCGGTGACGATTGCGTGGTGGAGGCCGGGCTGTACGTGACCGCGGGCACCAAGGTGGCCCGGCCGGACGGCCGGGTGGTCAAGGCCAGCGAACTGTCCGGGCAGCCCGGGCTGCTCTGGCGGCGCCACTCCCAGTCCGGGGCGGTACAGGTGGTCGCGCGGGCCGGCCGCGGGACCACGCTGAACGACATGCTGCACGCCAACGCCTGACCGACCGGACGGACACCATGCGACTGGCTACCTGGAACGTCAACTCGGTGACGGCGAGGCTGCCCCGGCTGCTGGACTGGCTGGATGGCACCAAGCCGGACGTGCTCTGCCTGCAGGAAATCAAGGTCGCGGAGGCAGCCTTCCCCACCGCCGAGGTCGGCGAGCTGGGCTACCAGGCGGCCGTGTACGGCACCGGCCGGTGGAACGGGGTCGCCATCTTGTCCCGGACCGGGCTGGACGACGTGCGCCGCGGGTTCCCCGGCGAGCCCGGCTTCCCCGACCCGGAGGCCCGGGCGGTCTCCGCGACCTGCCAGGGCTGCCGCATCTGGTCGGTGTACGTGCCGAACGGGCGCGCCCTGGACAGCCCGCACCTGCAGTACAAGCTGGACTGGCTGGCCGCGCTGCGCGGCGCGCTGGCCGCCGAGGCGGACGGGCCACCGCTGGCGGTGTGCGGCGACTTCAACATCGCGCCGAGCGACGACGACGTCTGGGACCCGGCGGCGTTCACCGACTCCACCCACGTCACCCCGGCCGAGCGGGGTGCCCTGCGGGAGCTGCTCGGGCTCGGGCTCACCGACATCCCGCCACGGGCCCTCAAGGGCCGCCCGTTCACCTACTGGGACTACCGGGCCGGCATGTTCCACCAGGGCTTTGGCATGCGGATTGACCTGGTGCTGGCGAGCGCACCGCTGGCCGCGGGGGTCACCGACGCGTACATCGACCGGGAAGCCCGGAAGGGCAAGTCCCCGTCCGATCACGCGCCCGTCGTGGTGGACATCGACCTGCCGCCCGGGTCCTGATCACCCGGCTCCCGCGGGCAGCGGCCGGGCCGGCTGCTGGATCGGGCCGGACTACCGGGCGCCGATCGTGGACCATCCAGCCGCCCGCCGGGCCGCGCTGGACCGGTACCGGGCCGCGGTTTCGTTAGGGCGGGCCCGGCGTCCGGCTCAGAGCATGATGACCAGCATGTAGCCCATGACGATGCCCATCGCGATGTTGCAGCAGGCGGCCAGCCGGGGGGAGAGCGGTGCGCGGCCCCCGGGCTGGCCGGGCCACGGCGTGGACCCGGCCAGCCCAAGGCCGGCCGGCTGAGCGCCAGCCGACGGCGGCGCACCGGCCAGCGGGGGGCCGGTCGGCTGGCGAGCGGGTGACGGGCCGGCCGCGCCCGCCGGGCTGGGCTCGGGGGTGGCCGCGGCCAGCGGGACCGGGCTGGCCCGCCAGGCGCGCACCGGGGCCAGGGCGGGCAGCCGGTCCGCGGCCCACATCACGTAGGCCGCCATGAACTGGGCCAGCAAGATGGCGAGCAGCGGGAAGCGGATCCCGCCTGCCGCGGCAGTGCCTATGCCCATCGCGTCGGCAGGGCCGCCGCCCGTGCCGCCCGCCAGGGCCGGCCGGGACACCGCGACCAGCATGTACACCATGGCGCCGGACATCACCAGGTGCGGCAGGTGGTGCGCACTGGCCGGGGTCAGCCGGCCCGCCGAGCGGTAGAACCGGCCGATCCGCCAGCCGAACCAGACGGCGAAACCACCGAACACCATGGCCCACCCGCTGGTCCACCACGCCGCGTCCCACAGCGAGCGGCCGCCCAGCAGGGTGAGCCCGGGCACCAGCATCCCGGCCATGGCCAGGCCCATCAGCACGTGCACGAGATCGATGTCACGCTCGGCCGGCCGCTGCTGGACCCGGGCCAGAATCAGGCGGCTGGCGCAGTAGCCGGCCGTCAGCAGCATCGCGCTGGCGAACAGGTCCGCCAGCCAGGCCGGACTGGCCATGTCAGTGCCCCCTGGCGAGTTCAGCCGCCTGGCCAGCCAGGTCAGCATCCTGGCCAGCCCGTGCAGGCCAGTAGGCGAGGGCCAGCAGGGCCAGCAGCGGGCCGCTGCCCGGGTCGGTGCTCATCCCGGTGAGGATGCCGCCCAGCGCCTGGCCGATGACCCAGATGGCCACGGCGACCAGGATGGCCAGGATCAGCGTGGCCTGGGCCGCCGGGCGTGGCAGGTAACAGCCGACGGCGATCGCGGCCAGCAGCACCGCGAGGACGACCGAAGCGGCCAGCCCGTGCTGGGCCAGCAGCCTGGCCGCGCCGTGCATGATCGCGGCCAGCCAGCTGGGCTCGCCCGCCGTCATGCCGGTGATCATGTCGTGCAGCGCCAGCGGCGCCCGGTTCGCCGGGAGCAGCGCGAAGTAGGCCAGGCTGGCCCACAGGATCAGCCACAGCGCCCGGGCGGCCGGGGCACCCACCGCCCGGGCCGCGGTGAACGGGGCAGGTCCGGCCCGGTCCCGGGGCCACAGCAGCACGGCGAGCAGCGCGTACAGGATCACTGGCCCGGGAGCATCGGTAACCGGGCTCGCGGTCCCGGTCAGCACGCCGCCGAAGCCCTCACCGAGCCACCAGACCGCCAGCGCCCAGCCGACCGACGCGCCGAGCGCGATCCGGATCGTGGGCCGCCAGGCGATGCCGAGGCCCAGCGCCAGCTGAACGGTGGCGAAGACCGCGTTGAGCGCGACCACGTGCTGGCCGACCAGGCCGGCATTCCAGTCGATCGGGCGGGCCAGCACGGCCGGGTTGCCAGCGGCGGTGGCCGCCAGCGACTGGCTGAACGACCGGGTGAACATGACGTCCTGGTACTGCAGGATCGCATCCAGCAGCCAGAGGGCACCGAGGGCCAGCTGCAACAGCCGCCTGGTGTCCGGCGGCCGCCACGTCTCCCAGACCGGGACGGCTGGCCCGTCCGGCCAGGCCGTGGCCTGCCCGGGGGCGGTGACCTCGCTCATGGCCGGCTCTCCTTGTCCCTCCGGCCGGCGGAAGACACTTCGCGTCGCCGCCGCTGGCCCTGCTCGGACCGCTGACAAAAGCGTAGATGGAGGTTTCTTAATTGCGCAAGAGAGTATCTGGCTGGACCGCTGGAAGGCTCTGAGCAGGGGATACGATGCCTGAATGGCGCACTCGGTAATTCGCCGATAAACCTGCCCGGGGTATCGGGCAAACCCCCTGGAGGTATTCCGCAAACCGGGGTTCGGAACTATTCAGTGGCCGGGAATGTTTCGCTAACCCACATAGCGGCGGCCTGGGCCGGCTGCCACCCGGCTGTGGCGCTGGCGGAGACGGCCCGGGCGACACGTCGCCCACTCGCCGGAGCGGCGCGGGCTGGCCTGGCCCGGAAGAGGACGGGCTGGCCTGGCCCGGAAGAACGCCGGCCGGCCTGGACCGGAAAACCGGCCGGAAAGTTGTTGGCGCCAGCCGTGGCGCGGACTCCTACCTATGACGGCGCGACCCAGCGCCGCCGGAGGAGGGACGCGGCATGCACCCAGTGACGAAGACATCCGGGGTGGCGATCAGCGCACTCGTAGCCGCGACAGCGACCGTCCTGCTGTTGCTGCCGGGGTATTCCCGGGCGCACGCGCCGCGAGGCGCGGTGACCTCGGCCGCGGTCGTGGTCACCGCGCCCGGCCCGGCCCGCGCGCGGCCGCTGGCCACACCACGGCCGCGCCCAGCGGCGGCCAGTCCCGGGGCATGGTCCGCACCGGGCTGCCGCATAACGGGGGACGGCACGGCTGGCGCCCGCCCGGCAGCCTGCGGGCGTCATCCGTGCCGCCATCCGTCTCACCACTGGGGCCCGATTCCGGGCCGGGCGCACCGCGGCCCGCCTGCCAGGCCGGCCTCGCCCCGCCCCCGCTCCCGCTCCCGCCTGCGCCGCCGCCCGCGGCCGCCTGCCGCGCGGTGGGTGCCGCCCACGTGGCCGGCCCGGCAACCGCCCGGGACACCCCGGCAACCGCCCGGGACACCCCGTGACGGCCGCAGTGCTTCGCCCGAGTTTGCCCGCTGATCGGCCGCTGCGTTCTACCGTGGACGGGTGCGTGACCGGGACATCGTGGCGGCCATCGTCGCCGCCGACCCAGCCGGGCTCAGCGCTGCCTACGACCAGTACGCGGCCAGCCTGTACGCCTACTGCCAGTGCCTGCTCAGCGAGCCAGCGGACGCCGCCGACGCGGTCCAGGACACGTTCGTCATCACCGCGGCCAAGCTGTCCGCGTTACGCGATCCGGACCGGCTGCGGCCCTGGCTGTACGCGGTGGCCCGGAACGAGTGCCGCCGCCGGCTGCGGGCCAGGGAGCCGGCCGTCCCGCTGGATGAGGCGGCCGGGGTGACCGGCGACACGGCCGACCTGGGCGCCGAGCTGGAACAGGCCGAGCTGCGTGAGCTGGTGTGGTCGGCGCTGGCCGGGCTGACCGAGAGCGCGCGGGAGATCATCGAGCTCAGCCTGGGCCACGAGCTGGACGGCGCCGATCTGGCCGATGCCCTCGGGGTGCCGCGCAACCAGGCGCACGTCATGGCGTCCCGGGCCCGGGCCCACTTCGAGGCGGCGCTGGGCGTGCTGCTGGTGGCCCGTTCCGGGCGGGACGCCTGCACCGAGCTGGACGCGATGCTGGCCGGCTGGGACGGCCGGCTGTCCGTGCTGCTGCGCAAGCGGATCAGCCGGCACATCCGGCGCTGCGCCATCTGCGGTGACCGGCAGCGCCGTGAACTCGCGCCGGACGTGCTGCTGCGCGCACTGCCGGTGGCCGCGCTGCCGGCCGCCCTGCGGCACCGGGTGCTCGGGCTGGTCGCCGACCCGTCGCCCGATGCCGCTGCGCGGCGGCTGGCCATCGGGCAGCGGGCCGGGCCACTGGGGCCCGGTGGATTCCCGCGGCCACTGGACCCGCCGGCGCCGGGCCGGCTGCACCGCCCGCTGCTGGCCCGGCAGCACGCGCTGGCCCGGCACCCGCTGACCGGGCACCTGCTGGACAGCCAGCACGCGCGGGCGGGCGCCGCGGTCGCGGGCGGCGCGGCGCTGCTCGGCGGCGCGCTGCTCGGCGGCGGCCTGCTGCACCACGCCCCGGCCCGGCCAGGTGCGCCCGGTCCCGGTGTGCGGCCAGCGCCGCCGGCCAGCACCGGGCCCGCAAGCGTGCCCACCGTCCCGGCCAGCGGTGGCCAGCCGGCCAGCGGTGCCCCCGGCCCGCGGCCCGCGGTGGCCGGGTCCAGCCCGGCCACCGCGGGTGGCAGCGGCGCGGGCGGGTCAGGGCCGCCGGCCCACCGGGCACCAGGCGGGCCGGGCAGCCCGCCGGGTGCGGTGGTGGCCGGCACGCTCAGCGTGTCACCGGCCAGCCTCGGCCTCGTGGTGTCGCTGGGCGGCTCGTGGACCGGGACGCTGACCCTCACCGCGACCGGCGGCCCGGTCCGTTACCAGATCACAGTTCCGGCGTCCTACCTGCAAGATCTCACGATCAGTGCACCGTCAGGCCGGCTGGCCGCGGGGCAGAGCAAGCGGGTCACGGTGACCGCGGCCAGCGGCGGCCTGTTCACCACCGCGATCCTCAAACTGCAACCAGGCGGCCTCGGTGTCGCCATCTCGTACCAGATAGGCGTCTAACTACCAGATGGCGTCCAACCGGCACGACCGGAGAGGCGTCTAAGCCAGCGGTGTGGGTAGTTGCTGGTGAGCCCGCAGGGTGTGGAGGGATTCCTGCGGACATCATCCGAAATCCTCCAGGAAGACATAACGTGATCACATGCGTGACGGGGAGATGGTGGCAGCCATCGTGTCCGGCGACCCCGCGGCGCTGGCAGCCACTTACGATCATTACGCTCCGGCGTTGTACGGGTATTGCCGGTCGCTGCTGAGCGACCCGGCCGAGGCCGCGGACGCGGTCCAGGACACGTTCGTGGTCGCGGTGGCCAGGCTGCCCGGGTTGCGTGACCCGAGCCGGCTGCGGCCGTGGCTGTACGCGGTGGCCCGCAACGAGTGCCACCGCCGGCTGCACGGCCCGCACGCGGCCGCGCCGTTCGACGATGACGCCACCGGGATCAGCGCGCGGACCGCGGACTTCGGCGCGGCGCTGGACCAGGCCGAGCTGCGCGAGCTGGTGTGGTCGGCGCTGGCTGGGCTGGAACCCGGCGACCAGGAGATCATCGAGCTGACCCTGCGCCACGAGTTCTACGGCGCCGACCTGGCCGACGCGCTCGGCGTGCCGCGCAACCAGGTGCACGCGCTGGCGTCCCGGGCCCAGAACCGCTTCGAGGCCGCGCTCAGCGCGCTCATGATGTCCCGGTCCGGGCAGGAGTCCTGCCCGGAACTGGCCGAGATCCTGGGCGGCTGGGACGGTGAGCTGACCAGCGGGGTGCGCCGGCAGGTCCGCCGGCATCTCGGGTCCTGCCCCATGTGCGGGGAACAGCGCCGCCGCCAGGTGAACCCGACCGCGCTGCTCGGCCTGCTGCCCGCCGCGGTGCTGCCCGCTGGCCTGCGTTACCAGGTGCTCGGCCTGACGTCGGACGACGCACTGGACGCGGTGGAGTACTGCCACGAGGTGGCCCGCCGGGCCGAGCCGTTCAACCGCGCCGGGTTCCCGGTGCCGCTGGACCCGCTGGCCGCGGCGCGCGGGCCGGCCTCGTTCATGCCCGCGGCGGGGGTACTGGTCGCGGTGTTCGCGGTGTTCGGCGGCGGGGCCATGCTTGCGGCCAACACCCTGCACCACCCGGCGCCGCCGGTGACCTCGGGGATAGCCCCGGCCCCGTCCGTGACCGCGGGCACGCCCGCCCCAACCCCGTCGCCGACGGCCTCGGTCAAGGGCCACCAGAAGCCGAGCGCCGGCCCGGGCACGGTGCCCGGCGGCACCCAGGGCTACATCATTGGCACCGGGACCTCGACCGCCACCCAGCCGGCCAAGTCAGGCGGCCATTCGGCCACCTCGACGCCGACCAAGACCAAGCACTCGACGCCGCCGACCCACCCGGTGAGTACGCCACCGACCACGCCGGTCACAACGCCGCCGACCACGCCCGTGACTACGCCACCGACCACGCCGGTCACCAACGCCGCCGACCAGCGGCACGAACGGCGGGGACAGCGGCACCCTGGGCACCCTGCTGGGCGGGGTCATCGGCCTGCTGCACGTGGTCTAGCCGGGCGATCCCCACTCGTGATCATGGGATCAGTGTCGCTATAGGGGCACAGCCGGAGTCTGAACGGCTGGGCTCGGTGCCTTCGGGGCCGTGGCTGTCGTTGATGATGGCGGTCACGGTCCCGGGGGTGCTGGTGGTGATGGTGGCCGGACAGCACCCACACTGGCGGTGCGCTGCGGTGCGTGTGCGAGATGTAGGTGGTCGCTGTCCGGAATGTGGGTGCATTCGCAGGTAGGCTCGCGCCCCTAACGGCCCGTTGCTACCGGCGGCCATCCGGGCGGCCGGCGGCGCGCATCAGCGGCGGAGGCATCTCCGCCGTTTAGACACGGAGCGCGCGTGCCCGCAGCTCACGCCTTACCGCCGCTGAGAAGGTTGCGGGCCATCGAGAGGTTCCTGTCAGGCTGGGCACCAGTGCAGACTTGTGGCCATACAAGTGCAGACTTGTGCCATACATATGTCCGGCCCGGGGGGGTGTGGCGATGGGCCCACAGGTGGAGGGGGCGGACACCGAGCTGCGTGGCACCAAGTCGGAGCGGGCACCGGGGCATGTCCGGCTGGGGGTGCCAAGCAACCTGCCGGCCGAGTTGAGCACGTTCGTGGGGCGGGTTGACGACCTCGAACGTGGCGCGGGGTTGCTCGGCGGATCGCGGCTGGTGACCTTCACCGGCGCCGGTGGCTGCGGTAAGACCAGACTGGCCCGGCAGGTGGCGGCGCTCGTCGCGGAGCGCTTCCCAGGCGGGCTGTGGTGGGTCGAGTTGGCGTCGCTCGCCGACGGTGCGCTCGTAGCGGAACGGGTGGCACGCACGCTCGGTCTGCAAGCGGCTGAGACGGAAGCGGTCGCCGATTATTTCGCCGGCAGTACGGCGCTTCTGCTGCTGGACAATTGCGAGCACGTCGCCGAAGGTGTCGCCGAGTTCGTCACTGCGGTCCTGCGAGGCACGGGACTGATCCGCGTGCTCGCCACCAGCCGGCATCCCCTTGGCGTGGAAGGGGAGACGACCTGGCGGGTGCCGTCACTGGCGGTCCCACCGCAGGCCGCCGACCCCGCCAGCTTCGGCGAGTTCGACGCGGTGCGGCTGTTCCGGGAACGCGCCAGGCAAGCGCGCCCGGAGGTGACCCTGACACCGGCAGTCGCACAGATTTGCCGTCGGCTCGACGGCATTCCGCTGGCGCTGGAACTGGCCGCGGCGCGGGTCGGCGGCGTCGCGATCGACCGTCTCGTGGACGAGCTGGACGACCGGTTCCGTTTGCTGACTGGCGGATCGCGCGCTGGCCTCGCGCGGCACCGCACGCTGCTCGCCTCCGTGGACTGGTCCTACGAACTCCTGGACGCCCGCGAACGCGTGCTGCTGCGCCGACTGGGCGTCTTCGCTGATGGCTGGACGGTTGAGGCGGCCCGGCAGGTGGTCGGGTTCGCGCCGGTGGACCCAGCGGCGGTGCTCGATCTGCTGGGCCGTCTGGTGGACAAATCATTGGCCCAGCTCGACGATTCGGGACGTTACTTTCTGCTGGAGACCATCCGCGCGTACGCGAGGGCGCGGGCGGCCGAGGCTGGTGAGACGCCAACGGTGGCCGATCATCATCTGGCCTGGGCCGCGGATTTCGCGCACCAGCTGGAAAAGGGCGTCGAACGCGCCGACCCCGAGTGCCTGGACCTGGTCGAGCGCGAACTACCCAATATCCGTGCCGCACTCGATCACGCGTCCGACGCGCTTGATCCGGACCACCACGGCCTTCGCCTGATGGCCGCCCTCGCGCTCTTCTGGACCCAGCGCGGGTACGCGGCCGAGGGCGCGGACTACAGCTTGCGTGTGCTCGCCGGGGACTCGGCCGCGCCGCCGGCGCTGCGTGCCCGCGCGCGGTGGGCCGGCGCCTACGACCGCTTCTACACCTTCGATCTTGACCGCGCGATGGCCGCGGCGAACACCGCGCTCGAGGAGGCGAGGGAGGCTGGGGATGAGGCCACCCAGGGACGCTGCCTGCATGTACTCGCTGCGGCCACGTTCATGGTCAACCCCGGCGCGAGCCGCCCGTTGTTCACGTCGAGCCTGGAACTCGCGCGGGCCAGCGGCGATCGCTGGGCCGAAGCGGACAGCCTGCAGTTCCTGGGGTTCAGCCACCTGATGCAGCATCGGCCCGCCCCGGCCGGGGAGCTGCTGGCCCAGTCCGGGGCGATGGCCGATGAGATGGGCAACGCGTTTCAGCAGGCGTGGCAGCACATCGCGTTCGGCAGCGCGAAAGCGGATGTCGGCGAGCTTGCGGACGCGGCCAGGGAACTGCACACCGGCATCGGCATCGCCCGCCGCGTCGGCGATCCCGCGGTCGAGATCTGGGGTTGCTCATGCTTGGCACTGGTGGAACTGTCGCGTGGCCATGTGGCTGAGCTGCGTGCGATCGCCGATGACATGGACCGCCCCGGCCGACCGCTGGGGGAGGCGGGTGCGGCGGTGCTCGACGCGCTCCGGCTGATCGCCGCCGACATCGATCACGCGGCGGCGGCATTGTCCTCCCTGGGCGAGCTCCTGCTCACCAGCAACGATCCGCCCGATGGCGCCCGGATGATCCTGCTGGGCGCCGCCCTCGCCCTGCGCGCCGGCGACCGCGCCGAGGCCCGGGCCTCGGCCGGGCGGTCGCTGGCCGGGTGCGAGCAACTGGGCTCGGCGCTGGCCGGGGCGTGCCGTGTGCTCCTGGCCCGGCTGGATCGGGGCGACGGCGGCGCCGCCGAGCAGCAGGCGCACGCCGGTCTCGCCGAGATCACCGACGCTGGGTTGTGGGCCGAGGTTCCCGACGCGCTGGAGTTGCTCGGCGGTTTTGCCATCGACTCCGGCAGTTTCACGGAGGGAGCCCGGCTGCTGGCCGCGGCCACGGCCCTGCACGAGCTCATGGGCCAGCGGTGCTGGTACGCCGGCGAGGTAGGCCGGGATCGCGCGCGTGCACTGGCTGAACTCGGCGACGATTTCCCCCGTATCGCAGGCGAAGGGCAGCGGCTGGATGGACCCGCTGCAGTCGCGTATGCCCGCCGGGCCCGCGGCGAACGGCGGCGGCCTTCCTTCGGGTGGGACAGCCTCACCCCGACCGAGCTGGAGGTCGTCCGGCTGGCCGCGGCCGGGCTGACCAATCCCGCGATCGGAGAGCGGCTGTTCATCTCACGCGGGACCGTGAAGACCCATCTGCTGCACGTGTTTGCGAAATTGGGCGTGCATTCCCGGGCCGAACTGGCCGCGGCCGCCATCAGGCGCGGGCTCGGCTGACGTTTCCCGGCCATTTCTCTGCCATCTGGCAGATGTAGTCACCCGGCGCACGGGCGATTGTGGGTTTCCCAAGCCCACGACCAGGGAGTAGTCATGATCCAGGAAACCTCCGCACAAGACCTCGCACGCAAGCAGATCAGGGCCGCGTTCGCCGCCGACTGGCCCACCCTGGAACGGCTCTACGCCGACGACGTCCAGTACCGCGACCCCGACACCCAGCTCAGCAGCCGCACGGCGGTGATCGACCGCCTGCGCGGCCAGGTCAACGCGTTCGCCGGCTTCGATTGCACGATCCGGCACACCTACAGCGACAGCGCCGACGGGGCCGTCGTGGAATGGAACATGACCGGTGCCCTCGCCGGGAAGCCGGTGAGCCTGGACATCGTCACCGCCTACGACTTCCTCGGCGGCCGCATCGTCTCCGAGCGCAACTACTGGGACAACGCCGGACTCCAGGCTCAGCTCGGCTGATCCGGGCCTGGGCTCGCGAGAGCGATCTCATCGTGCGGATCGCTGTGGTCCCGGTCGGCGATACCACGCTGCTTGCGCGGCGCCGAACCTGACCTTAGACGGCCCCAGGAGTAGATCCTGTTCTGCAGCAAGAGGCAGAGGCTGTTCGTGGCGCACCCAGACGGCTCTGGGCTCCGCCACGAACAGCCTCGGCACCAGCGGCCGCTACTTCGCCAGCGAGCCCGCGAGGTCGCCTGACGGCACTCAGATCCTGTTCCGCCTGTTCCTCGGCGGCACCGGCGAGCACCTCTACGCCGTGCGGCCAACCGGCTCCCGCGCGTCAATGAGCAGTTCCTGGCTAGCCTGGCCGGTGGCCTCGTTCGGATCGTGACCGTGTCGCTACATCGACAGCAATCCCATGATCACGAGACGGTTGGCAGGCCGGCGTCGGCGCGCAGCAGCGCGGCGGCCATCCGCAGCGAGACCAGCTTGCCGAACGCCGACTCGCGGGGCAGGTACTTCATCCCGCAGTCCGGGGCCAGCACCAGCCGCTCCGGGGGCACGTAGGGCAGCGCCCGGCGCACCCGCTCGACGATCTGCGCCGGGTTCTCCACGCTGTCATCACCCAGGTTGAGCACGCCCAGGATGACCGTCTTGCCGTCCAGGCTGGACAGCACCGAGCAGTCCAGGCCGGACTGGGCAGTCTCGATGGACACCTGGTCACAGGTGCACTCGGCCAGTTCGGGCAGGAACGAGTAGCCGGACGGCCGGTCGTGGATGATCGCCGCGTAGCCGAAGCACAGGTGCACCGCGGTCGTGCCGGCCGCCCCGGCCAGCGCCCGGTTGATCACCGCGACGCCGTAGCGGCGCGCCTCGTCCGGCCGGGCCTGCAGGTAGGGCTCGTCCAGCTGGACGATGTCCGCCCCGGCCGCAAAAAGGTCCGCGACCTCTTCGCTTACTGCTTCCGCATAGCCATACGCTAGGTTCTCGCGACTGCCGTAGTGATCGTCCTGAGCCTGCTGGGCCATGGTGAACGGGCCCGGCACGGTGATCTTGATGGTCCGGCTGGTGTTGCCTTTCAGGAACCTGACGTCGTCCACCTCGACCGGGTGCCGCCGCCGGATCGGCCCGGTCACCCGGGGGACTGGGTTGGGATGGCCGCTGCGGTCCAGCGCCGTGCCCGGGTTGTCGATATCCACTCCGTCCAGCGCGGTGGCGAACCGGTTGGAGTAGCTCTCCCGGCGGATCTCACCGTCGGTGATGATGTCCAGGCCCGCCCGCTCCTGGGCCCGGATGGCCAGTTCGGTGGCATCGTCCTGGGCCTGGGCCAGGAACTCCGGGGCGACCTGCCACAGCTCTTTGGCCCGCACCCGGGGCGGGAACCGGTCCTGGAGGCGGGCGCGGTCGATGAGCCAGTCCGGCTGCGGGTAACTGCCTACGAGCGAGGTCGGGAAGAGCATGAGAGCAACAATGGCAGATACCCCGCGGGCCGCACAGTCCCGGCCGCCCGCTGCGCCGTTCGGTCCCGCCGCTCCCGCTCCGCCCCCATCAGCGCGATGCTCCTGTGGTTGGTCAAGCGCTGAGCTGGGGGTCGTCTGGCTTCATTTGGTCAGTGCGGTGCGTCGTGGGCGTCCCGGTGCCCACGATGTACCGCACTGATGGTCTGCCCGCGCCCGCGTGTCAGGACGGTGCGCTGTGGCGGCCGGTCACCTCGGTGGTGACCACCCGCCGGGTCACGCTGAGCGGGCCCAGCCCGGACAGCGCCTGGGTCACCTGGCCGGCCAGCGCCGGTGGCGCGCACGTGGACTCGGCCAGGCCGATCGCGGACGTGCCCGCCAGCCAGGACGGCAGGATCCCGGTAACGTCCCCGATCACGTTGGCCTTGGCGTGACTGGACCGGGCCAGGTGGGTCAGCTGCCTGGTGTCGGCGTCGTCCTCGTGCCCCAGCACCAGCACCATGTCGCAGGAGGAGGCCATGGTGCGGATGGTCTCCGCCCGGTCCGAGGCCGCGTAGCAGAAGCCGTCCGGGTCCGGGCCGCGCAGCGCCGGGAACCGGGACCGCAGGGCCGAAGTGGCCACCGCGGTGTCCTCCACCGGCACGCCCGGCGCCAGCAGGTAAGACACCCGCCGGGGGTCGGACACCTGGACCGCGCCCGCGCCCGCCCGGGTCTCGGCCAGGATGGCGCGGCCCGGTGCCTCACCCATGATCGAGGGCAGCACGGCCAGCCCGTCCTGGCCGATCAGCACCACCTGGTCACCGCGGTCAGCGAAATGGCGGCATTCGGCTTGCACACCAGCCACCAGCGGGCAGGTCGCGTCGATAATCGTCAGCCCGCGCTCGGCGGCCTCGGCCCGCACCGCAGGCGGCGCACCGTGCGCCGGGATCAGCACCGTCGCTTCGTTAGGAATATCCGACAGCGAACTGGCGCAGACGGCCCCATCCTTTTCCAGCTCAGCCCAGGCCTGCGGGCTGGCCATCAGCTGGCCGCAGATGTAGACCGGGCCAGCGGCAGCGGCCTGCCGGGCGGCGCGCAGTGCCTGCTGGGCGCCGGGGCACCACGGGCTGACCGCGCCGAGCAGGCGGCGGGTCCCGGTGACCGCGGACCACTCCTCGACCGCGCCGCGGGCCGCGGCCATCGCCAGGCCGTCCACGCTGTCGGCGGCCGCCCCGATCGCGGTGGCGGTGCCGTCCCGGTGCAGCGCGGTGGTGACGAACAGGGCCGCGCCGTCCTCGGACTGCGCGGCGTCGCCGGACTGCGGCACCGGGGCGTACCGGACCCGCAGACCGCGCCGGTGCAGCAGCCCGCCGAGCAGCGGCGCGGCCGGGCAGGGCAGCAGCCCGCGCGCGGGATCACCGATCTCGGTGGCAACCAGGACCTCACCGGGCCCGACCACGGTCCCCGGAGCCAGGCATTGCCGCGCACTTGATCGGCTCATGGTGGCATATCCCCCTGACGTCCCGACGACCCGCCTGCGGTCCCCATACCCCCGGCTGGGCGATGTGATCCACAATTCCATGCCGTCCGCCTGGTGTGACGCATCGTGCTCCGGCGGGTTCCGGGCTGCCCGGGTGAGCTGTCCATGATCGCGAACGGTATATTACTATTTCCATCGGAATTATCTATTTTGGTTGCCCGGTGGATCTCTGCCACATCCGCCGGCTGGCCAGGGAGTGAATATTGGCCAGTTCGGTGTAGCTGCGGCGGGTTTGGTGCAGAAGATGAATGTGTGCCCCGCTGGGGGATGCGAGCCGGGTGAGCAGGGCCGGCCACTCAAGGAGGACTGGTGTCATGAGCGTTACTGATGAGCTGCTGACCAACAACGAGCGCTACGCGGCCGGCTTCGGCCAGGGGCTGCCGATGCCGCCCGCCAAACACGTGGCCGTGGTGGCCTGCATGGATGCCCGGCTCAACATCTACGGCGCCCTCGGCCTGGGCGAAGGCGATGCGCACGTCATCCGCAACGCGGGCGGCGTGGTCACCGACGACGCGATCCGCTCGCTGGCCATCAGCCAGCGGCTGCTCGGCACCAACGAGATCATCCTCATTCACCACACCGATTGCGGGATGCTGACGTTCACCGACGACGCGTTCAAGGGGAGCATCCAGCAGGAGACCGGCATCAAGCCCGAGTGGGCGGCCGAGGCGTTCGCCGACCTGGACGAGGACGTGCACCAGTCCGTCAACCGGATCAAGGCCAGCCCGTTCATCCCGCACAAGGACTCGATCCGCGGATTTGTCCTCGACGTCACCACCGGCCGGCTGCGCGAGGTGGCATAGCCCGGTCATACTTGGCCCGTGGCAGCTGGGCCACGGAGCGGAGGAACACGGGCATGGTGGCCAGGCGGTTAACTCTGCTTCTCGCCGTCGCCGGTGCTGTCGCTGTTGCCGGTGCTGTCGCCGTCGCCGGTGCTGTCGCTGTTGCCGGTGCTGTCGCCGTCCTGGTCGGCCTGGCCAACGGCGCTGGCGGGCACTTTCGCCTCCAGGACCGGGCGGCAGGGTGTGTCGCTTCCCCGCGCTACGCCCATCACCAGGTGCTGATGACCCGGTCCGGGAGCTCCGCGACCTGGGTTCGGGCCCGGCCGGGCGGCCTGTCCAATCTGGGCTGCAACTTCGGCGTCTACCTCCGCCGGTAACCGGCGGGGTCAGGGATCCGGGGAGTCGGCCCGGCCCTGCTGCTCGGCCAGGAACTGCTCGAACTGCGCGCCGAGTTCGTCGGCGGTCGGCATCGGCTGGCTGCCGTCGGCCAGCAGGCCCTCCCGCTCGGCGCCCTCGGCGAACGCGTCGTACTGCCGCTCCAGGGCCTGGACGACCTCGAGGATCTCCTCGGAGCCCTCCACCTGCCGGCGGATCTCCTCGTCCGTCTCGCGGGCCGCGTCGCGCAGCGCCTCATCGGGCAGCTGCAGCCCGCTGGCCCGGATGACCGAGTCGAGCAGCGTGACGGCGGCGGCCGGGTAGGCGGCCTGGGCCAGGTAGTGCGGGACGTGCACGGCGAACCCGAGCGCGGCGCGCTCCTCCTCGCCAAGCCGCATCTCCAGCAGCGCGGCCACGCTGCCCGGCACCTGCAGCTTGTCGACGAGCGGGGGGTACCCGGTGGTCAGGTCTGGGCTGGTGGCGTGGGCGGTCACGCCGAGCGGGCGGGTGTGCGGGGCACCCATCGGGATGCCGTGGAAACCGATCGCCATCCGCACGCCCATCCGGGCGGCGAGATCGCGCACGGCCTTGTTGAAGCGCTCCCATTCCAGGTCTGGCTCTGGCCCGTTGAGCAGCAGGAACTGGCTGCCCGCGGTGTCCTTGAGCAGGTGAATGGCGAGCTGGGGGGACTCGTAATGCTCCCAGTGGTCCCGGGAGTAGATCATCGGCGGACGGCGCGACCGGTAGTCGATCAGCCGGTCCACGTCGAAGGTGGCAATCTCCTGGTGTTCGAGAGAGCCCAGCAGATGGGCGGCGAGCAGTTTCCCGGCTGCCCCGGCGTCGATGAAGCCGTCGAGGTAGTGCAGTAGCACTACACCGTCCAGTGCCGGCGCGTCAGGGCTCACCTCGTAGAGGTCTCCCGGATCTCGCACCACGATCACAGCCCTTCCAGCGTGTCGGCCAGCCCGCTACTTGTTACCAACCAAGGACGGCTGGTCATCCATCCCGGGCGGGCCGGACTCTGCCGCCAACGGTACCGCCTGGCCCGGTTACCCGGTGTCGCGCTGGACGTCAGTACGCTTCCGCCGACCCGGTCAGCCGCAGCTTGCGCTGGGCCCGCTGGTAGAAGGTGGTGCGGCCGAGCCGGACCACCTGGGCCGCGGCCGGCAGGGTGCGCAGCTGGACCGTGTCGCCCGGGTTCACGTGGCCGACCACGATGCCGTCCGCCTCCACGGCCAGCTCACCGCTGGTCGGCAGCACGGTCAGGGTGAGCCGCTCGGCTGCGGACAGGAACAGCGCCCGGTTGAACGCGGAATGCGGCGCGGCCGGGGTGACCAGCAGGCCCTCGGCATTGGGGGAGACCAGCGGGCCGCCCGCGGAGAAGTTGTACGCGGTGGAACCGGTGGGCGTGGCCACGATCACCGCGTCGGCCGCGTAGCGGACGAACGGGTGCGACTCCACGGTCAGCTCGACCACGCCCGAGGAGCCGTGGCCCGGGATGCGGGCCAGGTCCACGTCGTTGAACGCCACGTGCTGCCCGCCAAGGAAGTCGGCCTGGACGGCGGACCGCGGCTCCACGGTGAACCGGTTCCCGTCGATGGCCTCCAGCGCGTCGCCCACCTCGGGCGGGTCGATCTCGGCCAGGAAGCCCAGCTTGCCCACGTTGACGCCGAGCACCGGTGGCCGGGGGCCGGCGGACAGCCGCATGGCGCGCAGCATGGTCCCGTCCCCGCCCAGGCTGACCATCAGGTCGGACTGCTGGGCCAGATCGTCCGCGGTGACCTCGTCGACCTGGCTGGGCACCCGCTCGGCCTCGCCGTCCAGCGCCAGTACGGTCACCCCGCGCCCGCTGGCCCAGCTGAGGATGGTGAGCATGGCGCTGTCGCAGTTGCGCCCTGGGTGCAGTACCAGGCCCACCGTCTTGACCATGCCCACTGGCCCGTCCCCTCAGCTCGTGATGTAGGCCCGCGCCCGGGCGGCGCGGACCGCCTCGGACAGCGTGCCGATGTCATAAGCGCCGTAGTGCCGTTTGCCGTTGATGAAGAACGTGGGCGTACCGGACACCGCCGACATGTCGGCCGAGTCCACGTCCTCGGCCACCCGGGCGGCGCCTACATGGTCGCGCAGATCGTTGGCGAACCGGGCCGAATCGAGGCCCAGATCGGACGCGTAGCCGATCAGGTCGCGTACGGTGAGCGCACCCTGGTGGCTCATCAGCACGTCATGCATGTCCCAGAACGCGCCCTGCTGGTCGGCGGCTTCCGCCGCTTCCGCAGCTAGCTGGGCATGCGGGTGGACGTCGGTCAGCGGCAGGTGCCGGAACACGTACCGGACATCACCGAAGTCGGTCAGCAGTTCGCGGACTATCGGCTCGGCCTGGCCGCAGTACGGGCACTCGAAGTCGCCGTACTCGACCATGGTGACCGGCGACTTCATCGGCCCCCGGATGTGGTCGCGGTCCGGGTCAACCGGGACGGCCAGGTCGGTGAGCGGCTCGGTGGTGCCGAGCAGCGCGCGCAGCTTCAGCCGCTTGGGCAGCAGCGCGGTGACCCGGAACAGCAGCCAGGTGATCGCGGACGAGCACAGCGCGGCGGACAGGATACCGACCTTGGCCTCGGCCAGCAGCGTGCCGTGGAAGGCGAGCGAGGCGATGAGCAGCGACACGGTGAAGCCGATTCCGGCGATCGTGCCCGTGCCCAGCACCGCCGCCCAGCCGACCGGCGGCCGGATGCGGCCCCGGCTGACGGTGGTGACCAGCCAGGCGGTCCCGGTGGTGCCCAGCGGCTTGCCCAGCACGTAGCCGAACAGGATGCCCAGGGTGACCGGGGACGTGAAGGCCCGGGCCAGCAGGCTGCCGTCGATCACCACACCCGCGTTGGCCAGCGCGAACAGCGGCACGATGAGATAGCTGGTCCACGGATGGTAGAGCTGCTGCAGGCGTTCGTTGGGCGAGATGGCCACCCGGACGCCTTCCCGGGCCGACTGGGCCAGTTCCGGGGTGGGCTGCTCGCGGAACAGCCGGAACAGGTCGCTGGCCCGCTCCAGGTCACTGCGGCTGGCCGGGTAGGCGAACGTCAGCAGGCCCATGATCAGGCCGACGACGACCGGGTCCACGCCGGACTTGACGAACGCCACCCAGGCGGCCAGCCCGAGCAGGAAGTAGAGCGGGCCGAGCCGGACGCCGGCGACCCGGACCGCCAGCACCACGGCCAGGATCGCGATCCCGGTCAGCAGGGCCGTCATCTGGACCTGCTCGCTGTAGACGACGGCGATGACGACGAGCGCGGCCAGGTCGTTGACCACCGAGAACGTCAGCAGGTAGGTGCGCACCCGGTCGGGCAGGCGCCGCCCGACCAGGGCCAGCATGCCGAGGGCGAACGCGGTGTCGGTGGACATCGCGGTGCCCCAGCCGTGCGCGGACGGCTGGCCCGCGTTGGCCGCCAGGTAGATGCCGATCGGCACGATCATGCCGCCCAGGCCGGTCAGCACCGGCAGCGTCAGCCGCCTGCGCTGGCGCAGTTCGCCGGTGTCGAACTCGCGGCGCGCCTCCAGCCCGACGACCAGGAAGAAGAACGTCATCAGCCCGGAGTTGACCCACTCGTGGACGTCCATGGAGATCCCGGTGCCGCCGATGCGCACCGACAGCGTGGTCGCCCACACCGACTCATATGACGACTCGCTGATGTTCACCCAGGCCAGGGCGGCCAGCGTGGCCACCAGCAGCACCGCGGCGCTGCCGGTCTCGGTGCGCAGGAACCGGCGCAGCGGCGTTTCCAGCTTCCGCGCCCACGCGGTGTGCCCGGACAGCAGCGACGGAGCGGACGGTGATTCCGTCATGCCCGGATTATCCCAGGTGGCCCGGGAGTGGCCCGCGGCCCGGCCGCGGCCCGCTGCCCGGGAGCCGGCCGGTCAGCTCTCGGATTCCGGGCCGCCCGCGATCTCGTCCTCGTCCTCGTCGGTGACGTGCACGGCGGCCTCCTCCGCCGACGCCGCCCCCGCGTCGATGCCCACGTCCTCGGCGACCAGGTCTGGTTCGGTGTCCGGATGGGCGCCCTCGTCCTCCTGCACCAGGCGGCCGGCCCGCGGCTGCTGCTCGTCGTACGGCTCGGGGCCTTCCCGGGGCAGGTCGGACTCGGCGGCCGGATCGGGATCCGCGTACGGATCGGCTTCCGGCTGTTCCTCGGCGAGCAGCTGGTCGAGCGATTCGCCGGACCGTTCCTCGGCCAGGGTGGTGCCGAACCGCTCGGGCGGTGACCACTTGTCGGCGGGCTCGATCCCGGTGTCCAGCGGGTCCTCGTACGGGTCCTCGCTGTCCTCCAGGGTGTCGGACGAGTCCAGCACGCCGTCGTCCCACAGGTCGGTGTCTTCGAGCCCGCCTTCGCCCGGGTTGTACTCGCCGCGCTCGTAGTCGCCGGTGCCGCCGCCGCGGTCGTCGTATTCGACCCCGCTGTCACCGGGGTCGGAGGGTTCTTGGATCTGGTCAGACATACGCCCAGGCTAGCGAAGACCGCTGGGCCCGCTGACCTCAGTCCTCGTGCGAGGCCTTGTACTCCTCCCACCGGTCGAGCAGGACGGGCAGTTCCTTGCTGACGAACTCGAAGTACAGCGCGGACTCGGCCAGCCGCGCCCCGGCGGGCGTGTCCGGGCCGAGGACCTCCGACCCCTCGCGCATCGCGTCCATCCACCGCATCATGATCCGGTCCCGGGCCCGGAGCACCTCGTGCCACACGTTGTCCGGCATCCGGTAGACGTGGCGCCGCGAGCCGGCCTGCGCTTCCCGGCTGACCAGGCCGACCTGGACCAGGTAGCGCACGCCGCCGGATACCGCCGCCGGGCTGACCTGGAGCAGGTCCGCGAGCTCCTCGGCGGTGCGGCGGCTGGTGTCCGAGGACAGCAGCGCGGCGAAGATCCGGGCGGGCATCCGCGGCATGCCCGAGTCGGCCAGCAGCGACGCGAACCGCTCGATGAACTGGCGCACCGCCTGGTCGTCCCGCTGGCCGTCGCCCGCTCCGCGCGTCTCTGGCACTGGCAGTCACCCCCTCCGGCCGTGGATTCCGCTAGTTTACCCGATACATAACTTTCATGATTTCGTGAATTTTGGTGTTACGCTGACGTCATGACTGCGGTGATCGAAGTGGCCGGCCTGCGGAAGTCGTTCGGCCGGGCGCGGGCCCTGGACGGGCTGGACCTCACGGTGGTGCCAGGTGAGGTGCACGGATTCCTCGGGCCCAACGGGGCAGGCAAGACCACGACGATCCGCGTCCTGCTCGGCCTGATCCGCGCGGGCGGGGGCACCGCCCGGCTGTTCGGCGAGGATCCCTGGTCCCGGGCGACCACGCTGCACCGGCGGCTGGCCTACGTGCCCGGGGACGTCACGCTGTGGCCAAACCTGTCCGGCGGTGAGGTCATCGACCTGCTGGCCCGGCTGCGCGGCGGGCTGGATGAGAAGCGCAAGGCCGTACTGCTGGAGAAGTTCGAGCTGGACCCGGCGAAGAAGAGCCGCGCCTACTCCAAGGGCAACCGGCAGAAGGTCGCGCTGATCGCGGCGCTGTCCTCCGGGGCCGAGCTGCTGATCCTGGACGAGCCGACCTCCGGGCTCGATCCGCTGATGGAGGCGGCCTTCCGGGAGTGCGTGGAGGAGGAGCGGCAGGCCGGCCGCACGGTGCTGCTGTCCAGCCACATCCTGTCCGAGGTGGAGGCGCTCTGCGACCGGGTGACGATCATCCGGGCCGGCCGCACCGTGGACTCCGGCGCCCTGGCCGACCTCCGGCACCTGTCCCGGACGTCGGTCCGGGCCGAGCTGGACCGGCCACCCGAGGGACTGGACGGCCTGGCGGGCGTGCATGACCTGGACCTCGCCGGCACCCGGGTCAGCTGCCAGGTGGACAACAGCGCGCTGGATGAGCTGCTCGTCCGGCTGACCCGCGCCGGGGTGCGCAGCCTGGTCAGCCAGCCACCCACGCTGGAGGAACTGTTCCTGCGGCATTACACGGACCAGCCATGACCACGCTGACCACCCGCCGCGGGCAGCCCGCCGGGCCGCAGCCACGGCCGGCCCGGCGCGGGCTGGCCGGGACCGGCCCGCTGGTCCTGCTCGCGCTGCGCCGGGACCGGATCTTCCTGCTCATCTGGCTGTACGTGATCGTCGGCGGCCTGGCCAGCACGACCTACAGCTTCCGGCACCTGTACATCACTGAGGCGCAGCGTGCCTCGCTCGCGCTGAGCATCCGCAACAACCCGTCTTTCCTCGCGCTGAGCGGCCCGGTCTACGGGAACTCGCTGGGCTCACTGATCATCTGGAAGGCCGGCCTGTTCTGCGCGGTGGCGGCCGCACTGCTCGGCATCTTCGCGGTGATCAGGCATACCCGCGGCGACGAGGAGGCCGGCCGGCTGGAACTGCTGGGCGCCACCGTAGTCGGCCGGTACGCGGCGACGGCGGCCAGCGTGGCCGAGACGTTCGGCGCCTGCGTGCTGATCGGCCTTTTGATCGCGGTCGTGCAGGTGCTGTTCGGGCTGCCAGCCGCCGGATCGCTGGCGCTGGGCGCGGCCGTGGCGCTGACCGGCTGGATGTTCGCGGCCGTGGCCGCGGTGTGCGCGCAGCTGACCGAGAGCGCCCGGACCGCACGGGGCATGGCTATCGCGGTTCTCGGTCTCAGTTACCTGCTCCGCGCGGTGGGCGATCCGGCGGCCAGCCTGCACTGGCTGAGCTGGGTGTCCCCGCTGGGCTGGGTGGAGCGCATCCAGCCGTATTCGGGTGCGCGCTGGTGGCTGGTGGGGCTGTGCGCCGTGGTCAGCGTGACGCTGGCCGGGCTGGCGGCCCTGCTGGCCGGCCGCCGGGACCTGGGGGAGGGGTGGCTGCCGGCCCGGCCCGGCCGCGCGCAGGGCCCAGCCTGGCTGCGCACCCCGCTGGCGCTGGTCTGGCGGCTGCAGCGCGGTGGCCTGCTGGGGTGGGCGCTCGGTTTCGCGGTGACGGCCCTGGTGCTGGGGGCCGCCGCTAAGGACATCGGCTCGTCACTGAACAGCAGCCCGCAGACCCGGGACGTGATCCTCCGGATGGGCGGGCACGCCGGCCTGGTCGATGCCTACCTGGCCATCGAACTGGGGCTGCTCGGCGTGGTCGCGGCCGCATTTGGGGTAGCGGCCACGGCGCGGCTGCGCGGCGAGGAGACCGAGCAGCGGGCCGAGCCGGTACTGGCCGGGCCGGTCAGCCGGATCCGCTGGGCCGCGGCCGAGGTGGTGCTGGCGGCCGGCGGCACCGGGCTGCTGCTGGCCCTGGCCGGGCTGGCCACCGGGCTGGCCTACGGACTGAGCACCGGCGATGTCAGCGGCCAGCTGGGCCGGCTGCTCGGCGCGGCGCTCGCCCAGGTGCCCGCGGCGTGGGTGCTCACCGGGCTGGCGGTGGCGCTGTTCGGCCTGGCGCCCCGGCTGACCATCCCGGCCAGCTGGACGCTCTTCGGCGTGGCCGCGCTGCTCACCTTGCTCGGCCCGTCGCTGCGGCTGCCGCAGTGGGCGCTGGACCTCACGCCGTTCGCGCACGTGCCCAAGCTGCCGGGTGGTGACTTCACGGCGGTGCCACTGCTGTGGCTGACCGCGGTCGCGGTCGCGCTGACCGGGGCCGGGCTGGCGGCCTTCCGCCGCCGGGACCTGACCTGAGCCGGGAATGCGTGAGGCCCCCCCAAGTATGAGTTGGAGGGGCCTCACTTTGGCCGCTTCCCGCCGGCTTACCGATTACTCGGCCGCCCTGCGCTATTCGGCCACCCACTTCACGGGAAGTACGCCTGCAATTCCGGTTTCCCGGCATTCCAGCCGTCCCGGGGTTTCCCCCGGCTTTCCCCTGGAGTTTCCTCCGGGGAGGCCTCCCGTTTTAGCGGTGAGTGAATTTCTACCCTGCCGGCCCGGCCGGGCACAAGAGCTCGCGGCCATGAATTTCAAGATTCTTTTCCTGTCCACATGAAATCCACAGGAACCCCGGTGTTATCCCCCGCGGGCGGCGGCTGTCCACCGCGATGTCCACACACTGGTCCACAGATCGGGCTGGCTAAGTCCTGTTCCGTGGATCCTGGCCGCCTGGGCGGCGCGCAGCAGGCCGGAGGGCAGCGGGACACGTCTTAGCGCCTCACCAGGGGTCCCGGCCTGGCGCACTGGGGCCGCCGGGCCGGGATGGCCCATCGTGGCCAGGCCGTGACGGCCGGCCCGTGGCGGCTGGGAAGAAAAAGATGAGGCCCCTCCAAGTATGAGTTGGAGGGGCCTCACCCCGGCCGCACGGCTGCGGCTGCCGATTGCTCGGCGGCCAGCCACCAGTTGGCCTACCACCCGGCGCGGGATGCTGGCCCGGAGTTCCGGTTTCCCGGCTCTCCGCACATCCGGTTAAGGTTCCGGTTACCTGCTCAGCCGAAGCCTCCCAGTTAACCGGCCCGCCCGGATGTGGGGTTTTCCAGCGCCCCGCATTGGGTGATGGAGAATTTCTACGCCTTTCCGGCGGGCGGCGCAAGAGGTCGCGGCAGGTAATTATGGAATTCTTTTGCCGTCCACAGTTTTTCCACACCGCAGCCGCTGTTATCCCCCGCGATCAGCGGCTGTCCACCGGCCCGTCCACCGGGCCGTCCACAGCGGCCCGCTCACCCTCCGCGGCGCTGGCCGGCTGCACCGTCAGCCGGCCGGGCCGGCCGGGCCGGCCTTTCCGGCCGGCGGCGGCGCAGGAAACTGATGCCCAGCGCGATGCCGAGCGCGCCCGCGGGGGGCAGGGTGACCAGGGCGGGCAGCTGGTAGCGCCAGGAGAACTCGAACGCGTCCGAGGCGAGCAGCACCGCCACGGCCGCGCCGAACGTCAGCAGGCAGGCCAGCGCCAGCTGGTACTGGGCGTCGAGCCGCGCGGCGACCGCGCCGCGGCTGTCCGGGCCGCCCCGGCGGCGGGCGATGGCCAGCGCGCCGAGGGCCAGCGAGCCGAACAGGCCAGCCACCGCGGCCAGGGCCAGCAGCGGGCCCGGCGTGTAGCCGCCGTTCAGCTGGTAGCTGCGCAGGAAGCGGGCCAGCGGCTGGTCCACCGCCGCCCGGCCGCCCATGCTGGCCGGCAGCGGCTGGGTGAACTCCGGGCCGCCGCTGGTGGCGTAGTGCAGGCCCAGCATGATGGTGTGATCCGGGCTGAGGTAGACGCTGGTCCCGTAGGTGGGATAGCTGGTCTGGAACTGCCAGCGGGAGATCGGCGTGTCACCCGGGCTGGTGACCCGGCCCACCGCGAACAGCTTGGCCGAGTCGCGCAGCACGCCCCACACGACCCGCAGTGGCTGCTGGGTCAGCACCCGGTGGTTGAAATCGGAGATGACTTCCGCGTGCGTGTGGCCGGGGGGTGCCACGTACAGGTGGTCGGGTGAGTCTGGGCTGTGCACCAGCCCGTCCGGGCCGAGCCGGCGGGCCAGCGCCGGGGACGGGCAGACCGCCCGCTCGTAGCTGGGCAGGTGCAGCGCCGGGCAGTCGGCCGAGCCGGCCAGCCGCCCGTAGATCGTGTTGCCGGACGCGGGGGCCAGCGAGAAATGCCCGTTGGCCGCGTCCTGCTGGGCCGAGAACGCCACGATGGGCAGCAGGAACGCGGCGCACAGCAGCCCACCCTGGGTGAGCTTGCGGCGCCAGCCGCGGGCCACGATCAGCACGAAGGCCAGCGCGGGCACGATGAGGATCTGCCCCACCTGGGCCATCGGCGCGCTCAGGCCCAGCACCAGGCCGCCCGCCACGATCAGCCGGGGCCCGGGGCGGGGCCGCCACAGCAGCAGCGCCAGCCCGGCCACGATGCAGGCCTCGAACCACACGTTGGGCATGATGGTCTGCTCGATCTGGATCTCGTACCCGTCGAGCAGCACCGGCGCGGCGGCCAGCGCGGCCAGCCAGCGCGGCACGCCGCGGCGCAGCAGCACCGCGTACAGGGTCACCGCCATGGCCAGGCCGGCCAGGTGCTGGAGCGCGGTGACCACGGTCAGGTTGCCCGGCACCAGCACGATCTTGAGGATCACGTTGTAGCCCAGCGGGTCGTTGCCCGGCCAGGCGCCGAAGATGTACTTGAGGCTGTCGATGTAGAGCAGGGCGGGCCGGTAGGCGATCATCGCCAGCACCCGCAGCACCAGCCCGGCCAGCAGCAGCAGCGAGATCAGCCAGTGCCGCCGCAGGGCCGCTGCCGCCATCCGGCCCGCGCCCGGCCAGGACCGGCCGGGCCGACCGCTGCGGGCCGGCTGGCCCGCGGCTTCACCGGCTGGGCTGGCCGGCTTACCGCCGTCCGTGGTGCCCTGGCCCACGGCGAGATCGCCGGTGGCAGCAGAGCGCCCGGCGGTCAGTGGCAATCGCATAACGGTCGTCCCGGGGTGGCTGGCTGTCGGATGGGCGTGCCGCAGGCCTGCTGCCCAGGGGCCATGATGCGGGCACGCACCCCGGCTAAGGGTATGTGCCCGCGCGGCTGTCTGCTGGCCGCTCGCCCAGCTGGGGCCCTGGGCAAGTTCCGGTCCGCACCCAGCAGCCTGCTTCCTGCTTAACGAACGGTGCCGCCGGGCTGACCCGCAAAAGCTTAGTTGTAGTGCCGCAACTGACGGCGGTGGATACCTGGAAGCAGCCCGGGTACCCGGTAGTTGTACCTTCGCAAGTAGGGGGACACCGCCGAGCCGCCGAGGAATTAGTGACACCGCCAAGCCGCCGCCGTCGCCTGCTCATCCTGGGCATCTGCTGCATGAGCCTGGTCATCGTCGGGCTCGACAACACGATCGTGAACGTCGCCCTGCCGTCGATCCAGCGTGACCTGCACGCCCCGGTATCCGGGCTGCAGTGGGTGGTCGACGCCTACACGCTGGTGCTGGCCAGCTTCCTGATCCTGGCCGGATCCACCGCGGACCGGCTGGGGCGGCGCAGCACGTTCCAGGTCGGGCTGGCCACGTTCACCGTGGCCTCGCTGCTGTGCAGCCTGGCCCCCAGCCTGGGCTGGCTGGTCGCGTTCCGGGTACTGCAGGCGCTCGGCGGTTCGATGATGAACCCGGTGGCCGTGTCGATCATCGTCAACACGTTCACCGACCGCGCGGAACGGGCCCGGGCCATCGGCGTCTGGGGCGCGGCCATCGGGGTGAGCCTGGCCCTCGGCCCGGTGGTCGGCGGGCTGCTCATCGCCTCGGTCGGCTGGCGGGGGATCTTCTGGGTGAACATCCCGGTCGGGGTGGCCGCGATCGTGCTCACCGCGCTGTTCGTGCCGGAGTCGCGGGCGCCGCGTCCGCGGCGGCTGGACCCGGTGGGGCAGTTGCTGGTGATCGTGACCCTGGCCCCGCTGGTGTACGGGATCATCGAGGGCCCGCGGCACGGCTGGGGCTCACCGGAGATCATCGCCTGCTTCTGCCTGGCCGCGGCGGGTGCGGCCGGCCTGCTCACGTGGGAGCCCCGGCGCGCTGAACCGCTGCTCGATCTCCGGTTCTTCCGCAGCGCGCCGTTCTCCGGGGCCACCCTGATCGCGATCAGCGGGTTCGCCGCGCTCGGCGGGTTCCTGTTCCTGAACACGCTGTACCTGCAGGACGTCCGGGGCTACTCCGCGCTGCACGCCGGGCTGCTCACCCTGCCGCTGGCCGCGGTAACCGTGTTCTTCGCCCCGCTGTCCGGGCGGATCATCAGCCGCCGCGGGCCGCGGCTGCCGCTGCTGGTGTCCGGGCTGTGCCTGACCGCGGGCCCGGCCCTGCTCACCGGGCTGACCGCCACCACCCCGGTGGGCTGGCTGCTGCTGTCCTACCTCATCTTCGGCGTCGGCTTCGGCATGGTGAACGCGCCGATCACCAACACGGCCGTGTCCGGGATGCCGGACAGCCAGGCCGGCGTGGCCGCGGCCATCGCCTCGACCAGCCGGCAGGTCGGCCAGTCACTCGGGGTCGCCGTGGTGGGTTCCGCGGTGATCTCGGTGATGGCCGGCCCGCTGCGTACCAGCTTCGCCGCGGCCAGCCACCTCGGCTGGTGGATCATCACCGGCTGCGGGCTGCTCGTGCTGGTCATCGGCGTGCTCAGCACCGGGCGGTGGGCCCGGCAGACGGCGGCCCGCACCGCGGACCGGCTGCTGTCCGAAGAGGCGCCGGTCCCGGTGGGCTGATCAGGCGCAGCGGCCGGTCAGGACGGGATTCCTTGCCGGGTCGTCCTGGGAACGCGGGGCAAGCTGGCTGTCCACTCACCAGCTTTGCCGCCTCAAAACACGAGCCAGGCCGCGCTGAGGACCAGGGCACCGCCGGCCACCAGCGCAAACAGGGTGACCCAGACGCCAGCAGGGACGCCGGTGAGCCGGGCCAGCTGATCCGCGTCGGTCCGCGGCACCCGGGACCGGCGCCGGGACTGCTGAAGTTCCAGCACCGGCCGTATCCCGCCGAGCAGCAGGAACCAGGCCATCGCGGAGCCGAACGCCGCCTGGACCAGTGGCGTGCCGCGCCAGATGACCAGCGCCACCGCGGCCGCGACGGTGATCACGGCCACGATCCCGTAGGCATTGCGGATCATCAGGGCCAGCCCGGCCAGCAGCACCAGGCTGAGCAGCAGCGCGGCGGCCAGGTAGCCGGCGGCGAGCAGCGCGGCGGTGCCCAGCCCGAGCAGCGGCGGCGCCAGGTACCCGGCGGCGGCCGTGGCCACGATGCCCGGGCCCGATGCCTGGCCCGCCGACACGGTCAGCCCGGCGGTGCTGCGGTGTACCCGCACCCCATCCAGCCGGCGGCCAACGGCCAGCGCGACCAGCGCGTGGCCGCCCTCGTGGGCGATGGTGACCACGGTCCGGGTCAGCGGCCAGAGCCGCCGCGACCCGACCAGCACCAGCGCGGCCAGGCCGGTCGCCAGCACGAGCAGCAGCGATGGCGGTGGCCCAGCGGTGATCACCTGATGCCACAACTGGCCGGACGATGTGGCGTGCACACTTGTCATCCTGCCAGGCACCCCGGGATGACCGGGGCTAAGACACCGGACCTTTCACCACATCCGCAGGCAATTCCCAGGGTGAGCAGGCCAGTCTGGGACACTGCCGGGTATGCGGCGGGTGCCGGCCGGCGGCGGCCGGTAACAGGGACCGTCGCGGCCGGGACAGCGGCGGGCCTGCTGGGTGGAAGCCCGCACCCGGCCTGGTCAGCGCCGGGACAGGCCGTCGATGCGGGCCATCTCCTCGGCGCTGAGCGAGAAGCCCAGCACGTCGATGTTGGCCGCGATCCGGGCCGCCTGGGCCGATTTGGCGATGACCGGGATGCGGTGCTCGACGTGCCAGCGCAGCACCACCTGCGCCGGGGTGACCCCGTGCTCCGCGGCGATCCCGGCCAGCACCGGGTCGGCCAGGTTGGTGCCCTTCAGCGGGCTGTAGCCCTCCACCGTGACCTGCCGCTCCCGGCTGGCGGCCAGCCGGGCCGGGTCGTACAGCGCCGGGCTCCACGGGATCTGGTTGACCACCGGGGCCTGCCCGGTCGCCTGGATCAGCGTGTCAATCTGCGCGACCGAGTAGTTGCTGACCCCGATCGCCCGGGTCTTGCCTTCCTCGCGCAGGGCCAGGAACTCCCGCCACACCGGGGCCAGCGCCCGGGCCGCGGGCGGCCAGTGCACCAGCCACAGGTCCACGTGGTCGGTGCCCAGGGCGCGCAGGCTCGCGCACAGCGTGTGCCGCTCCCGGCCGGCCTTGCCCGGGGGCAGCTTGGTGGTGATGAACACCTCGCTCCGGTCCAGCCCGCTGTTGCGCAGGGCGTGGCCGACCTCGGCCTCGTTCCCGTACATGGTGGCCGTGTCGATGTGCCGGTAGCCCACCCGGAGGGCCTCCAGGATCGCTTCGTAGCCTGCGGAACCGCGCAGCCGCCACGTGCCGAACCCCACCATCGGCAGGCCTACGCCCCCGGGCAGCACCACCGATGGGATCTCTGGCGCCTTTGTCATAATCACATTCTGCCTGCTTAGCAGGCCCGGCCCTACCCCCAGGGGGCTCAGACGACCTGGGTTCCGCTGCGCGCGGTCAGGTCCGCGTACAGCTTGCTCAGCTGCCCGGTCACCGGGCCGGGCGAGCCATCCCCGATGACCCGCCCGTCCAGCCTGGTCACCGCGGCCAGTTCGCCCATGGTGCCGGTGACGAACACCTCGTCGGCGACGTAGAACTGGGCCAGGCTGTAGTCCCCTTCCCGGCACGGGATGCCCGCGGCCGCGGCCAGGTCCAGCACCACCGCCCGGGTGATGCCCTCCGGGCACGCGGCGCATGACGGCGTGCCCAGCCGCCCGGCGCTGACCAGGAACAGGTGCGTGGCGTTGGTCTCGGCCACGAAGCCCCGGGCGTCCAGCATGACCGCGTCGTCCGCCCCGGCCACGTTGGCCTCGATCTTGGCCAGGATCGAGGCCAGCAGGTTGTTGTGGTGGATCTTCGGGTCGAGGACGTCGGGTGCCGGGCGGCGCACGCTGGAGGTGATCAGCGTCAGCCCGGACTTGTCGTAGACCGGCGCCTTGTGCTCGGCCAGCACGATCAGGGTGGGCCCGGACTGGTTGAGCCGCGGGTCCATGCCGCTGGTGATCTTGACCCCGCGGGTCAGCGTGAGCCGGATGTGCACGCCGTCGGTCATCTGGTTGGCCCGCAGCGTGCGGCGGATCTGCTCGGTGATCTCCGCGTCCGAGGGCACCTCGGTGAACGCCAGCGCGGCCGCCGACCGGCGCAGCCGGGCCAGGTGCCCGGCCAGCTGGAAGATGCGCCCCTGGTAGAGCCGCAGCCCCTCCCAGACCGCGTCGCCGCCCTGCACGGCCGAGTCGAACGGGCTGACCGCGGCCTGGTCGCGGTGCGTCAGCTGGCCGTTCACGCTGACGATGAGGTCCCGGTTGCGCTCGTCGAACTCTTGCTGCATTACGCTCCTCCCGGCGCTGGTGCCGCCCCCGGCGGCGCGGTCGGCGGTGGTGGGCTGCCGGGCGGGGACGGCTGGCCGCCCAGCCGGTGGGTGTACAGCTGCTGGTAGTAGGGCTGGCACTGCTCG
This sequence comes from uncultured Actinomycetes bacterium, assembly GCA_963711705.1. Classification (GTDB taxonomy): domain Bacteria; phylum Actinomycetota; class Actinomycetes; order Streptosporangiales; family Streptosporangiaceae; genus RYN-230. The sequence continues at coordinate 60,105 of CAVQFM010000024.1, forward strand.
GCCAGCCTGGCCAGCGCGGGCGGCAGGGCGGTGTCCGGGGGCCGGTAGCGCCCGAACCCGGTGGACCGCCACACCGAGTCATACCAGTAGGGGGCCCAGACGCCGTCGGTGTCCCGCGGCCCGGCGGGCCAGCTCAGCATCGCGGGGCAGAACGGCACGCCCAGTGCGGCGCACAGCGCGCGCAGCACCGCTTCCGGGCGGTCCAGCAGGTCCCGGGAGTCGATCACCGGGCCGCCGAACCGGTCGAAGATCTCGGCCTGCTGCCACAGGCCCAGGTCGTCCAGGGTGGGCGTGGCGCGGACCCGGGCGTAGGAGGCCAGCAGCTCCCGGGGGTCCCGGATGAGGAACGCGTGCCGCAGCGGTGCCAGCGCGTCCCGGTCCACCTCAGGCAGCAGGTGGTGGGTCATGTGCTTGGCGTAGCACACGGTGACGCCAGGCGGGAGCGGGCCGGCTGTCAGCTCGCCGATCACCGCCCGCCAGCTGGTCGGCTGGCTGGCGATGACCTGCTCCCGGGCGGGATGGTCGATCCCCGTCCGGTCCAGGTAGAACGCGTACAGCGGCTCGTCCACCACCGCGGTGTCCGGGCGGTTCTCCCACGAGCGCATCAGCGCGGTGGATACCGTCCGCGGCCCGGACCACATGGCGATCCGCACCGGCCCGGCGGGCCCGCTGCTCATCTGGGTGGTCACTCGCGGAACTGGGCGGCTTCACCGCCGATCGTGGTGTCCTCGCCGTGCCCGGTGTGCACCACCGTGGCGGGCGGCAGCCCGAGCAGCTTGCCCTTGATCGACGCGATGATCGTGTCCCGGTCCGAGTAGGACCGGCCGGTCGCGCCGGGGCCGCCGTGGAACAGGGTGTCGCCAGAGAACAGCACGCCCAGCGCGGGCGCGTACAGGCAGATGCTGCCGGGCGAGTGCCCGGGCGTGTGCAGCACCCGCAGCGGGGTGGCCGCGATCTCGATGACCTGCTCGTCGCCGAGGTCGCCGTCCGGCTCGGTGTCCGGGTAGATCATCCGCCACAGCACCTCGTCGCCCTGATGCAGCAGGATCGGTGCCCCGGTGGCCTCGGCCACCCGCGGAGCGGCGTTGATGTGATCGTTGTGCCCGTGGGTGCAGACGATGGCCGACAGCCGCCGGTCCCCGACCGCGGCCAGGATCGCCGCCGGGTCGTGGGCCGCGTCGATGACCAGCACCTCGCGGTCGTCGCCGACCAGCCAGACGTTGTTGTCGACGTCGAAGTCCTGCCCGTCCAGCGTGAACGTGCCCGAGGTGACGATCTTCTCGATGCGCGCGGTCATCCGAGCGTCACAACGCTGCGCAGCACCTCGCCGCGCTCCATCTTGGCGAAGGCGTCCTCGATGCCGTCGATGCCGATGGTCTCGGAGACGAACGCTTCCAGCGGCAGGCGGCCCTGCAGGTACAGGTCGATGAGTACCGGGAAGTCCCGCTCCGGGAGGCAGTCCCCGTACCAGGAGGACTTGAGCGCGCCGCCGCGGCCGAACACATCCAGCAGGGGCAGGTCGATGCGCATGTCCGGGGTGGGCACGCCGACCAGCACCACGGTCCCGGCCAGGTCCCGGGCGTAGAACGCCTGCCGGTAGGTTTCCGGGCGGCCGATCGCCTCGATGACCACGTCCGCGCCATTCCCGTCGGTCAGCGCCCGGATCCCCTCGACCGGGTCGCTCTCCCGGGAGTTGATCACGTGGGTGGCGCCGAGCTGCCGGGCCCAGTCCAGCTTGCGCGGGTCGATATCCACCCCGATGATCGTCCGCGCCCCGTTCAGCACCGCACCGAGGACAGCGGCGTCGCCCACCCCGCCGCAGCCGATCACGGCGACCGAGTCACCCCTGGTGACCGGGGCCGTGTTGATGGCCGCGCCCAGCCCGGCCATGACACCGCAGCCGAGCAGGCCGGCCACCTCGGGCTTGGCGGCCGGGTTGACCTTGGTGCACTGCCCGGCGGCGACCAGCGTCTTCTCCACGAAGGCACCGATGCCCAGGGCGGGGGACAGCACCGTGCCGTCGGTGAGGGTCATCTTCTGGGTGGCGTTGTGCGTGCTAAAGCAGTACCAGGGACGGCCGCGCTTGCAGGCCCGGCACTCGCCGCAGACCGCGCGCCAGTTGAGCACGACGAAGTCGCCCGGGGCGACCGAGGTGACGCCCTCGCCGACCGATTCCACCACGCCCGCCGCCTCGTGGCCGAGCAGGTACGGGAAATCATCCCCGATGCCGCCCTCCCGGTAGTGCAGGTCGGTATGGCACACGCCGCAGGCCTGCACCCGCACCAGCGCCTCACCCGGCCCGGGATCCGGCACGACGATCGTGGTCAGCTCGACCTTGGCACCCTTGCCGGGGGCGATGACGCCCCGCACCTCATGTGTCATCCGCCCATCGTGCCGAATCCCTAGCCCGAACGGAAGCGGCGGGGTCCGGTAGCCGCCCAGGCCGGTGCCCTGCGACGCGACGGCCAGCCCGCCCTGGCGCCGGGGCGGCCCTAGCTACTTCGTGCAATTTGCATTGCAACATCCGTCAGCCGACGGATGTCTCCTCCGGGCCGGCCGGCGATCGTGTCGAAAGCACGGTATGGCCGGGAATCCGCGATCGGCTCCGACTGGCCCGGCCGGAAAGAGAGATGGACATGACGGCGCCCGCCCGCACGATGGTGCAGCGCCCGTGTCGCATCTCGCTGCCGGCCGGGCCGGCCGCCGCGGTCGAGGCCCGCCGCCACATCTGGAAGATCATCCATGCCTGGAATGTCCCGATCGATGCCTACGCAGCCGCCCTGCTGGCCAGCGAGCTGGTCGCCAATGCCATCAGCAGCGACACGGACGATCAGGAAACGGTTCAGCTGATGATCAGCTGGGTCGACGGCCAGCTCCGGGTCGAGGTGCCGGACCGGCCACGCCCCGGGCCGGCAGGCGGGGACCCGCCATTAGACGCGGAGACCGGGCCGGCCTGACGCTGGTCGTCAGCGCCTGGCGTTACCTGCGCTTCCGGTATCCGCCCGAGCAGGATCGGCAAGGAAGATGACCATGATGGCGCCGGCCCGCGCGACGCTGCACAGCCCCTACCGCAACCGGGTCTCGCTGGCCGCTGGCCCGCTGGCCGCGGCCCAGGCCCGGCGGCACGTCGGCGCCGTCATCGAGGCCTGGCAGGTGCCTGTCAACCCCGACGTCGCGGTCCTGCTGACCAGCGAACTCGTCACCAATGCCATCCAGCACGACCCGGGTGGCCAGCAGCCCATCCAGCTGGTGATCGCCTGGGCCGCCAACGAGTTGTGCGTCGAGGTGCATGACGGGTCGCGGGCGGCACCGGTGCCTGTGGACGCGCCGCCCGACGCGGAAGCCGGCCGTGGCCTGATGCTGCTGGCCAGCCTGTCCAAGGACTGGGGCTACCGGGAAACAGCCGGCGGCAAGGCCGTCTATTTCACGCTTGTTCCGTAGACGAGTAACTGAGAGGTGGCGGAAAGTGCGCGAGTTCGGTGAGCTCGAGTCCGCGATCATGGATGTGGTGTGGGCCGGTGACCGGGCCTACCTGGTGCGGGAGGTCCGCGAGCGGATGACCTACAACCGTGACGTGGCCTACACGACGGTGATGACGGTGATGAACATCCTGCACGGCAAGGGCGTGCTGCGCCGGGAGAAGCACGGCCGGGCCTGGCGGTACTGGCCGGCTGAATCGCGGGAGGAGCACGACGCGCGGCTGATGGCCGAGGTGTTCCGGTCCGGCGGGGACCAGCGGGTGACCATGGTGCGGTTCCTGGAGCGGGTCAGCGACGAGGAAGTGGCCAGCCTGCGCACGGCCCTGGACGACGTGCACACCCAGCAGCTGGGATGTCTAGCGGGGGACCGCGCTGGCCACGGCGCGCTGGCTGGCGGCCTCGCGGGCGATGTCTATCCGGGAATGGACACCGAGTTTGGTCAGGACGTGCGAGACATGGGTGGCCACGGTCCGGTGGGACAGGAACAGCCGGGCGGCGATCTGCGGATTGGACAGCCCTTCGGCGACCAGCCCGACCACCTTGATCTCGGTCGGGGTCAGGCTGTCCCAGCCGCGCTGGGCCTTCCGGTGCTTCACCCTGGGACCACGGCGGATACCCTCGGCCCGGAACCGGGCCTGCAGCCGGCCGACATCCCGCGCGGCACCTAGCGACGTATAGAGGTCGAAAGCACGGGTGAACGCCGCCCGGGCCGCCGCCCGGTCGCCGCCGTCCAGGAAGGCCACGGCCGCGGCTTCCAGCGCCTTCGCGCCGAGCAGCGGGCGGCAGGCGTCATGGTAGCGGTCCGCGGCCCGGAGGAGCTGGCTAGCCTCGTGGTCGAGCAGGCCGCGGCAGTACAGCGCGTGCGCCTGCCGGTGCGGTATCAGGCTGCCGTCGGCGAACGCCACGGCCCGCCGGGTGAGGGTTCGCGCGGGAGCCGTGTCGCCGATCCTCGCGGCCAGCCGGACACCGTCGGCCAGCAGGTCCTCGATCTCATCGAGTTCCTCGGCGCGGTCCGCGAACCCGGTCAGCACGGCCAGTGCCCTGGGCAGGTCACCCGCGATCTCGGCGTCCAGGCTGCGGGCCAGCGCCAGCGTCCCGACGACCCGGTTGCCGATCCGCTCGGCGTACGGTGCGGCGGCGGCCAGGTGCCGCCGGGCGGCGCCGGCCTCACCCCGGTGGAACGAGATCACGGCGCCGACGCCGTGATCGAAGCAGGCGACAATAGGGTCCTTGCTGCCGTCCGCGAGGGCTCCCACCTCGGTCAGGGCCTCATCCCAGCGGCCCGAATAGAAGAGCAGCTCGCCCAGGCAGCAGTGGGCCTGGGCGCGCCGGACCATGATGCCGGCCCGGTCGGCCAGCCGCTGGGCCTGACGCGCCGCGGCCAGCGCACCCTCGTACTGATCCAGCCCGCCCAGGGTGACGGCCTTGTTGATCTGCAGCAGCAGCCGCAGGTCGGTCAGGGTCGGGTCAGCCCGGGTCACGGTGAGCGCCCGGTCGAATAACGGCAGGGCGTCAACCATCCGCCCCTGCATCACGGTCACCATGGTGAGCACGTGCAGGGACCAGCCGATGGCCCAGTTGTCAGCCGGGTCTGTCGCCTCAGCGAGCGCCGCGGTGGCCACTTGGCCGGCCTTCTCGATCTGGCCGAGGTCGCAGTGGGCCCGTGCGGTGGCCACGAGCAGCCGGGCCCGGTTCCGGGTGGAAATCCCGGGCTGCGCGAGGGCCTGCTGCAGCGCGGCCAGGGATTCCGCCGACCGGCCGGTCAGCGTGCGGCACTGGGCCAGGGTCCAGTGCAGGTTGACGCGCAGATCGGGTTCGGCAATGTCGGCCAGCGCCTGGCCGGCGACCCGTTCGGCCTCGGCGGCGTCGCCCACCCGGTACAGGGCCTCAGCGAGCCGGCAGACCAGACCGTCATGCCGGGCCGGGCCCGCCGGTGAGCGGAGCACGGCGTGGCGAAGCAGTTCCGCGGCGGCCCGGGGCGCCTGAGCGACCAGCAGCGGCGCGGTGCCGGCCAGCCAGCGCAGGACCCATTCGTCCAACGGCTCCGTCGCGTCTGGTGACCCATCCACCGCAGGCAGGAGCTGACGGGCCACCCGGTCGGCAGGTGCGCCCGCCTCGGCGAGCGCGCGGCCGGCCTCAGCATGCCAGGCCGCTCGCACTGGTGCCGGAATCTCGTCGTACAGCGCGGCGCGGATCATCGGGTGCCGGAAGCCCAGGCCATTACCTGACTCGGCAAGCACGCCTGCGGCCAGCGCCTCGTCCACCGCCGGGACCAGATCCACGACACCGCGGCCGAGCACGGTAGCCAGATCGGGCACAGCGAAGTCCACTCCGAGCAGGGCGGCCGCGCGCAGTACCGCACGCACCGCGCCAGGGACGAAGCCGAGCCGGTCGGCTATTGCCGCCGACAGCGATCGAGGTGCTGAGTCGCTGGTCAGCTCGACGGCACCCGCGTCGGTCCTGGAAAGGCTGGCGCTCCGGGCCAGCGCTTCGACCAGTTCGGTGAGGTAGAGCGGGTTGCCCGCGGCACCGTCGGCAAGCCGCAGCAGTTCCTCGCCGGGCTTGCCGCCGGCCAGATCGGCCACCAGTTCGGTCACCGCGCTCTCGGCCAGCCCAGCCAGCTGGAGGCGCACGGCGAGGTCCGCGGAATGGCGCAAGGCCAGCAGGTCCTCCCGCTGGGGCACCGGGCGCATTGTGCCGACGAGCAGCAGTGGCCGGTGCCGCACTGACCGGGCCAGCCGCTCCCACAGCCCGAGGCTGGGCTGATCCGCCCACTGCAGATCATCGACGACCAGCACGGTCGGCCGTGCCGCGCACAATTCATCGACCAGCACCAGCAATTGCTCCGATAGTGCAGCTGGCATGTCCTCGCCGCGGCCGGAGATCAGTTCGCCGCGGAGCAGTGCCACGACGGATCCGCGGCGAGGATTTGCCACGGGCTCACGTATCCGCAATGCATCCAGGAGTGGCAACAGGGGCAACGTCTGCCCCAATTCATCACCGGCGCCCCAGAACACCTGGCACCCGCGGCTGGCCGCTTCCACACAGGCCGCCCGGACGAGCGCGGACTTGCCGATTCCTGGCTCTCCCTCGATCAGAACGGCCCGCCCCTGGCCGCCTGCCACGTCGCGTAAACAGCCGATCAGCCGGGCGAGTTCCTCGTTCCGGCCGATAAGCGGGCGGTCTAAGGCTGCGCCGGGCATGGAGCCGACCACGTTGTCCGCAGGGGAGATGGCGGAAGGACGTCTTCCAGATCAACGGCGCTAGGCAATGATCTTCCCCACCATCCGTTACATGCTAGTCACACGTTGTTAATAGTGAGTTGACTCTGATGTCACCGCGATGGGCGGCTTTCTGGTCAGCGAGCTACTGCCTACTAACATTCTTCAATTTTCTGCCGTTCAACTCGCATAGTGGATTAAACCACCGGGCATAACTTACTTGCCGTATCTCGAGGTGGCCACCCCGAACCTTCGTTCCACGGGATCTGCGGTCCCAATAGAAGTATAGGGAAGTGGCCATGCAAATTGCACGGCTCCTTGCAAGAAAAATTGTCTTACTCTGGGGGTGGCAGGCTCTCTCCTATCCGGCATAGCAGTTGTGTCAATGTGGCCACTGTGCCTGCTGCGCCAGCAATCAGCATCGCCATCATGCATGCATAATGCATAACGGTGCCCCCGCGATCATGCACAACTGATCCGCGCAGCAGGCAGCTTCGCTACCTGGCCCAGACTCTGCACCAGGATGGCGGCAATCCCGGCGCGTGGGGGTGCCCCCGCCCCCGCGCACATGGGATAGCCCCCGATCCCCGCTGGGATTGCCGCCATCCACCTGCCCGGACTCCCATCCGGCCGGGCGGCCGTCATCCGGTCAGGTCACCACTTGGCCGCGCAGGATGATCCGGCTGGGGTGGTGCAGCACGTCTGGGTGGGCGACCGGGTCCTCGTCGAAGACCACCAGGTCGGCTGAGGCGCCATCCACCAGGCCGGGCAGGCCGAGCCAGGACCGGGCCGTCCAGCAGGCTGCGCCCAGCGCGGCCGCCCGGGGCAGGCCCGCGCTGATCAGCCGTTCCACCTCCTGGGCGATGGTGCCGCAGGGATGGGTATCGGTGCCGGCCAGCACGGTCACCCCGGCCTCGTGCGCGGCCCGGGCGATGCCGGGCAGGGCGGCCCAGCCGCGCAGGAAGGCATCCCGGCGCGGGCTGGGTGCCTGGGCCCGGACCCGGACGGCGGCCTGCGCGAACGCGCCGATCGTCGGGACCAGCGCGGTGCCCTGCGCGGCCATCTGGTCGAGCAGGGCCGGGTCGAGGTGCATGCCGTGTTCCAGGCTGTCCGCGCCCGCCGCGACCGCGTTCGCACAGCCCGGCGCGGTCTGGCTGTGCACGGCCACCTTGCCGCCGGCCGCATGCACGGCACTCACCGCCGCGCGCAGCGCGTCCAGCGGGACCGGCGGTTCGTCCTGGGCCCAGTCACCGATGATCTTGCACCAGCCGCCACTGGCCGCGGCGCCCGGTGCCCTAGTGCCAGGTGCCGCGGCCGGGCCGGCCGCCTGCTGGATCGCGGCCGAGGCGGTGGCCTCGTCCACCGCGGCCGCGGCCAGTTCCGCCTCGGTGATGCGCCGGCCCCAGTCCGGGAAGAACCGGCCCGGGGTGGCCAGCCACGGCCCGGCCGAACGGACCCGGGGCAGGCCGTCCTCGTCGTGTGCCCAGGCCGGGATCCGGGCGGCCGACCCCGGCGCCCGGATCAGCAGCACGCCCGCGGCCGCCTGGTCGGCCAGGTCGCGGCGGAGCACGGTGTCCTCGAACGGGTCCCCGGGCTGCTCCGCCCCGGGATGCGTGTGCACATCCACCAGCCCGGGCAGCAGCCAGCCACCGTCGATAAGGCGGTCCGCGCCGGGTACCGGGTCTTCGCGGAGCACGCCGCCGTCAATGAACAGCGTGCGTTCTTCCCGTTCCGGCAGGACGATCCCGGTGACGCGGAGCACCATGAGCGCTGTCTATCAGGTTCCCCCGCCAGTTCCCACCCGGCCCCTGCAACCGCTACCTGACTACCGGCAGGTGGCGCCGGTGCGCGGCCGGGAATCGTGGGCCGAGCACCGCGAGCTCATCGACGCGGTGGCCGCCGGGGACGAGACACTCGCGGCCGGCATCGCCCGCCAGCACACCGAGCGCGCCCGCGCCGCCTATCACCGCCCGCCCGCGGGGCAGCCGCCGCCCTCGGGCGTCAGGGCAGGATGACGATGCTGACCGGGTCCGGGGCGTCGGGATCGCCGGCGTTGTCGATCAGCTCGATCTCGGCCCGGTCCGACATGATGTGGTACGAGCCATCCACCTGGTACTCGCGGATGATCGTGGTGCTGCCGTCGGCGTGCCGGTAGCGCTCCTCCGCGTACCCCGTCGCCGGCCTGCTTCCAGGTGCGTCAAGGGCCCTGCATCAATCGGCCAGTCCTTAACTGAGCTGCGTGCCGGGGCGAGCCCGGCCGACCCGGTGGCGAGCGCCGCAGCGATGCCCCATGATGGGGAGACTTCCCGGTCCGGCAAGATCGGCTACGGCCACGCTGAGGGGACACGTGAGCGACGGAGGCCCGCAAGACCCGCAGCCATTGCGGCGTTCGCGTGCTTACGCCGAGCCGGAGCCCGGCTACCCGCCCGGCCCACCCCGCCGCCGCGCGCCCGCTGCCCCGTATCCGGTCGGTGCCCCGGCGCCAGCTGGCCGGGTCCCGGCCGCGGACGCCTCCCGGCCGGCCCGCGGATACCCACCCGCCCGGGGCGAGGCGGGGCGCCCGGATGACGGGCCACCACCCAGCCACGAACCGCCCCCCGGGTACAACCAGGCCCCGGCTGATTCCCGGCACGCGTATGCCTGGCCCGCCCCGGACGCGCAGCAGGCCCACTGGGCGGGTGCGGCGCCTGATACGGCGGGCCGTGCGGCTACCGGTGATATTTCTGCTGAACGGCCGGTGCGGCGGGCTGGCCCAGCCGAACCCGCTGACGGGCGGGGCAGTGCCGGATCGCGGGTGGCCCGCCGCCGGGCGGGCGGAGGCTATCCCGGGGACGCCGGGCCCCCGGACAGCAGGCCGCCCCGCGGTGACGTCCCCGGCGCGCCTGCGCCGCGAGGCCGGGGCACTCCGGGCAGCCTTGATCGCCGGGCGGCCGCGGCCGAGCCGGGACCGCCATCCGGCCTGCCCCGGCGCGGCCCGGAGGGCGACGGGCCCGGGCCGCGGGACCGGCCGGGTGGCCTGGCCGCCGCGCCGCGCTACACGCCGGGCGACGGTTACCTGCCCGCGCCGGCCAGCCCGCCGGGGCTGCGGCCAGAGCCCGGGGCCGGGCGGTCAGAGCCACGAGACGGGCGGTCAGCGCCCGCCGGCGGATGGCCTGGGTCACCGGCCGGGCGGTCAGAGCCAGGTAGCGGGCGGTCAGCGCCCGCTGGCGGCTGGCCGGAGTCACTGGGTGGGCGGCAGGAGCCGCCGGCTGGGCCGCTGCCCAGGCGAGCGCCGCGCGGCCGGGATGGCGGGGACGCTGGCTACCCGGACGGCGGCTATCCGGATCCGGCGGCCCCGGCCGCGGGGGACGGCGGCGCCGTGGATGCCAGGCCACGCGGCGCGCGCCGCCGGGCCGCCGGGCCGCCCAGCGGCCAGCCGGGTTTCATCGACACCGGCCCCCGGGACCAGCAGCCGTCCGGTGTGCTGCGCGGCCGGCGGCACCGCAAGGAAGCGGAGCCCGGTGCCGGCCCCGCGGGCAGTGCCGGGCCAGCGGCGGGTGCCGGACCGGCTGCGGCTCCCGCGGAATACCGTCAGCCCGGGCCCAGCTCCGAGGACTGGGACCGGGTAGCGGCTGGCCGCCAGGGCCACGGCCGTCCCGGGGCCGCTCAGGACCGGGGCCGGGAGCCTGACCGGCGGGTCCGGAACCGGTCGGCGGCCGCCCCGGACCCGGGTCGCCCGGAGGCTGACCGCCCGGAGGCTGACCGCCCGGAGGCTGACCGCCGGGGCCGCGAGCGCTCCGGGGCGCCCGGTGACTGGGGCCAGCCCGTGGGTGCGGCCCGGGGGCGCCCGGAGCCATCCGGGGACTATGACTTCGGGCCGGACTCGGTCACCGCCGTCGGCCCCGCCTACCGGGCCACCGGCCCCGGCCCGGCGCCGGCCGGGCGGTCGTCGATGGGTGTGGTGTCCGCCCAGGCGGCTGAGGCGTTCACCGCCAGCCGGGTGGCCGGGGCCGCCCCGGCCACCGGTCGGCCCCGCGCCGAGCCGGTGCCCGCCCGCCGGCCGGCGCCGCCAGCCGGCCCGCCCGCTGACCATCCGGCTGAGGACCGGCGGCCGGGCGCCCGCACCACTGACCGGCGGTCCGCGGCCCGGCAGGCCGGTGATCCGCCCGGCGCCCGGTCCGGCGCTGGGCCCGGCCGACCGGCCGGGTCGCGGTGGGATACCGGTGCAGCGGCAGCCAGCGGACGGGCGGCCAGACAGGACCGGCCCGGCCTCGCGGCCGGCCCGGGCCGGCCACCAGTCCCGGCGCCGCGGGTCCCGCCGGATGCTGCTGCTGGCGCTGGCCGGGGCGATGCTGGTCCTCGCGGGCGTGGGCGTGATCGGGCTGAAGATGCTGCGCGGCAGCGGCCCGGCGCACGTGCTGGCCACCCCGGACCAGCTGGGCACCTATGTCCGCCGCCCCCAGCTGGAGAAGCAGATGAACGCCGGCCAGCTGCAGCAGCAGGTGATCGCGAAGAGCGCGGGCCAGGCCAGCCACGTGGTGTCGGCCGTGTACGAGGACAGCACCGGCGCGACCAAGGGCCAGACACCGCAGATGATCCTGTTCATCGGCGGGAACCTGTCTGGCGTCTCGGCCAGCGGCTTCATCGCCAGCTTCACCCAGCAGTCGCACGGTGCCTTCGTGACCAGCCCCGGCCCCCTGGGCGGATCGGCCGCGTGCGTGAACGCCCAGGCCAGCGTGCCGGGCAGCGTGGCCCTGTGTACCTGGGCGGATAACGACACGTTCGGCGAGGTCGCCTCGCCCACGATGAGCGCCGCCAAACTAGCGGTCCAGCTGCGCACCATCCGCCCGATGGTCGAGCACGTGGCCAGGTAGGACCTGGGTCAGTCGCCCGGGTCCCGGCTGTGCTGCGCGCGCGGCCGGCGCAGCGAGAACCGCACGATGGCAATGGCCAGCGCCGCCGCGAGCACGGCCAGGCCGATGATCTCGCCACCGATCAGCCGCGTGCTGAACGGGAACGTCGCAGCGGCATCGGTCACTCTCACGTCACGGGCGTTAGGCAAAATTGCGGAGTACGGGCTCGGGCTGGGCGTCGGTGCCGGAGACACCTTGGGGAAGAGCCCGCCGGGGGAGCTTTCCGGGCTGGGCAGCTGGGGCAGCGCGGCCGGGTCGGTGCTGCCCGGCACGGTGGGCAGCAGGCCAGCGGGCAGCGTGGCGCCGAGGCCGGTGTCCAGCGACGGGGCTGGCGTCGTCGCGGCCGGCGACGGCGAGGCTGACGGGCTGGGGCTCGGCTTCGTGCTGATGTCCACCGCGCCGGACGCCGGCGGTGGCGCGGTGGCGTCGCTGGACTGGGCGGTGGCCGAGAGGACCACGTCCGTACCCTTGGTGGCGGTGCCCTTTGCCACCGGCACCCGGGCCTGCAGCTCGTCCGAGCTGCCCTTGGCCACCCCGCCCACCTTGCAGGTGAGCCCGGTGGCCGTCGGGCACACGGTGAACCTGGGAGTGGCGCTCTTCCCGGCGACCTTGGCGCTGACCGTCACGCGCACGCCGCTCGCCGCGCCGCCCGCGGGCCAGACCCAGATCGCGTAGCTCGCGGTGCCCCCCGGATGCACCCCGGACTTGGTGGCGATCGGCTGCACCTTCAGGCACAGCTGGACGGCCTTCTTGGTCTTGGTCGGCGACGGGCTGGGGGTGGCCGATTTGGTCGGGGTCGGGCTGGCTGACTTGGTCGGGGTCGGGCTGGCTGACTTGGTCGGGGTCGGGCTGGCCGATTTCGATGGCGACGGATCGGCGGTGGCGCTGCCCGACGGCGACGCTGAGGCGCTCGCCTTGGGGGTGGCCGTGGCCTTGGCCGAGCTGCTGGCGGAGGCACTCGGGGTGGCCTTGGCCGTGGATTTCGGGGTGCTGCTCGCGCTGGCGCTCGCCTTGGCCGTGGCCGTGCTGGTCGCCTTGGCCCGGGGTGTCGTGGACGGCTTGGCTTTCGGCGTGGTCACCATGGCGTCCAGGACCACCCCGGCCTGGCCAGCCGGAACCGAGCGGGCCGCGGTGGACTTCGCGGGCGGCTGACCGCAGGCATTGGGTGCGGCCCGCACCGCGCTGGCCTGACTTACCGCGCTGGCCTGCGCCGGGCTGCCGGTGAGCAGGCCGCTGGCCAGGCCCGAGGAGACGAGGGCAGCGCTGGCTACCGCGCCGAACGCCGCTGATCCGGCTCGGGCTGATCTCATGGCCGGTCCTTGGTCGCCATGGTCATGTTGGTCGGGACCTCACATGTCTGTGACTGGCCGCATCGCCCGTGCGCGGACACCATTCCCTGCTGACGGCGTTCGACACATGCGGGCAACGAGACAGGCGGTAAACATGAGCCCCAGGCCGGCCCTGGACAGAATTATAGACATGGGCACTCCCGACTCACCGGACGTGCTGGCCCGCCCAGCCCGTCGTCCCGACCAGGTCCTCCGTTACGGCCCAGGCCCGGAGCACGTCGCTGACCTGCGACTTCCCCCCTGGTGGGCGGAACGCGGCGTGGCCGCCACCGATCCCGGTGCGCTGGTCCTCCTGCTGCATGGCGGGTTCTGGCGGGCGGCTTATGACCGGGTGCATCTGGGCCCGATGGCGGCCGCGCTGGCGGCCGAGGGGTATGTGGTGTGCACCCCGGAGTTCCGCCGGGTGGGCCAGCCGGGGGGTGGCTGGCCGGGAACGTTCGACGACATCGCGGCCGCGGTGGACACGCTGCCCGGACTGGTCGCCGCGGCGGTGGCGGGCGTATCCGGCCGCCCGGGCGGGGCCGGCCCGCGGGCCGCGCGGGTGGTGCTGGCCGGGCACTCGGCCGGCGGTCACCTGGCCCTGTGGGCGGCCGCTCGGCACCGGCTCGGGCCGGGCCCTGCCTGGCGGCTGGCGGCCGCGCCCCGGTGGGCGGGGGTGGTGGCGCTGGCCCCGGTCAGCGATCTCGCCGCCTGCCACCGCGCCGGGCTGAGCAACGACGCCGCCGGCGAACTGCTCGGTGGCGGCCCGGGGGAGCAGCCGGGCCGGTACGCGGCCACCGACCCGGCGTCGCTGATCCCGCTGGGCCTGCCGGTGCAGATCGTGCACGGCACCGACGACGGCAACGTGCCCTGCGCGATGAGCCGCCGGTTCGCGGCCCGCGCCCGGGCGGCCGGGGACGAGGTGGTACTGACCGAACTGGCCGGGTGCGGCCACTTCGACGTCATCGACCCGCTCTCCCCGGCCTGGCCGGCCGTGCTGGGCGCGTTCCGCCGTCTCAAACCGGGATGAACATGGCCAAGGTTCTGGCTGGCCGCGTAGCGTGGATGGTTGGTTTGTGCGTTTGTGCCCGCTGAGCTTCCGAGGCGGAAACTGTGACGAAGCTGATCGGCCGCCGCGCCGAATGCGGCACGCTCGGCCGGCTCGTGGCGGAAGTGCGGGCCGGGGAAAGCCGTGCCCTGGTGGTGCACGGTGAGCCCGGAGTGGGCAAGACGGTGCTGCTGGACTACCTGGTCGGGCAGGCGCCGGACTGCAGGCTGGTGCGCGCGGTGGGTGTCCAGTCCGAGATAGAACTGGCGTTCGCCGCCCTGCACCAGCTGTGCGCGCCGCTGCTCGATCGTCTGGAGCATCTCCCGGTGCCGCAGCGGGCCGCGCTGCAAACCGCGTTCGGCATGAGCGCAGGCCCGGCGCCGGACCGGTTCCTGATCGGGCTGGCCGTGCTGAACATGCTGTCCGATGTGGCTGAGGAACGGCCGCTGGTGTGCCTGATAGACGACGAGCAGTGGCTGGACCAGGCCTCGGCGCAGGTTCTCGCGTTCGTGGCCCGCCGCCTGGGCAAGGAGTCGGTCGGCCTGGTGTTCAGCGCCCGGGTGCCCAGCGCCGACCTGGCCGGATTGCCGGAGCTGGTGATCGGCGGGCTGCGCGAGGACGATGCGCGCCAGCTGCTGGACTCGGTGCTGACCGGGCCGCTGGATCCGCGGGTCCGTGACCAGATCGTGGCCGAGACGCAGGGCAACCCGCTGGCCCTGCTGGAACTCCCGCGCGGCCTGACCGTGGCGGAGCTGGCGGGTGGCTTCGGGCTGCCCAGCGCGGCCGCGCTGTCCAGCACGATCGAGGAGAGCTTCCGGCGGCGCAGCGACGTCCTCCCGGCCGGGACCCGCCGCCTGTTGCTGCTCGCAGCGGCGGACCCGGGGGGCGACCCGGCGCTGGTCTGGCGGGCGGCCGGGCGGCTCGGCATCGGCACGGACGCGGCGGTGCCCGCGGCCGAGGCCGGGCTGGCCGAATTCGGCACCCGGGTCAGGTTCCGTCATCCGCTGATGCGGTCGATGATCTACCGCTCGGCGTCCGTGCCGGAGCGGCAGGCCGCGCACCGCACGCTGGCGGAGGTCACCGACCGGGCCGCCGATCCCGACCGCCGCGCCTGGCACCTGGCCCAGGCTGCCCCCGGCCCGGACGAGGACGTCGCCGGAGAACTGGAGCGCTCGGCGGGCCGGGCCCGGGCCCGGGGCGGGCTGGCCGCGGCCGCCGCGTTCCTGGAACGGGCCGCGACGCTGACCCTGGACCCGGCGCAGCGGGCGGGCCGGGCCCTGGCCGCGGCGCTGACCAAGTTCCAGGCCGGCGCGTTCGGCGCCACGGTGGGCCTGCTGGCCATGGCCGAAGCCGGGCCGCTGAACGAGCTCCAGCAGGCCCGCGTCGATCTCCTGCGGGCGCAGCTCGCGTTCGTCACCAACCGGGGCGGGACCGCTCCGACGCTGCTGCTCAAGGCGGCCAAGCGGTTCGAGCCGATCGACGCGGGCCTGGCCCGGGCCACGTACCTGGACGCGCTGAACGCCACGATGTTCGCCGCCCGGCTGGCCGGTCCGGGCGGCGGTACGCTCGAGGTGGCCCGCGCCGCCGCTGCGGCGCCCCGGCCGCTGCACGCTCCGCGCCCTCCTGATCTGATCCTGGACGGTCTGGCCGCGAACTTCAGTGTGGGATACGCGGCGGCGGTGCCCCCCCTGCGGAAGGCGCTGGACACCTTCGGCACTGGCATGTCCGCCGACGAGGAGCTGCGCTGGCTGTGGGCAGCCACCGAGGCTGCTCTGCATCTGTGGGACGACGAGCGCTGGGACATGCTCTCCGGCCGGTACGTCGAGCTGGCCCGCACGGCGGGCGCGCTCACCGAGCTCCCGCTCGCCCTCAGCACCCGCTCCTACCTGCTGCTGTTCGCTGGCGACCTGACCGCCGCGTCGGCACTGACCGATGAGGGGCAGACGGTGACCGAGGCGACGGGGAGCAACCTCACGCCTTACGGTGCCCTGGCCCTGGCCGCACTGCGCGGCCAGCGGGCCGAGACATCCGCCCTGATCGAGGCCACCGTCCGGGATGCGACCCGGCGCGGCGAAGGCATCGGGATAGCCGTTGCCGAGTGGGCGAACGCAGTGCTGCACAACGGCCTCGGTAACTATCCCGAGGCGATGGCCGCCGCCCAGGCGGCCCTCAGGGACCAGGAGTACCCGGGCCTGTGTTACCCGGGCGTGGCGAACTGGTCGGCGGCCGAGCTCATCGAGGCCGCCGTCCGCAGTGGGCAGCGCGAGACCGCGGCCTGCACCTATCGCTGGATCGCGGAGATGACCAGCGCCAGCGGCACCGGCTGGGCGCTTGGCGTCGAGGCGGGCGCCCGCGCGCTGCTGACCGAGGGCGAGGCCGCCGAGCGGCATTACCTGGACTCGATCGGGCACCTGGGCCAGACCCGCGTCCGTGCCGGGCTCGCCCGTGCCCACCTGCTTTACGGTGAATGGCTGCGCCGGCAGCGCCGCCGCAGCGACGCGCGTGAGCAGTTGCGGACCGCGCTGGGCCTGCTGGAGCCGATGGGCATGGCGGCGTTCGCCGAGCGGGCCCGGCGTGAGCTGCGCGCCGCGGGGGAGATCGCCCGCAAGCCCGCGGCGGCCGCGAAGAACGGGCTGACCGCGCAGGAAGCCCAGATCGCGCGATTGGCCCGGGACGGGCTGTCCAACCCGGAGATCGGCACCCGCCTGTTCATCAGCGCCCGGACCGTCCAGTACCACCTGAGCAAGGTCTTCACCAAGCTCGGCATCGAGTCCCGGGGCCAGCTCGGCCACGTGCTGCCCTAGCTGCCCTAGCGGTGTGCCCGGGCCGGCGCTGGCCGCCGGTCCCTGCCCCGGGTGGTTCCCGGCTAGCCGGCTGGCTAGCCAGGAACCCGCCGGACTGGTCACTTGGCCCTGTGCACTGGCGGATGCGTAGGCGGCCCGGCCGGCCTGACCCTGGTAGGAGCAAGGACCGGAACCGGAAGGGACATCATGCCTCATGTCCGTGTGGGTGCCGAGAATGGCGCCGACATCGAGATCTACTACGAAGACCACGGCAGTGGCCGGCCAGTGGTGCTGATCCACGGCTACCCGCTGGATGGCCACTGCTGGGAACGGCAGACCCGCGTGCTGCTCGCGGCCGGCTACCGGGTCATCACCTACGACCGGCGCGGGTTCGGCCGCTCCAGCCAGCCCGCCACCGGCTACGACTACGACACCTTCGCCAGTGATCTCAGCCTGCTCCTTGAGCACCTGAACCTGACCGGCATCGTGCTGGGCGGATTCTCGATGGGCACTGGCGAAGTCACCCGCTACCTCGGCCGGTACGGGCCGGGGCGGGTAGCCAAGGCGGTCATGTTCGGGGTCATCCCGCCGTTCCTGCTCAAGGCGCCCGGCAACCCGGAGGGAGTCGACGGGCAGCTGTTCGCGGATATCAAGAACGCCATCGTCAAGGACCGCTACGCCTACTTCAAGGACTTCCTCGACAACTTCTACAACACCGACAAGCTGGCGCCCGAGCGGATCAGCGACCAGGCCTGGCAGGCGTCCTTCAATGCCGCTGCCGCCGCTTCCCCGTACGCTACCTACGCCTGCGTGGACAGCTGGCTGACCGATTTCCGCGACGACCTGCCCAGGATCGACGTGCCCACGCTGGTGGCCCACGGCACCGAGGACCGCATCCTGCCCTACGATGCCACCGCCCGGCGGCTGCCCGGGCTGATCAAGGACCTCAAGCTGGTCACCGTCGAGGGCGGGCCGCACAACATCGGCTGGACCCACCCCGACGAGGTCAACACGGCCCTGCTGGATTTTCTCGCCAGCTAGCCGCGCCGGGCCGGCCACGCGCGCCGCCCCGTCAGTGCGCCTGCAGCCCGGGCTCGCGAACCCGGTCCTGGCCGGTCAGGCCGGTGTCATCGCTGGTAACGAAGATATGAGCGGCGGTGGCCTGGTCCAGCTCGATCCCGGGTGCGGCGGTCCCGATCTGGATGCCGTGCGCGGTACGGCTGACCGTCACGGTGCAGCCGGGCCGGATCCGGGCGTCCTGCAGCCGGGTGAGCAGCGCGATGTCGGACTGGATAGGCTCCCCGAAACGGCGGATAACGGCGCGCCCGGTGGTGGCGGGCAGTTCGCTGAGGGCGGTCGTTTCTGGGCTGGTGCCGCTGGCCTGGTGATGGCCCAGCTCGGCCATGCCGGGGATGGGATTGCCGTAAGGCGAATAGGCCGGGTACCCGAGGATGCCGAGGACGCGGCGTTCGACGGCCTCGCTGATGACGTGTTCCCAGCGGCAGGCCTCTTCGTGCACGAGCGGCCAGTCCAGGCCGATGACGTCGGCGAGCAGGCACTCGGCCAGCCGGTGCTTGCGCATCACCCGGACCGCTGCGCTGCGGCCCTCGGGAGTGAGCTCGATCCTCCGGCCCCCGCTGACGGCGGCCAGCCCGTCGCGCTGCATCCGGGCCACCGTCTGGGACACGGTGGGGAAGCTGTGCCCGAGCCGGCCGGCGATCCGGGCGCGCTGCGGAATGATGCCGTCTTCCTCCAGTTCCATCACGCAGCGCAGATACATCTCGGTTGTGTCGATGAGGTCGTCTGCTCGGTGCACGTCTGTCTCTCCCGGGTGAGGAGTGGCCCTGGCCGCCGCGCCGGCTGGGTGGTGATCCGCCGGGTTAGCTGGTCCAGGCCTCTTGATTTAGGTTAGCCTTACCTTACATAGGTTTGGGCATGGACCTTCCCGTGCTCCCCGGCCCGTCCCTGGCCGAGCTGCCCCGGACGGCGGTGGCGCGCGCGGGTGCCGCCGCGGTGGCCCCGGATGGCCGGGCCGAAGGCCCAGCCGGCGTCGCCGGGCCGGTCCGGTCGTTCGCCAGCATTCCGCCCCCGTTGCGGACGCTGCTCGTCTGCCGGTGCCTGGCCTTACCGGACGGCGCGCGAATTCAGCGCCGTCCTTGACAGCAGGACCGGATCTCCGGTTAGGTAATGTAATCGCAAATTAGGTATGCCTAACCTAACTTTGTTAGCCAATGTGACCAGAGTGGTACGGGAGGCGAGCGGGTGCTGCCGACATTCGTGATCGGGCTCCGTGAAGGGCTGGAAGCCGCGCTCATCGTCGGGATCATCGCGGCCTTCCTGGGCCAGCAGGGCCGGCCGGATGCCCTGCGGCAGGTGTGGATCGGCACCGCGGCCGCGGTCGCGATCTGCGCCGGCATCGCCATTGCCCTGCAGGTGATCTCCTCCGACCTGCCGCAGCGCCAGCAGGAAGGCCTGGAGACCGCGGTCGGGGCGCTGGCGGCAGGCATGGTCACCTACATGATCATCTTCATGCGGCGGCACGCCCGGCAGCTGAAGGCGGACCTGGAGGGCACGGCCGCGTCGGCGCTGGCGTCCGGGACCACCCGGGCGCTGGTGGTGATGGCCTTCCTCGCGGTCTTGCGGGAAGGCTTCGAGACCGCGGTGTTCCTGCTGGCCACCTTCGAGGCCTCGGGGAACGCCGCCACGTCCTGGCTGGGCGCGGTGATCGGGATCCTGCTGGCCGCCGGGATCGGCTACGGCATCTACCGGGGCGGGGTGCGGCTGAACCTGGCCCGGTTCTTCCGGGTCACCGGCCTGGTCCTGGTCCTGGTCGCCGCCGGGCTGGTGATGACCGCGTTCCATACGGCCAACGAGGCGGGCTGGCTGACGATCGGGCAGGCTCAGGCGTTCGATCTGTCGTGGCTGGTTCGCCCGGGCACACCGTTCTCCGCCCTGCTGACCGGCGTGCTGGGGATCCAGCCTTATCCGGCGTGGATCGAGGTCATCGCCTGGCTCGCCTACCTGGTTCCGGTGACCGTAATCGCGGCATGGCCGTCCCGCCGCCCGCGCCGCCACCCCGCCACCAGCGCGGTGCCCGCAGCCCAGCAGCCCGCGCAGCAGCAGTAGACGGCCCGGCCGGGGACGGAACGGGCCGCGGCCGCCCGGATCAGGCCGTTCTGCAGCGAATTTCCGAAAAGAACAGCGAAGACAAGGAGCCCGACCACAGTGAGCACCCCTGGTAACCTTCCTGGGCGGTCACCCCGGCGTACCGCGATCGTGGCCAGTACGGCCGGGCTGGCGCTGCTGGCTGCCGGGTGCGCCAGCACGCAGGCCTCCGGCGGCGGCGGTTCCGCGTCAGCCAGCAAGGCGAGCACGGTCGCGATTGACCTCACCCCGCAGGGCTGCACACCCCGGCCGGCCAGGATCGCTGCCGGTGAGGTCACGTTCGACGTGGCCAACAAGGGCGCCGATGCGGTCTCCGAGGCCGAGCTGCGCACCGCGGACCTGACCCACATCCTGGGTGAGCAGGAGAACCTGACGCCCGGGCTGTCCGGGACGTTCACCCTCGACATCCAGCCCGGTACCTACAAGATCAGCTGCCCGGGGGCCAAGCAGCCGCACTGGACCCTGACCGTCTCGGGTCAGGCCTCCGGCCCCAGCTGGCAGTCCAACGCCCAGCTCACCGCGGCGGTGGCCGGCTACGGGGCCTACATCAACAAGAACGTGGCCCGGCTGGTCACCCAGACCAAGGCCTTCTGCTCGGCCATCCGCCGTGGCGACCTGGCCCAGGCCAAGCTGCTTTACCCCAAGGCCCGGGTCTACTACGAGCACATCGAGCCGGTGGCCGAGATCTGGGGCGGCCTGGACACCTCGATCGACGGCCGGTGGGAAAACCCGGTCACGGTGAAGTCGCAGTTCACCGGCTTCCACCGGCTGGAGCAGCTGATGTGGGAAGACAGCACGCTGGCTGGCGCGCCGCAGCTGTGCTCGGGACTGATGGCGCACGAACGGCAGCTGCGCAAGCTGGTCGGCAAGGCCCAGTACAACCCGCTGGAACTGGCCAGCGGCGCCACCGATCTGGTCAACGAAGCCGCCACCTCGAAGATCAGCGGCGAGGAGGAGCGCTACTCCAACACCGACTTCCCGGTCTTCAAGGCCAACATCGACGGGGCCATGAAGATCGTCGCCCTGCTGCAGCCCTACCTGCAGCAGAAAGCCCCCAGCCTGGTGCCGCTCATCCAGCGGCGGGACGCGGCCGTGGCCAGGCTGCTGGCCAGGTACCAGGCCAGCCCGGGCTATGACGGCACCGGCTACGTCGAGTACTCCACCGTCGCCGGCGGCCAGCGCCGCCAGCTGGGCGCGGCGGTGAACGCGCTCGCCGAGGCCATGTCCAAGATGTCCGTCCAGGTCGGCTGACATGGCCTCAGCGAGCGGCGGGCCTGCCGCTGACGCCGGGCCGCCACCGCCAGCGCAGCAGGCCGCGCCGCGGCGCGCCGCCCGGCCGCTCCCGGGCTCCGTCGCGGCGGCAGCTGCTGGCCGGCACCGGGGCATTCGGGGCGGGCGCGGTGGCGGGCGGCCTGGCCGGCTACCTCGGCCGGCCTGGCGACGCCAGTGCGGCGGGCGGGAGCGAGGCCGCCGCCGGGGGCACTGTCCCGTTCTTCGGCGGCCATCAGGCGGGCATCGCCACCCCGGCGCAGGACCGGCTCGCGTTCGGGTCGCTGAACGTGGCGGCCGGCGCGACCCGCGGTGACCTGCGCGATCTGCTGCGTGAGTGGACGGCCGCGGCGGCCCGGATGACGCGGGGCCGGCTGATCGGGGAAGTCACCGAGCCGCACGCGCCGCCGGTGGACACCGGCGAGGCGGTCGGCTCTCCGGTGTCCCGGCTGACCATTACCCTCGGCTACGGGCCCGCCCTGTTCGATCATCGTTTTGGCCTGGCGGCCAGAAAGCCGGCCGCGCTCGCCCAGCTGCCGCCGCTGCCCAACGAGAACCTCGACCCCGACTACACCGGCGGGGACCTGTGCATCCAGGCCTGTTCCAACGACCCCCTGGTCGCCTTCCATGCCGTGCGCAACCTGGCCCGCCTCGGCATGGGAGTGGTGCAGCACAACTGGATGGAACTCGGCTTCGGCCGGACGTCCACCACTACGACCAGCCAGGCGACCCCCCGCAACCTGCTCGGGTTTAAGGACGGCACCCGCAACATCAAAGCCGAGCAGACCGGGCTCATGGACGGCTACGTGTGGGTCGGCGCGGAGACCGACCAGCCATGGCTGCGCGGGGGCAGCTACCTCGTCGCCCGCAAGATCCGGACGTTCGTGGAGAGCTGGGACCGCGACTACCTGCAGGACCAGGAGAACATCATCGGCCGCGGCAAAGTATCCGGAGCGCCGCTGTCCGGCGGGACCGAATTCACCACCCCGGACTTCACCGCCCGCGACTCCGCTGGCCAGCCCGCCATCCCGGCCGACGCGCACATCCGGCTGGCCAGCTTCGAGCACAACGGCGGTACCCGGATCCTGCGCCGCGGTTACTCCTTTACCGACGGCATCGACCCGCAAACCGGCACGCTGCTCGGCGGGCTGTTCTTCATCGCGTTCATGAAGAACCCGGCCCAGTTCATCCGGCTCCAGCGAGCCCTGGCCGGCGACGCCCTGAACGAGTACATCCACCACGTGGGCAGCGCCGTCTTCGCCTGCCCTCCAGGTTTGCGGCCCGGCCAGTACTGGGGCGGCGGCCTGTTCGCCTAGGAGACGGTTGCTCACTTGCTGAGCACTGGGCGGTGAGCCGGCCCGCCGACGCCGGTGGCCTGGCGGGCGCTGGCCAGACCACTATGGGCCCGTGCCTGTTCGTGCTTGTCACCGCACTGGATCGCCAGGGCCAGCGCGGCGGCGTGCCGGGCGCTGGCCTGGCCGGTCTGGCTCGCGGCGAGGAACGCTTCACCCAGACCGTTGAGCGCCTCAGCCTGGCCGGAGCAATTGCCGGCCTGGCTGTGCAGGGCCAGCGACTGCTGGAGATGGCCGATGGCCTGCTGGCGGCGGCCCTGCCGCAGCTCGGAAAGGCCCAGGCAAGCCAGCGCCCGGGCCTGGCACAACTGGCTGCCGATCTCGCGGCCCAGCCCCAGGGACCGCCGGAGATGGCCGGCCGCGGGCACGTACCGGCCCTGCCGCAGCTCGAGTTCGCCGAGGTTGCCCAGCACCAGGGCCTCGCCCGAACGGAACCCGGCGTCACGGAACAGTGCCAGTGACCGCCGCAAGTGCGCGGCAGCCTGCTCGTAACGGCCCTGCCGCAGGTCAACGACGCCCAGACCGTGCAGCTCACGGGCCTCACCGGCGTGGTCGCCCGCCTCCTGGTAGATGGCTAGCGCCTTCCGGTGGCACCCAGCCGATTGCCGGTAACGGCCCTGGCAGTAGTTGGCCATGCCCAGGTTGCCAAGCGCGCGGGCCTCGCCGATCCGGTCACCGTCCGCCCGGCATAGCGCCAGAGCCTGCGCCAGGTGGCTGGTGGCCTGGCGCAGACGGCCCCGGGCCGCGTCGGCGGCGCCGAGCATCGTCAGGGCCGCCGCTTCGGCGGTCCGGTCGCCGGCCCGCGCGGCCGCGCGGCGGGCGTGACTATGCATGGCGGCGGCATCGGTGAAGTGGCCGACATCCGGGTAACGGAAGATGGTGGCGGCCAGGCCGATGGCGTGGCCGGGCCATCCGTGGTCGGCGGCATGCGCGGCGACCGCGACCAGGGTAGAGCGCTGCATGTCCAGCCAGGCCAGCGCCGCGGCCGGGCTGGTGACCGGCGGCAACGGGCCGGCGGGCTGGGCTAGCGCTGGCTGGTCAGGGTCGGCGCGGAACAACGTGCCGGCCGCGGCGGCGGCGGTGGCCAGGTAATGGTCGAACAGGCGGGTCAGCGCCGCCCCCCGCTCCTGCTCGCTGTCGGCGTCAGCAGCCTGATCGGCGGCGTAGGCGCGGAGCAGGTCGTGCATGCCGTAACGGCCCGTCCCGGCGGGCTCGATCAGGTGGGCGCGGGCCAGCCGGTCCAGCAGCCAGCGAGCCCGCCGGAGGGTGGTGTCAGTGAGCGCGGCGACCGCGTAGGGGTCGAAGCCGGCGCTGGGATGCAGCCCAAGCAGCCGGAAGGCGCGCGCGGCCTCGTCATCCAGGTGCCGGACCGACCACGAGAACACGGCCCGGACCGCCGTCAGCCGGTCCCCGGCCGCGTCCAGCCGGTCCAGCCGCTCCTGCTGATCAGCCAGCTCCGACGTAACCCCGGCCAGCGAGACGCCGGGTGCGGCGGCGGCCCGCTCGGCGGCCACCCGCAGCGCCAGCGGCAGCCGGGCACAATACCCGGCCAGCGTCACGCTCGCTTCCGGCTCGGCATCCACCCGCTCCCCGATCAGTGCCCGCAGCAACCCCACCGCCTCGGCTGGCGGCAGCAGGCCGAGGTCCAGCCGGCGGGCACCGTCCCTGGCCACCAGCCCGGCCAGCGCATCACGGCTGGTCACCACCACCAGACACGACGGGCTGCCGGGCAGCAGGGGCCGGACCTGCTCCGCGTCCCCGGCGTTATCGATCATGATCAGCATCCGCCGGCCGGCCAGCAGGCTCCGGTACCGGGCCGCACGCTCTGCGGTCTCGGCCGGGATGTCCAGCCCGGCCACGCCCAGGCTGCGCAGTAACCCGGCCAGGGCGTCAGCGGCGGGCATGGGCTGGCCCGGGTCATAGCCACGCAGGTTCACATGCAGCTGCCCGTCCGGGAACCGGTCCGCCACCTGATGGGCCCACTGGACCGCCAGCGCCGTCTTGCCCACCCCGGCCATCCCGGCGATCGCCGAGATCACCAGGGTCCGCGGCCGCCGCGCGCTGGCCTGGTCCAGCATCCCGGTCAGGGCGGCCAGCTCGGCGGCCCGGCCGACGAACTGCGGCACCGGGCCGGGCAGCTCCCGGGGCGCCACCGGCCCCGGGCTGCCACCCGCTGGCCGGGCACCCCCCGGCGGCAGTTGCCCGGAAACGGCACCCGCTACGCCCGGGCCACTGGTGAGGACCTGCCGGTGCAGCTCGCGCAGTTCGGCTCCTGGCTCGGCGCCCAGCTCGTCGACGAGCACCCGCCGCGCGTGCTGATAGGCGGCCAGCGCTTCCGCCTGGCGGCCGTCGCGGTACAGGGCACGCATCAGCAGCGCGTGCAGGTGCTCGCGCAGCGGGTGGGCCGCGGCCATCCGCTCGAGCTCGGCGATGACCACGCCGTGGCGCCCCAGGCGCAGCTCAGCGTCGATCCGTAGTTCCGCCGCCTGCAGCCGCAGCTCCGCCAGCCGCGGAATCTCCCGTATCGCCAGCGCCTCCGACTCCACGTCGGCCAGCGGCTCGCCGCGCCACAGCGCCAGCGCTGCCCGTGCCTGATCAGCCGCAGTCTCCCAGGAGCCGCCGCGCGCAGCGGTGCGCGCGCCGTCGAGCAGGGCCTCGAACCGGGCCACATCCAGTTCCGCCGGGTCAACCCGGATCGCATACCCGGGGGACCGGGTGACGATCCGGGCCTGGTCGGCATCGCCCAGCACCCGACGCAGCCGCTTCACGTAGTTCCGTACGGTCGCCGGGGCTGACGGCAGCGGCGCGGCCCCCCACAGCGTCTCGGCGATCTCGCCGACTGACACCACCCGGCCGGCATTGAGCAAGAGCACCGCGAGCACCGCCCGCTGCCTGCCCCGCGGCACCGGCAAGGCCACCCCGCCGGAGCGCACCACTACCGGCCCGAGCAGGCAGAACTCCAGCTTCGGCGTCATGCGACCTCCGCCCGGCTTCGGTTCCCGAGCTAGCGCTACATGTTCGCTACGAGATTGCTATTACCCAACGAAAGACTAACCGCCAATGACCCGTAAACGTGGCATGGCGGCTGGCCGCCCGCGCGGGCCGGTGATGCCGCACCCGGCCTGCGGGTTCCGCCGTCCCAGCCGGACCCGAAGGCGGGATGCCTGATGTCGCTCCGAATGTCTCACCGGCTGTTGCTGATCGCATGCGCCGCGTCGGCGCTGGCCCTGGTGCCAGCCGCCGCGTCCGCGGCGGCTGGGCCCGGGCGGTTCACCACGATCGACGTGCCTGGGGCGGCATCCACCGCCGCCGTTGGTATCAACGACGCAGGAGTGGTGTCCGGGTTCTACTTCGACAGCAGCGGCAACGAGCACGGCTTCCTCGACCGGAACGGCACATTCACCACGATCGACGTGCCCGGTGCTGCTGACACGTTCCTGACCGTTATCAATGACGTCGGGGTAGTGGTCGGCTACTACCTCGACAGCACCGGCACCGCCCATGGGTTCGTCGACCGGAACGGCAAGTTCACCACGGTCAACGCCCCGGGCGCCGGCCGGCATCCGGGCAGGGCACGTTTGTCGCGAATATGAACAACGCCGGCGTGATCGCCGGGTTCTACATCGACCCGGCCGGCGTGCAGCACGGGTTCACCGACCGGAACGGCAAGTTCATCACGATCGACGACCCGAATGCGGGCACCGCATCCGGGCAGGGCACCAGCCTGGGATTCATCAACGACCTCGGGCAGGTCACCGGGAGCTACACCGAAAGCAACGGCGACAGCGTCGCCTTTGCCGGCCCCATCGGCAAGTTCACCACGGTCAGCGATCCGGTCGCGCCAGCGTTCAGCACGCTCACTGCGGCGATCAACGACGCTGGCGTGGTCGTCGGCGAATGGTTCGACGCCAACGCCACGTTCCACGGGTTCAGTGCGGCGCACGGGGTGTTCACCCCGATCGAGGACCCGGCCGGAACCGAGGGCACGCATGTTGACGGAATCAGCAACCGCGGTGTGATCGTCGGCTTCTCCGTGGACAGCAGCGGCAACTTCCACGGCTTCGAACTGAGCCCGGCCCGCTAGACATCGGTCCCGGGCGGCGGTCCCGGGGGCGGGCCTCAGCCGCGGCCGGGACGCGCGTCCCGGCCGCGGCTATCTCGCGGTACCGCTTGCCGAGCCCGTCGGTTTCTATGACAGCGGTCACCCCGCCCACCTCCCGGTGCCGTCTACATCCTCACTTGCGGACCGAAAAGTGCTCAGGAACAGGGCCTGGATGGACTCGTCGTCCAGCCCGGCGCGCCGGGCCTTGGCCAGCCAGCGCTGCAGGTCGCGGCGCAGCGGCCCGTGTGCGGCCAGCGAGCCGCCGTCCAGCGTGCCGGTCACGAACGTCCCGACCCCCGGCCGCGCCGCCACCAGCCCCTCGTACTCCAGCTCCCGGTAGGCCTTGAGCACCGTGCTCGGGTTGATCGCCAGGCCCGCGGCCACGTCTTTGACCTTGGGCAGCTGGTCACCCATGCGCAGCAGGCCCAGCCGCAGGCGTGCCGCACCTGGTGGATCAGCTGCATGTACGGCGCGACACCGACCGGCCGTCCAGGTGGAACTCGATCACCGCGACCTCACTTTATCTAGTGCCTAGCACTATAGCTACCTAGGGCCTGTCAAGACAGTAGCCGTCCCGCCGCCTCCGCCATCGCTGCCGGTCCTGTGGGTACTCCTGTGGGCCTGTGGTGCCTGCCACGGTCTCTGGCCACGGTGGAGTTAGCCGGATGACGCAGGAGGGCAGAGACGATGGTTGTTAGCCAGATCGGGAGAGCCTGCCGGGTAGGCGCCGACGATGGCCAGGCACCGGCGGCCAGTGGGAGGCGCAGCCGTAGCCGCCGGGCCGGGCCCCGGCTGTGGGCGTTGCTGAACGCGCCGGCTCTGCTGAACGGAGCGGCCGGTACGCAGGGGGGCGCCGGCCCTATCGAGGACGACCGCCGGCGCATGGCCGCGCGGCGGGTGACCTGACCGAAGGATGCTCCATGGTCGCGTTCCGCGCTTGTCAGGGGCGCTGGCCGTCGAGCGTGTCCTGCACGCGCCGGGCGTCGGGCGCCCCGATCTGCTGGTAGATCTCCAGGGCTTGCCGCAGGTGCGCGGCAGCTTCAGGGGGATCCCGGTGCAGCAGGCTGCGGCCTATTCCTTCCAGCGCCCGTGCTTGCTCGCCCGGTGTGCCTAGCTCGCTGGCGATGGCGAGCGCCTCAGCGTGCTGGATCCGGGACTGCTGGGCCGCCGAAGTTCGCAGCGACAGCTCGCCGTGGCTGTTCAGCACCTTGGCCAGGCCGTGCCGGTCGCCTAGGTCACGGAACAACTCGATCGCCTCGGCCAGGCAGGTGGTGGCGGCTGGATAGTCGCCGGTCAGCTGGTACACCCGGCCGAGCTCGTCAAGGGCCCACGCCTGGCCCAGCCGGTCGCCGAGGTGACGGAACAAGTCCAGGGCCTGGTGTTCGCACCTGATGGCGGCTGGGTAGTCCCCGGTCAGCCGCTGCACGGCGCCGAGCTCGCACAGCGCGTCGGCCTCGTCGAAGGCGGAACCAGCGCTGCGGGCCAGGGGGAGCGCCTGTTCGTAGCTGGCGGTGGCGGCCCGGTAGTCGCCGGTCATCTGCTGCACCATGCCCAGGTCGATGAGGGAGACGGCCTCGGCGAGCTGATCGCCCGCATCGCGGGCCAGCTCCAGCGCCTGCCGGTGGCTCGCGACCGCAGCCGGGTAGTCCGCCATGTCCACCTGCACCAGGCCCAGGTGGTTGAGGGCGTACGCCTGACCGGGAAGGTCGCCGAGGTCCCGGAACAGCCCGATCGCCTCGGCCAGGGTGGCGGTGGCGGCCGGGTAGTCACTGGTCAGCTGGTGCAGGAGACCCAGCTCGTCGAGCGCACCGGCCTGGCCGGGGAGGTCCCCGGCCTCGCGTGCCGCGATGAGGGCTGTCTGGTATTGCTCCGCGGCCTGGTCCCAGTGGCCGCGGGCACGCAGGAAGCCGCCCATCGCGGTGGCGATCGTGATGGCATGCAAAGGCATCTTGCTGGTGGCGGCGTAGTTCACGGCCGCATGCAGGTTGGGGCGCTCAGATTCGAGCCAGGCGGCCGCCTCGCTGGACGTGGCCAGCTGCGGAGCGCTGGCCGGCGGGCTGGTCGGTGGCAGGCGTCCGCCCGCAGTGGTCCAGGTGGCGATGTGCCGGCTGGCGGCCGCGGCGACGTGCGCGTAGTAGTTCACCAGTCGCCCGGCGGCGATGTGCGAATCTTCGGTGTCGTCGGTGGCGGCGAGCGCGCGGGCGTATTCGCGCAGCAGGTCGTGCAGCAGGTAGCGGCCGGGCGCCGGCTCGGTGATCAGATGATGGTCGTAGAGCTGGTCGAGCTGGCCGCGGGCGCTCTCCAGGCTGGTGTCGTCGAGGGCGGCCACGGCGTACGCGTCGATGTCCGCGCCCGGGGTCAGGCCGAGCCGGCGGAACAGCCGCTGCTGAGCCTCGCTGAGGTCGGTGTAGGACAAATCGAACGCGGCCGCGACCGACAGGTTCTCCGCGCGCATGACGGCCAGCCGGTCGCGAGCCGCCGCGAGGCTGGCGGCGAGTTCCGCGCTGGTCCGGGCCGGATGATGCTGTAGCTGCCGGGCGAGCATCCCGATCGCCAGCGGCAGGTATCCGCACAGCCGGGCTATGTCCCCGGCCGGGCCCGCTTCGGAGCCGAGATCGGAACGGCCGGCCAGCTGGGCCAGCAGCGCCACCGCCTCCGCGGGGGTCAGCGTGCCGAGGCTGATCACCGCGGAGTCCTCGAGTGCTGTCAGCCGCCGGCGGCTAGTGACCAGGACCAGGCTGCCAGAAGTGCCCGGCAGCAGAGGCCGAACCTGCTCGTGCCCGGCCGCGTCATCCAGCAGCAAGAGGATCTTCTTGCCCGCAATGTGACTGCGCCACCGGCCGGCCCGGGCCTCCAGTCCGGGCGGGATCTGCTGCACGGCGACGCCGGCCGTCAGGAGCAGGCTGGCCAGTGCGTCGGCCGGGCTGACCGGCCGCTGGCCGGGGGTGTGGGCATGCAGCGGAAGGAAGAACTGCCCATCGGGAAAGCTCCCGGTCAGCCGGTGCGCGGTGTGCACAGCCAAGGTTGTCTTTCCGATGCCGGCCATCCCGTCAATCACGCAGATCCGCGGCGGCCCGCCGTCGTCGGTCACGCTGGCCAGCGTGCCCAGGAGCCGCGCCAGCTCGGGCTCGCGGCCGGTGAAGCTGCCGATATCCCGCGGCAGGCTCTGCGCAGCTGCTGCCGCAGAGCCATCGGCCGCCCCGTCAAGCCTGGCGGCAAGCACCTCCGCGGCCGGTGCCCGGCCACGTGCCGCCGCGACGAACAGCACCCGTACCTGCCCGGTCAGGCTGAGCGCATCAGCCAGCAGTACGGCGGTGTCCTTGCGGGCGGTGCGGTTGATGCCTCGCTCCAGGTCACTGACCGACCGGGAGCTCAGGCCCGCAGCCTCGGCCAGTTCCTCCTGCGTCAGCCGGGCCTCGGCCCGGAACTGCCGCAGCAACCCGCCGAAACTCAGAAAGGGCTCCGCCACCGCTTCCACCGTCCCTCACAAGACCGCCGTGGCCGTGCCGTGCATCCCGAGCTTACGAGCCCATCTGGGCAGCCGGCCATCCCGGCCGCTGCGGCCTGGCGACCCATCGAGCTCGCCCGGTGAGTCACCGGGAACGCCAGCGGTTAGCCGGCATCCAGGCCATCTCGCCCAGCGCGCCTGCTACGCGCTCGACGGGTCGGGAAAGCGGGCCAGGGTTGTCCCGCTCGGCATGGGGCCGACGATGAATGTGTGGACGGACGCTCCGATGGACGCGGTGGCGAACGACGCTTGAGTGGGGACCTCATCGGGGATTGCGATCGTGTGCGCGCCAGTGGGGAGTTCTTCGTCCAGGATCACCTGTGAGGTGCTTTTCGGCTCCGGGGGGACGAACGAGGTGGCCCACCAGGCGGTGACGGTGACGTGCTGTGGCCGGTCGAGGGACAGGCCGATCGACCGGGACTGGGCATCGTAGGTGACCGGGGCGGTGGGCCCGGTTGTGCTGTCGCTGAGGGCGGCCCCGGCCTGCTCTGCGATCAGTCCGGGGATGCCTGCGTAGCCCTGGACGAAGACCACGGCCGGGTTCTGGGCGGAGATCTGCTCCCGGAGGTGTTCTTTGGTGTCCGGCGGCACCATTCCGCCGAAGACGACGAGGTCGAGCTGCCTGGCATCGAACAGGCTGAGCGTGCGGCCGAAGTCGTTGGTGGCTCCTGCGGCGTGGCCCTTTTCCCGCAGGATCATCACCGCCTCGGTCAGCACCGTTTCGCTTCGCCCGATCACCAGGATCCGGGCGGGAGGGTTCGCGGCGGCGCGGCCGGCTTCGACGGGCAGGGTGAGCATGACGGCTCCTTCTCCTGATCTGGCTGCCATGAGAGGTCTAGATGTTGGGAAGACCAATGTAGGTATCACCAACATAAGATGTGTTGGCGGCTCCCGCAAGCGCTACGCTGGCCCAGTGCCCGAGCAGCGGCCCCGATATGTGCCTGCCCCCTCCCGGATCCGGGACCGGCCGACCTGGCTGATCAGCCGCACCTACGGCCGCTCACACGGGCTGCTGAACGAAGGTTTCGCGGCGAGCGGCGCCGGGCTTCGCAGCTACCACTACCGCCTGCTAGCCGCGCTGGAGGAATGGGGCCCAGTCGGCCAGGCCGATCTCGGGCGCAGCACGAGCGTCGACCGCAGCGACGTGGTTACCCTGCTGGGCGATCTGGAGCGACTCGGACTGATCGAACGCACGGTCAACCCCAGCAACCGGCGCCGCAACATCGTCTCGATCACCCCCGCCGGAAGCAGGCAACTGCGGGCGCTCGACCACGTCGTCAACGGCATCCAGGAGCGGGTACTCGCACCGCTCTCGCAAAACGAGCGCCGTCAGCTGACGAAGCTGTTGCGCAAGCTCGCAGACGCCGACTAACCCGGCCCGGTCTGGATTCCTTGCCGGGCGCACAGCGCGTCAAGCCGCTCCAGTGTCTTGGCCATGCTCTCGATCCAGACCTTGCCGTTGTCCATCCCGGCACGCTCCTGCTCCGGCGCTCGTGAGCAGTCATAGATCTCCGTCACGATGGTCGCATCCGGGCCATCGGGGGTGAGCTGGTAGCTCCACCGCTGCCCCCAGCGGGCCCGGTCCGGACTGTCCGGGGTGGCGTTGGGATGCCCGCGCCCGGCTGCGGGCTCCCAGCCGATCCGCCGGTCTTGCTCGTACTCGACCACGTGGTTGTTCATCTCGTAGTCGCCGAGATGGGAGAAGTACATCTTCATCACGAAGACGTCTCCCACGCCCGAGATCAGCGCGGTGGAACCCGCTCCCCGCAAACTCCCCGAGCCGTCGAACTCCAGATGCCGCGCGGGATCGGCAAGGACCTGGAAGATGTCGTGCGCTGGAGCGCAGATCCGCCGCGATACGGCAACAGGCTGGTACTCATCGTCAGTCACGAGACCCGGTTCCCTTCCCTGGGGCAGCCGCCGCCTGGCATCCGCAACGATGGCGGACAACAGGTAAGACGCACCATCGCTCAGCAATTAATCGCCCACCCCCGTAGCGCGCGGATCAGCCGGTGTGACCAGACGGCTTCTTGTTCATCCGCTATGTCAGTGCCGCCACAGCGTGACGTTGGCCGGGCTCATGCCTGCCCCCACGTCGGGACGGTTCCCACGTCATGGAGGCGGTAGTCAGGCGCGGCCTCCAGGGCCTTCTCCTCACCGCCCGGCGTGTAGGTGACGATCAGCCGCAGCGGGCGCCACGTCGTGTTGTCGGTCGAGTGCCAGACGCCCTTCGGGATGTAGACCGAGTCGCCTTCCTTGATCGCGAACGGCTCCCCGTCGTCCACCATCTGCTTACCCTCACCCGAGATGACGTAGATGACCTCGTCGGCGCCCGGATGATTGTGCCGTGCATGGCCCTCGCCGGGGTTGACGATCACCTCGCCCAGCGAGCTGCTAGCGCCCTGGATGGCGTACGGGGTGACGAACCACTTGATCGACCCCCAGTCGAAGGTCATCGTGGTCACGTCGCCGGGGGTTACCAGCATCAGATCTCCAGATTCTTGAAGGCGGCCACCTGTTCGGTGATGGCCCGCTCGGTGGGCAGCCGTTCGACCGAGGAGGCACCGAAGAAACCCACCACCCCTTCGGTACGAGACAGCACGTAGGCCGCATCGCCCGGCTCGGCGATCGGGCCGCCGTGGCAGAGGACGAGGACGTCCGGGCGGACGGCATACGCGGCGTCCCGCATGGCCTGCACCCGCACGACCGCCTCGTCCAGCGTCAAGGCGGTGCCCGCGCCGATGCTGCCCTTGGTGGTGAGCCCGACGTGCGGGACCAGCACGTCCGCGCCCGCCTCGGCCATCTCCCGCGCCTGGTCGGGGTCGAAGACGTACGGGGCGGTGACCAGGTCGCGTTCCCGGGCCAGCCGTATCATCTCCACTTCCAGCTCATATCCCATGCCGGTCTCTTCGAGGTTCTGCCGGAACCCCCCCTCGTACAGCCCGACCGTCGGGAAGTTCTGCACGCCCGCGAAACCCATCGCCTTGAGCTGGTCGAGGAATATCGGCATCACCCGGAATGGATCGGTGCCGCACACTCCGGCCAGGACGGGTGTGTCCCGCACGACCGGCAGTACCTCGGCGGCCATCTCCACCACGATCTGGTTCGCGTCCCCGTACGGCAGCAGGCCCGCCAGCGATCCGCGCCCGGCCATCCGGTACCGGCCCGAGTTGTAGATGATGATCAGGTCGACGCCGCCGGCTTCGGCGCACTTAGCTGACAGACCGGTGCCCGCCCCGGCACCGATCACCGGCTTGCCGCCGGCGACCGTGGCCCGCAGCCGTTCCAGAACGGTCGTACGGTTCAATTCGGCGCTCCCGTGATTAGCTCGTGCAGCCTGTCGGCCATGGCGCGGCCGAAGGCGGGGTCATTGATGTTCATGTCGAGCCGTACCGTGTCCACAGCCGCGCCCTGCAGTGCCTCGAAGCAGACCTCATCCGCCTTGGGGTCGTGGAACGGCATGCCGGGCGTGTCCAGTGCGGACACCCCGCTGAGCGGGACGAACAGGGCGGTCGGCCCGGTTGCGGCGGCCAGCTTCGCGGCCACCCTGCGCCCGAGCTCAGCCATCTCCTGTGGCGTCGTACGCATCAGCGTCACCGTCGGGTTGTGGACGTAGAGGTTGCGTCCCCCGAATCGCTCCGGCACGGTGTCACGCGGCCCGAAGTTGACCATGTCCAGCGCCCCGGGCGCCACCACCTGCGGAACTCCGTGCCTCCCGGCCGCGGTGAGCCGCTCCGGGCCCGCCGACAGCACCCCCCCGACCAGGTCATCGGCCAGCTCAGTCGTAGTCATATCCAGCACGCCCGCCAGAAGCCCGCTGTCGGCGAGTCCTTCGAGCGCCCGCCCGCCCGCGCCGGTCGCGTGGAAGACCAGCACCTCGTAGCCCAGCTCTTCCAGCCGTTCGCGCGCCACGTTCACCGCGGGCGTCGTCACCCCGAACATCGAGGCTCCGATCAGCGGCCGCTCCTTTGCCTGGGGGGTCTGCGTCTCGGCGTGCGCCTTGGCCATCCCGGCCGCCGCGGCCGCCGCGTTCCCCAGGATCAGCCGCGAGACCCGGTTGATCCCCGCGACGTCCACCACGCTGTAGGTGATCGTCACGTCTTTCGCGCCAACATACGGCGACACGTCCCCCGACGCCATCGTCGACACGATCAGCTTGGGCAGCCCGATCGGCAAATCCCGGACGGCCCGCGCCGCGATCGAGGACCCGCCGCTCCCGCCCACCGCGAGCACCGCGTCCACCCGGCCCGCCGCGAGCAGTTCCGCCGCAATGACCGCCGCACCCTCTCCCATCTGCGTGACCGCCGCCCCGCGGTCGCCCGCTTCCCGCAACCTCGCAAGCGACGCACCCGCGGCCTCCGCCACCCGCTCGGCCGGTACGTCAGCCTCGGTCTGAGGCTCTCCAATCCCCGCGTCGACCAGGACCGCCTCGCACCCCAGCTCCCGCACCCGGCCGCGCAGCCACCCGTACTCCACCCCCTTCGTGTCGAGCGTCCCAACCAGCACGACCGTCGCCATGACCGTCCACACCCCTGTCCTCGAATGCAGTCCCGTCCTGGAACGGATCATGCTCCGCAGAGCCCGATCTCGCCAGAGCCGCGCGGAGCGTCGCGGCGGGCTGCACCGTGCCGGGACAGTGCGTGGCCGCAGACCCTGACGGGTGCGGGATGATTCTGATCGAGGGGGGCGTTGACGGTAGGAGACACGACATGTCGTGTTGTTTGGGTAGGCGTGGGCCGTTGACGGGCTCCGGGCCTTGAGAGGTGAGCGTGATGACTGACTGGTACGCAGAGCGGACGCCGGACCGATCGGCCAAGGCCATGATCGCCGTGACGCTGCTCGCGCTGCTGCTGGTGGCGGCCGTGCCGGTGGCCCTGCTGGCCGCGGTGGTCATGATGATCCTGGGGTACGTCGCAGGCGGGCTCGCGCTGTTCGGTGGCTCGGTCCTCGCCGCCGCCATAGCTGTCGCGCTCGCGGGCATGAGCGGGATGCGGCACCTGCGCAAGCTGCTCTCCAGGAGTGGCTTCCCCGTCGTGCGATTGGACGGCAGCCAGTACACCGACGCCGCCGAGCCGGAGGGCAGCCACTACACCAACGTCGTGCAGCTGGACCGCAGCGAGTACACCGAAGTTCGCTGACCTGGCCCCCAATTATTGCGTGCATTCGGGCCGGATATCCGGTGGCGGATCCGGCTGGTGGCCGCAACGGCAGATGACATCAGCGCGCACGCTATGGGCCTAGCGCGACGCCGGGAACATCCGGTCATGCCGCTGGTCGCGCACTACTCCTCGGCGAACTCCATCCCCCAGCTCAGCACTTGAGTGGGATGCAGCCGGATGATGGCCCCGGCCGGCTGGCCGTCAGGTCCGGTCGTATCCGGGAGAGCCTCGGCCATGCCGCGGATCATCACGCACCTGGGTCGCCACGGTGGCAGCACGTCATCGACTACGAGAGCGACGTTCGGGTTGCCCCGGGCATTGCGGAACTTGCGGGTCCGGGCGAAGTCCCGGCCGCCAATGTCGATAACGTCCAGCTCTGGGTTGTAGCGCCAGCCAAGAGGCACGACGTGCGGTATCCCGGCTCCGTCGATGGTCGCGAGCCGCCCGAGCTTGCCTTTGGCCAGGTAGGCCAGTTCGGCATCAGAGAACGCGCTCATTTCGCACTCACCCACCAGCCGCGATCGTGACGGGTCAATAGGCCAGACGCTACACGCGTGGGCTCAGGACCACAGACTCCACGACTCGCGAGATGTCCGGTTCTACCGCTCCTAGTGCGAGATGCAGAGCCAGTTTCGTGGTTGATCCCGCTCGTGGTAACAGTGGGTCCTGACCAGAACCGACGAACCTCGAACCAGCGACAACGTGACCAGCCATCCGCCCAGCGGGGGTAGCCCTTCATCCGGGCCAGCCCAGCGAGGCCGAGCAGGAGCCATGATGATCGAGCACACCACCGGCGGCAAGATGTCCCTCGCTCAGCTGGCCGACGGGCACAAGAGCCAGCCGTCCACCATCCTGCGCCTCACTGCAGAGCACAGTCCCGGCGGCGCTTACCCAGCCAATGTCGCCGCCTACATCAACGGGGTGTTCCGCGGCACAATCGCCCCCAGTGATGCCATGCCACCTGGGCTGCACCTCAACCTGCCCTCATAGGACAGCCAGGATCACCACCGGCATCCGTCCGCGCGGTCGTGACTGCTGCGGCATCGTCCTGTCATGCCTACGGTGCTCGCGCCAAATAAGGGACGACGACCCAGGAACCGGACGGCCGGGCGCCCATTGCGGCGGGAAACGTCCCACCCCCCGGCGGCTCGGGCCCGCCCGCGGCCCGAGCCAGTGCCACTACATTGGGATGGCCTCGTAGATCTCGACGGACCCGCCGCTGGCTAGCACCGGGCAGCCCTTTGCCTTCGCCGTCGCATCACTCAGCGAGCTGGCCGACACGATCGAATAGCCGCCCGCGCCAGACTTGCCCCCGTCGGCGACACCGCCCGAACTTACCGTCGCTGAGCTACCGAACGGGTTCCCCATGTCGGCGACCGAGTCGCCGAGTGTGCCGAACCATGCCCCCCAAGCCTGCATCGCCTGCTCCTGCGCCTCTGGCGTCTCTGCCATCTGACCGCCGATGTAGACATACACGAACTTCGCCATCGAATTCTCCTCGCGCTCGTCGGTCGGCGTCTGCGACCGAATTTTGGCCTGACACAATTTTGGCCTGACACTGATCCAGACCGACGGATGGGACTGCCGCAAGCGGATCGACAGCATCTACGCGACGATCTTGAATCCCGAATCTCATACCAGGCTGTTCCAGAGATCGCGCTCGGTGTAGAGCTGCTCGACCTCCTCCAGCTCGACGTCGGCGTCCCCCGCAGTGGCAGCGACGCTGCCCGCGACCCACCAGTCGGCGCCGGGCAGGCCGGCGGACAGGTAGGCACGAGTTCCGGGCTGTGGAGACTGGTGCGCGGGCCGTGGCTGGGCCAGGACTTCGCCGTGCGAGGGCTCCCACAGCCTGATCAAGCCGGCCTCCGCGCCGAGCACGACGGCGTCATACCACCGCCACACCACTACCTCGGTGCCGTCCGCCGCGGTCGCGAGGGCCACCAGATGACCAGGTGAGACCCGTTCGGCCCGCGGCAACGGAAACAGCGTCGCGTACCGAACGGAGCAGATCTGCCGGTCCCTGACAATTTCGCAGGCATTCTCCCCGGCACGCACAACGATGCCGCAGCTTAGCCGCGGGGGAACGAGGTCATGGTTCGCCGGATCAGTCATCTGTCAGCGTCCTGTGCTGACCGGGCGGCCAAGGAAGGCGACCAGCCGCTCGATGGCAGGGGCCTGTTCGGCGACGATCTGGGCTGGGCCGAAGCGACCGGGGCGGGCCTGCTCGGTGAGCTGGGTTCGGGCGAACGCCAGCGACTGTTCGGCTACCTCATCAGGCAGGTCGGCGGGCTGCTCCGTGGCCTGCGCGAGGTCCCAGCCATGGGCGAGGAGGTCGTAGAGCCGGATCTGCAGTCGCTCGGCGCCGGTGGCGGTCCCGAGCGGGCCGTGGTAGGTCCGTTCGAGGACTCCGGGGCGGCCAAACGCGGCCTGCAGCGCGGCTGCGGAGTCGCGGTAGGCGCAGGCCGGGTCGGCTTCGACATGATCCGCGGACGGCCTGGGCGGAGGTAGCTGGCCGGCGAGCAGCGCGGTGAAGACCCGGTTCATCCCGATCAGGTGATTGACCACTTGGCGTACCGTCCAGTCCGTGCATGGGGTCGGCGCTGACCACTGGTCGGCCCGGATGTTGCTGATCAGGCCGGCGACCGCGGCGGATGCACGGCCGAGCTGTTCGGCCAACGGCGCGCGCTCGGCGTCACTGCGCTCGATGCAGAACTCGTTGCCCTCCGGATCGCTGAGAACCACCCATCCCCCGCCGTCTGGCCGGCGTTGGTCGTCGACCAGGTGGGCACCGATGCGCAGGAGCTGGTCAACCTCCTCGTCGCGCCGGCTCGTGAGCGGCACAAGATCAAGATGTACCCGGTTCTTGACGTGCTTGGGCTCCGGCACGGCGATGAACAGCAGCGCCAGCGACCCGTCCGGCGAGAGCAGCAAAGCCTCTGGGTCGTCGGGAGCGTTGCCGTTGCCCGGGTCTTCGCTGAACCCGGTCAGCTGCCACCAGAACTGCGCTAGGCGGTAGGGATCAGCGCAGTCGAAGGTGATGCTCTTGATGCGTACGGCCATGGGGCCACCTTTCGAAGGCGGCGCCACCTGCGGCTACGCTCGGTCAGCCAGCTCCAGGAGGCGCGGAAACCAACATCGACACGGGTGTCGCACCTCCTCTCGACTCAGCTCCTACAGACTGCCAGAGACCCGACCACCGTGTCACCAACGGATCCCCTGGATGATCCGCCTACGACGCACCAGGCAATGACCGGGCACCGCGGCACATGCAGATCCAAGAGCCAGGGGACCGGGTCGCAGAGCGCGGCAACAGGTGACCGTAGTCAGCTCACTGCTGAGCAGCGGTGACGCCCAGAACTACCCAATTCCGGGCCTCGTAGCTGTGTCCTGCCAGGGCGAGCAGCTTGTTTCGGGGTGCATGCCGTTGTCTCGCCCACCACGAGCGCGGCGGCGATCTCGGAGTTGGACAGCCGGTGGGCGACCAGCCGTAGCACGGCTATCCCTCGGCCCGCAGCTGGACCGGCAGGCCAGGAAGCCGCGACTCGGCTGGCGGCCTGTCGGTCACGACGGCAAACCGCCCGCACAGCTGGATCCGCACCATGTCCCGCAGCTTGGGTTTCAACGTTCCAGCAACGTGCTGGCCAACCTCCTGACAAGGCCTGGCCCCGACAATCGCTGGGAGAAGGGGCCTGGTCAGTCAGGTGACCATCCCTGGTGCAGGAGGCAGTGAACCCGCGACGAGAGAACCCGGGAGGAGCTATGCAATCCAGGAACGCCGAGACCTACCGTGCCGGTCACGAGGCCTTCAACCAGAGGGACTTCGAGGCCATGACCAAGCAATACGCCGACAGCATCACCTGGACTGATCACTCGCAGGGCCGGACGTTCAGGACGCCCCAGGAGTTCAAGGACGACTTCCTGGCCGGGTGGGTGGTGTCGTCTTCAGACATCCAGATCACCGGCCCCCGCTACCTCGACGCCGGCCAGACGATGGTGTGCACCTTCACCGTCAGAGGAACGCACGACGGGCCGCTTGGGCCGTTCCCCGCCACCGGCAAGGAGTTTGCGTTGCCGCTGTGCGAGATGTGGCACTTCGACTCGGGCGGGCGGGTCGTCGGCGGGGACCTCTACTACGACCAGGTCTCGCTGCTCACCCAGTTGGGGCTGATGCCGCAGCCGCCCGGCGCGTAGGCGGTTTCGCAAGCCGAAAGGGAGCGACACAACTCCGACTCCAATAAGTAGGCCGGTCGATCGAATGAAGATCGCTGTCACATCAAGGAGGCACAACATGACCGCAACCGAGATCCCAGTCGACAACGGCGTCAACGTTGAAGCGCTGATCGGGGTCCGCGACGCCTTGCCCGGCACCCCGCAGATCGCGCAGTTCCAATGGCGGTCGACGGTGTCCTGGGTCAACGGCACGCACAGCCGCTCGGATGTCGAGACGTTCTACGGCTTCGGCGACGAGCAGCAGCACCACACGACGTTCAGCTACGACGTCGATCACCCGCTGCAGTTCGCCGCACAGGACAACGGTGTCACGCCGGTGGAGTATGTCCTGGTCGCCCTCGGCGGCTGCCTGACCGCTGGCGTGGCCGCCGTCGCCCAGCAGAGGTCGATCCAGCTGCGGTCGGTGCGGGCCACCCTCGCCGCCGAGATGGACCTGCACGGGATTCTCGGCGCCGACCCGGATGTCCGCAACGGCTTCAGTGGTGTCACCGTCAGCTACCAGATCGACGCCGATGCCACCCCCGAGGAGATCAGGGCGCTGGTCGCGCAGTCGCAGAAGCGCTCTGCCGTCTACGACATCCTCACCAACCCGACCAGCGTCAGCGTTGACGTCTGCTGATCGGGTCCGGGCGAGCAGGGAGGGCACAGCCGTGCCGAGTACGACCACCGTCATCGTCGGCGCCGGCCACTGCGGGCTGGCCATGAGCCACTGCCTTGCCGCCCGTTCGATCGACCACGTCGTCCTCGAACGCGAACAGGTGGCGAACTCGTGGCGCACGCAGCGGTGGGACTCGCTGCGGCTGCTCACCCCGAACTGGATGACCCGGCTCCCCGGTTTTGGGTACCGCGGTGGCGACCCGCACGGCTACCTCACCGCACGGCAGGTCACGGCGCTGCTTGAGAACTACGCCGAGACATCCGCGGCGCCGGTACTGGCCGGCACGACGGTGACCTCGGTCGGCGTAGCCGGGGGCGGGTACGTCGTGCGGACCGACCAGGGTATCTGGCGCGCGCCGACGGTGGTGCTGGCCTGCGGGGCGGCGACGGTGCCCGCGGTGCCGGCGTTGGCGCGGCTGGTACCGGCCCGAATCACCTCAGTCACCCCGGCGGGCTACCGCAACCCAGGCGAGCTGCCCCCGGGCGGCGTCCTGGTGGTCGGCGCCTCGGCCAGCGGAATCCAGCTCGCCGACGAGCTGTGCCGCTCCGGCCGCCCGGTCACCCTCGCCGTCGGCGAGCACGTCCGCATGCCACGCACCTATCGCGGCCGGGACATCCTGTGGTGGCTCGACGCCTCAGGGTTGCTGGACCAGCGCTATGACGGGGTCGATGATCTGGTGCGGGCGCGGAACGTACCGTCTATGCAGCTGGTTGGCTCCCCGGGCCGAACGGTCGACCTGAACGCTTTGAGCTCGGCCGGGGTGCGGCTGGCCGGCCGCCTGGCCGGGATCGCCGACGGGGTCGCCCAGTTCTCCGGGTCGCTGCCCAACGTGTGCGCGCTGGCCGATCTGAAGCTGGGGCGGCTGCTGAACACGATCGACGCCTGGGCGGGGGCGGCTGGTGAGCGGTTCGCGCCGACGGCCGTGCGCAGTACGCCGCTGGGCCTGGACCTGCGGTCCGGGGAGATCAGCACGATTGTGTGGGCGACGGGATACCGGCCTGATCTGTCCTGGCTCGATGTCCCGGTGCTCGACAACAGAGGCCGGGTCGTCCACGACGGCGGTGTGACGGCCTGCCCGGGCCTCTACCTGATCGGCATGCCGTTCCTGCGCCGCCGCAAGTCGAGCCTGATAGATGGGGCGGCGGACGACGCCGCGGAACTGGCCACGCACCTCGCCGGTCATCTCGGCGCCCTCGGCGGCTGCCGTGAAAGGAGCGCGTCATGAACGAGCATCCCCTGGCCACGGCGATCGCCGCAGCCGTGGCCGGCCGGGACAGCGTCCGGCTAGCCGCTGCGGTCACCGACACTGTCCGGCTGCGGGCGCTGCTGCCGGGCGGCCCGATCGAAGATCATGGCCGCGATGCCGTCGTCGCCCGCTTCGGCGGATGGTTCGCCGGCATGGACAGCGTCCACCTGGTGGAGTCGGCAGGCGAGGCGATCGCCGACCGGCTCCTGATCCACTACCGGCTGGACCTGGCCCAGCGGGGCACCCGCTGGGCCTGCACACAGACCTCGATCTGCAAGATCAACGACGGCCGTCTGGCCACCATTGACCTGCTCTGCTCAGGCTTCCGCGAGAGCAACGCCGCCGAGATGGGCAACCCGGCACTCGACGCGTGGGGCGACTACGACCGAGACGACCCGTACCCACTGTTCGCACAGGTCCAGGCCGCCGGCCCGGTGCACGAGGTCACGCTGGCCGACGGGCACCGCGCACGGCTGATCGTCCGTCACGAGGAGGCGAAGGCCGCCCTCAACCACGCCGCCCTGTCCAAGGACATGCACGCCGCACTCGCCCGTGACGGGGCGGTCGTCGCCGAGGGCCTGCCCGGCCCCGCCTTCGCCCGGCACATGCTGAGCGTCGACCCGCCCGACCACACCCGGCTGCGCCGGCTGGCCTCGGCTGCATTCAGCCGGCCACGGATCGCGGCCCTGCGGCCACGTGTGCAGGCGATCACCGACTGGCTGCTGGACGACCTCGAGGCCTGCGGCGACACTGTCACCGACCTGGTCAAGGGCTTCGCCTTCCCGCTGCCGTTCACCGTGATCAGCGAACTGCTCGGCGTCCCCGAACCAGACCGGAACCAGCT
This sequence comes from uncultured Actinomycetes bacterium, assembly GCA_963711705.1. Taxonomy (GTDB): domain Bacteria; phylum Actinomycetota; class Actinomycetes; order Streptosporangiales; family Streptosporangiaceae; genus RYN-230. The sequence goes on from CAVQFM010000024.1 coordinate 102,389, forward strand.
GGGGAGCTGGTTCACCACACTGCTCGCGCCGTCGTCAGCGCCCGAGCCACCGGCCGAGGCCATGGCGGCCTCGGTGAACATCGTGCAGTACCTGACCGGGCTCCTCGCCCGCAAGCGTGCCACCCCCAGCGAGGATCTAGTCACCGACCTGGTACGCGCGGCCGATCAGGACGGCGCTCTATCCGAGCAGGAGATGCTCTCCACCATCTTCCAGCTGGTGGTCGCCGGGCACGACACCACAACCAGCCTGATCGGCAACGGGACAGTCGCCCTGCTGCTGCACCCCGAACAACGCGACGCACTCGTCGCCGACCCGGCCCTGGTACCGCACGCGATCGAGGAAATCCTGCGGTGGGACGCCCCGGTGCCGCACGCGACGTTCAGGTACACCACCCAGGACGTCACCCTCGGCGGGACCGTCATCCCCGCCTTCACCCAGGTGATCATCTCGCTGGCCGCGGCCAACCGGGACCCGGCCCGGTACGGCAACCCGGGAACCCTCGACATCACCCGGACCGACACCAGCCACCTGGCCTTCGGCCACGGCATTCACCACTGCCTGGGTGCCCGGCTGGCCCGGCTCGAGGGCTTGATAGCATTCACCACCCTGCACGGCCGCTTTCCCACCATGCGGCTGGCCGTCCCACGGTCGGCGCTGCGCTGGGGCCACGGTGACGGGCTGGTACTGCGCGGCCTGTCCGAACTGCCGGTCATCCTGCGCCCGTAACGGGAACCACCACCGCGCCCGTGATCGTCTCACTGGCGGATCCCCATATGGCACACGTAAGTGGAACATCCCTACGGCACAGCGGCGGAGAGAAAGGTAATCGGTGACAATCCCGCCGCCTTTCGGTCGGTCAGGGTGCACTGTCGGGCTGGCTAGGGTTGCGGCCCAGCTTGAGAATGGGCTGACGGCTTGCCCGTCTTGATAACGATTCGCCGGCCAGGCCCGCGGCCAAGACCGCGCTGCGGTTCCGGGGACGGCGGGTGCTGCCCAGACCGCTGCAGTCACCACCATGGCGGCCGTCATCACCGCGCTGGCTGTGCACACGGCCGGCTGAGCATGCAAAGAAGGAGCACGCCGCAGGCACCGTGCCTACGCGCCGATAAGGGCGCGGAGCGGAAGCCCGATGGTTACCTGGCGTTGGTGACCGGCCCGGCCGGTTCGTCGAGCGGCTGCCCGCGGAGCAGCCGGGCATGCAGCGCCTGGGTTGCCGGGCACGGCGAGACTCCCAGTTCCTCGCGCAGCAACTGGCGCAGCTGGTCATAGGCGGCGAGCGCGGCCGCAGCGTCACCGCGCGCGGCGAGCGCCCGCATCAGCAGCCCGTGCCCGGTCTCGGCCAGCGGGGCCTGTGCCACCAGGCGGCGTGCGGCCCGCTCGGCGGCCGGCAGCTCCGTCCCCCCGATGCCCAGGCACGCCTCGCTATAGCAGGCAAGCGCTCGTTCGTAGATCACCTCCAGCTGCCGGCGCCACTCGTCGATCCAGGGCGCCTCGAACTCGGCCAGGAACCGTCGGCGCGAGGCGTACAGGGCAGCGAGCGCGACTGGCCACGCACGGCGCCAGTCCCGCAGTGCCACCGCGGACTCCGCCGAATGCAGGGACGTCGTGGCCATGTCGAGGTCCACCGCCGAGCCCGCCGGCAGCACCAGCTGCACGGTGCGCCGGCCCGAGATCTCAGCGGGCGCGAGCAGCGTGCGGACCTTCGACAGCAGCACTGTCAGTGTGCCGGCGGCTCCGGGGCCGCCTTTGGGCCAAAGGGCGTCGAGCACGACTGTCCGCTCGACTGGTTGCGCACGGTAGGTGGCGAGGTATGCGACCAGCAGCCGGCCCTGCCGGCCGGGAAGCCGCGACTCGACCTGCCGCCCATCGATTACGACGGCGAACCGCCCGCACAGCTGGATCCGTACCATGCCCTTATCGTTCGTTTCAACGTTTCGGCAACCTATCGGCCCAAGATAGTCACAAGGCCCGGGCCCGACAATCGCCGGCAGAAGGGGCAAGCCGATGGCCAGCCAGGTGACCTGCGAATGCGGATACGTCATGCGTGACGACAACGACGACGAGGACCGCGTCGTGGCACTGGTCCGCGACCACATCCGCGCGGATCACCCCGAGCTGCTCGACATGGCAACCCCGGAGATGATCAGGACCTGGATCGAGATCACCCCGTAGTGGCGATCAGCGATACCCACCCAGTGAACGGTGACGCTCAACGCCGCGACAGGGGATACCCACGTGCACGGCGGCAGGATCGTTTTCGGCGTCTACTGCGCTGGCCGCGTGACGACGATTGCCCCGCATGCGCCGTATCCGGGGGGCAGAGTGAGCGCAGCCTGTTCACTTAGCCAGCCCGGTGTGGTACCGGTAGATCAGACGGGAAAGAGGGCCGCAGTTCGATTGCGGGGGCGGACATGACGGCACCAAGCACGCCGGGTGGAAGGCCGGCCGCGATGCGGCTGGCAGCTATAGGTTTGCTGGCTGTTGCAGTGACCGTGACGCTGTATGTGGCCGGCCGGGTCCACACGGTCAACCCCGCGTTCAGCCTGTTCGGGCGGCAGTACATCGCTGCAGTCGCGCTGAAGGCGGTGCTGGCCACCGTGGTGCTGGGCCTGGCCGTGCTACAGGTGCTGCTCGCCCTCTGGATTTACCGGAAGCTGCCGCTGGCAGGCAGCCCGCCGCGTCCGGTACCGCTGGCGCACCGGATTGTGGGCTTCGGGCTGTTCGCTCTTACCCTGCCGATCGCGGTGCACTGCGTGATCGCCTACGGCGTGCAGCTGACCAGCCTGCGGGTGGCCGTGCATTCCCTGGCCGGGTGCTTTTTCTACGGTGCCTTCGTCGCGAAGGTGCTGCTCGTGCAGACCAGGCGGCTTCCCGGATGGGTGCTGCCGGCAGCGGGGGGCACACTAGCGGTCGTCATCGTCGTTCTCTGGTACACGTCGGCGCTGTGGTACTACAACGGCTACCAGCTTCCGCACATCTAGGCTGCCCGGTCATCGGCGGCGCAGGCCGCCGATGGCTACAGGATGCGAGAACGGGCTGGCCACACCCGGGCGGGAAGAGACTGGGGGTCAGCCGGTGGGGATGCCTCGGGCGGCTGAACGGCCTTCCAGCGCTGCTACTTCGCGGTCACCTAGCAGATCGGTGTCGGCGAACGACCGCCACAAGTACACCGACACCGGCGAGCAAGAGCAACGATGAGACGTTGATCAACCCGAAGGTGGCCAATACCAGCCCGCCGATGACTACTGCCAGCGTCACCCGACGCCTCGGCCCCGGGCCTGACGCTCGGTCCAGCCATCGGAACGGTCGCCCAGGGTTACGTCGGCTTTTCGCTCAAGCGGCTGGACTTGCCCTCTGGTCTCGTGGCTCTGCATATCTACTAACACGTATAGCTGGCTTGGGTTCATCGGCCAACAGCCCGATGGCGAGCTATCGATGAGACCCTGCGTCCCGGGCGGGCAGGCCAGCCGAATCGTTGGCGCGTGTCTGGCTTCCTTGGCACAGGCGGGCCGTGACCCAGAAGTGCCAGTCGTTGTCGCCCGCGTGCTCCGGCGGGTCGGCGCGGCCTGAGATCGGCCAAATGAACAAACGGAAACACCGAATCGTGAAACCAGGTGCGGCGCGCCATCCGGCGGACAGCCGCATACGGGGAGGACCGACATGTCTGGTGCTGGCCGAACGGGCGCAGGTACGGCTGCGTCGCTGGCCGTCGCGATGATCGCTAGCTCGGCTGCGTCACTCGTTATCAGGGGCAAGCCTCCCTGCCGACTATGCGTGATCGGGAGAGCGAGCTGAGGTGATCGTTTGTGCGCTGCGTATCGGGGCGACTTACCCGGATTGGTAGGCAGACGTTCGTGGGCACCGCCCGTCATCCCGGGCTCGCCCTGCTGATATGGCCGTCGTTTCGTGGAGAGCCTGTGAGACTCACCTAGCTGCCCGGGGGCTCATCAGCTGACGATGGGGACGGTTGTCGTTGACCGCTTGGTGGACACGAGCGGCATGGCCAGCCGAGGCCGAAGCGGTGATCGGTGAGCTATGTTGATGTGGGGCGCATCGTGCGAGACGGACCGGGGTGCGCGAGTCGGGGGAGGGTGCAATGACGGGCGGTTCTGTTCCTCAAGAGGCGGTTGACCAGCTGCGGGCGACGATCTCGGGTGAGACCCTCACTCCGGTCGATGCCGCCTACGACGCGGTGCGTCAGGTCCACAACGGCATGATCGACAAGCGCCCGGCCGTCATTGTCCGGTGCCAGAACACCGCCGACATCGCGGATGCCGTGAAGTTCGCCAGAGAGCACGACCTGGAGATCTCGGTCCGCGGCGGTGGCCACAACGTGGCGGGGCGCGCTGTGACCGACAGTGGCCTCATGATCGACACCCAGACCATGAAGGGCGTTCATGTTGACCCGGCCACTCGGCGCGTGCGGGCCCAGGCTGGGCTGAGCTGGAACGAGTACAACCGGGCTACCGCTGCTTACGGCCTGGCGACGACCGGCGGTGTCGTGTTCGACAACCGGCATCGCCGGGCTGACGCTCGGTGGCGGGCTTGGCTGGCTGATGGGCAAGTACGGGATGGCCGTCGACAACGTCCGTTCCGTGGAGCTCGTGGACGCCAACGGTCAGATCCACACGGCCGACGCCGAGCAGAATCCCGACCTGTACTGGGCGCTGCGAGGCGGGGGCGGGAACTTCGGCGTGGCAGCGTCCTTCGACTACGACGCCCATCCCGTGTCGATGATCTACGGCGGGCTGATCGCCTTCGCCCTGCCCGACGCGCCCAAGGTGTGGGAGTTCTTCGGTGACTTCGCCGCGAAGAGCCCTGACGAGCTAGTGCTGATGATGGCGCTCGTGCACGCTCCCGACGGGTCGGGACACAAGATCGCCGCTGTCGCCATGTGCCATTGCGGCGACCTGGCGAAGGGCGAGAAGGCCGCGGCCGCCATTCGTGGGGCCGCGACCCCGCTGATGGACATGCTCGGGCCGCTCCCGTACCCCGTACAGAACACCTTGCTCGACCCGGGGTTCCCTGAGGGTGCCCGCAACTACTGGAAGTCCGCCTACTTCAAGGAGATCACGGCCGACACCGTGTCCGTCATGGCGGAGCGGTTCGCCCAGACCCCGTCGATCATGACGGCAATGGTCATCGAGCACTTCCACGGCGCTGTCACCCGCGTCCCCCCGACGGCCACCGCATTTCCGCATCGGGAACCGGGCTACAACCTCGTCATCCCCGGCGTGTGGACCGACGCCAGAGACGACGACGCCAACATCGCCTGGGTCAAAGACACCTTCGACGCGCTCGCTCCGTACACGGCCGACTCGGTCTACGTGAACTACCTGGCCGACGACGACACCGCGCGAGTGCAGGCCGCGTACGGGCCCACCTGGGATCGGCTGCGACAGGTCAAGCGTACGTACGACCCCGAGAACGTCTTCCACCTCAACCAAAACGTCACGCCCGCATAGCCGTATCTGCATTCCGACCGTCGCCTACGCCGACGTCACGGCAGGATCCGTGAACCGCCCGGGTTCTCTCAACACGTCCTGAGCGCAGGGCGAGGATGGAGAAATGGCGTATCTGGGTTGTTCGGTTTGGCGGGAGCTGCGGGGCGGCGCCGGACGCCGCGGCCAGCCGCCGTGGCCCACCCAAACGGGCAGCTCGCCAGCGAGCCGGACCGGACCTTCGGCCGGCCACGGCTGAGCGAGCAACAGCTCAACTGTCATAGAGCGCTTCTCGGGCATTCGGCGCTGTATCGAGCTGCCGGGATCGCATTGTCGCGCTCGTGCAGGGCGGGGAAGATCGCTGCATGACTGGCCACCAGCTCGATCCGTCACCGTCGACGACAGTAGACGTGTTCTCCCGTGATCTGCCGCCGGTACTGACCGTGGACCCCGGCGACACGATCGTGCTGCGCTCACTAAACGCGTCCGGGCACCTGCAGCCGCAGACGTTCCCTGGCGAGAGGGTGCCGGCGATGGCCAGCAAGAGGCGCAGCGGCCATTGCCTGACCGGGCCGATCGCTGTTCGCGGTGCGGTGCCCGGCGAGGTGCTTGCGGTGCGCTTCATTTCCCTGCGGCCAGACACCTGGGGCTACACTGTCGCCGCGGGCCGCGACACCCCGCTGACCAGGCGGCTCGGCCTGCACGAGGGCCCGCCTGCCTGGCTGCTGTGGCAGATTGACGCCGACGCGGGCACAGCGACCAGCGACCAGGGGCACACGGTGCGGATAGCCCCGTTCCATGGCGTAACGGGCGTGGCCTGGGACGAGCCAGGCGAGCACTCCACCATCCCGCCCAGGCCGGTCGGCGGCGGCAACATCGACTGCAAGGAACTGGTCGCCGGATCGATCCTGTACCTGCCGGTTGCCGTGCCTGGTGCGCTGCTGAGCATTGGCGACGGCCATGCCGCCCAAGGCGACGGAGAGGTGGCGGGTACCGCTATCGAGTGCGGTATGACGACCGGGCTTCAGCTCGAGCTGGTCACCGACCGGCCGGTTCCAGGAGTGCACGCGGAAACTCCCGCTGGCCAGATCACCTTTGGCTTCAGCCCGGATCTCAATGCGGCAATGGGCGATGCGCTCGATGCGATGCTGACCTGGCTGCAGGCCAGCTACAAAGTTGGCAAGGCAACGGCGCTGGCGCTGGCCAGCCCGGTGCTCGACCTGAGAGTCACGCAGGTGGCGAACCAGTCCTGGGGCGTTCATGCGCTACTTCCGGCAGGCGCAATCAGCTGACAGGACAGGGCACGTTGAGGCCCGGTGAGCCTGGCCCGCATATCCGCTGCCGGCCGCTTCCTGGTCTGATTTTCGAACGATGCGCGGGCCACTTTCCCGGGCATCGACACCCCAATACGGTCGATATCGTCTGGCTGGCGGCGCGTTCGCCGTGAAGAGGCACTGGCCGCTGGGACTTCTTACTCATTCCGGTGACCTTCGCGGCGCGATATCGGATGGTTGTGGTCACGCGGAGAGTAACAAGTCGGCGGACGGGCCAGCTATGGCAAGCGTGCTTCGGCTAGCAGCAGGCCGGCCAGGTCGGCCGGCGCCGGCGTCACTCCGGTCAGCCCGCGGGCGGTGAACCAGCGCGTGACGTTCGCCGAGTCCCTGGTCAGGAACTCCGCGCCGCGCGGGTTCGCGATCACGTTGACGATCTGCGGCATGTCGATCATGACCAGCCGGCCGCCGTGTACCAGCAGGTTGTAGGCCGACAGGTCGCCGTGCGCGTAGCCGAGCCGGGCCAGGCCGCACAGGGCAGTCACCATCTGATCCCACAGGCGGGCGAGCTCGGCTCCAGCCGGCCTGATCTCGGCCAGCCGCGGCGCGGCCGTGCCGTCCGGCTCGCCGATGAACTCCAGCAGCAGCTCGGTCCCGAGTATCTGCACCGGATACGGCACTGGCAGGCCGGCCGCGCAGAGCTGGCTCAGGGCGGCGAACTCGGCGCTCGCCCACTGGGTAGAGATCATCGCCCGGCCCGCCGCGGACCGCGCCGCGATCGCCCGGTTCACCCTCGATTCCCGGACGCGCCGGCCTTCGAGGTACTCGCTGTCGCGCTGGAACATCCGGTGCTCCGCAGCCCGGTACCGCTTGGCCGCGAGCAGGCAGGACCGGTCGGTGCCGGGCACGCCGCGGCGCAGCAGAAAGATGTCGGCCTCCTTGCCGGTCTTCAGGATGCCAAGCTCGGTGTCGATGGCCGCGAGGTCGGTGACAAGCCAGTCCGGGTGCGGTTGCGGGCCGCGCTCCGTGGGCGCGGACTGATCCCACGTAGACCAGCGGTCGCCCTCGGGCAGCCCGAACGTCTCGGAGCCGAAGTCGGCCGGCGGGAGGCGCCGGCGATGCCGGTCGCGCTTGAGGAAGGTGGACTCGTCGTCGTCAAACCGCCGCTTACCGCGGCGGAACTGAGAGCTGGACATGGCGGAAGCTCCTGGTGCAGGAAGTGCGGGCAGGCAGCAAGAAACTCGTGATCGTCCTCATCTGCGTCCCTCCTTCCTGCTCAGCGAGCCTCCGCCAATCGCGGGCGGCGACGGCAGGGATGCGGGATGCCAGGCTGACACGCCGCCAAGCATCCGGCAACACGTTTTTCCGCTGGTCAGGCTCCCGTCGCGGCAGCGATCGTGCGGCCTGCTCCTCGACCAGCACCCTGGAGATCCCGACGTCGTCCAACGAGTGCTCTCCTCGAGCTCGATAATTTCCCGCGCCACCCAGGCTCTCCGCACGCCGCTGACCTGCGTGTAGAAACCGGAGACCGCCGCGCTCGCCCGGCGGGTTCGTTCAACGCCCCACCGCGCCATCCCAGCGCGAGTCAAAGCCTGCGGCAACGCAGCGCCCAAGCTGCGTCGCACCGTGGGAGCTGGGCTAACGACCGAGAGTCGGCGCGGGACCTGCCTGGCGTACGGCCCACATTTAGCGCAGCGCTCCGTGCGGAACTCTCGGCCTGGGCGGCCCGTCGGCCATGCCGCCCGAACGGGAGATATGCGCGCAGGCGATGGCGTATTTGACCGCGCTGACCGAAAACATATTCGATCTTCACGAACAAACCGCGTTAACACAGACGCTCGACCTCACAGCTCGCGGCTGTGCTGCGCGGATTCCACTGACCGCCACGTCCGGCTTCATGGGCCGACGGCTGGACCCCGGGTCGGGCGGCAATGTCCTCTTTCAGGCCTATCTGTCCGGCGATGCCCCCCAGTCCACGGCTAACGGAATCTGTGCCACTGACCAGACTGGGTCCTGCCGATGCGCCAGGCCCCGAACCGGCACCAACCGCGGGCGCGCTCCCCGCCTGTCCAACCCGCGCGACGGACACAGCCGACCGAGGTGCCATCGCGGGCCGACCGGTGAGGCTGAGTGCCAAATCTCCACGCCCAGAACAACGGTCGACTGACGGTCAGACGGTCTTGACAGCCGGTCTGGGCGACTGGAACCTGCTTCTGACCTGCTGGTTGTGGAGCCCCCTTACCGAATCGAACCGTAGACCTTCTCCTTACCATGTATCGCTCTGCGGTTCCGTAGCTCCAGATAGGGCAGCTGACATGCTAATTCGCGAGCACAGGCAGGCACTCATAGGCGCTGGACGAGCTCTCGCGAGCGCCCTTTGCCACTCAATCTGCCACTCAGATCGATCTTGCAACACCACCCGAACGCAGGCACGTTCTATCGACGATCCGCTATACTTCCAGCATCGAACCGGATACAGCAGGAGCCCTGCTCCGCCAGGCACGCAAACGGGCCGGCCTATCCCAGGTCGACCTGGCCACCCAGGCGGGTGTCACCCAGAGCGTGATCAGCGCGTATGAGTCCGGGCAGCGGCAGCCCTCCCTCCCAGCACTCGCCCGGCTGGTCGACGCGGCTGGCTTCGAGCTGACGCTGGGCCTGCGGCGGCCGCCCGGCCGCCTGCGCCGGCTGTCAGGTCCGGTGGGCCGCCGCGTCCGCCGCCACCGCAGGGATCTGGCCGCCGTGGCCGCAGCGCATGGGGTCAGTAACTTGCGGGTGTTCGGCAGCGTGGCCCGCGGCGAAGACCACCCGGACAGCGACGTGGACCTGCTGGCTGACTTCCCGCCTGGGCTGAGCCTGTTCGGGCTGGGCCGTCTCGAGGCCGAACTCGAAGCCATCGTCGGCACCCGGGTCGACCTGATTCCCGCCGCCGACCTCAAAGAGGGCGTCCGAGAGCAAGTCGAAGCTGACCTGATCGCGCTATGAGTTACCGGGAACGCCAGCGGCTGGCCGACATCCAGGCGGCGATCGACGCGATCCGCTCCCACCTGCAACGTGGCAACCTGACCGACGGGCTGATCTTCGACGCGGTCCGCATCCGCCTGCTGGAGATCGGCGAAGCAGTCAGAGCACTGCCCGATGACCTGCTCGCCACGCAGCCGTCAATCCCGTGGCGGCAGATCGCCCGCATGCGCGACCACCTCGCCCACCGCTACTTCGACACCGCACACGCCATCTTGCAGGCCACCGTCGACGAAGACCTGCCCGACCTCGAGCGCGCCGTCCAGGCTTTTAATTGCTCGCTCGCTGGCGAAGACTTGCCCCAGGGCCCCGGTACTACGTGATTTGACGCCTTAGGCGAACTGTCACTCCGGCTCATCACGACTTCCTGTCAACCTTCGGCGACTGCTTTCTCGATGGCAGAGAAGCTGATCCGTTCCTGTTCCAGGCGGATGGATGGGCCGTAGGCATCCGAGAGGAGATCGGCGTAGAAAGCTGACTCGGCCGCGTCGAGGCGGTCTAGGGTGGCAGTGATGGGGGACGACTCGGTAGTCCATTGATCCCGGTGGTCCAGCAGGGTGGCTCGGTCCATGAGCATGGAGCGGGCGTGCGGCAGATGGTGGCGCAGCCGGCTAAGAATCGCGAAGCCATGAGTGTCGATGTCGCCCCAGTAGCTGACGTCGAGCCCGGCCAGCCAGCTGAGCGGCCCCAGGACCGGAACGGCGTACCCGCCGCCGAAGATCACCATCGCCCCGCCCGGAACCGGGAACGCGAGGTAGGTGATCTCGTTCTCGATCACATAGGCCCGTCTGACGCCCTCGGGGGCCGACGTGAACTCGCCGACGCGGACCGACAGCTCGGAGAATCCGCGATAGCCCCCGGCCATGCGGAACCGGACGTAACCGGGTCGGCGGAGGAATCCGTAGCGGGTGGCGAAGTCGGGAGCCAAGGTATCCACCCGGGACGGATCGAGCTGGGCGTCGAGGAGCTCAGTGAGCACACCCTTGTGTCGCTCGATGAACTTGGTGTCAACGCCGACCGCATCGACCTGGCGCAGGTACATGCCGGTCACCAGGCGCTGCTCGATCCATCTGACAGTGGCCAGCAGCCGGTCCCAGTCATCCGCGAGCCGCAGCGCCCGCATGGGATGGCCGATCAGCCACGGGATGAGCCGGGTGCCGCGGGCGGCCTCGATCAGCCGGGCCAGGCGGCGAACATCTGGGCGGACGCCAAGCAGCTCCCAGGCGGCGGCGTAGCTGTCCAGCCAGGCACGGCTCGGGATGCTGTTCGCGCCAAAATGCCGACCGCCGACCTGCTTGTACTCGACGCGCAGCGGGCCCCGTTCGGCGGCGGCCCACTCCGAGGCCCACTGGCGGACCTCGGCCAGGTACTCGCCGATCTGCCGGGCGGACGGCCCACGGATTGGGATGCTGAACGGCTCCCACTCATGCCCGGCCAAGAAACGCGTCAGCAATGCGCCGGAGTCCCACTTCTTCCGGACGGCCGCGCGGACGTCAGCCGGGCGGGTCCACCGCCCGGGCCTGTCAGCCAGGGGGCCCAGCCGGGCCCGTGCGCCGGGCATGTCAACTCCCGGCCACGGAGAGGAGGTCGCTGACCTCGATCTGCTGCGCGATCTGGTGCGCGGCTCGCCGGGCCTGGTACTCGTCGATGGTGAGCGTCTGCAGCCGCGAGTTGTTGCTCTGTGGGTTGTCCACGAAGCCCACCGCGGACACGTACGGCTCGATGACGTGGATCTTCTGCAGCGGGGTGACAATCAGCAACTGCAGGCCGAGTCGGCCGAACAGCTCCAGCGCGAACCGGGTCGACTCGTCGGAGCCCCGGCCGAATGCCTCATCGATGACCGCGAACCGGAAGGTCCGTGACTTCGCCGCGCCCCATTCCAGCTTGAACTGGTAGGCGAGCGAGGCGGCCAGGATCGTGTAGGCGAGCTTCTCCTTCTGCCCGCCGGACTTGCCGCCGGAGTCGGCGTAGTGCTCGTATTCGGTGTCGTCCTCGCGGTAGCGCTCGGAGGCGGCGAACGTGTACCAGTTCCGGACATCAGTCACGAACCTCGTCCACCGCCGGTCCGGCTCGGTCAGCCCATCGCGGCCGCGGAACCGCTCGATGATCCGGCTCACCTGCAGGAACTTCTGCTCGGAGTAGTGGTCGGAATCCTCGCCGGACACCGCGTCGTCTGTACAGGCCCGCAGGTCCGCGCGGAAGTCACGGATATCGCCGTGCGGGGACGGCAGCGGTTCCAGCCGGATGTAGCGGCCCGGGTTGTAGTCCACGCCGACCAGCGAAGTGTTGATCGTGGCGATCCGCTGCCGGATCAGGTCGGCTTGCTTGTTCAGCTGGGACTGGAAGCCGGCGATGTCCCGGATCGTGTTCTGGTTCAGGTACGTCTTGAACTGCTGCCGGAACCGGGGCAGGTCGTCGCCGGTGAGCCGGCCGTGCAGCTCGCGGTAACCGTCGGCGGAGTCGACCGAGTCATCGAGCTCGCTGGTCTCGACCGGGTACTGCCGCCGGAACTCTCCCATCGCCGCGACGATCTTGTTGGACAGCCGGGACAGCCGTTCGCCGCGCTTTGCGGCCAGCGCGCTGAGCTCGGTTCCAGCCTCCGTCTCGGCCCGGTCGCAGGCGGCGGCGGTGGCTGGCGCTGGCCGCCCCGCCCCGGCCAGCACCTCCTCGATCACCGCGAACTGGGCCCGGGCCGGCCCACACGCATCCTCAGCCAGGATCTCCCGGACTTCATGCATAACGCCTTCGGCGGCGTCCTGCCGGTTATCGAGCCCGCCGAGCCGTCCATCCAGCGCGCGCAGCGCGCCTTCTTCGTCGGCGATCCGCTTCTTGACCGCATCGAGGTCGCGGGTCAGCCGGGCCAGTTCGGCTGAGGCGGCCTCCAGCTCACGCTGCTCGGCCCGGAGTTCCTCGGCGCGGTTGACCATCGACTGCCAGTCGATCTCGGCGAACTCGTGTGTCTGGTCCAGCCCGGCGAGCACCTGGCCCTGCTCGACCGCCGCGTCCCGCGCCTTCTCATGCCGTTGCTGCTCGGCCGCGACCTCGCTCAGGCGGTCGGCCAGCGTCCCGGCCCGGTCCAGCAGCGCGTCAAGCTTGCGCTGGTTGGACCAGCCGAGCACGTACCGGCTGCGGTCGTCGATGCGGAACCGGTCGTCCTTCTCGTGCCGCCCGCGGCTGCCTTTCACCTGCCCGGCCTTGGTGATCGCGCGGGGCATCCGGCGGAACTCCGCCATCGTCTCGACGCACTCGTGGTCGGCGCGCCGGCCGAGTTCGTGCTCCAGCCATCCGGCGAACGGGGTGTCCTTGACCAGCAGCTTGGTGGCCAGCGTGCCCGGCCCGTACTGGGGTGGCGCTGCTGTGGCGCGCGACGGCTCGGGCACGCGGTAATACACCACCCGGGCCTTCAGGTGGTGGGCGTTGATCCAGTCGGATACGGCTGGATAGTGCTCGTCGGGCACCAGCACCGACAGCGCGAAGCCGTGCAGCAACCGCTCCGCGGCGCCCTCCCAGTCGGCCTCGCTGTCCCGCACCGCGATCAGCTCGCCGGCGAACGGCAGCGCGTCCTCCCCGATGCGCAGTTCGCGACACAACGCGGCGCGCAGCTCCAGTTGCTTCTTCGGGATGTTGGTCTTGCGCTCCCGCAGGCTGCGCAGTTCCGCGTTGACCTCGGCCGCCTCATCCCGCAGCGCACTCGCCCGCACCCCGGTCTCCATCAGCGCGTTCTGCTGATCGGTGAGATCCTGCTTGGCCGCGTCCCGGGCGGCCGTGATCTCCCGCCGCCGCACGGCGAACTGCTCGCCGGTTTCCACCGGGCTCAGGTCCGCGTCGGCCAGCAGCGCGGCAAACCGTTCTGCCTTGCCCATCCGGGCCTGGCACGACTGGTCACACTCGGCGAGCTGCCGCTCGATCTCGGCGAGGCGGTTCCCGCCGTGTCCGGCCAGCTCGACCCGCAGACTCGTTTCCTGCTCGCGTAGCCGTCCGAGCGCGACTTCGAGTTCTTGGCGCTGAGCATCCAGCTTGGCCCGCTCCGTCGCGATCCCGGTCAGCTCCTGGTCGGTCAGCCGGACCTTGAGATCGGCGAAGTAGTACTTCAGCGCTACCCGCTGGGCGTCCAGCGCGGCGATCTCGGCCCGGACCGCGTCGGCCGCGTCGCAGTCCTTGAGCAGCGGAGTCAGCGCGGTCAACTGCGCCTCGGCTCGCCGCACCGCCTCGTGGGCCTTGGTCAGGTCTTCGAAGTGGGCGACGATGTCGGAGACGTCCTTCGCGGCGTCGAAGGGTTCCAGCATGTGATCGCGGACGAAGTCGGTGAGGTTGCCCACCGATTTCATCGAGACTGTCTGAAGGAACAGCTCCATGGCCTGCTCCGACTCGATCCCTAGGCGGCGGCGGAAATCCTTGCCGTAGTCGGGGAACCCGTCGTGCACCTGGACCCCGCCGGCACTCCGCAGCCGCCGCCGGAGGGCCGATATGTCAGAACCGAAGTCCGCGAAGTCTCCGGTCACCGACAGCGGCCGGTCGGCCGTCACGTAGAACCGGTCCGGCTGGCCCACGTCTCCATTTCGGAGCCAGAACACCTGAGCCAGGCTCACGGTCGCGTCGTAGCCGGGGTTGGTGAAGACGCCGACGAGCACGCTGTAAGCGGAGCCGCCCCGCAGCGCCACCGGCCTGGTCGCCCCTGTGACCTCGTTGCGCTCGGTCTTGTAGTAGCCGAGCACGTAGGAGCGCAGGCTCCGCTCCCGGGTGTCGGCCCCGGCCGCCTTGTTGTAGGAGATGCGCTGGGCGGGCAGCAGCAGCGTGGTCACCGCGTCCACGATGGTGGACTTCCCGGAGCCGATGTCGCCGGTGAGCAACGCGTTCTGCCCGTCCACGCCGAGCGACCAGACCCGACCGCCGAACGTGCCCCAGTTGTACAGTTCCAGGCGGGCCAGGCGGAAGCCAGTCATTCCTGCCCCTCCCCGGCCAGCAGCGCGGCGTATTCGGCCAACTTGGTGTCGAAGTCGGCGAGCCATTGGCCGTCGACGAACGCCTTGAGAATGCGCCGTACCTCGTAGGTCTGCTCGGAGTTGTTGACGGGGCGCAGGAAGCCGAGGTCGACGGCCTTGTTGATATGCGCTTCGATCTGGTCAGTCAGCCGCGCCTCGTTGCTGGTCGCGGGGAGGAACACCCGGACTATCTCCGCCATCTGGTCCCGGGTCAGCATCAGCCTGGTGTCTCCGCCCTGGGCGTCGAATTCGGCGAGCTTCTTGCGCAGCAGCGCGAGCAGCAGGCTGACATTGAAGGACAGCGCCCGGCGCGGGATCAGCCGGGGCAGCGGGTCGGCGTCGTCCGGGTCGGCGGGGCGCTGGCGGAGGAACGCGTAGCCTTCGGCCTCGTCGATGACGACCTGCAGACCCAGCACATCTACGTAGTCCCGGGCCTGCGGCTGCAGTTCGAGCAGGCTGCGCCACGCATGGTCGTGCGTGTCCCGGTAAACGACACCCTTCATGAGCTGGGTAACTGCGAGCGACAGATTCGGTTCGGCGGTCATCCGCCCCTCCTGGCGTAGGTGACCCGCGGCAGTGTCGCGGTGCGCTCTTGGCCGTCAGCGGCGGACCAGGTGATCTGGTCACGGTGCTGTTCGTCATACACGATGGCGAACGCCTCGTCCCGCAGTGAGAGGTAGGTGACCAGCTCGGCGACGCCCTGCTTGAGCGGATACCGCGCGACCAGCTCGGCCAGGCCGACCTGCGGCTGGCCGCGCAGCGCCTGACGCACGCCGCCGCGCAGCGGCTCCGGGTCCACGTAGACCTGCTCGAACAGGGCCGCGGGGTCGGTCTCCTCGTCAGCGTCGCGGACCGCGTCGCTGGACAGACGAGCCTTCTGCACCGGCGCGTACAGCGGGCGCTCCAGCGGCAGCCGGATGGCCGGCGAGGGCGCGTCGAGTTCCATGGTGACCGGGACGGGCCCAGCTTCCCGCAGCTCCAGCGCGCGTCCCTCGATGCTGCGCAGGATGTCGATCACCCGGCGGTTCTCGAACCACACCTGGTCGTCCAGGAAGCGCCGGAGCTGTTCGGAGAGCTGGCGGACCGTCGCCTGAGTGCGCTGGGCGGCATCCAGCCAGTCGTAGTGAATGTGCCGCAGTCTGCTGTCGCGCTCGGCGATCCCGGTCAGTGCGTGCACCCGGTCCAGCAGGCTGGACAGCTCCTCCTGGCGCGCCTGGGACAGCAGGAAGCCGTAGAACGCCTGGAACGATCGTCCCTGGTCCGAGCCGGCGATCGACTCCCGGCTGCCGAGCACGCCGTCCAGCAGCTCACCCTTACCCCCGTGCCAGCCGGCGATCTTCTCCCGGAGCTGGCGGTCGAGCTTGCGGAAGTTCTCCTCGACTTCGCGGAAGTCGGCGAGTAGCTCCCGGGCGGTGCCGGCGAACTGCTGGTAGCGGTCGCGGACCGCAGTCTCGTCGAGCATGGGCAGGTCGCCCGCCTCGATCTGGGCCATCTGCCCGTCGATGGCGTCCCGCTGGCGGTGTAGCTCGGCCAGCCGCTCCGCAGGATCAGGCTCGGTGCCGAAGGCGATCTGCCGCAGCAGTTCGACGATGACCTTCAGCCGTGACTCGGTGCCCACGAACTCGCGCTCGCGCAAGCTCTCCAGCCACTGCAGCGCCTTCTCGACCGCAGGCGTGGCGTCGTAATGCGGCTCGTCGGTGCCGTCGGGGTAGTACTTGCGCAGCCAGCCCGCCCCGGGCGCCGCCCAGTCGTCCAGGTAGGCCCTGGCCGGCTTGGGGAAGCTAGCGCCATCCCGTGCGCTGTCCTGGTGGTTCAGCACGTACAGCTCGTCGTCCAGGCGGCTGGCCAGCTCGGCTGCGGAGATGGACCGGACGTTGTCCGCCACGAACACCCGGTGCACGAAGCTCAGCACAAGCGGCGCGTTGTCCGCGCGGAGCAGCCGCCACGCCGGGCTGTTGTCACGCAGCCACGCGATCTCGTCCACGCTCGACACGACCGACATCGTAGGGTGGCACACCGACAATCTTCTGGTAGCACGCCGGGACGTTGCTTTGCTCCGTTGTCTGCCGTTCACGCGGCGGCTCAGGAGGACCGGGCTTCCTCGGTAGCAGACGGGTGCGCGGTCGAGGACCCCAGCAGGTATTGAGAGCGG
This sequence comes from uncultured Actinomycetes bacterium, assembly GCA_963711705.1. Taxonomy (GTDB): domain Bacteria; phylum Actinomycetota; class Actinomycetes; order Streptosporangiales; family Streptosporangiaceae; genus RYN-230. Next base: position 119,254 of record CAVQFM010000024.1, read on the forward strand.
CGTTCCTGGTGCGGAGAACCCACTGGGAGCACTGACGCGCCGCGAGCCAACAAGCGGGCTCTGGCCGCCCAGACCTTATCCTCGAGGAGGAGACGCTCTACGTATCGTGCGCGAAATGCCCGGCTGTGGGGGCTTCACTGCCACTCAAATGCCACTCACCCAGAGTGAGGTACTCGGTTCTAAAT
>CAVQFM010000025.1:0-65354 GCA_963711705.1 uncultured Actinomycetes bacterium
GCCTCAGCGACCCCAGCTCTCGCTGGCGTCCAGCTCGTGCCGCCAGGGTGGTTCGGCGCCAGCCCGGCTGCACGTCACGGCGGCCACCCTGGCCCCGGCGGTGACCGCCGCGCGGAGCCTCCCCAGATCGGCCAGATCCGCCCGGGCCAGCCCATGCTCGGCCCACCAGGCCAGGAAGCCCCCGCCGAACGAGTCGCCCGCCCCCACCGTGTCCACCACCTCCACCGGCGGGACCGGCACCGAGAGCTGGCCACCGGCGGTGAACGCCCAGATGGCGGCGGGGCCGTCGGTGATCAGCACGCAGCGCGCGCCCCAGCCCAGCAGCCTGCCCGCCGCCTCCGGCACGGTCGCGCCCGGCACCAGGAACGCCAGGTCCTCGGTGCTCGACTTCAGGATGTCGGTGCGCGGCAGCATGCGCCGGATCCGGCTGCGATGCGCGTCCGCATCGGGGATGGCCCGCTCGCGCCAGTTCGGGTCGAGGAACAGCAGCACCGGATCGGGCAGCCGCTGCACCAGCCGCTCAAGCTCGGTGGCCATCGGCGGCACGATCAGCCCGAGGGTGCCGACATGCAGGGCCGTGACGTCCGCCTGGAGCGCCGCCCCGGCCGTCGCCTCATCGAGCAGGAAGGTGGCTGTCTCAGCCAGATGAAACCAATATTGCGGTACGCCAGTCCCGTCCACTGCCACCACGGCCAACGCGGTGGGCTGGGCTACGCGGTCCGGGAGGGCCAGCTCGACCTGGTCCTTCACCAGCTTCTCGATGAGCACCTGGCCAAACGGGTCGGCCGAGAACCGGCCCAGGAACCGGACCGGCTGCCCCAGCCGGGCGATGGTGCGAGCGGCGGTGAACGCGGCGCCGCCCGGGCTGGCGTGCACGGCCCCCTGGGCGCCGACGATCAGATCGATGAGGCTCTCGCCCGCAACCAGGATCATGGCGATCGCCTCCTCATGATGCGCGGTGCGGCACCACGCCCCGGACCCCGGCCAGGATGCCCAGGGCCGCCTTTCCCCCGCAACCTCCCCCGCCACCCGGCCCCGGCAACCCACCTCGCGCAAAGTGTTCCCCGGGCGCGATGAATTTGGCCGCTGGTCCCCGTTTCACTAGTGACGGCTATCCGCGAGGGGACCACCATGAGCGACGAACGGCAGATCCGCGACCTGATCGAGCGCTGGGCCACGGCTGTGCACGCAGGTGACCTGCCCACCGTGCTGGCCAGCCACGCGGATGACATCGTCATGTTCGACGTCCCACCGCCCGAGCAGGGCGTCCGCGGCCTCGGTGCCTACCGCGACACCTGGCCGGGCTTCTTCGAGTGGCAGGCCAGCGGTGCGGTGTTCGACATCGAGTCGCTGGACGTCACCGCGGGAGCCGACGTGGCGTACGCATTCGCGCTGCTGCGCTGCGGCACGCCGGCCGACTTCGAACGGGACCCGGACCACCGGCTCCGGCTCACTGTCGGCCTGCGCAAGCTCGACGGCCACTGGGTGGTCACCCACGAGCATCACTCATTCGCGGACACAACCTGACCGGCGCAGTCAGGCGACCCCGGCCAGCCTCCGCCCGCTGGCGAAGACGGCCAGTGGCCGGCTGAGAGCGGCTATCCCGGCTAGCGGGTCGCCGTCCACGACCAGCAGGTCGGCGTCATAACCGGCCCGCAGCCGGCCCTTCCGGTCCCCCAGCCCGCACGCCTGCGCGGCCAGGGATGTCGCCGTCGCCAGCGCGGCCGCCGTGCTCACCCCGCCGGCCACGAGCGCGGCTACCGACAGCGGCAGCATGCCGTGCGGTTTGGTGCGGGCGACACCCCCGTCCGTGCCGGACACGACGCGCACTCCGGCGGCGTGCATCTCGCCCACCCGGCGCTGGCGCATCTCGATCACCTGCTCGATCGTCACTCCCTGCCGTTCCAGGACGGCCCGCGCGTTGGACGTCGGCGAGGGGACGCCGGCGAATCCCACGGTGGGGCAGACCGCGATGCCCGCCGCCGCCAGCCGGGCCAGGTCTTCCGCGGACTGCACGATGCCCTTGTCGGTCAGGAACGAGCAGTGCTCGATGCCGTCCACCCCGGCCGCCATGGCCATCTGCACCGCGGGCAGACCGTGGGCGTGCGCGGTGACCGGCAGGCCGGCGGCGTGTGCCTCGTCCACCACGGCCTCCAGCTCATCCTGGGTGAACTGGCACAGCATCACCTGCGTGCCCGCGGTCGCGAACCCGCCGCTGGTCATCACCTTGACGATGTCCGCGCCCCGCGCGGCGCGCTCGCGCACCGCGGCCCGCAACTGCTCTTCGCCCGCGGCTTCGCCGCCCATGCTGGCACAGTGACCACCGGCGCTGGTGATCGGCGGTCCCGACGCCAGCACGGCTGGGTAGCCGGCATCGTGGGTGGCCGCGCGCCACTCGAGCACGGCGAAGCGCCGGTCGCCCAGGTCCCGGACGGTCGTCACCCCGGCCGCCAGGTGGGTGCGCAGGCTCTGGCTGATGACGGCCTGCATGGCGTCCTCGCTCGGCTCGTGGATCCGGTCCAGGGTCCCGTCTGTGCCGTCAGCACACAGGTGGACGTGCGCGTCGACCAGGCCCGGCAGTACCGTGCCGCCGGGCACTTCCAGGACCTCGCAGCCGTCCGGGGCGGGCGCGGTCCCCGGTTCCACCCCGGCGATACGCACGCCGTCGAGCAAGACGAGCGCACCGCCCGGTATCGCCCGCTCCCCGTCGAACGCCGCGCCTGCCCGGATGCCGAACATCGATCCCCCTGATCAGTCCTTCACCCCGGCCCTGCCATCATCCGCGTTTCCCGCGCATCCGCCAACCGCCGCACAATGGCAGTCCCCGCCGCAGCGCCGGGCCAGCCGCCATGCTGACCGCCCCGGACCCGTTAGCCAGCCGTTCCGCCACGAACCGAGAACGGCCAGCCCGCTGTCCCATCGAGGGTTGACGTCCTGATACCAATATGATATCAGTTTTCTTGACCAGCACGAACTGTCCAGTGCTGGGTCGGCAGCGCCCCCAGTGGGCAGCATGCGGGCAAGGAGGCAGTCATGGCTGAGCCAGCCATCGCGGTGCACGCACTGCACAAGAGCTTCGGCACCAAAGAGGCGGTGGCCGGGATCGACCTGGAGATCGCGGCGGGCTCCCTGGCCGGGCTGGTCGGGCCGAACGGGGCTGGGAAGACCACCACCCTGTCCATGATGACCGGCCTGCTGCGGCCGGACAGCGGCCAGATCCTGATCAACGGGCTGGACGTGTGGGCTGACCCGCGCGCCGTCAAGGCGATCATCGGCGTGGTGCCCGCCGAGGCCCGGCTGTTCGACCGGCTCAGCGGTGAGGAACTGCTGGAGTATGCCGGCCGCCTGCACAGCCTGCCGGCCAGTGAGGCGCGCTCGCGGGCCGCGCAGCTGCTGGACGTGCTGGACCTGGCCGACGACGCCAGGCGCCTGGTGGCCGACTACTCCACCGGCATGCGCAAGAAGGTGGCGCTCGGCTGCGCGCTGATCCACAACCCCGCGGTGCTGTTCCTGGACGAACCGCTCGAAGGGGTCGATCCGGTGTCCGGCGACGTGATCCGGCGGCTGCTCACCCGCTTCGTCGGCTCCGGCTCCACCGTGCTGTTCTCCAGCCACGTGATGGAGCTGGTCGAGCAGGTCTGCGATCACGTGTCGATCATCGACAAGGGCCGGATCGTGGTGACCGGCACCGTTGATGAGGTTCGCGGCGGCAAAACCCTGCAGCAGGCGTTCATCGAACGGGTCGGCAGCAGGGCAACTGACCGGGAGGTGCTGTCGTGGCTCGGCTCCTCGTCCAGCTGAAACTGCGCCTGCTGCGCAACGCGCTGCGCTCATCGGCTGGTGCCAAGTTCGCGTTCATCGCCAGCACGGTCGCGGCCGGGCTGGTCGCGGCGGGCACGTTCGCCATCCTCGCCCTGCTGCGCGGCCAGAGCGCCTCGGTAGACCTGACGACGGTCATCTTCACGCTGTTCGCGTTCGGCTGGCTGATCCTGCCGATCGTCGCGTTCGGCCTGGACAGCACCCTGGACCCGGCGACGCTGGCCCTGTACCCGCTGCGCACCCGGCCGCTGGCGGTTGGGCTGCTGGCCGCGTCGGCCGCTGGCGCCTGGCCGCTGGCCAACGTGGTGGGCCTGCTCGGCGTGACCGTGGGGCTGGCCCGCGGCCTCACCGGGCTGGTCATCGCGGTGGTCGCGGTGGTGCTGGAAGTGCTGTTCTGCATCACGCTGGCCCGGTTCGTCACCACCAGCATGGCCCGGCTGCTGCGCTCGCGCCGCGGCAAGGACCTCGCCGCGTTCCTGGTGATCCCGATATTCGTGCTCTACGAGGCGTTCATCCAGGTGGTGCCCAGGCTGACCGCCTCGGGCAAGCTGACCGCTGCGAGCTTTGACGGGATCGACACGTGGCTGCGCTGGCTGCCCCCCGGCCTGGCCGCGCATGCGATCCAGGACGCATCGACCGGGCACCCCGGCACCGCGCTGCTGCGCCTCGCGCTGCTGGCGGCCGCTATCACCGTGCTCGGCTGGCTGTGGATAACCTCGCTGCGCCGTGCCCTGGTGACGGCCGACACCTCCACCCAGTCTTCGGCGGTACACGGCGCGAAGCTGCGGTTCGCCCGGTACGGCCTGCGCGGCACCGTGGCCGCCCGGTTCTGGATCTATCAGCGCCGCGAACCGGTCGCGCTGGTCTACTGGGCCATCATCCCGGTCATCATGGCGGCCACGTCGGTCAGCACGGTCACCACCCCGCGCTACCGTGTCGCCATCCTGCTCAGCGGGGTCCTCGCGGGCGCGTTCGTCGGCGTCTTCCACGCCAATTCGATCGGCACGACCGGGCCCGGCTTCGGGTTCGAGGCAACGGCGCTGAGCGGGCGCCGCGGGCTGCGGGCCTACTTCGCCGGGCAGAACATCGCGCTCGTCATGGTCGGCCTGCCGCTGCTCGCGCTGGCCTCGTTTGCCATCGCGGCGGTGGCCAGGCATCCAGCGGACGGCTTCCTGGGCCTGGCGGTGGATCTCACCGCGCTCGGCGCGGGCCTGGCCATCAGCAACATCCTCACTGCCGCACTGCCCTACCCGGTGGAAAAGCGGGCCGGCAATCCCGCACCACGCCCCACCGACGGGTACACCGGCTACCCGATCGGGGGCACCCTGGCCTGCCTCGCGGTCGTCGTGGTGGCGATCATCCCGGTGATCATCGTCATCCTGCACACCGGATCTGACCCGGCCACCGTCCGGATGCCGCTGCTGGTACTGGGCGCCGCCGCCTACGGCCTCGCACTCACCTGGGCCGGGGTGCGGATCGCCGCCGCCACCGCCGCACAGAAGCTGCCCGAACTGGCCCAGGTCGCCATCCGCAGCAAGCTGTAGCCCCGTGAGTTTCATCCTGTCCGTGTGATGCGCGAGCTCCCGGTACCGGGTGAACTGGCATCGCAGGCCCGCCATCGCAGGCCAAAGACTTGTGAGCGAGAGCTGCGTACCACGCACGACCAGATGACTGGGGGAATACATATGGCGATTGGGCCGGTGCAGCTCATCGTGCTGGGATTCAGCCATCCCAACTTCCACGGTGAGATCATCAACGAACTCGAACGGCTCCGCGAAAGCGACACGGTCCGGGTCATCGACTCGCTGGCCGTCTACAAGACCGCGGACGGGGAGCTCGAGGTCGAGCACCTCAGCAATCTGTCCGAGCAGGAGGCCATCGAGCTGGGCAGCAAAGTCGGGGCCCTCATCGGCCTGGGTATCGAGGGCGAAGAGGGCATGGAGGCCGGCGCTGCCGCCGGCGCGGAGCAGGTTGCCGCTGAAGGAGTCAACGTGTTCGGCGGCGCTGAGGACTGGGATGTACTGGAGGACATCCCCAGGGACTCGGCGGCCGCGCTCATCCTGCTGGAGCACCACTGGGCGGTGCCACTGCGGGACGCGATAGCCCGCGCGGGCGGGTTCCGCATCGGCGACGGTTTCATCAGCCCGCTCGACCTGGTCGAGATCGGGCTGATGACTGCGGAGGAGGCCAAGGACCTGCACGCCATGGAGACGGCCAGCGCGGCTACGTCCTGACCGCCGCGCCAGCGAACAGCCAGACAGACAGATCGGAGGAATCAGATGTTCGGATCCCGCAGAGTGGCCCGGCGCACCGGACGGCGCACCGCCCGCAGGGTCTCCCGGCGCAGGTAGCCGCGGCCCCATTGGTCGGCCGGAGGGACCCGCCGGCGCGCGTACTACCTGTCACCGGCAGCCTGCTCACTGAGCAGATCGGCGGTCGGCAACTTGGAATACTTCCTGATTATCAGACGCGCAGCATCAGCTTTTCTGTCAAGCGCCACGGGAGCATTGCTGTATAGCAATTCGATAATTCGTACAGCAGTCCATCCTGTCGTCCCGACGTTATGGATAGTCTTATGGGGCCGAACTGACAGGTTGGCGCCGGTGGTTCCTTCCGTATGCAAAAAATTGACGAACGCTAAGAGCATCCTACGTTCGCCACAAAGACGAAATTGGGCCTTAGGCGCCCCACCCTGGCGCTTGGGATAGCAGCCCAGTGATCCGTCACCATCCACTAAACCCCGCCAGAAGTGACGGGAGTCCGCAAGCTCCGGGGCGATTGGGCCTTCGTACCGACCGAGGCCACAGAGTCGCTCCGATAACCGGGCAGATGCCGCTCTGAATTGATATGATGGATGCTGCCCTTTGCTTGCCGTGCTTATCATGTGCGTTGAGCCGAGAAAGGAGCGGAGCTTCACAAGTTGGTCCCGATCACGCTCAGCCACCGCTATTGAGAGTACAGGCTGCTGCTGCGGTGATCTTCTGTGCACGTTGCCATCAGCAAACAAGAATCCACACCAGTAGGCCCCCTCTGGCGTTATTTCATCCAGAGCGTCGTGCCGGAGTGTACATCGCCTCCGGACCGCTACCCCGCGCCGGTTAAGCACACCGAGAATGGTCACATCGGATACACCAAGGGCTACTGCAATCTGCGTGGAGTTCTGCCCTCTGTTGTAGCGTTCGATCGCTTCCATCCTCTGAGCTTCGGTGAGCTTGGCTTGAGGACGCACTGCAATACCTCGCCGACGTAGCAACCCTCCTATTGCTTGCCGTGACACACCGAAAAGCACACTAAGGCACGTCATACTCTGACCGGCTACATAGCGCTGGACCAAGTCCATCCGTTGAGCATCGGTTAATTTTCCACTCGCCTGGGCCATAGCGGTCGCCTCCTTTCTTGCCGCAGACCCCCGTCAGCGATATATCCGGCGCTTTAGCACGCTATCCCGGCGCCATATCCACAAAACGTGAATAGTGCCCCTGAAATGCTACAGTAACTGTTGCGGTTGGACCATTTCGATGTTTCGCTACTATAAGGTCGGCCTCGCCAGCCCGCGGCGACTCCCGCTCGTACGCGTCCTCCCGGTGCAGCAGGATCACCACGTCGCTGTCCTGCTCGATGCTGTTGTGCAGGCTGATCCCGTTGGCCACGAAGTTGTGCGTGCCCGGCACGGTCGCGTCGTAGACCGGCTGCTGGCCCAGGCTTTCCACGGACGCGATCTCGTCCCAGAAGACGTCGTTGGTCGCGACCATGTCCAGCTCGGCGTCGTCCAGGATGGTGGCCACCTGGGACAGCTGCTCCCGCGCTGGCGGCGGCGGGCCGCCACCCCGCGCCTGGCCCGGGATCAGCGAGTGCGGCACGGCCGGCCGCCACGCCGTGCCCGCTGACGCGCCGCGGCGGAAGGCCGGCTGCCGTATCTCCAGGACCCGTCCCACCCGCTCCCAGACATCACCGGGCACCCGGGCGGTCGCGGTGTCGTGCCGCACCGAGCGCAGCCGTTCCCGGGTCGCCTGGGCGATCGGGCCGCCCGCACCGGGAATGCCGATCCCGTCCAGGAAGCGCAGCTGGTTCTCGGTGCCGTCCACCACCAGCAGATACCGGTGCTGCGAACCGTCGTGGCCGAGCTCGAAGATCTGCGTCATCACGTTGAAGCGCAGCAGCAGCCGGGCGAGGTCATCGGCCAGCCGACGGCTCGCCGACGCGTAGTAGATCCGCGACTGCTCGGCCCGGGCGTCCCACCAGATGCAGCCGTTGGCCCCCCACAAATGACGCAGGAACAGCGCCAGCTGGCTGCGCGGAACCGGCCACAGCGACGCGGGAATGGCCTGCTCCGGCGAAGCAGCACCGAGCTGGCGGGCCAGCCGGACGACTTCCTCGGTGGCCATCGGCCGCAGGTTCACCGGGCCGGGGGTGTGCCGGGCCACCCCCACCCGGCTGCCCGGGCCGAGCGTGCCCAGCGGGCGCCACCCGTCGTAGGTCAGGAACGGATGGTTGGCGGTGGCCTGCACCGTACGGCCCGAGCGCAGCTGCACCCGGAACACTTCCCTGGTCCCGCTCGGGAACGCGCGCGTCATGGTCGTGGGCACCAGCCGCAGCCGGTCGTCCAGCGACCAGACGGGGACATCCTGCTCGCCGGCCGCCACCAGTTCGCCCAGCGTCACCTCGGCGCCGGTGTCCGCCCGCAGGATCCTGGTGTCCGCGGTGAGGCAGCCCGACTCACGCAAGTCGGAGAGCAGCGGCTTCTTGTCCGTGCGCTGCTCCGGTCCCCGGTTCAGCTGGGAGATGGCGATCACCGGGACGTCGATTTCCTTGGCCAGCAGCTTGAGCGACCGGGACATGTCGGATACTTCCTGCTGCCGGTTCTCCACCCGCTTGGGCGAGCTCATCAGCTGCAGGTAGTCGACGATGACCATCTTGAGGTCGTGCCGCTGCTTGAGCCGGCGGCACTTGGCCCGGATCTCCATCATCGACATGTTCGGTGAGTCGTCGATGAACAGCGGCGCGTCGACCACTTCGCTCATCCGGCGAGCCAGCCGGGTCCAGTCCTCCTCGCCCATCTGCCCGGTGCGCATGCTGTGCAGCGGCACCCGGGCCTCGGCGGACAGCAGCCGCATGGTGATCTCGTTGCGGCTCATCTCCAGGCTGAACATCACGGTCGGCATGCCGTGCTTGATCGTCGCCGCCCGGGCAAGATCCAGCGCGAGCGTGGATTTCCCAACGGCCGGACGTGCCGCGATGACCACCATCTGGCCGGCGTGCAGGCCGTTGGTCAGCGCGTCGAGGTCGGCGAAGCCGGTGGGCACGCCGGTCATCCCGCCGCCGCGGCTGCCGATCGCCTCGATCTCGTCCAGGGCGGCTGGCATGATCTCGGACAGCGACAGGTAGTCCTCGCTCACCCGGCGCTCAGTCACCCCGTAGACCTCGGCCTGGGCCCGGTCCACCAGCTCGTCGGCCTCGCCGTCGCCCGAGTAGCCGAGCTGCACGATCCGGGTGCCGACCTCGACCAGGCGGCGCAGGATGGCCCGCTCGCGGACGATCCGGGCGTAGTAGCCGGCGTTGGCCGCGGTGGGCACCGACGCGATCAGCGTGTGCAGGTAGCTGGGGCCGCCGACGCGGGCCAGCTCCCCGCGCTTGTTCAGCAGGTCGGAGACGGTGACCGGGTCGGCGGGCTCGCCCCGGCCGTAGAGTTCCAGGATGGCTTCGTGCACGATCTGGTGCGCGGGCCGGTAGTGATCATTCGGGCGGATGGTCTCCATCACGTCGGAGATGGCGTCCTTGGACAGCAGCATTCCGCCGAGAACGCACTGCTCCGCGGCTACGTCGTGCGGTGGGGTGCGATCGAAGCCTTCACCCCGGGGTGCGATCTCGGCAACGCTCACCGCCATCACCTCCCCGTCGCCTCGAGTAGCCCGGCGGCCGCCAGCGCCGAGGGCTACCCCCCGTTTTAGTAGGCAGGTCTGACAGTTTTCTCCCGAGCCGGCACGCCGTCCAATCATGCTGTGTACAGGCCTGTGGACAGACTGTGCAGACACGCCGCCGACGCTGTGCGCAGCCTGGGGACGGACCTGGGGATGGCCACCCGATCTGCGCCCGGGCAGTGGCTACTGCCTGGTGTTATACGATCCACCGGATGTGTGCGGAAAAAAGATTGACCGGCTCGCCCCGTCCACACGGGCGGGAAGTTATCCACATACAGAACGTGTACCCGAGCCCGCCAGCCAGCGGCCGGCCAGCTCTCCGGAAGGGCCCGCAGACCGGGTGCCGCTTCCCCTAAGATTCGAGCATGTGTTCGACCCCCGACCCGCGGCCCGCCCCTGACTCCCGGCTCGCCCTCATCGGCATCGCGATCGACAAGCTGGCCGAGGAAGCCCGGGCAGGCGGGCCCGGCGACGGGGCGGACGGCATGGCGGCGCGCCTGGCGTGTGTCTGGGCCATGATGGCCGACCTTGACCCGGCGCTGGCCCAGCGGCTACCGCACTACACCGCGACCGACTGACCTGGCCGGATCAGCTGGCGCTGACCTCGACGTCCAGCGTCGCCTCGACCTCTGGGTGCAGCCGCACCGTGACCTGGTGCGACCCGATGGTGCGGATCGGCGTGGCGATCTCGATGCGCCGCCGGTCGAGTTCCGGGCCACCCGCGGCCCGGAGCGCCTCGGCGATGTCCGACGAGCTCACCGAGCCGAACAGCCGGCCCTGCGCCCCGGCCCGCACTCGCAGCTGGACGGTGAGCGCGGCCAGCCGCTTCGCGGTCTCCTTGGCGTCATCGAGGCTGCGGACGTCCCGGGCCGCCCGGGACCGCTTGATCAGCTCGATCTGCTTCTCAGCGCCCCGGGTCCAGCGCATGGCCAGGCCCCGGGGGACGAGGTAGTTGCGGCCGTAGCCGCCGGCCACCTCGACCACGTCGCCCGGGCCGCCCAGCCCGGTGACGTCGTTGGTCAGGATCAGCTTCATCGGTGTGCGGCTCATCGGTATCCGGCCTTCCCCGGCATCAGCGTGCCGTGCTCGTGTACGGCAGCAGCGCCATCTCGCGGGCGTTCTTGATCGCCTTGGCGACGTCGCGCTGATGCTGCGTGCAGTTACCGGTGACCCGGCGGGCCCGGATCTTGCCACGGTCGGAGATGAACTTACGAAGCAGCCCAGTGTCCTTGTAGTCCACGTAGGAGATCTTCTCCTGGCAGAACAGGCAGACTTTCTTCCTGGGCTTGCGAATAGGTGCTTTCGCCATCATGGTGCTCCTGAAGAGAGCCCCGCTGCGCGCGGGGATGGGTTAGTTATCGGTGCTTGACGGTGCGGCCGGGCCGCACCGCTCAGAACGGTGGCTCGTCGGTCGACCCTTCGCCGAAGCCCGCCGAGTCAGAGGCCCACGGGTCATCGGCGCGGCCACCGGACGGTCCACCATACCCGGCGGATCCGCCCTGGCCACCACCCTGGCCCTGGCCCGCCACCGCCCGGTCCACCGCCGCCGAAGCCGCCGGTGGACCGGTTGGACTTGGTGACCTTGGCCGAGGCGTTCCGCATGGACGGGCCGACGTCGTCTACCTCGACCTCGTAGACGGTGCGCTTCTCACCCTCGCGGGTCTCGTACGAGCGCTGGTGCAGCCGACCCTGGACGATCACCCGCATACCGCGCTGCAGGCTCTCGGCCACGTTCTCCGCGGCCTGCCGCCATACGTTGCAGGTGAGGAAGAGGCTGTCGCCGTCCTTCCACTCGTTCGCCTGCCGGTCGAAGGTGCGTGGGGTGGATGCAACCCGGAAGTTGGCAACGGCCACGCCAGTCGGGGTGTAGCGAAGTTCCGGGTCGCTGACGAGATTGCCAACGACGGTGATCTGGGTGTCTCCTGCCATCGGGTTACTCCCGGTCAATCGGAGGGTGTGTCACGTCGCGGGCCCGGGGATCAGTGTGTCTCCGGGCGCAGGATCTTGGTCCGCAGCACGGCCTCGTTGAGGCTGAGCTGGCGGTCGAGCTCGGTTACCGTGTCCGGCTCGGCGATCAGGTCGACAACGGCGTAGATGCCATCGGCCTTCTTGTCGATCTCATAGGCGAGCCGGCGCCGCCCCCACACGTCGATCTTGTCCACGGCACCGCCACCGGTGGTGACCACGGACATGAACTGCTCAAGTGACGGATGGACGGTCTGCTCTTCGAGCGCAGGATCGAGGATGATCATCATCTCATAGCGGCGCATGCGGAACATGCCTCCTCTGGACTCATGCGGCCACGGTCTCTCCGTGGCAGGAGGGGCCGCCACGCCAGCCTGCGAGAACGCCGGTGATCGTTGCGGCTGAGCCAGCCTACCAGGGGGCACCGACAGTACCGGCCAGGATTCCGGCGGGCCGGCACTGGGAACAAGACCGGTAAAACCGCGCCATCGGCCGGATGCCCGAGGGGGTGGCCGCAGTGCCGCAAGCCACCGACGTCCAGATGCCCCAGGCCGGCAGGCCGCGGGCCCGGACACGGATCCCGCACGTGACGCTGAACAGCGACGGCCGGCGTCACCCAGTCACCAACGCGCTCGCCGTGTTCACCCTGCTGGCCGGCATCGTCGCGGTGGCCGCGGGGTTCCTGGCCAACCAGGGCGGTGCGCCCGCGTGGGCCCATGTGGTGGCCACCTGGGCCGGGCTGGCCGCGCTGGTCATCGGCCTGTACGCCCAGCTCGTCTCGGCGACCAGGGAAGAGCGGATGCTCATCGTGACCGGGCTGGTGGCCGCGTTCGTCGGGGTGGCCCTCGGCCTGGCGCACGGCGGCCTGTTTCCCTGAGCCCGCGCTGACCCGGCAACAGCCGGCCACCCCTGGTTAGCTTTACGCACGGCGCCCCGCTGGTGTGAGCCGTACCTGCCATGACTCTCGCGGCGGCTGAACATCTGCCCGGCACGGCCTAGTCTCTACTCCCATGGTGCGCATCGGACCCCATGTCCATGACGAGGACCCGCTGCCGGCCGCGCTGTCGACCGACTCATCGGTGGTCCAGTTCTTCCTCGGCGACCCGCAGGGCTGGGCGGCGCCGAAGTTCCCCGGCGGGGACGCGGCGGCGCTGCGCGCCGCGCTGGCCGACGCCGGGGTGAGCGCCTACATCCACGCCCCCTACCGGATCAACGTGGCCAGCACGAACAACCGGATCCGCATCCCCAGCCGCAAGCTGCTCGGCCAGTACCTGGAGGGCGCCGCCCAGATCGGCGCCAACGGGGTGATCGTGCACGGCGGGAACGTGACCGCCGACGTGGACGCGGCCGAGGGCTATGAGAACTGGGCCAAGGCGGTGGCGCGGATCGACCGGCCGGTGCCCATGCTGATCGAGAACACGGCGGGCGGCGGCGGCCAGGCCATGGCGCGCGGCCTGGACGGGGTGGCCCGGCTGTGGGAGGCGATCGGCGGGGCGGGCCAGGATCGCGGCGAGGTCGGCTTCTGCCTGGACACCTGCCACGCCTACGCCAGCGGTGAGGAACTGAGCGGGATCGCGGACCGGGTGAAGGCCATCACCGGCCGGATCGACCTGGTGCACTGCAACAACTCGCGGGACGAGTTCGGCTCGGGCCGGGACCGGCACGCCGGGATGACCCAGGGCACGATCGACCCGAACGTGCTGGCCGATGTGATCCGCGCCGTCGGCGGCGCGGTCATCTGCGAGACCCCGGATCCGCCCGCTGACATCGCCTGGCTCCGCGAGCATCTCGGCGAGAAGTAGGACTCCAGGAGGCCCCGGCTAGCGTGGGGTGGCGGCGGTGGCCGGGCGGCGCTCCGGGCGGCGGCGCAGCTTGAGCACGAACCGGTCCGGCGCCCCGGACAGCACGCCCCCGGCCGGGTCGTCCCCCCCGCCGGCCCGCACCACGTCGTGCGCGGGCTGCAGTACCTCCCGGATCACCAGGCCGCACAGCACCAGCACGGTGAGGAACCGGGCCAGCAGCGCGGCGAAGTACAGCCCGCTGCTGATCCCGCCGACCTGGCCAAGACCGGACACCGACACGGTGATCAGGTAGGCCCAGATCGCGAAGAAGTAGCCGACCTCGGCCAGCTGCCACGCCGCGTAGGCGCCGAACCGGGGCCGGGCCAGCACCACCAGCGGAGCCAGCCAGACCACGTACTGCGGCGACCACACCTTGTTGAACATGAGGAACGCGGCCAGCGTGAGGAACACCACCTGGGCCACCCGGGGCCGCCGCGGGGCGGCCAGGATGAGCAGCCCGATACCCACGCAGGCGGCCAGGAACACCAGGCTGGACAGCACGTTGAGGTGGCCGACGCTGGTCATGCCCAGCAGCGGCCAGTGCTCGGTCTGGAAGAAGTACCAGATCGAGCCCCAGTCGGCCGTGCGGGTCTCGCTGAGCTGGTAGAACCGGGCCCAGCCGGACGGTGCGACGATCAGCACCGGCAGGTTGACCGCCAGCCAGGCCACGGCGGCCGAGCCGGCCGTCACCCAGAACTCCCGCATCCGGCCCGCCCGCAGGCAGAGCAGCAGCAACGGGCCCAGGAACAGCACCGGGTAGAACTTGGTGGCCACGGCCAGCCCGATGAGCACCCCGGCCAGCACGCCGCGGCGCGCCGCCCAGGCGGCCAGGCCCAGCATGACCAGGCCCATCGCGATCAGGTCCCAGTTGATGAACGCGCCCAGGATCAGCGCGGGGGCCAGCGCGACCCCCAGCGCGGTCCAGCGCCGCGACCAGCCCGCCAGATACGCGGTGGCCAGCACGCCCGCGATGGCGAAGATGGTCAGCAGCACGATGGTGACGTCAAAGAACTCCCGGCCCCGGACGAACGGGTCACTGATCGGCCGGACGATCCAGGCCACGAGCTGCATGGCCCCGCCGATGAGCACCGGGTACTCGACCGGGTGGCCGGTGTAGGGCACCTTGCCAGTGGACAGGCCCTCGCCGTAGTACAGCGGGTAGATGTCGGTGTAGCAGTGCGCCTGGAACTGGGTGAGGTAGCCGTTCCAGGCGCCGGCCCGGCAGGACCACTTGTTGGCCAGCGCCAGCACGCAGCCGAGCAGGCTCGCGGTGACCAGCACCGTGGTGGAGCCGGCCAGCACGGCCAGCCGGGCCAGGCCGGGATGCCGCGGCCCGCCGGGCCGCCCCCGGCCCGCTAGGCCGGCTCCTGCGTCTGCCACGCCCACTCCGTTGTCCGCTGCCCGGCATCCGTCACCGGATCAGTCCCTCCGACGATTGTCCCCCGGTCTGGGGCCGGGCCGCGGGCTAACCCCGCTTGAAGCCCGTCGGGCTGGGACCCGGGGTGGGCGGCGTGCTGGCCTGGGCGGTCGGGACCGGGAGGGTCGGGTTGGGGTCCGGGTTACCGTTCCCATTCCCGTTCCCATTCCCGTTCCCATTGCCGCCGCCGTTGCCGAAGCAGTGGTGGAAGAACACAACCCCCTGGCAGGTGCTGCGCGGGTTGGGGTGCTTGTGCGGCTTGGGCGCGTTCGGGCCGAGCAGGTTCCAGGTCGAGCCGCCGAAGTCCGGGGCCGGGAACGCCTGCGGCGTGGTGTCCAGGAACTGCTGCTCCATGAAGTTGTGCCAGATGGTGGCGGGCTCCTGACCGCCGTAGCCCTGCAGGCCGGCCAGCCCGTAGAGGGTCTGCACCCCGGCGGGCGGCGCGCTCTCCTGGTTGGCCGCGGCCTCGCAGCCGGCCACCTTCTGCGGGCAGCCCTGCTGGTTGGTGAACAGGCCCACGGCCAGGCTGAACTGCGGGATGGCGCCGATGAAGAACGCCGACTGGGACAGGTTGGTGGTCCCGGTCTTGGCGATGACCGCCCGTCCGTCAGTCAGTCCCGCGGTGGCCGCGGTGCCGCCCGGCTTGGTGTCGAAGGACAGCGCGTAGTCCACGTCGGACGCCTCATCCGGGGTCAGCACCATGTGCGTGGCCGGCTTCGCAGTGGTGGTGGTCATCGCGGCGCCGGGCTTCTGCTGCTGGATCCGCAGGATCACGTGCGGCGCGATGTACATGCCGTCGTTGGCCAGCGTGGAGAACGTGCTGGCCTGCTCCTCGACGGTGAGCGACGCCTGGCCCAGCGCGGTGCCGACCTCACTGCCCATACCGGTGAGCCCCGAGGCCTCGGTGTCCACGCCGAAGTCCTTGGCCAGGTTGACGACGTTCTGCCCGTCGGTGCCCGCGACCCGGTGATACAGGTCGGTGTAGGCGGTGTTCAGCGACTCGGCCGACGCGGTCACCACGCTGACCCCGGCCGCCTGGGCGTCGCCCGCGTCGTTGCCGACCTGGTACCAGCTTTTGTAGTCCGCCGCCGTGGGCGGGTTCCAGCTGGCGTACGTCGTCGGGTCCGCGACCGGCGGGATCCACAGCGGCGAGTGCCCGTCCAGGATGCTGGTCTTGACGCTCATCCCCTGCTTCCGGGCCATCGCCAGCACGTAGGGCTTGAACGACGAGCCGACCTGCTCCCGGTTCTGCAGCGCCATGTCCCACTGGCAGCGGATCCTGGCGCACTTCTTCGCCGGGGAGTTGAAGTTGGGCCCGCTGTACATGGCCCAGATCTCCCCGCTGTTCGGCTGCTCCAGCACCGCGCCCGCGTGCACGTAGTTGGGCACGTGGCCGAACAGCTTCTCTTCCTGCCGCACCGACGCGTAGAGCGCGTTCATCATCGGCCTGCTGAACGTGGTGACCACGGTCAGCCCGCCGCTGGCGATCTCCGTCGGGGTGTAGTGGTAGGTGTTCTCCAGTTCCCGCTGGACGGCCTCCATGATGTAGCCGCGGTAGCCGCCCCAGGTGTTGTGGAACGCCTTCGCGATCTTGGGGAACTTCTGCTGGGCCGCCTTCTGCGAGCTCAGCGTGCCCATGTCGACCATGCTCTGCAGCACGTAGTGCCAGCGGTAGACCAGCGCCTGGTAGGCGGCGCCCGCCTTCGGGCTGGGGTCGTAGTAGCTGGGGGCCTGCGGCATGGCCGCGATCATCGCGGCCTGGGCGACGCTCAGCTTGCTGACCGGCTTGCCGAAGTAGGTCTGGGCCGCGGCGCCGAAACCGTACATGTTGGGCCCGGTGGGCACCGTGTTCATGTAGTTGGTCAGGATCCAGTCCTTGGACTTGCTCTGCGCCAGCTTCTCGGCGACGAAGATCTCCTTGATCTTCCGGGTCGCGGTCTCCGCGGTGCCGATGCCCAGGTAGTAGTTGCGGACCAGCTGCTGGGTGATGGTCGAGCCGCCCTGCTGCACCGAGCCGCTGGTCAGGTCGGCGATGCCCGCCCGGATGATGCCGACCGGCGAGACGCCGCCCTCGTGGTAGAAGTGCTTGTCCTCCGCCGCGACCATGGCGTTCTTGACCATGTTCGGGATCTGGGTGGACGACAGGATCTGCCGGTCGGTCTGGCCGAACATCCCGACCAGCGTCCTGCCGTCCCGGAAATAGACGTGCGAGGCCTGCCCGGTGGCGAACTGCGAGGCCACCGGGATGGGCGTCTGGGAGTAGGCGTAGAAGAACCCGACGACCAGCAGCACGATGAAGCCGCCCCCGGTGCACGCGGCCAGGACCAGCGCCTTCTTCCAGGTCCAGCGGCGCCACCAGTCGCCCTTCTGGTGGGTGCGGCCCGGCCCGCGGCCGCCGCCGCCGCGGCCGTTCCCGCCGCCCCGCCGGCCACCCATCCCGGCGGCCCGCTGCAGATCCCGGTCCCGGCGGGGTGCGCCGCCCCGGTGGTCGCCGCTGCGGTACCCGCTGCCGCCCGGATAGCTGGCGGCGGCCACGTTGCCGGTGGCCGGGTAGCCGTCGGTGCCGAGCTGTGCGGCCAGCCGCTCCTTGAGCGTCAGCCCCGGGTCGCTGCTGCCCCGCCGGGGCGCCCGGCGCGCGCCGCCCCGCCCGCGGCCACTGGCCGCCTGGCGGTTCGCCATCCGGTGGCCGCCCTCCGGCCCGGCGCCGCCGTCCCAGCGGTAGTCCTCCTGGCGCCGGTATCCACGGTCTGCCCCGTCACTGCCCCCCCGGGGGTAACCCCCAGCACGTCCAGCTGGGTCGCCGCGCTGACCGTTCCGGACCCGGCCGGAACGGCGCCACTCGCCGCCATCCGGGGGGTAAGCACCGGGAGAGTCTGGGTTACTCACGCGTCCTCACTGGTTGGGAGAGGCAGTCGTGGGCCGTCCGCCGGCCGCCGGGCCTCACGGTATCCGGTGGCGCGAGCCGCCCGGCGCAGGTTAGAAATTCGTCACATCTGCATAGCGTGTGCTTGACCTGCTCGCCCTGGCTGAGCGGCGGGACCTGCCAGGCCGTCAGTCGCTGGCACGGGCTCGCCGACTGCGCCGGGCGGGTGGCTCGCCGGTGCCGAGAACATAGGACGAGGCAAGGTGGTTCCAGGCACAACTTTGGCAGACCTCGACCACATATACCCGGAACTCCCCGTATTCGGACGCCATCTCGGCTAGTTCCGGTCCCTGCTTTACCCGCCCGGCGTAGGGCCCGAGCTCGTCGCCGTACACGTAGGTAACGTGCGTGAGCTTGCTCCGCCGGCAGATCGGGCAGGCGGTGTCCGTCGCCTCGCCGTGGAACTTGGCCGCGCGGAGCAGGTAGGGGTGGGCATCGCAGACGTCGGCGATCGTGGTGTGCCCGGACAGCACGGAAGCGAGCGTGGCCCGCCGGGCCAGCCCGTAATCCACCACCGAT
Organism: uncultured Actinomycetes bacterium; assembly: GCA_963711705.1. Classification (GTDB taxonomy): domain Bacteria; phylum Actinomycetota; class Actinomycetes; order Streptosporangiales; family Streptosporangiaceae; genus RYN-230. The sequence goes on from CAVQFM010000025.1 coordinate 18,403, forward strand.
CGCCGGCTTCCCACTCCTTCAGCGTACGACGCGAGCAGCACAGCCCCGGGAGCAGATGGCCCGCTGGCGATGGATGCGCCCGGCCGGTAACGGTTGCGGCATTGGCCAACCCGGCATATCTTTGCGATGTATCGGTTCGATACATCGATTCGGTACATAGGCCAGCTCGACCGGGCGAGGGGAGGTACCCGCGGCATGGTCGGCCAACGATCGCGCGTGCTCGAGCTCGCGGTGCTCGGGCTGCTGCATGAGGCGCCCATGCACGGCTACGAGCTGCGCAAGCGGCTCAACGCGACGCTGGGCGCGTTCCGGGCGTTCGGCTACGGGTCGCTGTACCCGTGCCTGAAGGAACTGCTGGCCCACGGGCTGATCGCCGAGGAAGCCCCGGAGACCACGGACGGCGCGGCCAAGCCGCTGTCCCGCCGGTCCAAGATCGTCTACCGGCTGACCGCGGACGGCAAGGAACGGCTGCAGCAGCTGCTCGCCGAGTCCGGCCCGGACGCCTGGGAGGACGACGGGTTCGGCGTGCACTTCGCGTTCTTCAGCCAGACCCAGGCCGACATCAGGCTGCGGATCCTGGAAGGCCGGCGCAGCCGGCTGGAGGAGCGGCTGGACGGTGTGCGCGCCGCGATGGCCCGGACCCGGGAGCGCATGGACAGCTACACCCTTGAGCTGCACCGGCATGGCCTGGAGTCCGTTGAGCGGGAGGTGCGCTGGCTCAACGAGCTGATCGCGTCCGAGCGCGAGGCCGACATCGGGCCGGGACGGGGCGGTGCGCACCATCCGGGCGGCCGGGCTGATCCCGGCGCAGCAGACTGACTGGAGAAATCTGACGCCGACACCGAGTGCGGCGAGAGAAGGAGTAAACCCCATGGGTTCGGTTCGGGTAGCCATTGTCGGCGTGGGCAACTGCGCCAGCTCCCTGGTCCAGGGCGTGGAGTACTACAAGCATGCCGACCCTGAGGCCCGGGTCCCCGGGCTCATGCACGTCAGGTTCGGCCCGTACCACGTCCGCGACGTAGAGTTCGTGGCCGCGTTCGACGTGGATGCCAAGAAGGTGGGCCGGGATCTGGCCGAAGCCATCGGGGCGAGCGAGAACAACACCATCAAGATCGCTGACGTGCCGCCGACCGGCATCACCGTGCAGCGCGGCCCCACCCTGGACGGCCTGGGCGAGTACTACCAGGAGATGATCTCCGAGTCGCCCGACCCGGCGGTGGACGTCACCGCGGCGCTCCGCGAGTCCAGCGCCGACGTGCTGGTCAGCTACCTCCCGGTGGGCTCCGAGCTGGCCGACCGGTACTACGCGCAGTGCGCCATCGACGCCGGCGTGGCGTTCGTGAACGCGCTGCCGGTGTTCCTCGCCTCGGACCCGGAGTGGGCGGCCAAGTTCACCGCGGCCGGCGTGCCGATCATCGGCGACGACATCAAGTCGCAGGTCGGCGCGACCATCACGCACCGGGTGCTGGCCAAGCTGTTCGAGGACCGCGGCGTGGAGCTGCTCCGCACCTACCAGCTCAACTTCGGCGGCAACATGGACTTCATGAACATGCTGGAGCGCAAGCGGCTGGTGTCCAAGAAGGTGTCCAAGACCCAGTCGGTCACCTCGCAGATCCCGCATGAGATGGAGAAGGCCGCGGTGCACATCGGCCCGTCTGACCACGTGCCCTGGCTGGACGACCGGAAGTTCGCTTACATCCGGCTCGAGGGCCGGGCCTTCGGGGACGTCCCGATGAACCTCGAGTACAAGCTGGAGGTGTGGGACTCGCCGAACTCCGCGGGCGTGATCATCGACGCGATCCGCGCGGCCATGATCGCCAAGGACCGCGGCATCGGCGGCCCGGTGCTGTCCGCCGCGTCGTACTTCATGAAGTCCCCGCCCGAGCAGTACGGCGACGACACCGCCCGCGACCTGGTGGAGAAATTCATCCGCGGCGAAGTCGAGAGGTAGATGAGGATTCTGCAGGGGGCGGGCGCGTTCACCGCGCCCGCCTCTGGTAGCGGCGCTCACTGGGCCGAGCAGCTGCGGGTCAGTGATCTTTCGGTGGGCACCTACTCGGTGCCCGCGGGCGGCGTGGATGACCAGGAGCCGCACACCGAGGACGAGATCTACGTGGTGACCTCAGGACGGGCGCGGCTGGTGGCCGGCGGGCAGAGCGCCCCGGTTGGCCCGGGTGCGGTTATCTATGTGCCCGCGGGTGAGGAGCACCGCTTTACCGGCATCACCGAGGACCTTTCGCTGCTGGTGCTGTTCGCGCCGGCCGAGTACACCCGCCGCCCGGGCGGCCCGCCCGCCTAGCGGCAGCACCCGCCGTAGGCTGAGCGGGTGACCCACCTGGCCGGCGTGATGGCGAAGCTGCGCGGCCGGCGTCCCAGCTCATCGTTCCTCACCGACCTGCGGATCGTGCTCCGCGAGCGGGATTTCCGGCGGCTGTTCGCGACCCGGCTGATCTCGCAGACCGGCGACGGGGTGTTCACCGCCGGCCTCGGCTCGTACGTGTTCTTCAACAACACCACGTTCCCCGACCCAGCCTCGGCCGCGGCCGCGTTCGCCGTGCTGTACCTGCCCTACTCGCTGATCGGCCCGTTCGCCGGGGTGTTCATCGACCGCTGGTCGCGCCGCCAGATCCTGGTCTGGTCCGCACTGCTGCGGGCACTGTTCGTCGCGCTCACCGCCGGGCTGGTGGCCTCGGGCAAGCTCGGTGTCCCGCTGTACATCGGCGTCCTGCTGGTGCTCGGGGTCAACCGGTTCTTCCTGTCCTCGCTGTCGGCCGCGCTGCCGCACGTGGTGGCCGGGGACAAGCTGGTGATGGCCAACGCGGTGTCCCCGACCGCGGGCGGGATCATGGCCTCGATCGGCGGGATCGTCGGCCTCGGCGTGCACGTGCTCACCGGCGGCGGCCAGGGCGGCTCGGCCATCACCCTGCTGGTCGGGGGGCTGTGCTACGTGCTGGCCAGCCTGGTCGCCCGGACCATGGCCCCCGATCTGCTCGGGCCCATCCACGGCCCGGGCGACGCGCAGCCGGGCCGGCTGCGCAGCGAACTGGCCGGTGTGCTGGCCGGCCTGGTGGCCGGGGCCCGGTATGTCGCGCGGCGCCGCGGGCCGGCCGCCGCGCTGGGCGCCACCGGCGGCAACCGCTTCCTGTACGGGATCTTGTTCCTGATGTCGATCCTGCTCTACCGCAACTACTTCTACCGGTCGGCCAGCGCCAACACCGCGCTCAGCCATTTCCTTGTGCTGGTCATCGTGTCGGCAGTGGGCTACGCCTGCGCCGCGCTGATCACCCCGCAGATCACCAAGCGGATGAGCAAGCCCGCCTGGATCACGCTGCTGCTGGCCAGCGCGGCGGTGGTGGTCGGCCCGCTGGGCCAGACGTTCAGCCAGGCCGCGTTCCTGGTCATCGGGTTCTGGCTGAACCTGGCCGGGCAGGGCGTGGCTATCTGCGCGACCACGATCCTGCAGGAGCAGGTGGACGACAGTTACCGGGGCCGGGTGTTCGCGTTCTACGACATGACGTTCAACATCACGTTCGTCGCCGGGGCCGCGCTGAGCGCGGTGTTCATGCCGGCCAGTGGCCATTCACCGGTCATCGTCGGGCTGGTCGCGGTGGGCTTCGCGGTCGCCTCGGCCGGCTACTGGGTGTCCTCCCGCGAAGGACCGGACGGCGGCGAGCTGCCCAGCCCGGCCTCACCGGCCCAGCGCCGCAGTTCCTGAGTGGCCCGCTCCTTGCCCAGCGGGCCGTGCTCCATCCGCAGGTCGAGCAGATAGTCGTAGGCCCGGCCCACATCGCGGCCCGGGGACAGCCCGAGGATGCTCATGATTTCGTGACCGTCCAGGTCGGGCCGGATCTTCTTGAGTTCCTCCTGGGCGCTGAGCGTGGCGATACGCGCTTCGAGCCCGTCCTGGGCCCGGGCCAGCCGGGCCGCCTTGGCCTTGTTCCGCGTGGTGCAGTCGGCCCGGGTCAGCACCTGCAGCCGGGTCAGCAGCGGGCCGGCGTCCCGGACGTACCGGCGGACCGCCGAGTCCGTCCACTCCCCCGGGCCGTAGCCGTGGAAGCGCAGGTGCAGCGAGATCAGCGTGGACACGTCGGCCACCACCGACGAGGGAAAGCGCAGCGCCTTGAGCCGGCTCCGGGCCATGGCCGCGCCGACCGCCTCGTGGTGGTGGAACGCCACCCGGCCGTCTGGCAGCTTCGACCGGGTCTTCGGCTTGCCGATGTCATGCAGCAGCGCCGCCAGCCGGAGCACCAGGTCGGGCTGGAGCCCGTACGGCTCCTCCAGGCCGATGGACTGCTCCAGCACGGTCAGCGAGTGCTGGTACACGTCCTTGTGCCGCAGGTGCTCGTCGGTCTCCAGCCGCAGCCGGGGCACCTCGGGCAGCACCACGTCGGCCACCCCGGTGTCCACCAGCAGCGTGATACCGCGGACCGGGTCGCGCGGTCCCGGCGCGAGCATCAGCTTGGTCAGCTCGTCGCGGATCCGTTCGGCCGAGACCACGCTGAGCCGGGGCGCCAGCTCGCGCATGGCCACCGCCACGTCCGGCGCTACCGTGAAGCGGAGCTGGGCGGCGAACCGCGCCGCGCGCATGATGCGCAGCGCGTCGTCGTTGAACGAGTCGGCCGGCCGGCCCGGGGTGCGCAGCACGCCTTCCTTCAGGTCCGCCATCCCGCCGAACGGGTCGACCAGTTCCATCGACGGGAGCCGGGCGGCCATCGCGTTGACCGTGAAGTCGCGCCGCCGAAGATCCTCTTCCAGGGACGTGCCGTACTCGACCGTGGCCGGCTTGCGCGACTCACGCCGGTAGCTCTCGCTCCGGTAGGTGGTGATCTCGAAGATCGTGCCGCCCTTGCGCAGCCCGACCGTGCCGAACTCGATCCCGGTTTCCCACACCTTGTCGGCCCAGCCCCGGGTGATCTCCAGGACCCGCTCCGGCCGGGCGTCGGTGGCCAGGTCCAGGTCGCTGATCGGGCGGCCGAGGAAAACGTCGCGCACCGAGCCGCCCACCAGCGCCAGCTCATGCCCATGGCGGGCGAACAGGCGGCCCAGGTCAGCGGCGGGCGCGGCGGCCTGGCGGAGCAGCGCGGCGGCGGCTTTCCGCTGATCGGGACGCAGCGGCGGGGTATCCGGCACGGGCATTGAGGGTATGGCCTAGACGAGGCCGGGGGAAATCCGGGGAGTCCGGACGCCCGCAGCAACGCGACCTACTTATTGGGACACTCCGCAAGAGTACTCAGGGAACGGCAATACCATTTCCGGCATGCCGCGTCAGCGCTCGGCGCACCGCGACCGGAGGCCCGCCCGCACCGGGCGGCTCGGCCGGTGCGTGGCTGCCCTGGTGGCGCTGGGCCTGGGAACCGGCGGGTCCGTGCTGGTGGCCGGGCCGCCCGCCGCGGCCGCCGGGCAGCCTCCGGCGACCATCTCCATCCTGTCGGTCAGCCCGCAGGTCGCCGGGCCGGGGCAGCGGGTGACGGTCACCGGCACGGTCAGCAATCCCACCGGGAGCCCGGTGTCCGGCCTGGCCGTGACGTTGTGGTCATCCACTGCCCGGTTCACCAGCCGGACCGAGATGGCCAGCTACGCGGCGGACAACGCCAACCTGCGGGTGGACGCGCCAGTGGCCGGCGCGGTGACCCTGCTGCCGGGCAGCCTCGCCCCCGGCACGACCGAGCACTGGACGGTGACCGCGCGGCCCGCGAACCTGCACCTGACGCAGTTCGGCGTGTACCCGCTGGCGGCCCAGGTGACCATGAACGGGCAGCCGCTGGATCACCAGCGCACCTTCCTGCCGTTCTGGCCCGGTTCCGCGCACCGGGCCGGGCTGGCCGGGCGCGAGAAACTGGCCTGGGTCTGGCCGCTGATCGGCCAGCCCCAGCAGCAGTCCTGTGCCGCGCTGCTCACCGACGGCCTGGCCGGCAGCCTGGCCACCACCGGGCGGCTGGGCCGGCTGCTGGCCGACGGCAGGGCCGCGGTGGCCAGCGGTGCGGACCTGACCTGGGCGATCGACCCGAGCCTGGTGGCCAGCGCGCAGACCATGACCAGCGGCTACCAGGTGGGCGGCACGGCCACCTGTGCGGGCGCGGCCAGCAGGCGGGCCAGCGCGGCGGCGCGCTCCTGGCTCGGCCCAGCTGCGCTCGGTCACCGGGCGGCAGGACTTCTTCACCACCCCGTACGCCGATGTGGACTCCTCGGCGCTGACCCACGCCGGGCTGGACGACAACCTGACCCGGGCCTACGGCCTCGGGCAGGCGACCGCGCAGAAGCTGCTGGGCAGCGTGCAGCGGCCGGCGGGTGGCCCGCCCGGGCAGATCGCCTGGCCGGCCGCGGGGATCGCTGACTACCCGGTGCTCAGCAGCCTGGCCGCCAACGACATCGGCACGGTCATCCTGAACAGCAGCCTGATGCCGCCGAAGACGCCCGGCCGGCTACACGCCCAGCGCGATCACCACCACCCTGAACGGGGTGAACGCGGGCATGCACGTGGCCCTGGCCGACAGCACGCTCAGCCAGCTGCTGGCCGACGCGCCGACCGCGGCCGCCAGCCGGCCCGCGGCCGGGTCATTCGCGGCCGAGCAGCGCTTCCTGGCCGAAACCGCGATGATCGCGGCCGAGCAGCCCCGGCTGCCCCGGACCGTGGTGGTCACCCCGCCGCGCCAGTGGAACCCGGCACCCGGGCTGGCCAGCCAGTTGCTGACCGAGACAGTGCAGGCGCCCTGGCTGCGGCCGGCCAGCCTGGCCAGCCTGGTGACGGCGGGCCCAGGTGCCGGGCAGGTGACCCGTACCCCACCACCGCGGCGGGAGACCGGCCACGGGGAACTGCACAAGTCGCTGCTGCGCAAGCTCGAGGCCGTGGAGAACGGGATCCGGCTGCAGGCCAGCATCCTGGACAAGTCCAGCTACCTGGCCAGCGCGGTGGCCACGGTCGAATCGTCGGCGTGGCGGGGGGACCCGGCGCAGCCCCGGGCCCTGCTCGGCCGGATCACCGGTTACCTCAACGCGCAGTGGCGGCAGGTCCGCATCGTCGGCAACGGGCAGGACACGCTGACCGGCAAGTCCGGCTCGGTCCCGGTGTCCATCAACAACAAGCTCAACGAGAAGGTCACCGTCCAGCTGCGGGTGTGGGCGCCGTCCGGGCGGATCAGCATTGACCTGCCGACCAAGACCGTGGTGATCGATCCGCATCAGCAGCGCACGGTCGCGGTGCGGGTCCATGCCGCGACGGCTGGCACCACCGTGCTCAAGCTGGAGCTGTTCGCGCCCAACGGGCAGCCGCTGCCGGGCACAACGGCTCAGCTCACCGTGGATGCGACACACTTCGGCAGCCTGGCAACGGTGATCATCGCGGTCGCCTGTGGCGTGTTCCTGATCACCGCGGCGGCCCGCGCGGTGCGGCGGCGCAACCGGGCGGGTGGAACAGCGGACGGGGGCTCCGGCGCTGGGCCAGGTGAGGACACGAACGGTGCGGATCCCGCCGAATCACCCGACCTAACGGATACCGTCGTCAGCGAGCGGGCCCGTGACGACGACACACCCGAGGAGCCGGATGAGTATGCCAGCGCCCCAGGCCGGGTGGAGCGCCCCCGATGACGCCGGGCGTGGCGGCAGCCCGGGCAGCGGCGCCGGCCACCGCCGGCCCGCTGGCCCGCGGCACAGCCGCGGCGGCGCTGGCCTGCTCCCCGGCTTCCCCGGCAGCCCGCGCCGGGCGGAGCGCGCGGCCCCGGAGGACGCTGGCCTCCCGGACGCGATCCCGGAGGAGGCGGCACTAGAGGCGGCCGGGCCGCCGGACCCGGGCGGTCCCGCCCCGGGGCCCGAGGGAACCAGCCTGGTCCGGTCCAGCGGGGTGATGGCCCTCGGCACCCTGGCCTCCCGCGGGACCGGATTCCTGCGCACCCTGATGCTGGTCTACGCGCTCGGCGTGGTCGGCGTGGCCAACTCCTACAACAACGCCAACACGCTGCCCAACGCGGTCTACGACCTGATGCTCGGCGGCATCCTGACCAGCGTGGTGGTGCCCCTGCTGGTCGCCGCGGCCAAGCGGGACGCGGACCGCGGCGAAGCCTACGACCAGCGGATGTTCACGCTGGCCACGATCGCCCTGGCTGTGCTGACCGTGCTGGCCACGCTGGCCGCTCCCCTCCTGGTGAACCTCTATGCGCACGCGCTCACCGGCCCGGAGCGCCACCTGACGGTGATCTTCGCGTTCTTCTTCATCCCGCAGATCTTCTTCTACGGGGTGAGCTCGCTGGCCGGCGGGGTGCTGAACGCGCGGGGCCGGTTCGCCGCGCCGATGTGGACCCCGGTGATCAACAACATCGTGGTGATCCTGGTCCTGCTGCTGTTCATCGCGACCGGCGGGATCGGCGTGCACCCCGGCAACATTTCCACCGCCCAGATCCAGCTGCTCGGCTTCGGCACCACGCTGGGCATCATCGCGCAGACCGCGGCCATGATCCCGGCGCTGCACCGGGCCGGGTTCCGCTGGCGCCCGCGGTTCGACTTCCGCCGGGCCGAGGTGACCGAGATCCGCCGGATGGCCGCCCCGCTGCTCGGCTACGTGCTGACCACCCAGGTCTCGTTCCTGGTCGTGCAGAACGTCGCGAACGCGGCGTCCACGCATCCCGGGGCCAGCTTCGACTCGTTCTCCACCTACAGCTACGCCTGGCAGCTGTTCCAGATGCCGTACGCCATCATCGGCATCTCGGTGATCACCGCGCTGCTGCCCCGGATGAGCGCGCACGCCGCCGAGCACCGCCTGCCGCTGGTCCGCAGCGACTTCTCCACCGGGGTCCGGCTGTCCTCGGCGGTCGTGGTGCCAGCCGCCCTGCTGCTCATCGTGCTCGGCGCGCCGCTGGCTGAGTTCCTGTTCGCCATCGGCCACGGCAGCACCAGCGTGGCCGAGGCCCGGTACATCGGCGAGGTGTTCGGCGTCTTCTCCCTCGGCCTGGTGCCGTACATGATGTTCCAGCTCATGCTGCGCGTCTTCTACGCGCTGCACGACAGCCGCACGCCGATGTTCATCGGGGTGGCCGTGATGGCCACCAACATCGCGGCCAGCCTGCTCGCCCTGCGGCTGCTGCCCGCCGGTCATGTGGTGGAAGGCCTGGGGGTGGCGTTCGGGCTGTCCAACGTGGTGGGCGCGGTGGTGTCCTGGTGGGTGCTGCGGCGGCGGCTGGGCGGCCTGGCCGGCCACCAGATCGCCAGCGCGCTGCTGCGGATGCACCTGGCCGCCATCCCGGCGCTGCTCCTCGCCTGGGCGGTGACCTTCATGGTCGGCGTGATCTTCGTTTCCGGCCCGGTCTACGGGCTGGTCACCGTGATCCTCGGCGGCAGCGGCGGGCTGCTGCTGTACCTGCTGTTCGCCCGGGCACTGCGGATCAGCGAGGTCACCGACCTGATCACCACGGTGGCCTCGCGGCTGCGCCGGTGAGCCCCGTCCGCCATCCCCCGCCCCAGCTCAGCCACGGTGGTCTGGAACCGAACCGGGTGCCTGGAACGTGTAACGGTTTACGACGGTCAGGCATGCACATCGCGCCGCCGATGCCCGCGCGGCTTAGCATGGTGTGCAGCACTGCGCTCGCGCGCTCTACCTCGCTGGCAGCTACGGGGGCCCGGAAGGAGGGTCGAGAGCCTGCCCCGCTCTTGGCTCGGCACTTATGAGCACCTTTATCTCGGAACCGGGCACCCGACTCGGCGGCCGCTACCGGCTCGAGGATCGGGTCAACGACAGCGGCGGCTGGTCGGGGTGGAAAGCCATTGACGAAACCCTGGCCCGGCCAGTCGCGGTACTGACGTTCGCGCCCGGCTTCCCGCGGATTCGTGAAGTGCTCACCGCGGCCCGCGCGGCCAGCCGGCTCACCGACGCCCGGCTGGCCCAGGTGTTCGACGTCGAGGACGACTGGGACGCGGCCTATGTGGTCATGGAGTGGGTGGCCGGCGACTCCCTCGATGACCTGCTCGCCGACGGCCCCCTGGAGCCCGCCCGGGGCGCCGAGATCGTGGCCGAGGGGGCCGAGGCGCTGGCCGTGGCGCACGCGGCCGGCCTGGCCCACCTCTGCCTCACCCCGCAGTCGCTGCGCTGGACGCCCGGTGGCGGGGTGAAGGTGCTCGGGCTCGGCGTCGAGGCCGCGCTGGCCGACGTCACCGCGGATGACCCCGCGCTGGCCGACACCCAGGGCCTGGCCATGCTGCTCTATGCCGCGCTGACCGGGTACTGGCCGGGGCCGGGGATGGGCGCGCTGCCGCCCGCCCCGCTGGCCGACGGCAAGCCGTGCAGCCCCCGCCAGGTGTGCGCCGGCGTGCCCGCGTCCATCGACGAGGTGACCTGCCAGGCGCTGTTCCAGCAGGACCGGCGGCGCGGCCCGCGGCTGACCACCCCGGGGCTGCTGGCCGACGCGCTGTTCGAGGTGATCCCGGCGCCACTCGCGCCGCCCCCCGCGCCAGCGCCACCGCCACCGCGGGCGGACAGCTTCGCCAGCCCGGGCCTGGACCACCGGGCGGACCGGGCCACCGACTACCCGCCGCCCACGTACCCGGGCGCGGCGGGCTGGCCGCCTGCGGCCCGGCCCCGGCGGCCAGCGTCCCGGCCACCGCGGCGGCCGGTCAGCCGGGCGGTGATCGCGGTGATCGCGCTGCTCGTCGTGGCGGCCATCGCAACCGGCGTGTACAGCCTGACCCGCTCCGGCGGCGGCTCCGCGGCCAGCCCCGGCAATTCGGGCGGGAACTCGGCCGGCCCGTCGCCGAAGGTCACCACTCTGCAGCCGGTCCAGGCGGGCGGGTTCGACGCGCTCGGCCTGGCCTCCGACCCGGGCAACGAGAACAACGACGAGGCCCCGGCGGCCATCGACAGCAACCCGCAGACCGCCTGGCACACCCAGTTCTACCTGGGCTCGGCCGCGTTCGGTAACCTGAAGAAGGGCACCGGCCTGCTCCTGGACATGGGCAAGCCGGTCAGCCTGAGCTCGGCGCAGATCACCTTCGGCCCCACCGCCGGCGCCAACGTGGCCATCGAGGTCGGCAACAACCCGTCCGTCACCCCGGCGGGCCTGGCCTCGTTCACCAGGGTGGCCAAGCAGAAGGACGTCGGGGCGGGCACCCAGACCTTCAAGACGAAGAGCTCTCCCAAGGGCCGGTACGTGCTGATCTGGTTCACCAAGCTGCCGCCCAAGCCCAGCAGCAGCAACACGTTCGAGGCGTTCATCTACAACATCGTCATCCGGGGAACGGGCTGACCCATGGCCGGCCAGCCCGGTCCCGGCCGGCCTGAGCCAGGGTCAGCCGCCCCGCCCGGCGGCCCGGCCGAGCCCACCGACGGCGACCTGCTGCGGCGCCATGTCAGTGGGGACGCCGAAGCGTTCGGCATATTGTTTGTCCGCCATCGGGAGCGGCTGTGGGCGGTCGCGGTCCGTACGCTCGGGGACCCGGACGAGGCCGCCGACGCGCTGCAGGACGCGATGATCTCCGCGTTCCGGCGGGCCGCGGATTTCCGGGGCGAGTCGGCGGTGACCACCTGGCTGCACCGGATCGTGGTGAACGCGTGCCTGGACCGGCTGCGCCGCCGGGCGGCGCGCCCGGCGGCCAGCGGGATGGACGAGCAGACGCTGGACGTGCTGGCCCAGGGGTCCGGGCTGGCCGCCCCGGGCGCGGACAAGGACACCACGCTGGACGTGCTGGCCGCGCTGCGCACGCTGGGGCCCGAGCAGCGGGCGGCGCTGGTCCTGGTGGACATGCTGGGCTACCCGGTCGCCGACACCGCTGAGATCCTGGGCATTTCGGCCGGCACGGTGAAAAGCCGGTGCGCCCGCGGCCGGGCCCGGCTGCTGCCGCTGCTGGCCCATCTGCGCGGCGGGCCGGGCGGCCCGCCGGGGCCGGAGCGGAACCAGCCAGCCGCCCAGCGCGTCTCACCTCCCGAGGGAGCAGGTGAGAACCGGGCATGACAGGACATGTGTCCGCGCAGTCCCTGGCGCGTTACGCCGAGGGACTGCTGCGCCGTGGCCGGGCCGCGCGGATCCGCGCCCACCTGGCCACCTGCCCGCAATGTGCCGCGGAGCAGGCCCGGCTGACCGAGGTCGCCGTGGTGCTCCGGGACGTCCCCGCGGCGCCGCTGCCGCCCGCGGTCGCAGCCCGGCTGGACGCGGCGCTGATCGCGGAGTCCGCCCGCCGGGCGGCGCAGCCCGCGGGTGCGCCGCAGGGTAACGGCGCCGCTCAGCCTGCGGGTACTCCCGGGCCTGCGGGCGCGGGCCGCAGCGGGGACGGCGGCCCGGGACGGGACCGGCGGCCCGCGGGACCGGCCGGGCGCTGGCGCTGGCTGCAGGCGCCCGCCGCGGTGCGGGGCCTGGCCGCCGCCGCGGCCGTGGTCGTGCTGGGCGGGGTCGGCTACGGGATCGCCCAGGCCGTCTCGCCCACCTCATCCGGGCTGGGCACCTCGTCCAGTTCGGGCCGGGAGGCCAAGCCGGCCCTGGGCGTCCCGGGGGCCGGGCCGAGCGGCACGTACGGCCTGCACCAGAACTCGGCGGCGGGTGGGTCCGCAGCGGGCATCACGGTGACCCGCACCGGGACCCGCTACCGGCCCGGCACGCTCGGCCAGCAGGCCGCCGCGGTGCTGGCCGACCACCCGCCCGCGGCGCAGGGCCACTCCCCGGGCCCGGCCGGCCCGCTGGCCCGGCAGGGCAGCGGCGCGGCCCTCCAGGGGTGCGTGCAGCGGATCGCCGCCGGCCGGCCGGTGCAGCTGGTGGATGAGGGCTCCTACCGGGGGCGCTCGGCACTTATCATCGTGGTGCAAGACCATCCGTCGAAGGTGTACGTGACCAGCCCGGGCTGCACGGCGGCCCAGCCTGGTGTGCGGGCCCAGGCGCCGCTCGCGGCCGCTGGGTGACCGCCCGGCGGCGCCCGCCCGCGCCGCGGAGCCGGAATCACCGCCTGGGGAATCTTCGCGCCCTAGGATCGGTTGACTGCGGTGCAAGTTCAGCGAAGGGCGAACAAGAGTGACCGACATTCGGGATGTCATCATCATCGGCTCGGGGCCGGCCGGGTACACGGCAGCGGTCTACGCGGCGCGGGCGAAGCTGTCCCCGATCGTGTTCGAGGGGTCGGTCACCGCGGGCGGCGCGCTGATGCAGACCACGGACGTGGAGAACTTCCCCGGATTCCCGGACGGCGTGCTCGGCCCGGACCTGATGGACTCGATGCGCAAGCAGGCGGAGCGGTTCGGCGCCGAGCTGATCCCCGACGACGTCGTCGAGGTCGACCTGGCCGCCACGCCCAAGGTGGTCAAGACGCACAGCGAGACCTACCACGCCCGGACCGTGATCGTGGCCACCGGCTCGCGCTACCGGGAGCTGGTCGTGGAGGGCGAGAAGCGGCTCTCCGGGCACGGCGTGTCCTGGTGTGCGACCTGTGACGGCTTCTTCTTCCGCGAGCTGAACATCGCGGTGGTCGGCGGCGGCGACTCGGCGATGGAGGAAGCCACGTTCCTGACCCGGTTCGCCAAGAACGTGACCGTGATCCACCGCCGGGACAAGCTGCGCGCGTCCAAGATCATGCAGGACCGGGCGCTGACCAACCCGAAGATCAGCTTCAAGTGGAACAGCGAGGTCGCCGAGGTGCTCGGCGACAACAAGGTCACCGGCCTGCGGCTGCGCGACACCCAGACCGGCGAGGAGAGCAAGCTCCCGGTGGACGGCATGTTCGTCGCGATCGGCCATGACCCGCGCACCGAGCTGTTCACCGGCCAGCTCGACATGGACAAGGAGGGCTACCTCCTGGTCGATCAGCCGAGCACCCGGACCAACATCGACGGCGTATTCGCCTGCGGCGACGTGGTGGACCACACCTACCGCCAGGCGGTCACCGCGGCGGGCACCGGCTGTGCCGCCGCGCTGGACGCTGAGCGGTGGCTCGCGGACCACGAGTCCTGATCTTCACCCAACCCGAGAACAATGGAAGGAAGCACCAACCGTGGGCGCAACCAAAGTCGTGACCGACGCCACCTTCGACGCCGAAGTCGTGCAGAACGCCAAGCCGGTCATCGTGGACTACTGGGCCGAATGGTGCGGCCCGTGCCGCCAGGTATCCCCGGTGCTTGAGGAGATCGCCAAGGAGCACGCCGACAAGATCGACGTGGTGAAGCTGAACATCGAGGAGAACCCGCAGACCGCGCAGAAGTACGGGATCATGCTCATCCCGACGCTGAACGTGTTCTCCGGTGGTGAGGTCGTCAAGCAGGTCGTGGGGGCCAAGTCGAAGTCCGCGCTGCTCAAGGAACTGGCTGACTTCATCTGACCGGTCGGCTGGCAGCGCCCCCGGGATGACCGCGCCCAGTGATCCGGATATCCGCACGCTCGCGTCCAGCGTCGTCTACGAGGACTCCTGGATGTCCCTGCGCCGGGATGAGATCGAGCGCCGGGACGGCAGCCGCGGCTGCTACGCGGTCGTCGACAAGCCCGACTTCGCGCTGGTCATCCCGATGCAGGCGGACCAGTTCTGCCTGGTGGAGGAGTACCGGTACCCGGTCCAGCGGCGGTGCTGGGCGTTTCCCCAGGGCGCCTTCCCCGGCCGGGCGGCCGGGGACCCGGAGGACCTGGCCCGGCTCGAACTGGCCCAGGAGACCGGCCTGCGGGCCCGCGACCTGACCCGGCTCGGCTACCTGCACAGCTCACACGGCACGTCGGGCCAGGGCTTCCACGTCTACCTGGCCACCGGCCTCACCGCGGGCCGCCCGGACCGGGAACCCGAGGAGCAGGACATGCAGCACCGCTGGATACCCCGCCAGGAATTCAAAACCATGGTGCGCAGCGGAACCATCACCGACGACTCATCCGTGGCCGCGTACTCACTTCTCGTGCTGCACGAGGAGAACGGGGGGTCAGGCGAGGCGGAGGGCCCGTTCCGGGCTCACTGAGCCCAGCAGCCGTTCCAGCGCCACCTCGACGTCCTCCCGCCAGGACACCGCGGTCTTCAGCTCCAGCCGCAGCCGGGGGTAGTGCGAGTGCGGGCGGACCGTCTTGAACCCGACGGCCAGCAGGTAATCGGCGGGCAGCACGCAGGACAGGCCCTCCGAGCGGATGTCACCGAACGCCTCGATCGCCTTGACCCCGCGCCGGGTGAGGTCCTTGGCCACCCCCTGCACCAGCATCCGGCCCAGCCCGCCGCCGGTGAACTCGCTCATGATGTGCGCGGTCATCAGCAGCACCGCGTCCGCGCTCACCGGGCTGGTCGGGAAGGCCAGCGACCGCGGCACGTACATCGGCGGGGCGTAGAGCACATAGCCGGCCGGCGCGCCGTCCACGTAGACGATCTTCCCGCAGCTCCCCCATTCCAGCAGGATCGAGGAGACCCAGGCTTCCTTTTCCAGCCCCGGGTCGCCCACTTCCTCGGCGCGGGCGTGGCTCACCGGGTCGAGTTCCCAGAACACACACCGGCGGCACCGCTTGGGCAGGTCGTCCAGGTTGTCCAGGGTGACGCTGACGAGACGGCGCGGCACTGGCACCCCTGGTGGTTGAGATGACTGTGGTTGAGATGACTGTGGTTGAGATGACTGCTGGTTGAGATGACTGCGGTCGTGCTGGCTGTGGCTGTGCTGGCTGGCATTGCGCGGGCCGTGCAGCGAGCGGGCCACGGCGGGCTGGTTCCCTGATACTCCCGGGCGCGCCCGGCTCTGGCCCCGTACCCTGACATGGTACCCATCGACACCAGGAGCGTCTGTGCCATCCGAGCAGCGGCCACCGGTTGGTTCACCGCAGCCACTCAGTTCTCTTCCGCCCCGTCCGTCTCCACCCCGCCCGGCCCGGATTGACCCTTACCTGGAGCGCTACGCGGCCCGGGCCCGTGGCATGGTCGCCTCGGAGATCCGCGCCCTGTTCGCGGTGGCCGCCCGGCCGGAGGTCGTGTCGCTGGCCGGCGGCATGCCGTACATCTCGGCGCTGCCGCTGGACGCGGTGGGTGAGCTGGCCGGCCAGCTGGTGGCCGACCGCGGCGCGGTGGCCCTGCAGTACGGCACGGGCCAGGGTGACCCCGGGCTGCGCGAGGGCATCTGCGACGTGATGTCGCTGGAGGGCATCAAGGCGCACCCGGACGAGATCGTGGTCACGGTCGGCTCTCAGCAGGGTCTCGACCTGCTGACCAGGATCTTCGTCGATCCGGGGGACGTTGTATTGGCCGAGGGGCCGTCGTACGTGGGAGCGCTGGGCACGTTCGCGTCTTATCAGGCGGCTGTCGTCCATGTGCCCATGGACGACCGCGGGCTGATCCCGGACGCGCTGGCCGACGTCATCGGCCGGCTGGCGGCGGCGGGCCGCCAGCCCAAGTTCCTGTACACCTGCCCGTCCTTCCACAACCCGGCCGGGGTGACCCTGGACCAGTCGCGCCGGTCCGCGGTGCTGGGCGTGTGCCAGCGGGCCGGCCTGCCGGTCATCGAGGACAATCCGTACGGGCTGCTCGGGTTCGAGGGGGAGCCAGAACGGGCGCTGCGCGCGGATGACGCGGACGGCGTCATCTACCTGGGCACGTTCTCCAAGACGATCGCGCCAGGGCTGCGGGTGGGCTGGGCGCTCGCCCCGGCCGGGGTGCGCGACAAGCTCGTCCTGGCCGCCGAGTCCGCCGTGCTCTGCCATTCCAGCCTGGCCCAGCTGATGGTCCGCGAGTACCTGGCCACCCAGCCCTGGCGGGAGCAGGTGAAGGTGTTCCGTGAGCTGTACCGGGAACGCCGGGACGCCATGCTGGACGCGCTGGCCGCCAGGATGCCGGTGGGCTGCCGGTGGACCAGCCCCAGCGGTGGGTTCTACGTCTGGCTCGGGCTGCCGCCCGGCGTTGACGCCAAGGCCATGCTGCCCCGCGCCATCGCCGCCCGGGTCGCCTACGTGCCGGGCACCGGCTTCTACGCCGGCGGCCAGGGCGGCGATCACCTGCGGCTGTCGTACTGCTTCCCGGAGCCCGGCCGCATCCGGGAAGGCGTGCGGCGGCTGGCCGAGGTGATCACGGCCGAGGTCGAACTACGGTCCACGTTCGCCTCCCCAGCCTCACTTGAATCCACAGCCTCATCGGCCTCGTTCGTCTCATCCGCCTCGTCTGTCTCATGCGCCTCGTCTGTCTCATCTGCCTCGTCCGGCGCGCAGGCCAATCCAGCCGCGGCCGCGGCTGATCCGGTCCAGTGAGCGATCTCGGGCATGTGCTGGTCCTCGCGGGCGGCCTGTCCGCCGAGCGGGCGGTGTCGCTCCGGTCCGGGGACCGGATCCGCGATGCGCTGTGCGACGCGGGCGTGGAGGCGGTCATCGCCGACGCGGACGCCGCGCTGATCCCGGCGATCACCGCGGACCCGCCCGCCGCCGTGTTCCCGGCCATCCACGGCGCCTGCGGCGAGGACGGCTCGATCCGCGAGGTGCTCGCCCTGCTGGACGTGCCGTACGTGGGCTCGACCGCCAGCGCGAGCCGGTCGGCCTTTGACAAGCCGACAGCCAAGGCCATGCTCGGTGCGGCCGGGGTGCACACCCCGGCGTCGGTCACGCTGCCCCGGGACACCTTTCACGATCTGGGCGCGGGCGCGGTTCTGGAACGAGTGGTGGCCCGGCTCGGCCTGCCGCTGTTCGTCAAGCCGGCCCGTGGCGGTTCCGCGCTCGGCGCGACCCGGGTGCTCACCGAGGCCGAACTGCCCAACGCGATGATGGGCTGCTTCGGGTACGGGGACACCGCACTGGTCGAGCAGTACGTGTCCGGCACCGAGATCGCCGTGAGCGTGCTCGACCTGGGTGACGGCCCGCAGGCGCTGCCTGCGGTGGAGATCCAGCCGGTGGGTGGCGGCAGCTACGACTACGCGGCCCGGTACACCGCCGGGCAGACCGAGTTCTACACCCCGGCCCGGCTCACCACGGAGGTGGCGGCCGAGGTGGCCGAGGTCGCGGTGACCGTGCACCAGGTGCTCGGCCTGCGCGACCTGTCCCGGACCGACTTCATCGTGGCCGACGGGGAAGTCTTCTTCCTGGAGGCGAACGTCGCGCCCGGCATGACCGAGACCAGCACCCTGCCGATGGCGCTGGCGGCGGCCGGCCGGGACCTCGGGGTGACCTGCCGGGAACTGCTCCTGCTGGCCGTCGCGCGGGCCGGCTTACCCTGGCACTAGGAGGCACCCCTAGGCTCGGCGGGTGACTTCTCGCAAGAGCTTTGGCAGTGACAACCACGCCGGTACCCACGAGGCCGTGCTGCGCATGCTGGCCGCCGCGAACCGCGGTGACACGCATGGCTACGGCGACGACCCATGGACCGAGCGGGTAGCCGGTGAACTGAGCCGCCGGTTCGGCGCGGCGGGCGGGGCCTACTTCGTGTTCAACGGGACCGCGGCCAACGTGCTCGGCCTCAGCCTGCTGGTGCGGCCGTTCGAGGCGGTCATCTGCGCCGAGACCGCGCATCTCAACGTGGACGAGTGCGGCGCCCCGGAACGGCTGCTGGGCAGCAAGCTGCTCACGGTCAGCACCCCGGACGGCAAGCTCACCCCCGGGCTCATTGCCACCCGGCTCGCCGGGCGCGGCGATGAGCACCGGGCCCAGCCACGGGCCGTGTGCGTCACCCAGGTCACCGAGCTCGGCACCTGTTACTCGCTGGCCGAACTGCGGGCCATTGGCGAGTTCTGCCGTGCGAATCAGCTCCGGCTGTACATCGATGGCGCCCGGCTGGCCAACGCCGCGGCGTACCTGGACTGCTCGCTGGCCGATATCGCGGCCGAGGCGGACGTGCTCAGCTTCGGCGGCACCAAGAACGGCGCGGTGGCGGTGGAGGCGGTCGTGGTGATGACGGCTGGCCTGACTGAGACCGTCGCCTTCCAGCGCAAGCAGCTGCTGCAGCTGGCGTCCAAGATGCGTTTTCTGGCCGCCCAGTTCGACGGGCTGCTGGCCGGCGAGGTCTGGCTGGACAACGCCCGGCACGCGAACCTGATGGCCCAGCGGCTGGCGGACGGCTTGCCTGACATCCCGGGCGTCACGGTACGGCAGGCGGTCCAGTCCAACGCGGTCTTCGCCGAGCTCGATCCCCGCTATATCGAGCCGCTGCAGCGCGAGTGGGGCTTCTACGTCTGGGCGGAGCAGGCCAACGTGGTCCGGCTGATGACCGCGTTCGACACGTCCCCGGAAGACGTGGACGCCTTCCTGGCCAGCATCCGCGCGGTCGCTTCGTCCCGGGTGTGACCCGCCTGCGGGCCACATGACGCCCGCCTGTTTCACGTGAAACGGTGACGGCGCACCCTCAGCACGCCGCCAGGCCCAGCCCGGCTCCTACCCTCCCGGTGCCCGGCGTGGCTGAGGGGGCTGACGGGGCCGGCGAGGCCGCGCCCGCCCGGGCGGTCCTCGAGCCCACCAGGCGGTAGCCGTTGCTGATCAGCATGTCAAAGGCACGGTCGGGCAGCAGTTGGCGGGCGGAGACGATGGTCCGTGCGCCCCGGCCGGCCAGGTAGCGGGTCCGGGGCCGCCGGGCGGTTGCCGCCCGGGCGATCACATTGGCGATGACCTCGGGCGGCGACGCCAGTGACGATGGCCCGGACGTGGAGTCGAGCACGGCCGCCACGTACTGCGCCTGCTGCCGGTAGGCGGTGGCCGCGGACATCCGGCGGAGGTTCTGGGCCGCGATGGCACCCCACTCGGTGCGGACCGCACCCGGCTGGATCACCACCACGTCGATGCCGAACGGCCGCAATTCCGCCCGCAGGCTGTCGCTCAGCCCTTCGACCGCGAATTTGGTGGCGTGGTACCAGTCCCCCAGCGGTTCGTGGATCCGGCCACCGATCGAGGACACGTTGATGATCCGGCCGCGGCGCTGCCGGCGCATGTGCGGCAGCACCAGCTGGGTCAGCCGGGCCAGGCCGAACACGTTGACCTCGAACTGGTAGCGGGCCTCACTGAGCGGCACATCTTCCAGGGCGCCGTAGGACCCGTAGCCGGCGTTGTTGATCAGGACGTCAATGCGGCCCTGCGCATCAATGATCTGGTCGACCGCGGCGGCCGTGGACGCCTCATTGGTGACGTCCAGGGCCAGGGCGTGGATGCCCAGGCCAGCCAGGCCGGCCATCCGGTCGGTCCGGCGGGCCGCGGCATAGACGGTCCAGCCGAGTTCATGCAGCCGGCGGGCGGTGGCCTCGCCGATCCCGGAAGAGCCCCCGGTCACCAGCGCGACAGGTGCTGGCATGCCCATTCCTCCTCGCCCAGGCAGCGTGATGGCGCACGCCGCAATTAAGATGAACCAGAACTCATGTTTATCCTGAACCATGATTCACCTTTTCGCAAGTTAGGCAGGAAGTCAGGTGCCACCGCCTCGCCAGGTTCGCGCCGACGCGGTCCGGAACCGGGAGAAGATCATCGCCGCCGCGCGGGAGCAGATCACCCGGCTCGGCCCGGATACCGCGATGGACACCATCGCGGCCGCGGCCGGTGTCGCCGTGGGCACCCTGTACCGGCACTTTCCCACCAAGGCTGACCTGGTGGACGCCATCGTCGAAGAGCATCTTGAGATCATGGTGACCGAGGTCGAGGCGGCCGCGGCCCGGGCCCGGGCCGGCGCGGAAGCCTGGCCGCAACTCCAGGAACTAGCCCGCCGCTTCGTCGCCGACGCCGCGGGTGACCAGGCCATCAAGGCCGCTGCCCAGGCCCTGGGCAGCCAGGCGTCCGGGCCACTGGAAGCACGCGTCTACGCCGCAGGCGAGGAACTCGTGGCCGCCGCCAAGGCGGCCGGGCACCTTCGGCCGGACGCCAGCGCCGCTGATTTCGCCCTGCTGTTCGCCACCGCCCCGGCGGACCAGCCCGCCGCAGCCAGGCAGCGGTGGCTGGACCTGTTCCTGAGCGGCCTGGCGGCCGCACCGGGGCTGACGGCCGCGCCCATTCCGGGGGCCGCACCCGTTCCGGGGGCCGTACCCAGCCCGGGGGCCGCACCCAGCCCGGCGGCCGCACCCGGCCTCAGCGGCCGCACCCAGCCCGGCGGCCACACCCAGCCGGGATGGCGGTTTCACGTGAAACTCACCGGGGGCGGGTAGGCCGGGCGCGGCTAATCAGGCGCTCAGTGTCCCGGCCCACTCGGGGGACATGGTGGTGACGATGCGCTCCAGATCCTCCAGCGAGCCGAACTCGACGACGATCTTGCCCTTCCGCTTGCCCAGCTCCACCTTGACCCTGGTGTCGAACGCATCGGACAGCCGGGTGGCCAGTTCATCGAGCGCGGGACTGGCCGCGGGCCGGGCCGCCGTGCGGCGCACCTTGACCGGGCGCACATCGCCCATGGTGACGATCTCCTCGACGGCCCGGACTGACAGGCCTTCGGCCACGATGCGGTGCGCCAGATGGTCCTGGGTGTCCGGGTCGTCCAGGGACAGCAAGGCGCGGGCATGGCCCGCGCTCAGCACCCCGGCCGCGACCCGCCGTTGCACGGCAGGCGAGAGATTCAGCAGCCGGAGGGTGTTGGAGATGTGCGGGCGGGACCGGCCGACCTTCCGGGCCAGTTCCTCGTGGGTGGCGCCGAAATCATCCAGCAATTGCTGGTAGGCGGCCGCCTCTTCGAGCGGGTTGAGCTGTTCCCGGTGCAGGTTCTCCATCAGCGCGTCGCGCAGCAGGTCGTCGTCGGTAGTCGCGCGCACGATGGCCGGGATATCGGTCAGCCCGGCCCGCTGTGCGGCCCGCCATCGCCGTTCCCCCATGACCAGCTCGTACTGCCCGCGGCCAGCTTCGCGGACGACGACCGGCTGGAGCAGCCCGACTTCCCGGATGGACTCGACCAGCTCATCGAGAGCGTCCTCATCGAACACCTGCCTTGGCTGGCGGGGGTTCGGCGTCACGGCGGTGATCGGCAGTTCCTGGAAGTACGCGCCGCCCACGGTGCCGCGTCCCTCCGCGGGCAGCCCGGCCGCACCAGCGAACCCGGCGCCGTCTGGGCGCTGCCCCGGGCCGGCCACGGGGGCCGGGCCGGTCGGGATGAGCGCACCCAGACCCTTGCCGAGCCCGCGCTTCTGCTGAGCCATCGCCTCTCCTCGCTGCTGCGCTTCCTGCCCCACCGCGGGTCACTGGCACCATGCGGCCCGTCACCTATCTGAGCATCCCGCCGCAGCAGACAGCGTCCAGCCACGCCGGTTCCGACACGAGCATGCCATCCCGCGGGCCATGGATGGGCCAACTGCCGCCTCATCATCCCGGGCGCCTCACGGCGGCCCGGGAAACCTGGCCCGGTCCCGGAACTCACCCCGGCCAGGTCCGGAATCTGTCGGAGGCTCTCGGTATAGTCGAATATGTATTCGAGATTGCCGAGCTATCGGGATCGCTGAGGAGGTGAGCCAGCATGTGCACCAGCCAGCCGCCCACCAGCGCAGGTGAGGCACTGGCCGCCGTCCGCGCCGGGCTGGCCTACCTCAACGGAATGGACGCCGCGGACCTCCCCGGCCCGGCCCAGGCGGACTGCCTGCGCGAGCTGGCCAAAGCGGAAGCGGCCTACACCGCCGCGCACGCCCGGGTGCTGGCTGCCTTCACCGCCAGCGGCGGCCATGAAGACGACGGCCAGCACACGGCCCGGGCCTGGCTGAAGTGGCAGACCCAGATCACCAGCGGCGCCGCCGCCGGGGCCGTGGGCTGGACCCGGCGGCTGGCCGCCCACCCGGCGATCAGCACCGCCCTGGCCGACGGGGCCATCTCGCCGTCGTGGGCCCGGGCCATCGCCGGCTGGACCGACCTGCTCCCCGGCAGCCGGCGGCCCGGCGCGGATGAGATCCTGCTGGCCGCCGCGGGCGGCGGCGCTGCCTTAGCCGACCTGGCGGCGCTGGCCGAGGAGATGCGCCGCCGCTGCGCCGGGCCCGATGAAGACGACGACGACGGATTCGGTGAGCGTGGCCTGCGGCTGGACGTGACGTTCGGCGGCGCCGGGCGGCTGACCGGGGATCTGACCCCAGCCGCGACCGCCGCCCTGACCGCCTTGCTGGAGTCCCTGGGCAAGAAGGCCGGGCCCGAAGACACCCGCCACCCGCTGCAGCGCAACCACGACGCTCTCGAAGAAGCCTGCCTGCGCCTGATTGGGACCGGCCGCCTGCCCGATCGGGCTGGGCAGCCCACCCACGTGCAGCTGCACCTGACCCTCGACCAGCTGCGCAACCTGCCCGGCGGCGCGGAAGGTGAAGCGGCGTGGACCGCGGCCCAGGCCGCCGCGGGCGGCCAGCCCGGCTGGCTGTCCGGCCGGGCCGCCCAGGGGTATACGTGCGACGCGAAGATCACCCCGATCGTCACCGGCCACGTTGACCGCGCTGCGCTGACCGCGCTGGCCAGCGAATTCCTGGCTGGTCACCCGGGCAGCAGCACCGCCAGGCCTGGAGCGCACGCCGTACCACTGCCCCCGGCCACCCTCACCCGGCTCCGGGACACGCTGCTGCGCTACGCCGCCGACGTGCTGTCCGGCCCGGCCGGGCTGGCCGCGTTCCTGCGCGCCGGCCTGCTCGCGGGCGAGTTCCCCGCCGTCAGCCTGCCCCTGGACGTCGGCGCGGCCACCGACGTGATACCGGCACACCTGCGCCGCGCGGTGACGGCCCGGCACCGGCACTGTGCGTTCCCCGGCTGCGAGGAGCCCGCCCGCGCCTGCCATGTCCACCACCTGCGGCCCCGCGCCGAGGGCGGGCCGACAGAGCTCGGCAATCTGGTGCCGCTGTGCGCATTCCATCACCTGGTCGCCGTCCATCGATGGGGATGGACACTCGCCCGGCACGCCGACGGCACCACCACCGCGGTCAGTCCCGACGGTAAGCGCACCTTGCACAGCCACGGGCCGCCGTCCACCCAGGCCGCTGGGCCGGGGAAGAACCACCCGGTCAAGGCACCTGATCCGGCGGCCGGATCACCAGCCTGGCCGCACCCCGGCCAGCCCCGCCCACACCACACCGTCAGCGACCGGCCATGTCCCGTGCTGCCTCCGGAGCTCACCGGCGCGGGCCGGCCAGGCCGTAGCTGAGCAGCCCGGTCAGTGTGTCGATGGCCTCGTCATCAGCCAGCACCCGGCCGATCGGCTCCCCGTCCCCGGCGATCCAGATCGCGCAGAACCCTTCGAGCAGGGCGTTGACCGCCGACGCCAGCACGGCCGGGTCACCCGGCAGCTGGAATCCGGCCGACCCGAGCCGCACCAGGTGCGCACGCATGGTGCCCAGTTCGGCGTGCCGGAACTGGGCCAGCTGCCGGGCGAAGGCCGGGCTCACCTGAGCCGCCTGCAGCAGGGCCCGGATCTCCGGGACATGCGCCCGGTAGGTGAACCAGTAGGCGGCCACCCGGGCGCGCAACGCGGCGGGCTCGGACAGGTCATCGGGCTGGCTAGCCAGTTCCGCGCCGGCCTGCGTGATCCAGTCGGCCAGCAGCGCCTGCAGCAACTCGTCCTTGCCGGCGAAGTGCTTGTAGAACGAGCCGACCGAGCGGCCCGCTTCCGCCGCGATGTCGGTGATCTTCGCGTCGAGATAGCCGCTGCGGGCGAACACCCGCCGGCCCGCCTCCTTGAGCGCGACCTCGGTCTGCACCGCCCTGGCCTTGCGGCCGCCACGCTCCAGTCCTGGCCCGGCCACTGAAAACTCCCTTGACGCATCCCGTCCGCTGAGTGAATATAGATTCACTGAATAAAGGTTCACTGAACCTGAGTTCAACCACAACTCTAACCCCCGGAGGTAGATCATGCCGACAGCACGCAATGGAGACGTCGTCCTCGCCTATGAGACCCTCGGCCCGCCGGATGGGGTGCCGCTCCTGCTGATCAGCGGGACCGGGGTGCAGATGCTGATCTGGCCGGACCAGTTCTGCACCGCCCTGGCCGACTGTGGTTTTCGGCTGGCCCGGTTCGACAACCGGGACACCGGCCTGTCCACGCACCTCGCGGCGCAGCCCGCCCCGGGCTGGCTCAAGGTGCTGCTCCACCCGGCGTCCGCCCCGTACCGGCTGGACGACATGGCGGGCGACGCGGTGGCGGTGCTGGACGCGCTCGGCTGGCCGTCCGCCCACGTCGTGGGCACTTCGCTGGGCGGGATGATCGCCCAGGTTCTCGCCATCAGGCACCCCGCCCGGGTACGCACGCTCACGTCGATCATGTCGACCCCGTCGGCCCGGATCGGCACCATGCCTACAATCCGCGTGATGCGGGTCCTGGCCCAGCTGGCGGGCCATCCGGCCACCAGCCCGGAACAGGCGGCCGACCAGGCGGTCACGCTGAAGCGGGCCATCGGGTCCCCGGGCTACCCGCTCGATGAGGCCCTGGTGCGGGACATTGCCCGCCGGTCCTTCGCCCGCGATCCCGGCACCGACGACGCTGATCTGCGTCAGCGCGCGGCGGTCGTGGCGTCCGGGGACCGTCGCCGCGCGCTGGCCGGCCTGCGGCTGCCGACGCTGGTCATCCACGGCCAGCAGGACCCGATGATCCGGCCGCGGGCCGGGCGGGCGACCGCCGCCGCCATTCCCGGCGCGAAACTGGCCAGCTATCCCGGCATGGGCCACGACCTGCCCCGCGAACTATGGCCCACGATCGTCGCCGAGATCCGCGCCCTGGCCGGACAGCCAGCGCCCGGCCGCGCCCGGGCGGGCTGGGTAACGGCGGGCCGGGCTGGTAACGGCGGGTCAGTCAGTTCGGGGCGGGCCGGTGCGCCATCTCGCGGGCCGCTTCCAGGTAGGCGACCGCCCCACTTGATCCGGGGTCGTAGGTCATCACCGACTGCCCGTAACTGGGTGCCTCGGACACCCGCACGCTGCGCGGGATGATCGACTCCAGCACCACATCGCCGAAGTGGCTACGGACCTCGTCAGCCACCTGCGAGGCGAGCCGGGTCCGGCCGTCGAACATGGTGAGCAGGATGGTGGACAGGGTGAGCCCGGGATTCAGGTGGCTCTTCACCAGGTTGACCGTGCGCAGCAGTTGCTCGAGGCCTTCCAGCGCGTAGTACTCACACTGGATCGGGATCAGCACCTCGGCCGCAGCCACCAGCGCGTTAACGGTCAGCAGACCGAGCGATGGCGGGCAGTCGATGAGGATGTAGTCGAGCTGGGACTCGTCGTAGGAGGACAGGGCCCGGGCCAGCCGTCCCTCCCTCGCCACCATCGGGACCAGTTCGATTTCCGCGCCGGCCAGGTCGATGGTGGCCGGGGCGCAATACAGCAGGGGAATGTCGTTGACCGCCCGGATGATGCCGACCAGGGGCCGGTCCTCCACCAGGACGTGGTAGATGGAGGTGGTGCCGGCCGGGTGATCCACGTCCAGCGCGGTTGACGCGTTGCCCTGTGGATCGAGGTCGATGACCAGCACCCGTGAGCCGTGCTGAGCGAGCGCGGCGGCCAGGTTGACCGCGGTGGTCGTCTTGCCCACCCCGCCCTTCTGGTTGGCGATGGTGATTACCCGGCAGGCGGCCGGCCGGGGCCAGGCCCGTTCCATCCGGACACTGCCCACCAGCCGCGGTCCGGGAGCGGCTGGTGCCTCGTCGGTCTGCGGATCCGGTTGCCTCGCCGCGGGAACAGTCACCTCATGCCTTCCGCCGTTGACCGCGACGCCCCCGCTCTCGTCGCCGTTGCCTGCCGCATCGCCGGGGGGGTGGCCGCTGGCCGCCGTCCCGGCTGACCGGCGGGTGCTCCGGGTGGCCGCGGGCTGGCCGCGGTGCTGCTGGCCGCGGTGCTGCTGGCCGCGGTGCTGCTGGCCGCGGTGCCGCTGGCCGGTGTGCCACCGCCCGCGCTGCCACGGCCCGCACCGGTCTGCGCTGCCGATCCCCGGCGCCTTGCCATGTCGCCCCCGATTCCATCCGAATATTCGCGGCCGGCCGCCTGGGCCGGCCCTCCCCGGCCCGCGGGCCAGCCGAGGCCGAGGCCATCCCGGCCCGCACGATGTGCGCCGCCCAGGCCGGGCCCGGCATCGTCCGGTCCGGCACCCGCCGCCCCGGAGCCATCAGGACCGGGTGGGCGCGAGCCTGCGGAGCGGTCAGTGGCCTGGCCCTGATCGCCCGGCCCGGTGGCCGCCGGCGCCGTGGCCGGCCGGCCACGGTGTCAGCTGGCCAGCCCAGGCCGCCCGCGGAAGCCACCGCCGCGCTCCTCTCCGTGCCCGAGACGCCCGCGCACTCCGGTCCCGCCGTGGCCGGTGTAACTTCCGCGGCGGATCCGGCGCGGGGCGCCTAGCGGCCAGCGACCAGCCGGACGACTGTCGCAGCGCGATCGACCTTACCCTCCCCGGCCCGCACTACGGCCACGTCCCGGATGCCCAGCCGGCGCAGCACCGGCCGGGCCCTGGCAACCTCCTCATCCGCGGTTGCCCCTTTGATAGCCAGTATCAGCCCGCCGGGCCGTACCAGTCCTGCGGCCAGCCCGGCCAGCCGGTCCAGCGGAGCCACCGCCCGGGCGGTGACCACGTCCGCGGCGACTTTCCCGGCCAGTTCCTCGGCGGTCGCCTGGCACACCCGCACGTTGCCCAGGCCCAGCTCGCCGACGCACTCGGTGAGGAAGATGCTGCGCCGCTGCATCCGCTCGACCAGGGTCACCGTGACGTCCGGCAGCAGCAGGGCGAGCACGATCCCGGGCAGCCCAGCGCCCGAACCAAGATCGATCAGGGTGGCGGGCCTGGGCACCAGATCCGCGATGGCGGCCGAGTTGAGCAGGTGGCGGCTCCACAGCCGGGGCACTTCCCGGGGACCGAGCAGCCCCCGGGTCACCCCGGGCCCGGCCAGCAGCTGCGCGTAGCGCTCAGCCGTGGGCAGCGCAGCGCCGAATACCGCGACCGCTTCGGCCGGAGGTGGTGGCACCGGTATGCCCGGGTCGGGCGGCGCCGGCGGGTCCGCGGGTATCCCCAGATCGGCCGGGGGCTGCCGGGGCATGCCGGTCAGCCGACCGGGAACACGACCACCCGGCGGTTGGGCTCCTCGCCCTCGGACTCGCTGCGCAGGCCCGCGGCGGCGACCGCATCGTGCACGACCTTGCGCTCGAACGGGGTCATCGCGTCGAGCCGCTGCGGCTCGCCACTGCTGCGTACCTCTTCCGCTGCATCCTGGCCCAGCTCGGTCAGCTCGGCCCGGCGCCGGGCCCGGTAACCGCCCACATCCAGCATGATCCGGGTGCGGGCACCGGTCTGCCGGTGCACGGCCAGCCTGGTCAGCTCCTGCAGCGCCTCAAGGACTTCGCCCCGCGGGCCGATGAGTTCCTGGAGGGTGGCGCCGACCACCGACACCAGAGCCCGGTCCCCTTCCACGTCCATGTCGATGTCGCCGTCGAGATCGGCCACGTCGAGCAGGCCCTCCACGTAGTCCGCGGCGATCTCGCTTTCCTGCTCCAGATCCGCCGGGTCCGCCTGTGGCTCAGCGGCGTCCTCCGCGTCAGCAGCGTCCTCCGCGTCAGCGGCATCTTCCGCGTCAGCGGCATCTTCCGCGTCAGCAGCGCCGTCCGCGTCCCCGGCGCCCGTGCCCACCGGGGTCGGGTCGTCCCCATCCGCCGCCGTGAATCCGGCTGGCTGGGCCTGCTCGTCCGGCCGCGCGCCTGCCTCCGCACCGCCTCCCGCCAGCGCCTGGTCTGCGACATCACCGCTGGTAGCGGTGCCCGCATTCTCCGCTTGGCTCACGACCGGGTTCCTCCTCGTTCCGGGTCCAAGGCATCCAGGCACAAAACTGTGCCTGGGATGATGCCGACCTGGCTCTACCGCTTGCCCGAACGCCGGCTTCGCGACTGGCGCACCGGCTGCTGCCTGACGATCTTAGTCTCAGGCTCGTCTGGTGGTGGCGGCTCAGCCTCCGCGCGGCCTCTGACCAGCCGGCGCAGCCCGCCGCCGCTGCCGTTCGACCCGGCGGCTCCCTTGCCAGCGGCCGGCTTAGCCGACGCGGACTTGCCAGACGTGCTGGCGGGCTTGCCCGGCGCGGACTTGGCGGGCGTGCTGGCTGACTTGCCCGACCCGTTACCCGGCTGGCTGGCCGATGCCTTGCGCAACTGGTTGATGGGCGGGCGGCTGGACTGGCTGGCGGCCGGCTGGGCGGGCTGCCCCGTGGCCGACTGGCCCGATGCCTGGGCAGGCTGGGCCGCGGGCTTAGCCGGCTGGCCCTTGGCAGCGGCCGGCTTGGCCGGCCCTGGGCCTGGGCGGCGGACTTGGCGGACTGCACCGCGGGCTTGGCCGGCGGGGCGGCCTGCTGCCGGGCCGCGGCCCGGCCGGCCGCGGTCACTTTGCCCGAAGGCTTCGCCGGGGCCGGGCCGGATCCCTTCCCGCCCGGCTTGCCGCTGGGCTTAGCCGGCGCGGCCGCACTGGCCGCGGCTGCGCCCGCCGGGACGGGTGGCGGGAACCTCTTGAACAGCACGTACTGCTGGCCGAGCGTCCACAAGTTCGTCGAGACCCAGTACAAGACCAGCCCGTACTGCCAGTACAGCCCGGACAGCGCGAACACCGGGACGATGTACTGCATGAATTTCTGCGAGGAGGCCATCGGGTTGTTGGGGTCAACCTGTGGCGTCATCCCGCGCTTCATGCTCTGCCGCACGGTGAGGAACGTGGTGGTGGCGCTGACGATGACCGTCAGGATGATGACGATGCGCTGGCTGGTCCCGATGCCCGGGAACAGGGTGGGCGGCAGGAGCGTGGACAGGAAGCGGTCCGCGACGGTCACGCCGAGAATGTGTGCGGTCTGGGCGCTGTGCACGACCGCCGGGGTGAGGCCGTACTTGGGCTCGTCCAGCGAGATGGCCCGGAGCACGTTGAACAGCGCGAAGAACACCGGCAGCTGGGCGACCACCGGGAGGCACCCGGCCAGCGGGTTCGCGCCGTTCTCCCGGTACAGCTTCATGGTTTCTTCGTTGAGCTTCTGCCGGTCGTTCTTGTACTTCTTCCGCAGCTCAGCGACTTGGGGCGCGAGCGCCGTCATCTTCCGGGTCGCGTGCATCTGCTTGATGAACAGCGGCAGCAGGATCAGCCGCATGATGATCACAAGGAAGGCAATGGTCAGCGCCCACGCCCAGCCACTGGACGGGCCGAACAGCGCACCGAACAGGGCATGCAGCTGCATGATCACCCAGGCGACCGCGTCATACAACGGGTTAAGCAGCGGGATGTCCACGAGCTAGCTCCTTGCGATGGGGGCGTCCATCCGCCCGGCGCGGCGGGGCGGGACGGGATCGTATCCGCCCGCGTTGAACGGATGGCAGCGGCCGACCCGGCATACTGCCAGCCAGGATCCCCGCAATGCGCCATGCTCGCGCACTGCCTCCAGGGCGTAGGCACTGCACGACGGTGCGAACCGGCACCTGGGGCCGAGCAGGGGGCTGATGAAACGCCGGTAGGCGCCGATGAGCCAGAGCAGGACCGTGGCCCCGGCCGACGGCCGCGGTGCCTGCCGGTCGCCCGGGCTGATCGTGTCTGAGCTGGTCATCGGCTCAGCGCCCCCATGTGCCGCCGCTCCAGCTGTGTCATCACCAGGTCGAGTTCGGCGGCGAGTTCCGACTGGCGTGCGGTCGCGGCCCGCGGGTTTGCACGGACCACAAGCAGGGTACCCGCTGGCAGCGACCCGATACGTCCCCGGATCAGCTCGCGGAGCCGCCGGCGGACCTTATTGCGGACCACCGCACCGCCCACCGCGCGGCTCACGATGAACCCGGCCCGGGGCGGGTCCGCCGATCCGTCCTGGACCAGCAGGTACCCGGTCAGCAGGGCGCGGCCAGCCCGGCGGCCGCCCCGGACCGCAGCGGTGAAGTCTGCACGCCGCCGTATCCGGGCTGCTGCCGGAAGCAAGGGTGACCTTCCCTTTCTGCGCCGGGGGGGAGCTGATCAGGCACTGAGGCGCGCGCGGCCCTTGCGCCGCCGCGCGGCCAGGACGGCGCGGCCGGCCCTGGTCCGCATGCGCAGCCGGAAACCGTGCGTCTTAGCACGCCGGCGGTTGTTCGGCTGGAACGTACGCTTGCTCACAGGAACTCCAGGTACCGTTCTGGGCTTTTGGGGACCCGCGAGAGCGATAAGCGCGCATGCGGGATCGACCACTGTGCGAGTGGCTGGGTCTGTTCACGTTACGCGCACCGCTGGCCACGGTCAAACCAGCGGCGGCCGGCTGGGGCCCGCAGAACACCCCGTTTCTCGAACAACCCCGGCCGGTGCGCCTAGGCTGTGGACAACACTCCGGCTGGGGGAAGCCGACGCGCGGAACACCACAGCGCCCGTAAGCACTGTTCCTGCGCGGTCCGTGCACACCGCGGTATCCGGCGTGCACAGCCTGTGGACAAAGCTGTTGATCACATGTGGGGGGCGCGAGGGGTGGATGACGATGAGTGAAGCAGACCTCGCGGAGGTGTGGGCCAGGTCCCTGGAAGAGCTGGCAACGATGCAGATCGAGCCGCACCAGCGGGCCTGGCTCAAGCTGACCAGGCCACTCGGGCTGGTCGAGAACACGGCACTGATTGCCACGCCCAACGAGTTCGTCAAGGAGCAGCTGGAGACCCGGCTGCGGGCGCTGATCACTCATGCGCTGTCCCGCGAGCTCGGCCGCAGCATCCAGCTGGCAGTGACGGTGGACCCAACCGCCATCACTGCCTCGACCGCTTTCCCGGCTGAACCGCCCGCCGCGGGAGGTGCCGGCCAGGGCGCCGGGCCGCCCGGCCTGGGCAGCACCGAAGGATCGCCGCCGGTGGGACAGTCACCCGCCGAGAACGCTGCCCGGGACGGCAACGGCCTGCCGATGATCCCGGCCCAGTCACCGGGCTACGCCGACCAGGCCAGCAGCCCGCCGGCTGGCTCCCCGGACGGTGGCGCCGCCACCCGGCCGGGCGGGCCTGCGCTGGGCGGGCCGTTCGACCCGCTGGGCAGCCGTCCGCAGCACGCGGCCGGGCCGCCCGGCGCGCTGCCCGGTACGCCCCGTCCCACCCAGGCCCGGCTGAACCCCAAGTACACGTTTGAGACGTTCGTGATCGGTTCGAGCAACCGGTTCGCCCACGCGGCCGCGGTGGCGGTGGCCGAGGCGCCCGCCAAGGCTTACAACCCGCTGTTCATCTACGGCGACTCGGGACTGGGAAAGACGCATCTGCTGCACGCGATCGGCCATTACGCGCAGAGCCTCTATCACGGGGTGAAGGTCCGCTACGTCAGCTCGGAAGAGTTCACTAACGACTTCATCAACATGATCCGGGACGGCAAGCAGGATGGTTTCCGCCGCCGGTACCGCGACGTTGACGTGCTGCTGGTGGACGACATCCAGTTCCTGGAGAACAAGGAAGGAACGCAGGAGGAGTTCTTCCACACGTTCAATACCTTGCATAACGCCAGCAAGCAGATAGTGATCTCCAGCGACCGGGCGCCCAAGCGGCTGGTGACCCTGGAGGACCGGCTGCGCAGCCGGTTCGAGTGGGGCCTGATCACCGACGTGCAGCCGCCGGAACTGGAGACCAGGATCGCGATCCTGCGCAAGAAGGCGGTCCAGGAAGGGCTGAACGCGCCGCCCGAGGCGCTGGAGTACATCGCCTCGCGGATCTCCACCAACATCCGGGAGCTGGAAGGCGCCCTGATCCGGGTGACGGCCTTCGCCAGCCTGAACCGGCAGTCGGTGGACCTTCAGCTGGCCGAGATCGTGCTCAAGGACCTGATCCCCGAGGCCCAGGGGCCGGAGATCACCGCCGCGACGATCATGGGCCAGACCGCGTCCTACTTCGGGCTGTCCATCGACGACCTGTGCGGCACGTCCCGGTCCCGGGTACTGGTCACGGCCCGGCAGATCGCCATGTACCTGTGCCGGGAGCTTACCGACCTGTCGCTGCCAAAGATCGGGCAGCAGTTCGGCGGCCGCGACCACACGACGGTCATGCATGCGGACCGGAAAATCCGCTCCCTGATGGCCGAACGGCGGTCTATCTACAACCAGGTGACCGAACTCACCAACCGAATCAAACAGCAGGCACGGTCCGGGTGAACAAGCACAGAACAACGCCGCCGGTGACATTCAGTACACACAGGCTGTGGAAAGGTCTGTGGACAGCCTTGGGACTAACAGGGGACAACACTCCGAAAGCGGTGGGCGCCCTCTGGGGAATCCAGCGGAATCCGGCCACCGTCCCCAGCAGATCCACGGCAACAAGGGTCACCGACACAGCCACTGTGGACGCTAATTCCTGGGCTGAGCTGCGGATATGCTCACTATCCCCAGCGTCCACCGACCCTATTGCGACTACGTTCTTCTATCTAACTAAAGAACAACTACGCACCAGGCAGGCGCGGCCCGCACCCGCCAAACAAGCCTTCTGTGACGGTCCACCACCCACTCGCGGGATGAGATACCCAGCAGCCCGGCGGCTTGAAACCAGCGACTGCGCCTGACCGCGCATCCTTGAGAAGGGGAGGCAGCTTCCAGTGAAGATCCAGGTGGAACGGGACGCGCTGGCCGATGCGGTGGCCTGGACGGCGCGTGCCCTGCCAGCCCGGCCCGCCGTCCCGGTGCTGGCCGGCATCCGGCTCCAGGCGGCCGGCGACCTGACGTTGTCCAGCTTCGACTATGACGTCTCCGCCCAGGCCCGGCTGCCGGTCACGGTGGCCGAGGAAGGCGATGCCCTGGTCTCCGGGCGGCTGCTCGCGGAGATCACCCGCAGCCTGCCCGCCCGGCCGGTGGACATCGCCTCGGACGGCGCCCGCGCCACGCTGACCTGCGGAAGCGCCACGTTCACCCTGCTCACAATGCCTGCCGAGGACTACCCCACGCTGCCCGAGATGCCACCCGCGGCCGGGTCCATCGGCAGCGACGCGTTCGCCTCGGCGGTCAGCCAGTCGGCGACCGCGGCCGGCCGGGACGACACGCTGCCCGCGCTGACCGGCGTGCGGATCGAGATCGAGGGGGACACGCTCACCCTGGTCTCCACCGACCGGTACCGGCTGGCCGTCCGCGAGCTGCGGTGGACCCCGGCCCGGCCCGGCCTGTCGGCCGCGGTCCTGGTGCCGGCCCGCGCACTGGCCGACACCGCGCGGGCGCTCACCGCCGGGGCGGAGGTGTCCATCGCGCTGGCCCTGCCCGGCGAGGAAGGGGCAGGCGGCGACGGGATGATCGGCTTCGAGGGCGGCGGCCGCCGCACCACGACCCGGCTGCTCGGCGGGGACTTCCCGCGATACCAGTCGCTGCTGCCCAAGCAGGTGAACTCGGTGGCCGAGCTGGCCGCGGGGCCGTTCGCCGAGGCGGTCAAGCGGGTCGCCCTGGTAGCCGAGCGCAACACCGCGGTGCGGCTGTCGTTCTCCACCGGGCAGCTGGTGCTGGAAGCCGGCACCGGCGACGAGGCGCAGGCCGTGGAGGTCATGGACGCGAGCTTCGAGGGTGATGACATCCAGATCGCGTTCAACCCGCAGTACCTGCTGGACGGGCTGACCGCGCTCGACTCCGACACCGCGCGCGTCTCGTTCACCGAGGCGGGCAAGCCGGCGCTGATCACCGGCAAGCCAGCCGAGAACGAGCAGCCCGACTACCGCTACCTGCTGATGCCGATCCGCTTGGGCGGGTGACTAGGCTCCTGATGTGCACCTGACCCGTCTCGCGCTGACCGACTTCCGGTCTTATCCGGCGGCGGAGCTGAGTCTCGGGCCGGGGATCACCACCCTGCTCGGCGCGAACGGCCAGGGTAAGACCAACCTGGTTGAGGCGGCCGGGTACGTGGCCACGCTGGGCAGCCACCGGGTCAGCAGCGACGCGCCGCTGGTCCGCCGGGGCGCCGACCGGGCCATCCTGCGCGCCGCGGTCACGTCGGCCGAACGGGACACGCTGGTGGAGATCGAGATCAACCCGGGGCGGGCCAACCGGGCCCGGGTGAACCGGGCGCCGGTCCCGCGGCCGCGCCAGGTGCTCGGCATCCTGCGCACCGTGCTGTTCGCTCCCGAGGACCTGGCCCTGGTCAAGGGCGACCCGGAACAGCGCCGCCGGTTCCTCGACGAGCTCCTGGTGACCAGCGCGCCCCGGTATGCGGGCGTGCGGTCCGACTACGAGCGGGTGATCAAGCAGCGCACCGCCTTGCTCAAGCAGGCCCGCGCCCGGGCCGGTTCCCGGGTGTTCGCCCGGGCCGCCGCGCGCAGCAGCCCGGCGGCCGGCGGCGAGGACCCGGAGGTGCCCGCGGGCCGGGGCCTGGCCGGCGCGCTCGACGCGTGGGATGAGCACCTGGCGACCAAGGGCGCGGAGTTGCTGGCTGGGCGGCTCGCGCTGACCGCGGCGCTGCGCCCGCTGGTGGCGCAGGCGTACACGGCCGTTTCCGGCGCAGGACGGCTCGGCCGTCCTCGGCTACCAGCAGCGCGGTGTTGACCCGGGTGGACGGCTCCCCGGGGCCGCCGGGCCGCCCGTGCGCGCCGGGCCGGCCGCAGCCGCGGCCGACGGGGCCGGGCCGGGCGAGCCGCCCGGCCGGGAGGCGCTGGCCGACGGGCTGCGCGAGGCACTGGCCCGGGCCCGGCCGGACGAGGTGGACCGCGGGGTCTGCCTGGTCGGGCCGCACCGCGACGACCTGGAGCTGAGCATCGGCGAGCTGCCCGCCCGCGGCTACGCCAGCCAGGGCGAGTCGTGGTCGATGGCGCTGGCCCTGCGGCTGGCCAGCTACGAGCTGCTCCGGGCCGACGGTGATGACCCGGTGCTGCTGCTCGACGACGTGTTCGCCGAACTGGACACCGGCCGCCGGGACCGGCTGGCCAGCCTGGTGGCCGGGGCCGAGCAGGTGCTGGTCACCGCCGCGGTGCCGGCCGACGTGCCGGCCAGCCTGCACGGCGCCCGGTTCGGCGTGGCCGAGGGGAGGATCAGCCGTGCCAGCTGACCAGCCGGGCCAGCGGGATCGCAGCCAGCTCGCCCGGGACGCGCTGGCCAGCGCGAAAGCTGACGCGCGGGCCCGCGGCGACGCGCCGTCCGGCCCGCCACCGCAACCCGCCGCAGCCGACCGGGCACAGCCAGTCAGCGGGCGGTCCGCCCGGGGCAGGCCTCCGGGGCCGACACGCCGGCCGCGCCGGGACAAACGGGACGACCCGCAGCCGCTGCACGCCGCCATCCAGGGACTGCTCCGGGACCAGGGCTGGCAGGCGGCCGCCGCGGTCGGCTCGGTGTTCGGCCGCTGGCCGCAGATCGTCGGCGCCGACCTCGCCGCGCACACCCGGCCGGACCGGCTCACCGACGGCGAACTGCTGGTCATCGCCGATTCCACCGCCTGGGCCACCCAGGTGCGGCTGCTGTCCGGGACGCTCATCCGCACGCTGAACAGCGAACTGGGCAGCGGCACCGTGACCAAGGTCCGGGTGCGCGGGCCGGAGCAGCCCCGGCGGCCTGGTGAATGGCGGGTTCGCGGCGGTCGCGGGCCACGCGACACGTACGGCTGAGACTGAGGGTTCTCGCAGGTAAAATAGGAATGCGCCCCGGGGGCGCAGCGGCCGAGCAGGCTAGTTGCGCTGGGACGCGTTATCTCTGTTTACGAGGAGCTTGCTCTTGTCTTACGACGCACGTTCGATCACGGTCCTGGAGGGCCTGGAGGCAGTACGCAAGCGTCCCGGCATGTACATCGGCTCTACCGGTGAGCGCGGCCTGCATCACCTCGTCTACGAAGTTGTGGACAACGCGGTGGATGAGGCGCTGGCCGGCTTCTGTGACCGCATTGACGTTACCCTGCTCGCCGACGGCGGAGTGCGGGTTGCCGACAACGGCCGCGGGATCCCGGTTGACGAGCACCCGGTGGAAAAGCGCCCCGCGGTGGAGGTGGTGCTGACCACCCTGCACGCGGGCGGGAAGTTCGACGGCAAGTCCTACGCCGTGTCCGGCGGGCTGCACGGTGTCGGCGTGTCCGTGGTGAACGCGCTGTCCGCCCGGCTGGAGGTGGAGATCCGCCGGGACGGCTACGTCTGGCGGCAGTCCTACCGGCTGAGCCAGCCGGAAACCGCGCTGACCCGCGGTGAGCCCACCGAGGAAACCGGCACCATCCTCACCTTCTGGCCAGACCAGGACATCTTCGAGACCACCGACTGGGACTTCGAGACGCTGTCCCGGCGGCTGCAGGAGATGGCGTTCCTCAACCGCGGCCTGGCCATCAGCCTGACCGACGAGCGGCCCGAGCACATCAACGGTGAGCCGCACGTGGTGAATTACTGCTACGAGGGCGGCATCGCCGACTTCGTGCGGTACCTGAACGCGTCCAAGGAGCCGGTGCACTCCACCGTCATCAGCTTCGGTGACGAGGGCACCGGGATCTCGGCCGAGATCGCCATGCAGTGGAACAGCACCTACTCCGAGTCGGTGCACACGTTCGCGAACACGATCAACACCGCGGAGGGCGGCACTCACGAGGAGGGGTTCCGTGCCGCGCTCACCTCGGTGGTGAACCGGTACGCCAAGGAGCAGAAACTGCTCCGGGAGAAGGACGACAACCTGCAGGGCGAGGACGTGCGCGAGGGCCTCGCCGCGATCATCCACGTGAAGCTGGCCAACCCGCAGTTCGAGGGGCAGACCAAGACCAAACTCGGGAACACCGAGGCCAGGTCGTTCGTGCTGAAGGCGACCAACGACCACCTGCGGGACTGGTTCGAGCGCAACCCGGGCGAGGCCAAGGACATCATCACCAAGGCGGCCCAGGCGGCGCGGGCCCGGATCGCGGCCCGGCAGGCGCGTGACCTGACGCGGCGCAAGGGCCTGCTGGAAGGCAGCTCGCTGCCCGGGAAGCTGGCCGACTGCCAGTCCGGGGACCCGGCCCGCTGCGAGATCTACGTGGTGGAGGGCGACTCGGCCGGCGGCTCGGCCAAGCAGGGCCGTGACCCGGAGTTCCAGGCGATCCTGCCGATCCGCGGCAAGATCCTCAACGTGGAGAAGGCCCGCATCGACCGGGTCCTCAAGAACAACGAGGTCCTGGCGCTGATCACCGCGCTGGGCACCGGTGTCCACGACGACTTCGATATCGGCAAGCTGCGCTACTACAAGATCATCCCGATGGCGGACGCGGACGTGGACGGGCAGCACATCACCACGCTGCTGCTGACCCTGCTGTTCCGGTTCATGAAGCCGCTCATCGAGGCGGGGCACGTCTACCTGGCCCAGCCCCCGCTCTACAAGATCAAGTGGGAGGGCCGCGGCGCCCAGCCGGAGTACGCGTACTCGGACCGCGAGCGCGACGCGCTCATCGAGGCCGGTATCGCAGCCGGCAAGCGCGACCCACGGCCACGGGATGGCGTTCAGCGTTTCAAGGGTCTGGGGGAAATGAACGCGGCGGAACTGTGGGAAACCACGATGAACCCGGCACGGCGGGTCCTGAAGCAGGTCACGGTGGACGACGCGGCCCAGGCCGATGAGCTGTTCAGCGTGCTGATGGGCGAAGACGTCGAAGCGCGCCGCTCGTTCATCCAGCGGAACGCGAAGGATGTCAGGTTCCTCGACATCTGATCTCCGGCACTGCCGGACCAGTTACCTGAGTGGCTGCGGCCACAGGAGAGGTTGTTAAGTGACTGACCTGGACACTGGGGGCGGCCACGACCGGACGGAGCCGGTCGACATCCAGGTGGAGATGCAGCGTAGTTACATCGACTACGCGATGTCCGTCATCGTCGGCCGGGCCCTGCCCGACGTCCGGGACGGGCTCAAGCCGGTACACGTCCGCATCCTGTGGGCGATGTACGACGGGGGCTACCGGCCGGACCGGGGGTACTTCAAGTGCTCCCGGGTGGTCGGCGACGTCATGGGCCAGTACCACCCGCACGGCGACTCGGCCATCTACGACGCCCTGGTCCGGCTGGCCCAGCCCTGGTCGATGCGGATGCCGCTGGTCGACGGGCAGGGCAACTTCGGCTCCCCGGGCAACGACCCGCCCGCCGCCATGCGGTACACCGAGTGCCGGCTCGCGCCGCTGGCCATGGAGATGCTCCGGGATATCGACAAGGAGACCGTCGATTTCCGGCCCAACTACGACGGCCGGACGCCGGAACCCACCGTCCTGCCCAGCCGGTTCCCCAACCTGCTGATCAACGGGTCCGAGGGCATCGCGGTCGGGATGGCGACCAAGATCCCGCCGCACAACCTGCGCGAGGTCGCCGCGGGCGTCCGGTGGTACCTGGACAACTTCGAGGCCAGCAACGAAGAGCTGCTGGAAGCGCTGATCGAGCGGGTCAAGGGACCGGACTTCCCGACCCGCGGGCTGATCGTCGGCCGCCGCGGCATCGAGGATGCCTACCGGACCGGGCGCGGCTCGATCACCATGCGCGCCGTGGTGGACATCGACGAGGACAGCCGCGGCCGGACCTGCCTGGTCGTCACCGAGCTGCCCTACCAGGTCAACCCGGACAACCTGGCCACGAAGATCGCTGAGCTGGTACGCGACGGCCGGGTCAGCGGCATCGCCGACGTCCGCGACGAGAGCAGCGGCCGCACCGGCCAGCGGCTGGTGATCGTGCTGCGCCGCGACGCGGTGGCCAAGGTCGTGCTGAACAACCTGTACAAGCACACCCAGCTGCAGGACACGTTCGGCGCGAACATGCTCGCGCTGGTCGACGGCGTGCCGCGGACGCTGCGGCTGGACCAGATGATCCGGCACTGGGTCACCCACCAGATCGAGGTCGTCGTCCGGCGCACCCGGCACCTGCTCCGGGTGGCCCAGGAGCGGGCGCACACCGTCAGCGCGCTGCTGAAGGCGATCGACCGGATCGACGAGGTGATCGCGCTGATCCGGGGCAGCGAGTCCGCCGCCGTCGCCCAGCAGGGCCTGATGCAGCTGCTGGAGATCGACGAGGCGCAGGCCCGGGCCATCCTCGACATGCAGCTGCGCCGGCTGGCTGCCCTGGAGCGCCAGGCGCTGCTGGACGAGTACGAGGACCTGATGGCGCGGATCGCCGAGTACGAGACGATCCTGGCGTCACCGGAGCGGCAGCGGCAGATCGTCGGCGAGGAGCTCGGCGAGATCGTGGACCGGTACGGCGACGAGCGGCGGACCGAGATCATCCCCTACGACGGCGACGTGACCGACGAGGACCTGATCGCCGAGGAAGACGTGGTCGTCACGATCACCCGGGACGGTTACGCCAAGCGCACCAAGACCGACCTGTACCGGGCGCAGCGCCGTGGCGGCAAGGGCGTGCGCGGCGCCCAGCTGCGCACCGACGACATCGTGGACCACTTCTTCGTCACCACCACGCACCGGTGGATCCTGTTCTTCACCAACAAGGGACGGGTGTACCGGGCCAAGGCCTACGAGCTGCCGGACACCGCCCGGGACGCGCGCGGCCAGCACGTGGCCAACCTGCTCGCGTTCCAGCCGGACGAGCACATCGCCCAGGTGCTGGCCATCCCGGACTACTCGGTCGCGCCGTACCTGGTCATCGCCACCCGCGGCGGGCTGGTCAAGAAGTCGCAGCTGACCGACTTCGACTCGGCCCGGACCGGCGGCATCATCGCGATCAACCTGCGCGAGGATGACGAGGTCATCGCGGCCCGGCTGGTCTCCCCCGAGGATGACCTGCTGCTGGTCAGCCGGAAGGCGCAGGCGATCCGGTTCCACGCGACCGACGAGGCGCTGCGGCCGATGGGCCGGGCCACGTCCGGCGTGATCGGCATGCGGTTCACCAACGGTGACGAGCTGCTGGACATGCACGTGCTGCGCAACGGGGCCGACGTCATGGTGGCCACCAGCGGCGGGTACGCCAAGCGGACACCCTCGGATCAGTACCCGGTCCAGGGCCGCGGCGGCCGCGGCGTGCTCACCGCGCGGGTGGTGGACGCCCGGGGTGAGCTGGTCGGGGCGCTGATGGTGCACCCCGACGACGAGGTGTTTGCGATCACCTCCTCCGGCGGCGTCATCCGCACCTCGGCGGGCGAGGTCAAGCTGTCCGGGCGGCAGACCATGGGGGTCCGGCTGATGAACCTGGCCTCCGGGGACAGCGTGGTCGCGATCGCGCGCAACGCCGAGTCCCTGGGCGAAGCGGACCTGGACGCCGCCGAGGACGACGGCACGGACTCCCCGCCGGCCACTGACGGCGAGACCGGGCCGGACGGGGGTGACGCCGGGGCGGCTGGGTAAAGGTCCGGTAATTACGCAGCGTGGCCCAGGTCACGGTGCGGTGACAGGGAAGTCAATGGAGGCAACGTCAGGTGGGGCTGCGACGTCTAATGAGTATCCACTCAGACAGTCACGGGCCCCGAGTGGGAACGTTTCCGCCATTCGGGGATAACCTCGAAGGAAAGCTTTCCGAGGAGGACGGGGTGGATCAACGCGCGGAACCACCGTCGTGGCTGCCTGACGGGGCGGCGCACGGGACGGCTGCGAGCGCTGACCTGCGCAGCCCCGAGACCGACGAGACCGACGAGGCCGGCACCACGGAGACGTCGGAGGACCAGGCCAGCTACGCCTTCTCTGGGGACTTTTCTGGCGAATCCGGCTACTCCAACGGGCAGGACTCCACATACGGCCAGGACTCTCCGTACAGCCAGGACTCCACGTACAGCCAGGACTCCCCGTACGGGCAGGACTCCCCGTATGGCCAGGAAGCGACGTTCGGCCAGGCCGGAACCGTGGTCGGCGGGTACTCCTACGAGGAGGGCGGCGGCGACTCGCCAGGCGAGGCCACCGCCCAGGTCCCGCCGTATCCCGCGGCCACCGTCACCGACACGTCGTCCGCCGCCGCGGCCGCCACTGACCTGCCCGCCGCCGCGGCCACTGCGGACAGCAGCGGCCAGACCACCACGTTCAGCGTTCCGCCGGGGGCTGACTACCCGGCCGACGGCGGTTCCGCCGTGGCTCCCGGGCCGCTGGCCGGCGCGGCGGCGCCCGCCGTGGCTGGGGTCGCTGGAGCGGCGGCTAAGCCGGGCGGGGGCGGCCAGCCGCCCGCCCGCCGGGCCGAGCTGGTGGTGGCCCGGCTGGAGCCGTGGTCGGTGATGAAGTTCAGCTTCCTGATGTCGCTGGTGGCCTGGGTAGTCCTGTTCGTGGCGGTGGCGCTGCTCTACTTCGTGCTGTCCGGCCTCGGCGTGTTCGATTCGATCCAGCACACGCTCACCAGCGTCACGTCGAGTTCCAGCTCGTCCGGGATGAAGCTCAGCGCGTGGTTCTCCGCCTCCCGGGTGCTCGGCTACACGATGCTGCTCGGCGCGATCAACATCATCCTGATCACCGCGCTGTCCACGGTCGGCGCCATGATCTACAACCTGGTCACCCACCTGGGTGGCGGCATCGAGGTCACCCTCCGGGAGACCGACTGACGGTCGGCCCGCCAGATGCGATAACCTGTGCCGGCGGTATTTCCCCCGGAACCAGCGCAGGTGACCGTGCTGGCGGGCGTGCCGCAGGGGCCTATAGCTCAGCCGGTTAGAGCGCTTCCCTGATAAGGAAGAGGTCGATGGTTCAAGTCCATCTAGGCCCACCCTGGTCACAATGTCTCAGCCCTAGAACTACCCGGACTAGCCTGACCAGCGCACTGACACCCGAGGCGAACGGGTGCTAGCGGGCCCACGCGACGAACTCACTGCTGCACCGTGCCACTGTGATCCGCCAACTGATGCGCGACGCATGTTCGCCAAGTGATGTGCGGCAGGCTGCAGCCTCCTAGAGGCGGCAGGTTAGCCGCAGGGCGAAACGCACCATCATGGAAGTGCTCGGGCTTCTCCGGGAAGCGCTGAGTTCATGGGCTCGCTTCTTTCGCGATAGGGCTGGTGGTGCCTTCGGTGGCCCGGGCATTGACGGACGTTTCCGCTGCCCTGGCAGGCTGCAGCTGCCTGGCCACCGGGGCGGTGCCGCTGCGGGCCGGGGAGATGCCGACCTGCTCCGCCCAGCGCCGGACGGACTCGGCGAAGAACGCCTCACGGTCGCCGGGCTGCTCGCCGACGATGCCGTGGAGCTGGCCGAACACCTCGAACGACACGGTGCCGAACAGCGCCGCCAAGGCCATGAGTCCCCGTTGCAGCAGCGCGTCGGGCACCCCGGGCCCGGCGATGGAGCGGAGCGGCGCGAGCGCTTCCCGGCCGCCGGGTGGCACCTTGTCTTCGGCAACCGTCGGCGTGAGGAGCTCGGCGGCGTCGGTGAGGATGCCCAGGACCACGGTAGAGACGCGGGCGGCAGGCGCGATCGTGGTGGGCGGCGCGACATAGCCGGGCACGGGCGTGCCGTAGATCAGGGCGTACTCGTTGGGATTGGCCAGGGCCCAGGCCCGCACGGCGTCGCAGACCGCCGACCAGCGGCCCGCCAGGTTCTCCCGGGCCACGGCCGCCTCCTGGGCCTCAGCGGCGATGCCCAGCGCGTCGTAGGCGGCGACGATCAGCCTGGTCAGCAGTTCGTCGCGGCTGGCGACGTAGCGGTAGACGGCCGAGGATGACGCGCCGAGCTCGCGGGCGATGGCCCGCAGGCTCAGCCCGGACGCCCCCTCGGTGGCCAGATGCCGCCGGGCGGTGTCGAGGATCTGGCGGGTGATCTCGGCGCGGGTCCGCTCGCGGGCGGCCCGCAGCACCGAGGGCCTGGTCCTGCTCGGCCTGGTTCATGATCACATCCTGCGCAACGCGACGGGTAGCAACGTGTGCGAGCACTGCTCTTGACAGCGACGAGTAAACTCGTAGCAAAGTGCTGCTCTCAGATGAGTATAGGCGTCGCAATGCGGGGGTCAAGATGAACCAGACCAATGCGAACGGCCAGGATGAGCTGTTCACGACCGAGACGGCGGGCCTGCCCGAGGTATCGGCCCCGGCCGTGACCCGGCTGCACGACGGGGACCGGCTCGACCTGCGCATCGGCCCGGTGCGCAAGAACATCGGCGGTGCCGAGCTGCGGATGCTCGGCTACAACGGGTCGATCCCCGGCCCGGTCCTGCACGTCGATCAGGGATCAGAGATCACCGTGCAGGTGCGCAACGACGGCGACGTCGAGGCGACCGTGCACTGGCACGGCCTGCGGCTGGAGAACCGTTACGACGGGGTCCCGCACGAGACCCAGGCGCCGATCCCGATCGGCGGCACGTTCACTTACCAGCTCCAGTTCCCCGACGCCGGGTTCTACTGGTACCACCCGCACATCCGCGAAGACTACGGCCTGGAGATGGGGCTATACGGCACGATCGTCGTCGAGCCCGCCGACCCATCGTGCTGGCCCGCCGCCGACCGGCAGCTGACCCTGACCCTGGATGACCTGCTGGTCGAGGACGGGCAGATCGCGCCGTTCCGCCGCTCCGGGCCGACGTTCGTCGCGATGGGCCGGTTCGGAAATGTCATGCTGATCAACGGCGAGACCCAGTTCTCCGGCCAGGCGGCGGCGGGCGAGGTCGTGCGCCTGTATGTCGTTAACACCGCGAACACCAGGATCTTCAACTTCGCCATCCGTGGCGCCAGAGCCAAGCTGGTCGGCGGTGACAGCGGCCGCTACGAACACGAGACGTTCACCGACGAGGTGCTGCTCGCACCGTCGGAGCGCGCGATCATCGACGTGCTGTTCGACACCCCCGGTCAGGTGTTCCTGGAGCACCGCACCCCCGACCACACCTACGACCTCGGCGCCTTCACCGTCACCGAAGGCGCAGCCAGCGATGCCGCCGGGTCGTTCGGGGTACTGCGCACCGACCCCGACCTGACCGCCGAGCATCAGTCGATCAGCCACGACATCGAACGGCCACCCGACAAGGTACTCGCGTTCTACTCCCTGATGCCGCTGCTCTACGGGGAAGACGACTCCCAGGCGTCTGCCTACGCCTGCCCGATGCACCCCGACGTCACCGCCACCGAACCAGCGACCTGCCCTAAGTGCGGGATGAAGCTGGTAGCCGTACCGGCCGGGACACCGGCGTCTTACGCCTGCCCGATGCACCCCGACGTCGCCGCCGCCGAGCCAGGAACCTGCCCCAAGTGCGGGATG
Source organism: uncultured Actinomycetes bacterium (assembly GCA_963711705.1). Taxonomy (GTDB): domain Bacteria; phylum Actinomycetota; class Actinomycetes; order Streptosporangiales; family Streptosporangiaceae; genus RYN-230. Next base: position 63,141 of record CAVQFM010000025.1, read on the forward strand.
AAGCTGGTTGCTTCCGATGCCCCGCCGCCTGCTGCTCAGCCGGACCAGGGCGAGCCCCATGGCGGGCACGAGCACGGCGACGGCCTGGAGTGGGAGGACGAGATGCTGGAGATGAACCGCGCGTCCGATCCCAGCAATATGATCTGGCAGCTCATCGACCGTGAGACCGGGGCGGTGAACGGGGACATCACCTGGTCGTTCACCGTTGGTGACCGGGTGAAGATCCGGCTGGTCAACGAGATGGACTCCGATCACCCGATGCACCATCCGTTCCACGTCCATGGAGCTGGCCGGTTTCTCATCCTGTCGCGCGACGGTAAGCCGGAGGCCAACCTGGCGTGGAAGGACACCGTGCTGCTGCGGGCGGGGGAGACCGTGGACATCCTGCTGGACGTGTCTAATCCCGGGCTGTGGATGGCGCACTGCCACATCGCCGAGCACAACCAGGGCGGCATGATGTTCAGCTTCAACGTGGCCCGCGACCGGGAGCAGGCCCGATGACTGCCGGGCCCGCGGGCTCGCCGCTGGACGTGCTGGTCATCGGCGGCGGCCAGGCCGGGCTGGCCATGGGCTACCACCTGACACAGTCCGGGCGGTCCTTCCAGATCGTAGACGCCGCCGCCGAGATCGGCGGGACATGGCGGTCGCGGTGGGATTCCCTGCGGCTGTTCACCTCGGGCCGGTATGACAACCTGCCGGGCCTGTCCTTCCCCGCTGCACCGGACACCTACCCAGGCAAGGACGAGGTCGCGAACTACCTGGAGGCCTACGCCGCAAAGTTCGGGCTGCCGGTCCGGCTCAACACAAGGGTGACATCGCTGACCAGAAGCGGCGCCGGTTATGTCGCCAAGGCAGGCGGCGAGGCGCTGGAGGCCCGGCAGGTCGTGGTCGCCACCGGGCCCTTCCAGGTGCCGTTCATCCCGCCGATCGCCGAAGCGCTCGACCCCAGCGTGCGGCAGATCCACAGCGCGCACTACCGGCACCCGCACAGTGTCCCGCCGGGGAAGGTCCTGGTCGTCGGGGCCGCGAACTCCGGCTGCCAGATCGCCCAGGAACTCTCGGCCACCCACCGCGTGGAACTCTCGGTCGGCCAGCGGCTGCCAGCAATCCCCCAGCGGCCGCTGGGCCGCGACATCTGGAGCTGGGCGACCGCGCTGCGGCTGGACAAGGTGACCGCGGACTCACGCCTAGGGCGGCGGCTGGCCGGGCGGGATCAAGTAATCGGGTCCGGGCCGCGACGGCTCGGCCGCCGCCACGACATCCGGATCCGGACCCGGGCGGCGAGCGCGGCCGGGCGGACCGTGACCTTCGCCGACGGCAGCGCCGCGGACTTCGAAGCCGTGGTGTGGGCCACCGGGTTCACAGCCGACCACTCGTGGATCGACATTCAAGAGGTGAAGAACGGCCAGGGACACATCCTGCACAAACGTGGCGTGACGTCTTCGCCGGGCTTGTACATGCTCGGCCTAACCTGGCAGCACACCCGCGGCTCCGCGCTGCTCGGCTGGGTGGGCAGGGACGCGGCGTTCCTGGCCGGGCAGATCACGTCGCTGCAGGCATGAAGAATCGAACTGCGGGCCGTGCTCACCTCCGGGTGGCCGCCCGCCCGTGGCCTGGCAGCCCACCGGCCTCTTTCGCCCCCACCATTGCAGCAGCGGCCGGTGCCGTGTCCCTCCCGGCCGCCGCCAGGAGGCACCGGCCATGACACCCAATCTACCCCCACGCTTACCCCGCAGAGGGAGCAGTCGATACGTGTACCGGTCCTGTGGGGACTGGCATTCGGCGCCATCCAGGCCGCGTCGCCGCTCGCCCTCCGGTGGCTCGACCAGGCAACCGTCCAGGCACTTTTGCTAGCCCTGATCGCAGCGGTCTACATCGGGTTCGCCGTGGCAGACGGAAGACCCAAGGTGATCGCCGTCGAGTGCACCATCGCTGGCGCGTTCGTCTTGCTTGCCGCCGCAGGGGTCACCGGATCGGCCTGGCTCCTCGTCCTTGGCTACGCAGGTCACGGTCTCAAAGACTTCTGGCAGGAGCGCAGCCACTACGTGGCCAACACACGGTGGTGGCCGCCGTTTTGCGCCGCCGTGGACTGGCTCGTCGCCGTGGTTCTCGCCACCGAGATCATTGCAGGAGCCGGATTTCATCACTAGCCAAGCGACAGGCCAGCGGCAGACCCGCGTAGATTTCGAAGCCGGGATCTGCCCGTCCTCGACC